>CALCCA010000191.1 GCA_937899725.1 uncultured Halomicronema sp.
CCTCCGGGGAGGGGTGCCAAAGGCGGGGTGGGTGTCGATTCTGCCGCTGAGAATGATTCAACCCACCCCCTTAACCCCTCCCCAGAGGGGAAAGAAACAGGTTTTGGCTTAACCCGAATTGACGTTATTCAGGCCAGCTCGACTCAATATCAGCGAGCACGCTCTCAACATCTTCACCGCCAACATAGTCCACAATGCCGCTCCAGAATGTGCCTGTACCCACGACACCAGGCATCATATCTGACGCGTCGAAGCGCACAATCTCCGCATTGGCCAAAATCTCCGCCTGCTGCCGGGCGACCTCATCGGGGTACACGTCTAACCCCACGTCATTGTGCGGTGAGATGAAGCCGCCTAGGGCGGCCCAGGCTTCGTGGGCCGTCGGGGTCGTCAGATATTCCATCAGGGCCTGAGCTTCTGGCGTGTCATTAAACATGCCAAAAACGTCACCCGATACTAATACCGGGGTGCCAAATTCAGCATTGATACCTGGCAGCGGAAAGACCGCGATCGTTTCACCTGGCACAGCTTCTTCGGGTAAGAAGCTGGCAATGAAATTAGCCTGACGATGCAGATAACAGCGGGGTGAGTCGCCAAACAGCCCTAAAATTGAGTCGCCAAAGGGCGTGCTAATGGCCCCCACGGTGCCCCCCGAAACGTAGTCAGGATTCAGTACAATGTCGCCAAATTGTTCAAAGGCTGTTTGCACCGGGGGGGCATCAAAGGCGATGTCATGGGTAATCCACTGGTCATAGACCTCTGGCCCAGCGGTACGCAGCATAATGTCTTCCACCCAGTCGGTGCCGACCCAGCCAGTGGCATCGCCACTTTCCATGCCTAAGCACCAAGGCGTCGCGCCGTCTGCCACAATCTGGTCGCTCAGGGCGATCATCTCGTCCCACGTGGTGGGGAGGCTGTAGCCTTGGGCTTCAAAGGCTTGGGGGTTATACCAAACCAAGCTTTTGACCGACGCCCGAAACCAGACGCCATACAACTCGCCATCGACGCTACCCAGGGTGAGCCAATCTTCAGGATAGGCAGCTTCTAGGGTGCTCATGTCCATAAAGTTGGTGATGGGGATGAGCTGGCCGGAGGCAGCGAAGTCAGCCATCAGCCCTGGCTGGGGAAACATGGCCAAATCAGGAGCGTCCCCTGATTCCACGCGCACGGGCAGCAGCGTGGCAAAGGCATCGGTGCCTTCGTAAATGACGTCGATGCCGGTTTCAGCTTCAAAGGCGGCAAAGGCGGCTTCGAGTTTTTCTTGCTGTTCGCCCACGACAACGCCTAACACGGTGACGCTGCCAGCGCCCGCTGCACCGGGGTCGTCGGTCGATTGCTGATTGCCGTCACAGGCGGCCAAAAGGGACAGACTGAGGCCAAGGGTGAGGCTGTGGCTCAGATGCCGTCTTAACGTGGCGCTGTTCATGTTTCTAAACGTTTGATGGTGATGGGTTTTAGCCCCTTCACCATAGGACGAGATGGAAATTAGGGCAAAAGGAATGAGTGGGAATGTTACAGGCTAATGGACAGAGCCGAACGCATGTACGAGAACCGAGGCGGCAGCGGAAATGGCGTCGTTGGAGTGCTCGATTTTGCTTGATTTGGACGGGGGACGTGAGTAAGACTCAACAGTAACGCTGCCAGGCATCGGCTTTTGGTCGAGGGGATGTATCGGCAAACATCCATCAAAAATAGACGATTTCGGGCGATTTTGACGGATTAGGCGCGATCGCGCTTACTCTATTTTTCTCCTGATCGCCGCAGTAGCAGCCGGTATCAGAGGATGCCTGCCCTACGGTGTGATCGCTGAAGGAAACCGACTAACATCCAGAATAGACATCGATTTTACGGATGTATTTACCATGCCAGATCTGATTTTCGACACCCTGACCTCTCCCGAGGGTGTGGCCTTTGATCCGGAAGGCAATCTTTATCTCAGCACACTGCGACCGCCCGCTTCGTTACCGGGGTCTCCCGATACTGACCCGACCATTATCAAACTCGATCGCAACGGGGCCGTCGTCAATCAGCTCTCCCTCACGGGGGCGACGTTTGCCAGTCCCCGGTTAGATTTTTTACCAGAATTGGATAGCCTCGTGCTGTTTGCGCCCAACGGTGGCCTAGCGCTGTTGAATCCAGATACGCTCGACCCCATTGGTGCGATCGATATTTCTCGGTTTGCGTTTGACACGTCGGCGATTTATGACGTGGCTACCGGCGAGGTGAGTGATTTTGGCGGGCTAATTCAGCCGCAGCTGGCCGCCTTTGGCGATATTGACGTGCGCGTGGTTGACGAAGACACCGTACAGTTCTTTGTCACCGGCTATGCCGAAGGGCAGACCACGCCCTTTGTAACGCGCTTGGAGCTTGAGGTGGGGGTGGGTTTCACCGAAGCCAAGGTGATTCTGGCGTCTAGTGCAGAAACATTACCCACAGCATCACAATCGCCACGCCGGTCGCGGGGAATTGCCGTTAATGACCAAGGCATTGCGTTGACGACGCTGCCGATCGCCACGCCGGATCCGATCGCCACAGAATTGCAGCCACTGGATGTAATGGTGGCTTTTGGGGCGGATATGAATGTCAACGACGGCTTCAGCCCTGAAGAGGTGCCGGTCATTTTTGACGGCATTGATCTCCATAGTCAGGGCTTGACGACGGACGCAGCGGGTAATTTTTACATCGCCACTAATTCGGTCGGCACGGAAGCCTTCGGCATCCACGGCGAAGGAGCTTTAGTGGGCATCAGCGCCAACTTAGACCAAATCATTGCGGTCGAATCTTTGGGGTATCCGGCCAGTAGCTTCAGAGACGTAGCGATTGATCCGCTGACCGGCACCCCCTACGCGACGGTCAATACCTTTAGTGTGGGCACCCCAGACGATGACATCCTGGTGGCCTTTGCCCCTGAGCCGGTGGCCCCGGCCTTGCCGACAGCGCCAGCACCGGACCTGCCAGTGAGTGAGCTAGCGTCAGACAATGTTGCAACGGCAACCGTGAGTCAGGCGGCGATAGACATTGCGCCGGTGGACCTAGAGTCGGCGAGCGGAGGGATTGCTGAGACCCCAGAGGCCGTGGCCGCTCCACTATTGCCATCACCAGCCGTAGCAGTGTCAGCCGTCAGTGACTTGGCGACGGTTTAAGGCCCCACTCACTCTGGGCCGAAGGCTCACCCAGCGCCCCCATCAGCGATCGCTCAAGCCGTTGTCGGGCTACGGTAAGATGCTGTTTGGCAAGTCACTCATGCCCGCCCCATCACGCACCCCTTTTATGAATCGCCAAATTATTCAAACCGATCAGGCCCCCGCGCCCGTTGGCCCCTACAACCAGGCGATCGTCGCCACCGGGGCAATGATGTTTGTCGCCGGGCAAATTCCCCTTGATCCGCAAACTGGGCAGCTGGTCGGCGGGGATGATATCGCGGCTCAAACCGAGCAGGCGATCGCAAACCTGATCGCGATTCTACAAGCGGGAGGCGCAACCCTAGCCTCCGTGGTGAAAACGTCGGTCTTTCTCAAAGATATGAATGACTTTGCGGCCATGAACGCCGTCTATGCCAAATATTTTGATGAAGCCAGTGCCCCGGCGCGGGCCTGTGTCGAAGTTGCCCGCCTACCCAAAGATGTGCGAGTCGAGATTGAATGCATTGCCGTTGTGTAAGTCGCGTCGTCCATTAACGCCAACCGCTGGGTGGTGAGGTTTTGGCGTATCGATTCACCAGGACAGCCAGGCGGCCCGACCAGCCTGGTGCCAACTCTTGGATAACCGCTGCTAGAGCCGAGATATGGCGCTGGCCCCTTTGCTTAGGACACCGAGGAGCACTCTGAGCCCTAGCGCATCAGCACAGTGGCTCCGCAGTCTTGTCCTCACCGGATTGGCGACTGCTGTACCAGTCGCCAGACCACCACGACAGAGGTGGAATCATTCCCCAGACGTCAGTTGTGTCTACTGCTCCGACGGTCAGAACGGAGCTTGGGAACTGAATAAAGCCGGTCTGAGACTGGCGGCTGCCAGGTCTCACCGGGGCAAAAACCGGGCAAAATTGCCCCTAACTATGAGAATTTTCAGATAATTCATCCGGAAAGGTTCTGCTTTGGCCCGGCGACGACATAATAGGACAGTCTCATCAACCGCCAGTCGTTCAGTTGCGCCCGATGGCTCAAGCGCTCTGCCGCGATCGCGTGAGACAGCCAGAGCGAGGAGACGACCATCATGGGCACCTGGATCAAGGAAACCGACCAAGCCGTTTATTTAATGGACGGTGGACAATACATCGATGCAGTGCTCAAGCGCCCGTCTTTGACCAACCCAAAAGAGCAGGTCGCCAATATTGAAGCGTTGAAAGCCTGGTTTCAGCGGGACGATAAGCCCCAACGCATGACGGTTTCTGTGGGCATTGACGCCCCCGAACCCCAGCCGCTTGACGACGAATCGTCAGTATCCGTGCCGCCCCCGTTTGTGGCCCCGTCTGAGCCTGAAACACCGGTGCCGCCTGAGCCTTTACCGGTTGTCCCCGAGCGCCCCGGAGGCGACAAATCGATTCCATCCAGTCACGGCGGCATGCAGATCCGCACCCTGATCGATACCTTTTTTAAGCTATCGCTGAAAGACTCTAGCCAGCTCACCGATAAAGAAAAGGTGCTGGTCGAAAGCGGCACTGTTTTTGATATTGAGTACTACACCGATGTGGGCAGCAACCATTGGCTAGTGGAACTGTTGACGCCGACGCTGGGCGATCGCCAAACCACTAGCTGGTACGTGTTTGCTCCTGGCATTGAGCTGTTAACCGATACCACCCTGACCGTGGTCAGCGACACGCTGTTTAAGCAAGAGCCGAAGCTGTCGATCGACTTGCCTCCCGCCGCTAAGCAGTTTGTCAAAAATGGCAGCCAGTTCAAGCTGCTCTCGTTTACGCCGGCTGCGGGCAACCACACCAAAGTCGAACTCGCTGATGCGACATTAGGCGCTGAAAAAACGGCCGTTTGGTATGCGTTTGCGCCCGACATCAAGATTCAAGGCCAGCGCCAGACGCTGCAGGTGGTCAGCGATACGTTGTTCAAGCATCGGCCCGTGCAGTCGGTTGAACTGGCGGACGACGATAAGGTTTTTATCAAAAATAAAACGGTGTTCTTGGTAAGTTCCTACGCGCAGCCCGCCAACTTGCATGTGCGGGTCTCCTTGCAGGGGGCGTTTCTCGGGGCCCAAAGCCGCAATACCTGGTATTGCTTTGTGCCCGATGTGACGATCAGCGGCACCGAAATTGGTAATCGTCCGGCGGATGAGCCGCCCCGTAAAGTCCTCCCCGAGTCTGGCGATCGCGGCATTCCCCTGCAGTTTCCTGGCTTCGCCGGAACTTACTATGCCAACGACCCCATCTATCGAGAAACGCAATATGGCGATCGCGGCAATTTCACCTGGGGCGAAGCTCTGCATGTTGAACCTGCTACCGGGTTCTATCGTCGCCCCGCCAGTGCGGGCGTCGTCTACAACATTTTAGAAATCGCCAGCGTGCTGGAAGACATTCGACGGCGCTATAACCAACCGATGCAAATCAACTCTTGGTATCGTGACCCGGCCACCAACGCCGCCATTGGGGGCGCGTCGCAGTCTCGCCACATCACCGGTGATGCCGTCGATTTCGTCATCCCAGGCATCCATCCCTACGATGTGTATGCCGATTTAGACCCATGGTGGGGCAGTCGCGGCGGCTTGGCGAGTTCGACCGTTTTTACCCACATTGATATGCGCGGCTATCGCGCCCGTTGGGATTATGGCTACTAAACCGGAGAACTAATCATGGGTACCTGGATTAAAGCAACCGACGCGGCCATTTATCTGATGGATGGTGGCTATTGGATCGATCGCATCGACAAGTCGCCTTCCTCGAACAATCCCCAAGAGCAGGTGTTAGATGTCGTCGCGATGGCTGCCTGGATGATGCGGACAGATGCGCCGACGGCAATGGTGTTTTCTTTGGGAACAGGCTATCCCGAACCGCCCCCAGCATCGACCGCTCCCCCGCCCACGGCAACGGGTCAAATTAACGATGATGGCCTGTTGATTATCGAAAGCTTTGAAGGTTTAGAACTGACCGCCTATCAAGATTCTGTGGGCATTTGGACGATCGGGTATGGGCATACCTCGATGGCTGGCCCGCCCACGGTGACGCCAGGGTTGCGGATTTCCGAAGCGGAAGCCGAACGCATCTTGCAGCAAGACTTAAAGGTGTTTGAGCGGGGCGTTGATGCCGCACTGGCGATCGCGACCACCGCCGATCAGTTCTCGGCAATGGTGTCTTTTGCCTTCAATGTTGGCGTGGGAGCGCTGGAAGATTCGACGCTATTGCGCAAGCACAATGCGGGCGATTTTGTCGGGGCAGCGGATGAGTTTTTGCGGTGGGTGTTTGCCGGGGGGCAAAAACTCGCTGGTCTCGAACGGCGACGCAATGCCGAGCGTGCCCTTTATCTCAGCCAAGACTACATGATTTATCTGTAAGAATTGTGCCCCGCCAATGCCACCAGCCGTAGGCTGACTCAGATCCCCAGCACTTCGCCAAGCTCCCAACCAGAAGACTCTACAACCCACCGCCCCCAACCAGGCCAGCGCCACAACACGAGAGGGGATGTCAATCGATGTGGACTTCATCAGTCAGCATGGCTAACTGCACGCGATCGCCGTATTGAATACCGGTAATTTTGGGCATCAGTACCTCCACCCGATCTGGTTTTTGAAAATGCATCGGCTTCGTTTCCGGATGGGGATAGTAGATCCAGCCTGCTTCGGTATGATCTTGCCATGTCAGGCGACAGTGAGCAAAGGAAAACGTCTCTGGCGCGTGCGCTGCTGTCCACGGCACCTGTTCCAGAGTAATGGTCGGATTGACCAGCCGGTATTGATGAGGGGAGATCGCCACATTCAGCGTGCCCAGAAAGTAGGGCCGTAAATCGAAGCCCCGCTCTAAAAAATACGGCAATTGCATCGCCAGCGTGCCCTCGGGATAAGGACTACTGTCAGTCAATCCAGAAGCCACCCGATACCCCTCGGCGATCGTCCCTGCAACTGTGCGCCACTCTGTCATCGTGCATGAATCCTCGACAATGTTTAGCGATCGCCAGAACAATGATTTTGCCAAACAAGACACAGTGAGTAGCGGCATTATTCACCCGGTCGCGTTTCCTGAGGTGGCGATCGAGGTTCAGAACCTCGTCAACATTTCAGATAGAGGGCACTCAGCAATATCTTAAAAAACTGGCAGATTCACTTTTTGTTGCTGTTGCACTTTCAATGGTTGTTGAACTTGTGCAAAGGATTCATAGATAGAAATTTCTGAATTGACCGCCTCAAAGCTGACGACCAAAGAGTAGGGTACGGTAGTCTCTGAATCCTTGTTCCAACCTTCATGGCCGACTACGGCAATACAGAAGCCCTCACGAAGGTTATAAGATTTGACGATCGCCCAATCCTTCTGAAGGGTTCCTGCGTTTCTGGAAACCTCTTTGACAATGCCATCAATCCCCTGTGAGGGAACTGTGCCATCGTCGCGTCTTCTAGCTCGCCTTTTCCCTAAAGTCCAGGCAAAACCGCCTTCTCCCTTATCGGCGTCTGGGGAAGCTTGATCATATTCCTTGAGAACTTTATCCAAAAATACATCTGGATCTTGCCCTCTTTTGCTGCACTGCCAATCGAGCCAGGTTGAGAGGTACTTCCGGCGATCGCGGCGAGTGCGGCGGGGCTCAGCAACGTAGGAGAGGGTGATTTCGATGCGGATATCGTAGCCTTCGCCTTCCCTGAGCAGAAATTCGGGTATTTGAACCTGATAGACCTTGGCTTGTCGGGCTTTGATGAACTCGCTGCTCGGAGTCGTGAGGGTAATACGGCTAGGAGAATTGCCTAAGGCTCGGTCGAGGTCGGGAATGCCATAGCCCATCGTCCGAACACCGTGATAAAGCTTCTCATCGGATTCTTGGGTCCAGGCAGGTAAGCGGGCTGACTGAACAATCAGAGCGCGGTAGAGTAGAGCGCTTGCTTCTGGGTAGACGGCGGCCAAGGCAGCCGCGATGTGGGTAACTTTAGGGGCTGCAAATGATGTGCCGACGGTATTCCGGCTAACAACCGGGCCGCCATCTCGGGTAGAGCGCACTAATTCAGGGCAGACGGGTTCCGGAGTGGTGAAATTAGGTGGAGTGCTGGAGTCAACGACGTAGTCACCGCCATACTCAACCACTTCGGGTTTGATAGTGTTCCAGATCCCCAAACCTGTGCAGGAGAAGGCGGAAGGGCAGTCGGTGTCTGCGAGCGATCGCAGGGGTGGCAAGTCATAGGTGGCATGGGCAATGGAACCGACCGTTAGCGCTTGAAAACTTTGTCCGGGGCTGGCGATTCTCACAGAGGCAGAGAGCAAGTAGTCTGGATAGTTCCTACCTGCGTCTAGGTGGCTAGCGATCGCTGGACGAGTGGGAAAGCTGGCTCTCGTACTAAGATTTCCGGCTGCCACGATAAAGAGCAGGTCTCCCCCCATGTTCCACGTGAGCTTGTCGATAGCAGCGGCCCAGGCGGTCATGAACTGGGTTCGGCAGGGGGTAATGGTTGTAATTGAGTGGTTGAATAGACGAGTTTTCGTACGCCCAAGATAGAAATCAACAATTCCTTCCAGCACCTCCGGAGGAAAGATATTTCTAGGAAGGTGGTTGCCGCGATCCAGAATTCTCGCGTTTTGAAGCCAACAAAGAGGCTGAAGTTGTCCTGTCCGTGGCACCTCGCGTGGGTAAATAACGGCTCCGGCAACTCTAGTGCCGTGTCCGCCGTTGGAGACATAGTCTGCCGTCTGATCGAGTTCTCCAGGCACCCAGGATCTCGACTTAAGCTCGTCAATCACTCCTCTGAGCAGAGGATGGCGTTCTTGGATACCGCTATCAATGATGCAAACCTTAGGCGCATTAGGCTCTGGTGGCTCCAGCTCAAAGCCATCTCGATCATCCCCATCAGCATCTGGATCGACTGGGGGAAGGTCAATGTCCTCGTACTCACACACATCAAAGATGTAGGGGAAATTGAGAACAAGATCTTTCAGCCCCATACCAGAAATACGGACGCGGCAGGAGAAGCTATCAGGCAAACGTGAAACACCTACTTCATTGCCCATAGCGTTTTGTAGAATTGTCCCGTTATACTCGCGGACAACAGCCTCAAGTTGGTCAAAACGTTCAGAATAGAGATCATCCCATTCTTGAAAAGTTAGGTTGTGCTTATCCAGCCACCGTTCGACACGCTCTTGAAACTTTTCGTCTGGCTCAGATTCCTTACGTTTTGGACACCGGGAATACTGGTCTCGAATATCGATACAGGAGATACCAACATCAACAATGTATTCCTGTTCATCGGTTATTTGATTCCACTCAGCTCTAAGCCTTTCAGAAAGAATAAACTCTGGTCGCTGAGTTCCTTCCAGGAGTTCCCAGATTTCAGGAACCTTGCCGCCACCCCACTCAGAATTAATGAATTTTTCGATCTTCTTCCTGAGTTCCGACAGTTCGGTGTCTGCTGAAGCGCCAATAATATAACCTTCTTCTAAGTCAGCAACGACTTCAATGCCGAAGCTTTTGAGGTTATCAGCGTCGAAGGCAGCAGGATCAACCTGAAGGATGAAGGAAACGGCATCGGGGAGATCGGGCTTGTCTTCTTCTTTGCGCTGCCTTTGCTCTTCTTGCCAGTTGGTCGTAATCAAATCGACTGAAGAACTGAGCTTGCGGCCATGCCCTCCAGCATCTCCTTTATTAGCGGCAGTTCTTTGGGAAGCCTGCCTGACTACTCTTGGTGAGGCAGCAATTCCTTGATTGGCTAATCGAAGTGGTAAATGAGGAAAGTGTGAGGCGTTATCCGGCATGAGAGACTATGACGTCTTGAATGGAAGCTTCCAAATGCTCTTGGATAACCAAGTCTTCCCGATCTAAGATGGCGCGTTTCGCAGCATTCTGTGCAATCTTCACAATTTGAGCAGCGGAAAAACCGTTTAGCTTTTGCACGATCGCATCCCAATCTACTGAGCCCACTTCGACGGAGGCTAAAGTCTGCTTCAAAATGGTGCGAATTTCGAGGTCGGTTGGTTTGGGGACTTCGATCACGTCGTCAAACCGTCGCCAGACCGCCTCATCCAAAAACTTGGTCAAGTTGGTGGCGGCGATGAGCAGGCCGTTCGACAACTCATACTCATCCAGCAACTGCAGGAAGGTGTTGACCACTCGCTTGATTTCGCCGACTTCCTGAGCGTCTTCGCGGGACTTGGCGAGGGCATCGCACTCATCGATAAACAGTAAGCAGGGACTGGCAGCAGCAGTCTCAAAGACTTCTCGGAGGTTGGTGGCGGTTTCGCTTAAATAGGAGGACACCATCGCGTCAAAGCGTACCTTGACTAGAGGCAGTCCGGTATTCCAGGCGATGCGCTCGGCTCCCATCGTTTTGCCGCAGCCTGGAGAACCATACAGCAGAATCTTTTGGCGATATTTCAGGCCGTAGTGGGCCAACCGATCGCGGGCCGCATACTCGCGTTCAATGAGGCAGAAGCGCTCTTCAACGGCATCGGACAAGACCATGTGATGTAGCAGGCGATCTCGGGGGATCGTCACGATGAACGGATGGTTAAAACGACGGTTGCTCGACAGGATTTGTACGGGCTGTGCCGCAGTCAATTTCTGTAGAGCACTTCTAGAACCGTATAAAGAAGGCTCGGGTTTAGAAATTAAAGGTAGTTGCTCTGATGTTGGAAGACGTGCTTTTTTTTGAAGGATGGCATCAAGTTGGTTAGCTAATTTCGTATGGCCTAACTTACGCTCTTCTTCGATAACGACGGATAGCATGCTTTGTACTGCTTGTGAATCATCACTAGCAACAGCCCTAAATAGACGCCTTAAAACTTCTCCCTTCATAGTATGATATCGCCCGCGACTATCTGCCTCATTGGCTTACCCCTCAAGCCTTTCAACATCTCAGGGAAACTTTTCAAAACACAAATGATGTTCTGCTGCCAAACACATATGCCGCTCAGCATACATGTGATGTCAAGCTTTAACTCAATGTTTCAACAAACTATCAAATGCAATAGTAAAGAAGTCCAGCTATAGCCTAAGCCATCTGGCTTGGGCTGGACTGATTAGCCTGGTTTCAGATTGCCTCTAGCCCGCAGCCTTGAGCTTATCCTGAGTGCGAGTCTCGAAATCGCTGGCCGCGTGCCGCTCGTGGAGCTGTTCTTCTGGTGGACCCCAGGTACGGTTCACCATGCGTCCGCGTTGCACGGCTGGCCGAGCATCAATCGCTTCCGCCCAGCGCATGAGGTTTTTGTAAGACGGAGCATCAACAAACTCAGCGGCATTGTAGAGGCGATTTAAGACCAAGCCCCCGTACCAGGGCCAAATGGCGATGTCGGCAATGGTGTAAGCATCACCAGCGACATAGGGCTGGTCGGCGAGCTGGCGATCCAGCACGTCAAGTTGGCGCTTGGTTTCCATCGTGAAGCGATCGATGCAATATTCGATTTTGGTGGGCGCGTAGTTATAAAAATGGCCAAACCCGCCGCCTACATAGGGAGCTGAGCCCATCTGCCAAAACAGCCAAGATAGGCATTCGATGCGGTGGGCCGGTTCAGTCGGTAGCAGCGCACCAAACTTTTCTGCCAGATAGAGCAAAATCGATCCCGATTCAAAAACACGAGTGGGGGGATTCGTGCTGAGATCGACCAGGGCAGGAATCTTGGAATTGGGATTCACAGCGACAAAACCACTACCAAACTGGTCGCCTTTATTGATGAGGATGGGGTAAGCGTCGTATTCAGCGGCCGTGATCCCCAGCGCGAGAAGTTCTTCCAGCATGATGGTGACCTTTTGCCCATTGGGGGTCGCCAGTGAGTAGAGCTGCAACGGGTGCTGCCCCACCGGTAGTTCCTTCTCGTGAGTCGGCCCGGCGATCGGGCGGTTTGTGCTGGCCCAGGTGCCGCCGCTCTCGGTATCCCATTGCCAGACTGAGGGCGGGGTGTAGGGTGAAGGTGTCTCCATAAGATCACTCTGCTGTAAGGGACTAACAACTGACAGCGTAACTGGAGTTTAGGCAAAAAAACTGGTGTTTCTGCGATCCAGCTTTGAGGTCGACGGCGGGGCCAGGCGTCAGCAGTCAGCCAAGACCATCGCCTAATTGAGCAATTGCTTCTCTCTGCGATCGCTGATTGATGACACAATCGCTTGACCTGATTTAGCCATGTCAGAGAGTCATTTGGCTAAATTCCAGGGCACCAGGGTCGGGCCGCGAAGGAGACATTGGCGCTTGGGCAGGGATGCCAAATAGGGGGCAGATTATCCCTAAATCTACGTTTCTGGATAGCTTAACTCCCCTCCGAATCCATACTGCAGCGCGCTCCTACCAGGGATCATCGAGCAGACTATCGGGCAAAGCCGTTGGTTTGCCCTTAGAGGACGCAAGCGCCTGTTGAATCGTCAGGCTAAGGGTTTTGCTGGCTAGGGCATAGCCCTCGGGGCTGAGGTGAATGTGATCGCGATAGAGGGCCTCTGGCTCTGGCGCATTCTGAAAATCGGCCAAAAAGTCGATGTAGATCAGGTTTTCTAGACTTGCAAACTGATTCACCCGCTGTCGGGCTTTGAGTTCATAATCGCGAGGGCCAGGGGGCACGACCTCGCGCAGCAGCGGCGTCATTGCCACAATCAGCCGCGCCTCTGACTGCTGAGTCAGGCGGTGCAGCTGCCGTACTGCTTCTAAATTAACGCCAACGCGATCGCCCCCTTCTTGAGTCACGGCCTGCAGCTCGGGGATCGGGGGGGATTCGAGAAACCGGCCGAGCACTTCCGCAATTGCCAGCGGCGGATACCGATTGGGATAGGCGCGATCGCGGCCCACCTGCAGCGATGTGGGGGCGGTAGCAAACAGGTCATCGGTGTTGAGTAACAGCAACACGACCTGAGCGTCAAAGGTGCCAAATTTAGCCAAGTAGGCGAGTTCGTTGCGCGGCCCCCAAGAGTTGGCCGAGGCGTTGAGCACTTCCACCGCTGGGTAGGTCGATCGCGGTGCGGCACTCAGATGCCGCTGCACCTGTACGGCGATAGTTGCAGACTGGTCAGTCCACCAGCCGCCGTTGGCGATCGAGTCACCCAACAGCAGCACGCGCAGAGTTTGCGGGTCGGGCTGTGGGGCGATCGCCGGGCCGCGCATGGAATATTCGTTAATTTCAAAGACATTGCCAAACCGCTTGGTGCGCTGGTTGGGCGTTAGCCGATAGCCAGTTTGCGGGTCAGCAATATACAAGGGGGGTTTGCCAAACCCAAAAAATAGCCGCAGCCCGATTTCAATCGCGCCAATGCCAAGGGCCACGATAACCCCAATAATCAGAGCAATTTTCACCCGCGCCAGTCTCCCAGAGGTGCCTTAACAGTTTAGAGGATGCCCAGACACTCGCCGGAGAAGATTAGGCCCGGTAGGGAGATGACACAACAGTTCACCTCAAACCCTTTGCGTTAACCCCCACAGGGTAGCCTGGTAAGCGCTCTGCGTCTGGTTGCCCGCATGAAAAAATCAGTTTTCTTGTTTAGCGCCATTGCCTGCGGCGTGCTTTTGCCCCAAGGCCACAGCTATGCCTTTTTGATCCGCTACTGCATCATGCTGATTCTCTTTTGCTCGCTGCTGGATCTAGAAGTGGATGCCAAGTCAGCCTTAAATCCGCGCTTGGGAATCATTGTGGCCATGATGATGGCCATTGGCGGCATGACGGCTTGGGTCGGCAACTGGTTTAGCCCCGATCTGGGGCTGACGGCCTTTATGGTGGCGATGGCCCCCACAGCGGCAGCCGCACCCGTGATGACGCGCCTGCTCAATGGTCGAGTGGATTATGTGATGACGTCCGTCATCGTGACAAATAGCTTTTCTGCCATTGCGCTGCCGCTGATTTTGCCGGTATTGAGCCCAACAGCCCAAGCGGGCATTAACTGGGTCGCCCTGCTGAATACCCTCGTGGTAGTGCTGCTGCCGCTGGCCCTGACCCAACTGCTGCAAAAATTGTCCCCTCAGCTGGTGAAGCAACTGCTGCCGATCAAGCAAGCTGGCTTCTATTTGTGGGTCGGGGCGATTTACTTAGCCACTGCCAAGGCGACGCATTTCATCGAGGCAGAGTCGACCTCATCGCAGAGCTTTTTAATCGAAATTGCGCTGGTGTCTCTGCTGTTGTGCGTTGTCAATTTTGGCATGGGGCGCTGGTTGGGCGGTTATGACTGGGGGCAAGAGATGGGACAGTCGCTCGGGCAGAAAAATACGCTGTTTAGTATTTGGATCTGTCTCACCTTTTTGACGCCGGTAATTGCCCTGGGGCCGATGTTTTACATCGTGTTTCAAAATCTCTACAATTCCTATCTGCTCGCTCGCAATCCGAAGCTAGAGCAGGTGTAGCCAGGGCAGCATCCCCGGCGGTCGGCAGTCAGCAGTGCCAAGCTGCGCCAATCGCCAGGGCCGCCAGCCCGAGTGACTTGATCAACGTGCCGCTTGCTATATCCTGATAATCAGCGCTATTCCGATGGGGGATGTGCTGGCTAAACGTTTCTGTCGCGACGCGGCATCGCCTCCATGTATTCTCAAGTTTATTTTTTACTGCGGTCAAAACAAGATGGGCGACATTTAGCCGCCCGTCCCGACGAAACGGCGACGGATCAAACTTATTTGCTGATTTTTGCCGCCGATTACGAGGCGCTGTCCTATCTCAGTACCCACGCGCCAGAGGCCCGCGATCGCTTTGCCGTGGAGTCTGTCCCAGCGTATCAGCTCAAAGATTTGCTCAATCGCTGGGGCTTTGCGGGGGTGGGCAAGGTCAGCGATCCGACCCCGCCCATTGTGCAGTTCACGCCCCGCGATCGCCTGGCTTAACCCGCCGCGGTGAGCTGACGAAACTGGTGATGCGCCAGCAACGCTTCGGGATCAATGGCCAGATAGTGAGCCAGCTTTAAGAGTGGCTTGAGTTTGGCGTTGGCTTGGGTGGGATCGCTGTGCTCAACTCGCTGCAGCCAATCGTGGATGGAATGCCAATACAGCTCTTGGGCACGCGCTAGGGAAACGCCCCCCAGAGTATGACCCAGCTCAATCAGGCGGCGGAGCCAATCGACATCTTCGAGCAGACTCGACGATCGCGGGTGGCTGAGGAAATGATGCAGCGATCGCCAGATGATCCCTTCGATAATGCGCTGCCCCTCAGGCAGGTGACAGTCACAGTGAAACTGCTGCGCCTCTTGAGCGATCGTTTCGAGCTGCATCAGGTGCACGGTGTTGCGATGCAGGGGGTCGCTGGGGCGATCGCTGGTTTCTTGTTCCAACGCGTGCAGTCCTTCCAGAGCGCGGTGGCGAATCGCCACTTCTGCGGCCACCTGCAATTCTTGGGGGACGGCCAAGCCGTCACGGTGAAACGCGGTGATCAACCCGTAATTGTTGCGATAAACCTGGCTGTAGAGCTGGTCGAGCCGCTGCAGCGTGTCGTGGCTCAGCAGCTGCATGATGCGGTGGCGCTCTTCAGTAAAGAGCGTCTGTAGGTTATAGACGTGATCCCCAAACGCGGCATTCATCGCCAGAATCACCTGCGCCGCACTGGCGCTGGTAAATGCCGCCAAAATAGCCTCCTTGGCCCGCTGATAGTCGAGCCGCCGCCGAAAGCCGCTAACGCAGCAGTGGAAGTCCCAGCCGCCTAGATGCAGCACAACAAAGCTCAGATCAGAGCGATCGCGGGTCACATCAGATTTAATCTGCAGACGACCCACCGCTAGCGACAGCGGTCCCATCCGCTGCACCTGATAGTCTTGCTGGTGAATGGTGTAGCAGTAGAGACGCTGCTCTGCCTGATAGGGCGTAAACAGCGAACTCATGGCGTAGTGAGCCGCTACCTGCTCTAAACTCACCTGAGACGGCAACGCCAGTTGACGATAAACGCCCGCCGCGTTACCGAACTGAGGCACGTTACTCAGTCCTGGCTCCAGCTGGTGAATGAACTGGGGTTCCAGTTCAACGCCGGTGACTTCTCCGGCCAGCTCGATCGCTCGCGCGGCATAGCGCAAAATCTGGGTGCCTTCGGGTCGCGAAATTTCGTCAAAGAACCAACCGCAGCTGGTGTACATTAGCAGGCTGTGATACTGCATTTCGAGCAGCCGCAGCGCTTCGATCTTTTCTGCCGAGGTCAGCTTGTGCGATTGATAGGTGGCAAAAAACTGTCGTTGTCGCTGCTCGCTGCGATCGCGAATGACTTCGACATAGGTATCCCGAGCCGCCCAGGGATCATCAAAAAACTGCGCCCCGTTCACCTCAAAGATATCGGCGAGTTCATCCCGCAGCCAGTTCAGGGCATCGCGCAGCGGTCGTCGCCACTTTTGGTGCCACAGCCCGCCCCCGCCGCAGCCACAATCGTCTTGCCAGCGATCGACACCGTGGGAGCAGCTCCAGGCCGTGACTGGTTTCAGCACTGCTTCCCAAGTGGGCGGCTGACAGCTCAGATAGTGGGCAAAGTTAGTCACCGTCCACCCCTGGTCAGGAAATTCTTGGGTCACCGCGTAGGCCAGCGTCTTTTCGGCCCCGCCCCGGTGATGGCCAAAGGTTTCGCCGTCGGTGGCGACGCCAATAATTTGTGACGGTCGATGGTCACCGCGCACCGCCTGACCCACCCGTCCGGCAAAATGTTGCGAAGACCCCAGGACGTCATTGAACCCCATATCACGCGAAATCGGGCCATCGTAGAAAAACACGTCAATATAGCGCTGACGACCATCAGGGTGAACGCTAGGCAAAAAGCAGCGATAGGGTCGGGTGGGATCAATCTGCCCGCCGGCAACTTCCTGCCAGTCCAACTCAGGCTGATCGGGACTGGGGATCGGCCGACAGCGCTGCACCTGCGAAGGGGCCAAAATCGTGAAGCGAAAGCCTTCGTCTACCAGCGCTTCAAGGGTAGGATAATCAACCGCCGTTTCGGCTAGCCAGATGCCCTCAGGATCACGGCCAAATCGGGCCACAAAGTCTGCCTTGCCCCAGCGAATTTGGGTGCGCTGGTCGCGCTCGTTCGCCAGCGGCATGATGATGTGGTTATACACCTGAGCGATCGCGTTGCCATGCCCTGAGAGGCGTTCACAGCTCTCGCGATCGGCTTCTAAAATGCGCCGATAGGTTTCGGGATCATGGCGCTCTAGCCAGCTCATCAGCGTGGGACCAATGTTAAAGCTGATGTGAGCAAAGTTGTTGACGATATCGATGACTTCGCCCTGCTCATTCAAAATGCGCGCGAAGGCGTTGGGGCGATAGCACTCGTGATAAATGCGTTCATTCCAATCGTGGAAGGGGGCGGCGCTGGGCTGAGCCTCAATCGCTCCGAGGTAAGGATTTTCGCGCGGGGGCTGATAAAAATGTCCGTGAATACAGACACAAACCCCCAGCTCGCAGTGGGGATCAGCTGGCTGGGTCAGCGAAGCTGGTGACTGAGAAATTGTGCTGAATTCACTCATGTAGGTTTTAACCACCGTATGGGGTGGTGATGAAGAACGGGATCACCTTCAGCGCACACACCGGCTCGGCAAAAGAGAACGACCTCTTTCGAGCCAAGGCGGATTCGCTAGGGTGTTGAAGACTAACGTTGCGGGTTGCGAGGGGGTTGGGCCTCATGCCCAAAGAGGGACGCAAAACCAGGCCACATCAAAATCGGGACTATCGTGGCAGCGAGATTAGGCTATCTCACCTCATTAAGATGACCGACAAAAGCCGGACGAGGAGAGATTCCTTACATTGATTTAATAGCGAACCTGGTTTTCCTCTCATCGTGGAATTTACATTTCAATACTGTTTGTTACCCCAGGTGTCGCCGTCTGTGGGGGATTGACGACGACGACGACATCACAACCTGATGGCACAACGGTCTGCTCGAAATGGCCGCAAGTCAGGGACTCCTCAAGGTGTTAACGATCTGAGAACGAATTTCGTTGACTTTTGTTGAGTCAAGTAACGAACTGAGAACTAGGCGGCAGCACACGCGGGAGTCGTAGTCGCTGAGGGCGTTGAGGAGACCTGCGGATGTGTCAGGGATGCACTGTTGATGGGGTGACAGCCAGTGGGAAGCGGGCTAGGGGCGATCGCGCTGTTCACTCGCTCACGTTTGAGCTTATGCCGTCAATTTTGACGATAAAGTCGCTGATGTTGAGTACTGCTAGAAACTTAGGTATCGTCATGTTCTCGCTAGACTTACGGTCGACATTGATCGATCCGATAGCTCAACGTTTCCCGTGCTTTACTTTACTTCTTCAAACTCTTCATACTCATTCAAAAATTGGGATCATCCAGCTAATGCATGCTTTGTTTATCAATCAAGCTGGATGAATTCTACGTGTTTTCTGGGATAACTCAACTGACATTTACAAGAATACCAGCAGATTGACTGATGTATTTCTTACTGCTTACCTGAAGCCATCTCAAAGCCTCCATTCAGATTCATCTCAAAATATAAAATTAGTTGTATAAAAATCGCTGAATTATGATTTTTTCGGTTAAAAATAGTGTCTATGAAATTCCTTTCCGTACTATTACCGACATCAATAACTGCTGCATATTTCAATAAAGACTGATTTCGATGACACCTTCAGGAGTTTTTAAATGACACTGAAGAAGATTCGGGTATACTCGATCTAAAGAAGTAATTTAATCCTGTTAAACCAACTTGTAAATCCACGCAAAGCAAGAAAGAAAGAGGGTCTGCTTGAGCTTCTAAGTGAATTTACTTGTTTTATAGAAACATAAAAAAGATCTTTAAATTGATTTAATTAATCAGCAAAAAACGCTCAGCTTTCCTGGCTGGCCTGTTTTCTGCTGATTAAGCTTCACGGTGCATTCCCACTTCTGCTGACTTTTCTCTCTTCATCCAGCCATGGCTTACCCAGACTTCGTCCGTGACAACCTTAGCTTTCTGCTGGTTGGAAATAATGCCACAACAGCATCTATCCTTCATTTACTGAAAAGTTCCTGGTTTAGCGATGCTCAGGTAACCGTTGCAGTATCTTTGGAAGATGCCACCGTCCGATGTGCATCTTCTCCGGCTGACCTTATATTGCTTGACTTGGAGACTCTGGGAGCACAGGCCAGAGAGCGTATCCAGCAAACGTCTCAAATGCTGGCTGCACTCCCGACGCTAATTCTTTGTAATGAGTCTGAAGAGGAGCTTGCTCAAGAGCTGATCCAGATCGGCATTCAAGGTCTACTTTCAAAAGAGGCCCTCAACCCCATCCTCTTTTCCCAGATCCTCTATCAAGCACTCAAGCAAATTAAGTATCAGAGTCGTTCTGAGCAACGCATTAACGAACTCTTCGACACGACGCGGCGGCTGGAATGTGCCTTGGACAATACCTTAGTGTCAGTCGAGCAGCTGCATCAGTACGCCGCTGTCCTAGAAAGCATTTTGAATGCCATTCCCGATGCTGTGGTTTTTGCTGACCCCGAGCGTCGCGTCTGTCGGGTTAATTCGGTCTTTAGTGACGTCTTTTGCTGTCACCCTATCGATGTCTTAGGCCGGACAATCCAACATCTTTATGAAACGCCAGCCAACTATCACCATCAGGCAGAGCAACATCATCAGCCGAAAGCCGACAGCAGTATCAGGGTGCATGAAGAACGTTATCGGCGGCAGACCGGGGAAATTTTTATTGGTGAAACCATCGGCACAGTGGTTAAAAGCCGGGCTGGCAAACCCTTGGGGCATCTCGACATCATCCGCGATCTCAGCGATCGCAAACAGGCTGAGCAGACCATACAGCGCAGTGAGATGCTCAATCGAGCCTTGCTCGGCGCAATTCCCGATCGCATTGTTTGGATGAAACTTGATGGTACTTACCTCAACGTTGAGGGCCAGACTTTAGCGGGAACGCATCACTTTCTCGACAACACTATCTGTGACTATTTGCCGGAAGCCCACGCTCAACAAAAACTCCAGCATGCTCAGCGAGTGCTGCAAACTGGAGAACCTGCTGAGTACGAACGGCTGATGACTTGTCAGGGTCAAACGCGGTATGAAGAAGTCAGAATTGTGCCCTGTGACTCAGAGAGTGTGCTCGTGCTCGTGCGCGATATCACCGCCCGCAAGCGGTCAGCCTTGGCCCTGGCAGCGAGTGAAGCGCGGTATCGGGCGCTCTATCTCAAAACCCCGGTGATGCTACATTCTATCGATCATCAAGGTCGATTGATTTCCGTGAGCGATTATTGGCTGCAGAAGCTCGGCTACGCCAGGGAGGAGGTGATTGGTCGTAAATCTGCTGAGTTTCTAACCACAGCCTCCCAGCAGTATGCTCAACAGGTGGTGCTGCCCAAGTATTTCGAAACCGGCAGCTGCACTGATATCCCGTATCAGATCGTCACCCAGACTGGCGAGGTGCTTGATGTCTTACTGTCTGCCACAGCAGAGCGCGACGCGGCAAATAATGTTGTGCGTTCTCTAGCGGTGATGGTGGATGTGACGGAGCGCAATCAAGCGGTGGCCGCTCTGCAAGCCAGCGAAGCACGCTTCCAAACCTTCATGGATAACTCCCCCGCCTTAGCATTTATTAAAGATGCTGATTCTGGCGAGTTTCTCTATGTCAACCGGCCATTTGAGCAGTTCTTTCAGATCGCCGCTACCGAGATTGTCGGCAAAACCGACCTTGATTGGCTGCCGCCAGCCGCCGCCGCGCAAAACATGCAGAACGACCAAACGGTGATGCAGTTGGGGCAGCCTTTACAACTCCAGGAATCCGTTCCCGATGCGGCGGGTAATGACCAAGATTGGCTGGTTTCTAAGTTCCCTTATCAGGACTTAGACAATCAACGTTTTCTCGGTGGCGTTGCCCTCAATATCACGGCACAAAAGCGCTTAGAGCAAGATCTCTACAATGAGAAAGAGTTAGCTCAAGTGACCCTCGATTCGATTGGGGATGCGGTCATTAGCACCGATGCTCGGGGCTGTGTGAACTACCTCAATCCGATTGCCGAGGCCCACACCGGGTGGTCACAAGCGGAAGCTCAAGGTCGGCCTCTGACAGACGTCTTTATCATCCTCAACGAATATACGCGATCGCCGGTTGATAACCCGGTCGACCAGGTGCTGGCCGAAGGCATTATTGTCGGCTTGGCCAATCACACGATTTTGATTGCTAAAGATGGCAGCGAGCGGAGTATCGAAGACTCTGCGGCTCCCATTCGCAATAGTGCGGGTGAGATTATTGGCACCGTGCTGGTCTTCCATGATGTCACTGAGGCCCGCCGACTGTCTAAACAACTCACCTGGCAAGCCACTCATGATGAGTTGACGGGCTTGTTTAACCGGCGGGGCTTTGAAGCTCAGCTAGCAGAACTTCTGGTCACGGTCGATAGCCCGAGCGTGCTCTGTTATCTCGATTTAGACCAGTTCAAACTGGTCAACGATACCTGTGGTCATGCGGCTGGCGATCTGCTGCTGCAGCAAGTGACTGACAGTTTGAACAATCAGGTGCGAATTACTGACGTGGTGGCTCGTTTGGGCGGCGATGAGTTTGCGATTTTACTGCGTCAGTGTTCGTTAGAGTTTGCCCGCCGGATTGCGAATCTCATGTGCCAGTCGATTCGAGAACAGCGATTCGTATGGGGCGAGCATTCCTTTGCCGTGGGGGTCAGTATTGGCATCGTCGAAATCACCCCCGAGACTCGCAGTCTGACGACCGTTCTCGCTGCAGCGGATGCTGCTTGTTATGCCGCCAAAGAAGCCGGTCGTAATCGCATTCATGTGTATCGGACAGACGATTTAGTCTTATCGCGGCAACGCGATGAACAACAGTGGTGTCTGCGAATTGATCAAGCGTTGGAAGCCCATCGTTTTCAGCTTTATCATCAGCCGATTGCCCAGGTTGACAAGATTGACGGCGCCCGCACTCACACTGAACTGCTGGTCAGAATGCTAGGCGAACAGGGCAAGATTATCCCGCCGATGGCGTTCATTCCAGCGGCAGAGCGCTATCACCGGATGTCCAAAATTGATGAGTGGGTAATTCTGCACTTCCTGGCTGAGCTGAGTACGCGCGAGAGCCCCCTGGATATGCTCTACAACATCAACCTCTCGGGCGCGAGCCTCAGCGATGAGGAGTTTTTAACGTTTTTGAGAGCGCAGCTGACCCAGAAGTCGGTCGATGCCACCAAGATTTGTTTTGAAATCACGGAAACAGCCGCCATATCTAATCTGCAGCGGGTGACGACCTTTATGAAGAGTCTCAAGCAGTTAGGCTGTCAGTTTGCTTTAGATGACTTTGGCAGCGGCATGTCTTCCTTCCGTTATCTCAAGCAGCTACCGGTCGATTACATCAAAATTGACGGCGACTTTGTGCAGAAGCTCAACGAGCCGGTGAATCAGGCGATTGTGCAATCGATCTGCAGCATTGGCCAAGCCATGGACGTACAAATCGTTGCGGAGCGCGTCGAGAATTTGACGACCGCGGCTCAACTCAAAGCGTTAGGAGTCGATTACGTTCAGGGCTATGGCATTGCGAGACCTTCACCCTTTGTTTCTATATAAAGAGACCTCTAGAAGACGATTCCGCTGATGTGCCTCTCTCACCTGCTGCCGAGACTGCAGATGAGGGGCCGGATGAATTGCAGCACGGGGGGCACTGACGGCAGGAACTTGGTCACCCGCAGCGCTCGTCAGGGGATCCTCGCGTCTTGCCAACTTTTGGGAAAATTCACCGAGGGCATGTTTAGATTCTCAGAAATTTGAGAACACTAACGGCAAGCGTAAAGATACTCCTGATTATTTATCCCGCTATTTTTATGACTGACTGCCCCTGTATCAGCATCATCATCCCCACCTATCAGCGAGAAGACGTGCTCTGCAGCACGATCGCGGATGTGTTGCGGCAAGACTATCCTGACTTTGAAGTGATTGTGGTAGACCAGACCCAAAATCACCAACCTGAAACTCAAAGCTATCTCGAAACCACAGCCCAAAGTGGCGAAATTGAATATTTTCAGCTGCCGTGGGCGAGTTTACCAGGGGCACGCAACTACGGGGTTGAGCGATCTCGCGGCGACATCATTTTGTTTATTGACGATGACGTTGAGCTGCCCGCCGGGTATTTGCAGGCCCATGCCCAAATCTTTATAGATAAGCCGGAAGTCGGGGCCGTCGCTGGGCGCGTCTTCGATCGCATGAAGCTGGGCGATGATCCTAACCTCTCGATTGAGTATTTACCAGAAGCAGCTATGGATCCCGGCATTGCTTGGTATCACATCGATCTGGTGCATACAACCCAGCCGCAGCAGGTGATTTCGGCGCGCGGCTGCAACATGTCGTTTCGGCGCGAGATCTTTGGCAAACATGGCCTGCGCTTTGACGAGCGGTTTCGCGGCAATGCCGTGCGCGAAGAGTCCGACTTTTGCCTACGACTCCGCCGCACTGGCTACATCGTTTGGTACGCGCCCGATGCGAACCTGGTGCATTTGGGGGAAGAAACCGGTGGCTGCCACGACATCAGCACGCGATCGCTGGCCTATCAGATCACCTTTTACCACAATCACTTTTTGATGGGGCTCAAAAACCTGACGCCCGGACAGGCACTGCGTCTCTATGGCAAGCTGTTCGATTGTCATGTGCTGGGGCATCCACCCTGTAACAAGAGCGGTTCTCCTATCAAGGTGGTGACGCGCTTTGGCTTTTACTGCCTGGGCTTTTTAGATGCCGTGGGCACGCTGATCAAAACCGGCAAACGTCACCGCATCCACACTACGCCCGCCGATACCCCCATGGCGCTGTCGGCTCAATGCTAATGCTCTCTTGAGCTGGAAATTGTGCGGTGAAACGGCTGTGTCCCATTGCCCGCCCTGCTCTCAAGTCTGTTTGGCTAATGACCCCGCTTGATATTCCCGAGGAAGCCCACCCATGAGAATCCTGGTTGCCAGCCACACCTACATCGTGGATTTAAACTGCGAAAAGTTTCGCACCTTGGCCCAACTCGCCCCCGATTTAGAAGTCACGGTGGTGGTGCCGCAGCGGTGGCAGCCCGGTGGGGTGCAAAATCGCATCATTGAGAAACAAGCCTGGCAAGATGGGCGGTTTCGGGTGGTGCCGATCTCTAACTTCAGCCAAAACAACCAGGGCATGCTCACCTTTGGGCTGGATCTGGTATCGCTACTGCGCACGTTTCGGCCCCACGTGATTCAGGTCGAGCAGGGATCAAAGGGGCTCGCCTATGCCGAGATGATCACGCTGAATCGGTTGCTGGGCCTCAAGGCCAAAATGCTGTTCTTTACCTGGTGGAACTTGCCCTACGAGCTGAAGTTTCCGATCTCTTTACTAGAACGCTATAACTTGGGCGGCACTGATGGCGTCGTTTCGGGCAATCAAGACGGGGCTGATATTTTGCGCGATCGCGGCTATCAGGGGCCGATTCGGGTGATGCCCCAACTGGGCGTTGATGAAACCCTGTTTCGCCCACAGCCCCAGCCCGAGCTGGCCGAGCGCTTGGGGATTGCCGCCGATGATTTTGTGATTGGCTTCGTCGGTCGCTTTGTTGAAGAGAAAGGGCTGCTGACGGTGATGCAAGCCCTAGAACAGCTCAAAGATCATCCCCAGAACTGGAAATGTCTGCTGCTCGGACGTGGCCCTCTTAAAGAGACGCTACAAAAACAGGCTACCGATTTGGGCGTGGGCGATCGCCTGCGCTGGGTGGAAAGCGTGCCCCACGATGACGTGCCGCGATACATCAACTTGATGTCGACGCTGCTGCTGCCGTCGGAGACCACCGACAAATTCAAAACGTTGACCTCCGCTGGTTGGAAAGAGCAGTTTGGCCATGTCTTAATCGAAGCGATGGCCTGTCAGGTGCCCGTGATCGGCTCCGACTCTGGCGAAATCCCCTACGTGATTGACGATGCGGGGCTGGTGTTTCCAGAAGGGGATGCGGCGGCACTGGCGACCCAAATCCGCACTCTGATGGAATCCCCTGAAACGCAAACTGACCTCAGCAAGCGTGGCTACGATCGCGCAATGGCGCAGTACACCAATCGGGCCTTAGCCCGCCAAGCGTTGGACTTTTATCAGGAGCTGGTGGCATGAGCCAACCCTTAAGGGTGCTGCAAATCGTCCCGTCGATTTCTCTGGTCTATGGTGGCCCCAGTCAGATGGTGCGGGGCTTTTCTCAGGCGCTGGCGGCCGCGGGCGCAGCGGTGACAATTGCCACCACCGATTCCAATGGCGATGTGGATGAAGCGCCGCTGGATGTACCGCTAGAAACGCCGGTAGCCGAAGACAACTACACGGTGATTTACTTTCGCTGCTCGCCCTTTCGCCGCTACAAGTTTTCCATGGGGCTGCTGCGCTGGCTGTGGCATCATGCCCGTGACTATGACATCGTTCATATTCACGCCCTCTTTTCTCCGGTGAGTTCGTTTGCCGCAGCGGTGCTGCGGCAGCGGGGCGTGCCCTATTTACTGCGTCCTCTCGGCACCCTCGACCCGGCTGATCTGACTAAAAAGAAACAGATCAAGCGTCTCTACGCAGCGCTGCTCGAAGGTCCTAACCTGGCAGGGGCGGCGGCCATACATTTCACCAGCGCTCAAGAAGCCAAAGTTTCGGAACGATTTGGCGCTAAAACGCCCGCCTTGGTCTTGCCGCTCGGGGTATCGCCCCTGCCATCTCCTCAAACGCAAATTGATGTGCACGATCGCTTCAACATTCCCCGCGATCGCCCCATCATTCTCTTTATGTCTCGTCTCGATCCCAAAAAGGGCATTGAGCTGCTGCTGTTTGCCCTCGAAACGCTGCAGCAGGAAGGACTGCCGTTCCATCTCTTAATGTGTGGGGCCAATCCCCAAGATCGTGAGTACGAACAGTCAATTCGCGAGCGGTTTGAGCAGTCGGCAGTGCGATCGCAGACGACGCTGACCGGCTTTGTCTCGGGTGATCTCAAAGCCAGCATTCTGCAAACTGCCGACCTGTTTGTGCTGCCGTCCTATTACGAAAACTTTGGGATTGCCGTGGCTGAGGCGATGCTGGTGGGTTTGCCGGTGGTGATTTCTGACCAAGTACACATTTGGCAAACGATTGATCAAAGTGAGTCGGGCTGGGTCTGCACCTGCGACGCCACCTCTTTAGCCCAGCAGCTGCGAGCCGCCCTCAAAGATGCGGACGAACGGCAGCAGCGCGGTCACAATGCTCAACACTGCGCGAAGGAACAGTACAGTTGGCAAGCCATTGCCGCCCAGGCGATCGCGGCTTATCAGGACATGCTGGGCAGTCGTGAAACCAGTGATTGATGCTTCTAAAGCGAATTTGAGCGCTGGCGTGTGCTCGTGATCGCGACCTGAAACCTATTACCAAACAATGGATGTATCGAGCGTGAAATTGGGTAAGACGGGTTCACCCGATAAGGTAGCGGGTTCGTCCAGTACCTGGGGTGCTTCGGCAGCGCGATAAATCCACACGCGCCGCTGTTTACGATCAATCAGCCAGCCAAGCCGCACCCCGCTCTCGCCATATTCCACCATTTTGGCTTGAGCTGTCGTCAGATCGTCCGATGGTGACATCAGCTCCAACACAAAGTCAGGGGCAATCGGCGGAAATTTTTCTCGGGCGGCCAAAGGCAGGGCCTCCCAGCGATCTCGCTGCACCCAAGCCACATCAGGAGAGCGATCAGCCCCATTGGGCAGCTTAAAGCAAGTTGAAGAATCGAACAGCACACCTAGCTGAGCCTGTCGATTCCAAAGGACAAAGTCGGCAGCAATCTCAATATTTCGGTTGCCGGTTTCACCACCAGTGGGGGGCATAAACAGTAATTCTCCGGCGGCGGTGCGCTCAATTTTGATCTCAGGATTAGCGCGACAGAGATCGTAGAACTGGTTTTCAGTCAGCGCCGTTGAGGGGGGCACTTTGATGAGCAGCGTCGCCATCCAAACACCTTGGTGCAGATTATTCTCAGTTTACTGTGGTTGCTGAGGCCGTTGCGTAGACGACATCGGATGAGTTTGTGTTGGGTGATTGAGGCTTGAGAATGGGGAGAGAGCGCCCTCAACACCCCCCTCGCGGTCAGAAAAATGTTGGCTCACTCCCCTGAGATAGAGACTTGGCTGTAACGGGTCACTTACAATAACACCCATGCATTGGAACCGAACCTCTGAGCCGAGCCGTTGGGCTCCAATGCATGCATTGTCCTTAGCCTGCTGCCTCTGCCCATGATTGACCAAATTGACCTGTTTGCTGCTGCCGGTGCCGCTGAGGCCGCTGCCGGAAACTTCGATGTTGAGGCCATTCCCACCAGCGGCAGCGTCCCCATTCCACCCGGTATCTACAGCGATTTAGACACCCTGACTAGACACTGCAATAACTGTCAGCGCTGCGGTTTGGCGGCTGGCCGCACGAATGTTGTCGTCAGCCGAGGCAATCCCCAAGCGCCAATCATGATTGTGGGGGAAGGGCCGGGCCAGCAAGAGGATGAGCAGGGCCTGCCGTTTGTGGGCAAATCGGGGCAGCTCTTGGAAAAAATTCTCGCGGCCGTTCGTCTCGATACTGAGCAGGACGTCTACATCTGCAACGTGGTGAAGTGCCGCCCGCCCAATAATCGCACGCCGGTGGCGGATGAAACGGCTGCTTGCAAAGGGTACTTGCTGGAGCAGATTCGCTTGGTTGACCCCAAAATCATTTTGCTGACGGGGGCGACGGCAATGAAAGGACTCACCGGTGAAAAGCGCGGCATCACTAAAATTCGCGGCCAGTGGATTGAGTGGGAAGGACGCTTGTGTATGCCGATTTTGCACCCTGCTTATCTGCTACGGAACCCGTCTCGGGACAAGGGCTCGCCCAAATGGTTGATGTGGCAAGACATTCAAACGGTGAAGGCAAAATTGGATGAAATCAAAGCGGCGCAGTAGATGAGTTGGGAAGAATGACGCATTAGAACCGGCCCGTCGCGTCTTCATTGTGTCCATCCCTCATGACCCACCGATCTCTTCATCACTCCTACTATGTCGACTCGCATTCTGCTCCAAACTACGCTGCTGCCGACCGATACTGACGACTGGACGATCACGCGGTTTTCTCTACTGCAGCGCTACTTGGGTGGACTGAAGGACGGTGACGGCAATCCCTTGTTTGTGGTGACGGCTCGCGATCGCACCCCGGATGTCGAGGGCAACGACCCGATGCTCAGCAGCCTCAGTCGCGATCGCTTTGATGAGCTATGGCTGTTTGCGTTGGATGTGGGCGGTGGCCTGAGTGAAGCCGACTGTGCCGGTATCACTCGCTTCCATCAGCAGGGCGGCGGCATTTTGACCACGCGCGACCACCAAGATATGGGCATTTCGATGTGTGCGCTCAAGCCGCTGGGTCAGTTTCACTATTTTCATTCTCGACAAAATCATCCCGACCCCGCCCACCGCGATCGCGACGACCCTTACACCACGAGCATTGACTGGCCCAACTATCATTCCGGGGCCAACGGCGATTTGCAGACGATTAATCCTGTTGAGCCGGTGCATCCGCTATTGCAAGGAGTTAATGGCCCGCTACAGTATTTTTTAGCCCATCCCCATGAGGGTGGCGTCGGCGTGCCAGAGCAGATGCCCCAAGCGCGAGTGATTGCGACGGGCAAAAGCAAGGCCACAAAGCGCCCGTTTAACCTCGTGGTGGCGAGCGATCGCGCCACCGATGCCGCCGGTAACCAGACCGGGCGAGTTGTAGCGCAATCGACCTTCCATCATTTTGTGGATTACAACATTGATCCCAGTTTGGGTTGCCCGAGCTTTGTGGATGAGCCGCCGGGCCAGGGCATCCGGGCAAATCCGGTTGGGGTGGCCGACGTCTACACCTACTTCAGAAACCTGGCACTTTGGCTGGCACCCGACGCCGCTTGAACGCTAGTTGGCGTTGCGCAATGCCAGGATTAACGCTGCTCGCTCAGCAGTTGGACTGTCTGCTCAAGCGCACCATCTCAGTCCGGTAAAGATTGCAGAGGTTTGGCAGGTATGTATTTAGCGAAACACTTTTGACTCCCCCATAGCCCTCCGTGCAGGCGATTCGCGTAGAAAAGGGGAGACTTCGAGCCAATCGATGGATAGCCTCATTTTCAAGGGGGCGGCGACAGCGGGGTATCACACAGCAACGCTAAACAGGTACTTTGGCACTGCCAAACCCTCATAGCAAAGCTTAGGACTGAGACTGGGGGGCGGGGATAAGCTTCGTCAATACAACGTAAATCACCAGGGCCGACACAATGCCATTCAGAGGCACAATGCCCCAGCCTGAGGCATTGGTGAAATAGGCGATCGCCGACGCCGCAACATAGGCAATGATGCCTGCCCAGTTAAATGCCGGTTGCGGCTCGGTTAAAGCCGGAAACTCGCCGCCTCGGTTGACCCAATAGTCGGCCATGATGATGCCCCCAATGGGCGGAATGAAGGTGCCGAGCAGAATTAGATACTGCACCAACATTTCGTAGATGCCCCCCAAGGCCAACACCAGCGCAAACGTGGCCCCGCCCAACACCAGCAGCGTCCGTTTGCGAGTGCGAAACATGTTGGAACCGGCGATCGAGAAGGCGTAAATCGTATTGTCCTGAGTCGTCCACATGTTGAAGAAGAACAAAATCAGGCCCCACACCAGCAGCCCTTGGGTCGCCATCACCTTGACGATATCCGGTTCGCCATAGACCTTGGCGCAAAAAGCGCCGCTAAAAATCAAAAAGCCATTCCCCAAGAAAAACGCAATCAGCGTGGCGATAAACCCGGCTTTACCCGACTTGGCAAAACGACTCCAGTTGGTCGCTTGGGTGCCGCCTGACACAAACGTGCCCACGATAATCGTGATGGCGACGTTGACCGGCAGCGGGTCGCCAATTGCTTGGGCTTGCAGACCGGCAAAGCCGCCGACATCGCCAGCCGCCACCGACAGGCTCAACACCATCAGCAAAATCATGGCGGGCACGGCGATGCGGCTCAGCCAGTCCATCGCTTTGTAACCCATATAGGCCGTCGAGCAAAAGCCATAGGTAAAGAACAGAATAATCAGCCAGTTCCAAGACTCGGGGACGCCGGCCAAGCTGTTGAGTAGCTGGGCCATCAATGCTGAACCCCAGGCATACCAGCCAATTTGCGTAAAGCCGAGGATGAAATCGACCCAGCGAGAGCCGACGCTGCCAAAGCTAAAGCGCGCCATGAGTACGGTGGTGAGGCCGGTGTTCCCGGCGATGAACCCCAAAAAGGCCGCATACAGGCCCAAAATCAAATTGCTCAGTAAGATCAGCCCCACCAAGTCGGGCCAAAACTGAAAGGAAGGCCCCACCAAACCGCCCGCAAAGAGCGTGCCAGAGTAGAGGGTAAAGCCCGCCAAAATAGGCGCGAGTGAAATCATCGATTTCCGCGCAGTTTCGGGCACCGAACTGAGGGGGAAATCCTCAGTTGGTTGACCGGAAGGAACGGGTGAGGGATCAGTGATGCTTGTCATAGAAAACTATCGAAACTACGGGGATTGGCCGCATTTTAAGAGGCCAATCAGGATCTGAAAAGTATTCTTTGTGACTTATAGCAATCCGCATAAAGGTCTAATCGGTTAAAGTGGTCGAAAGTTTAGAGCAC
>CALCCA010000192.1 GCA_937899725.1 uncultured Halomicronema sp.
AATCAGGGGAAATGGTGGGTTAAATCGACCCCTCTCTTATTTCCGATAAAGTCTATTGAAGGCACCCACGGCCTGATCGAACAGCTGTTCCTCGCAATTGATGAAACCACTGGAGACTAAACGCGGCTGACCCGCTTCAAAGCCGGGGCTGATACGGCAGAGTTCGGGCCGCAGGTGCACGACTATCCCGAAGAGATTTTCATCGTTTCTGGTCAGCTCTATGACCAAGCGTTCGATCGCTGGCTCACAGCAGGCGATTACGCTAGCCGTCCGCCCGGTGAGGTGCATGGCCCCTTTCGCGCCAAGACCGACTGCCTCGTGTTGGATTGTTCATATCCCAGCCAAAGGATACTTGAACCAGACGCGGCCAAAGTTTAACTGACCCCAGCCGCGAACGTTATGCCATCGGTGAGTGATCGTGATTCGTCTCCCGAACCGCATGGAACGAGCAAAGCCGACAGTGAGGTCAAAAGTTGTCTATGAGCGCTCATGAAAACAACAAAGTCCTGATTGTCACTGGGGGCAGCCGGGGCATTGGGGCAGCGACGGCCTGTTTGGCCGCCCAGCAGGGGTATGCCGTGGCCGTCAATTATCGGCGCAATCAGGCAGCAGCCAACCGCGTCGTCCAGTCAATTAACCAGAGTGGTGGTCAAGCGATCGCGCTCGCCGCCGATGTCGCGTTAGAACATGAGGTGACGCAGCTTTTTGCCACGGTGGATGACCAGTTGGGCACCGTGACGGCCCTGGTAAACAACGCTGGCATTTTAGAGTCGCAAATGCGCGTCCACAGGATGGATGCGGCGCGGCTACAGCGCATTTTTCAAACCAACGTGATCGGGAGTTTTCTGTGCGCGCGCGAAGCGGTGAGGCGCATGTCAACTCAGCAGGGGGGCACCGGCGGCGCAATCGTCAACGTCTCATCGGTGGCGGCGCGTCTGGGCTCGCCGGGTGAATATGTGGATTACGCGGCGTCGAAAGGCGCGATCGATACCCTCACGATAGGGCTCGCCAAAGAAGTTGCCCACGAGGGGATTCGCGTCAATGCCGTGCGGCCCGGATTTATTGACACCGATATCCACGTCGCTGGCGGTGAACCCGATCGCATTGAGCGGGTCAAAGCTTCGGTGCCGCTGCAGCGCGGGGGCAAGGCCATCGAAGTGGCCCACGCCATTCTGTGGCTGTTATCGACAGCAGCTGCTTATACCACGGGCTCATTTATTGATGTGGCGGGAGGTAAATAACGACGGCCTCATCCCTCTCTATACTGAGCAGATAGACGATTTTCGCTCTGGTTCAACCGGTTCGATGACTTGAGTCAAGGTCTGTTTCTGCTGCCGGAGGCCACATGCTGAAGTTCTATTACAATCCCGTTTCCGTCAATGCCCGGCGAGTTTGGATCACCCTGCTAGAAAAGCAAATTCCCTTCGAGCCGATTTTGATCCACTTAGATGGCGATCAATTCAGCGACGAGTTTGCTGCCATTAATCCGCTGCAGCGCGTTCCCGCGATCGCCGATGGGGCATTGCGAGTTGTGGAATCACTGGCCATTTTGGCCTATTTAGAAGCCAAATATCCCACACCATCACTCATGCCCAGCGAACCGGAAGCGATCGCTCGGGTACGGATGGTGGAAACGATTACCGTCGTCGAGCTACAGCCAGAGACTCTGCCGCTAACGCGACCGCTGGTGGGTCTAGAGGTTGATCCGCAGAAGCTCGCAGCAGCCGAAGCCCGCGTGACCGTGATCCTGCAGTTTTTGGAGCAGCTCTTGGCTCAACGCCTTTATTTTGCCGGTGCAGACTTGACCCTGGCCGACATCGTCGCAGGCACCTTGGTGCCTTCCTTGCCGTTAGAAAACTATCCTCGTCTGAGCGCCTGGGCCAATCGTTTGGCCCAGCGAGAGAGCTGGCAAAAAACGGCCTACACCCCCGATGACATTGCTGCCGCTCTGCCCAACATCCGCCGCATTTTAGAGCGCCGCTCATAGCAATCCCCTTCCCTTGCCACCCTCATGAACTCGTCCCCGATCGCCGATTATTGGCAACGCTATCTTCAGACTTTGCCATCAGAGGCAGCGGGCGATCGCCCCTGCTTGGCCGAAGCCTTTGGCGATACGCCCGCCCTCGCCGACGCACTCGGATACCTGGTGCTCGCCGGTATCAAAACCGCTACTTGCTCTGCCCTGTGGGAATGGGAAGCCGAACAAACCCCACTATCAACGGTAGGGTCAACCGTGATAGTGCTCAACAGTGAGGACCGGCCCCTGTGCATCACGGAAACGACGGAGGTGCGGGTTTGCGCTTTCAATGAAGTGGATGCTGAGTTTGCCTACGACGAAGGCGAAGATGACCGCACCCTAGACGCTTGGCGGCGCGAACACTGGCGATATTTTTCACGGGTCTTACCGAAAATTGGTAGGGCACCGACCCTCGATATGCCGCTGGTGTGTGAGCGGTTTCGCATCATCTACCCCACCCACCCATAGGAGCTAACGGTTTACGAATGTCACGAATTCATATTGCGATCGCCACCCACGACATTGCCGCCACCGTGCAAGACTACTCCGTCCGCTTCGGGGCTCAGCCTTGTGTGGTTGTGCCCAACGAGTACGCTTTGTGGCGCACGGCAACGCTCAACTTCTCGGTGCGGCAAGACGCCACTTGCGCCCCCGGCGAGCTACGTCACCTGGGTTGGGAAGACGACACCGCCTCAGACTTCACGACCGAGACTGACTGCAACGGCATTCTTTGGGAGCGCTTCACCGCCGCCTTTCAAGCGGCCGAAATCAATGAAATCTGGCCCGACACCCACTACGTATCTGAATCACTCAAACCGTAAATCGTCTGGAACCAATACCGGCCTAGCAATACGGCTGCCTGACGCTAGTCAGAGCCGACAGAGGCCCCCTTCAGAACTGGCTCAAAACGCTATAGCAGAAGTCGGCATGCAGAAGTCGGAAGTCGGAACCAAAAGGCTTGTCAGATGGTGGTTTCAGCTATCTATAGCAGAAGGCGGAATGCAGAAGTCGGAAGTCAGAATTGAAAAGCCTATTTGATGGTGCTTTCAGGCATTTGAGGTGACCTGATCAAACTGCGGCTTGCTATAGAGTGACCGGATCAAATTGCGGCTTGCCAGACCACGACTAAGCTTCAAAAATCACACCGCCAAGGTCTCAGCGACTTGCTCCATCGCTGTGGCAAATGTTGATAATACGTCCGCCGAGGCTCTGAGCTGGTCGCCTTGTTGATCGCCAAACGTCTGCATCAGAATATCTGCACATTGCCGATAGAGCGCACCGATCTCCGCATGGCGGTGCGGCATAATTTCCACCTCAATCGAACGGCGGTCGGTCTTTGAGGGTCGGCGCTCTACGAATCCAGCTTTTTCTAATCGATCGAGCAGTGCTGTGACTGAGCCGCTGGTAAGTCCGATGCGATCGCCAATAGTCCTAGGTGAAAGTGGCCCTGCTTCTAAAAGATTGAGCGCTCGCAAATCATTCCGGTGGATGCCGAGGTGCTCAGAAATCACATAGTCAATCGTGTCGATCGCCGCATGAACTCTACGACCGGCCATGATGACAGCGGCCAGATTCTGAGAATCATCCGCAGCATTTATCTTGACGCTCAAGATACTTTACGCTCTAATGATGTTCATCCACAATCATAGACGGCTTTTGTAGAGAAGTAGCCGTCGTCAATCCTGAATGGAGAAGTCAATGGAAATTGCGCTATACGGCCTGTTGCTGCTCACCGTGGTGTTGCTGGTATTAGTCATCTTTCTACCCAACGTCGTTCGCTATTCAGAACAAATTATCGTCAATGCCCCCATCAAGCAGGTGTATGACAACATCCGCTTGCAAGCAGATCTGATGCAGTGGTCGGCCTGGCCTGAAGCTACCGGATCAACCTGTTCGGTGGAAAACATTGATGGCACAGTCGGTGCTCGGACGGTCTTTTTCAGCAAAGGTAAACGCTTCGGCCATCAAGAGATTATTGACCTCGAACCGCACCACAAGGTATCGATGACTCTCGTCAATGACGGGCCCTTGAAGCATACGCCTTATCTAGACTTCGACCTGCGCACTATTTCCGACTCTCAGACAGAAGTGACCTTGCAATTTGTCAACACTTACCAACGCCCCTTCCAAGTGCCGGCAAAGCTCTTGGGGATTGTCAAATGGACTCGCGAGCTTCAAATCAAGGATCTTGAAGGTTTGAAAACCTATTCAGAACTGTAAAAGTTGTAAGTAGCTATGTGCAATTAAACCTGAAACGTTCCAGGTGATAATCTCCGGCTTGACTGCGGGCTTCCATGCCCTCAATGACCGTCATCGCCAAGTCATACTCGTTATCAAACATCTGACCGGCAATTTCGTGGGCTTTCAACTGCCGCCATTGGGTTTCAATCGGATTCATCTCGGAACAGTAGGGGGGTAAGAAGAAGATGAATCAGCCCTGCTCTTGCCACCGTGACCACTGTTGCTGCACCAGACGACTCTTATGAAGCGAGCCGTTATCTTGCACAATCACGGTAAGGCGCCCGGTTTGAGCCAGGGTTTGTGAGGCCTTCTGGGCCACCCAATCCATCACCTCAAGGTAGCTTTTGCTCTTGAAACCGCCTTGCGCGAGGGCATACTCGAAGCCCTCTCCGGGTTGCCACAACCCCAACATGCTGATGCGACGACCATGACGTGTCGGCGTTTGCTCCAGCCGCTTTTGCTCTCCGATCGGACTATCGCTGTGGCTGACTGGACTCCAGAGGCAGAAGCCCGCTTCATCCAGGTATTTCAAGTCCACCCAACCCTCCTGAGCCGCTAACTCTAAGGTCTCTAAATCAGCCTGCTTGACCGCTTTTTTAACAGGGTCTTGCTTCTTGCGGTGACTGTGCCGTGTCCGTTTCCACCGATATCTTTTTTTTGAGCAAGCGGCGCAAGCGATCACTACTTAAATCCACCAACCGCTCCTGCTTCAGCTTGTGCGCCAATTGCACACTGTTGTAAGTCCGGGGTTCTTGGGCCAAGCAGTCCGTCAAATAGTCCAAGTCGGCAGGCTGCCACTTCGCTTTCGCACCGCGTCCGGGCGCTTCCCACAAGCCGCCGAGGCCATCCTTTTCCCACCGTCTAAGGGTGGCGCGCACCGTATGTTGATGGCACTGAAAGATCGTCGCAATGGCTGGTACGTTTAGCCCCTGAGCATTCAACCGCAGCATATGTGCACGGTCACGAGTTCGATAGGGTACGCTCTGGGCTTGCTGCAGTTCGCTTAAGGTGCGGTCTTCTTCTGCAGTCAATGTGATACGCAGGGGGGCGGGCATAGAGGCTGACTCTGGCAACTCCAATATCTTACATTTAATTCTAACTGCCTACTTAGACGCCGGCACCGAGGTGAACGATGAGCTGGCTGAAACGACCGCTTTCTTTAGTCAAGGGGCACCCAATACCGGCACGACCGAAAACGGTGTCATCCTATCCGCCGAAGGCTTTATCCCTGACGGCCGCATTCTCAGCGAGCCCCGATTTGCCGAGGCCGATTTCACCACCCCCGATTATGAGGTGGCCCGCATCCGCATCTTCAATACGCTCAATGGTGAAGCCGGGGACGATGACATCACCGGCGCCAACCGCGATGACCTGATTAACGGCAATGAGGGCGACGATCGCCTCCGAGGCCGACGGGGGAATGATCGCCTCCTGGGTGGTCTGGGCGATGACCACTTGCAGGGCAACGGCGGTGATGATGACCTGCTTGGTGGCGATCGTGGCCTATCGCCGCGTGCTTGACGCGTTTCCTGGCAATCCGGGGGCGCACTATAACCTGGGCTTGGCACTCT
>CALCCA010000193.1 GCA_937899725.1 uncultured Halomicronema sp.
GTTCGTCCTCTCGTCGGATACTCTGGTGTCTTCTTGTGTGTTCTTTGTGGTTTTTCTTTTTTTTTTTTCGGTTGTGGGATCTTGGGTGGGATCGGGGGTTTAACGGCAGATTTTCAACTTCGAGAGCGGCCTAACCAGGGGATGATGGCGGCGCGCAAAAATGTTTCCCTCGTCATGCTGTTTACCTATCCGGCTGGGGTGGTGCTGTTTGTCACGGCAGCTTCTGGCGGTTGGCAAGACTTGGCCGCGGTGAGTTACTTCAATGCGGCGATCGGCGGGCTGGGCTTTGCTGGGTTGTTCGGTTTCTGTTTGGGCGGTGGCATAGAGGTGGTTCAGCATGTGACGCTGCGAGCCATTCTGACCTGTACTGGCAATACGCCGTGGCACTATGCCCGCTTTCTCAACTACTGTGCTGAGCGGCGTCTGCTGCAGCGGGTCGGTGGGCGCTATCGGTTTATTCACCGCGAGCTGCTCGATCATTTTGACCCCAACACGCGTCTGCAATAATGTCAGGGTTGCTTTTGCTCAACGCCGAAACCCGCGAGCAGCACAGTTTCTAGCGGCGCATGATCAACGGGTGGGCGCTGGTAGTTTAAGATGCGGCGGATGCGCAGATCGGGGTTCACTAGAGTAATGGAATCCACTGAGATGACTTTGGTATAGCGGGTGGTCATCAACAGTTCACGATCGCTCAACCCATAGCGAAAGTGGGAAATAATCGGTCGATCCTCTTCGTAGGCGCGATCGCGCAAATAGTCGCCTTCTAACCAGCCATCGCCATCAAGCTTGGGCACAAACAGCAGCCGCAGTTCTTGGCTAACTTCTTCCCCCTTTTCCGAGACGGTATGAAAGCCAAGGCGAAAGCCGGGAAGGGTATCGATGTGATCGACGTCGCCATATTGATTGTCATCCAGCACCTTTTGTTTGAGGTCAGGGGTGATGGGGGCGACGGTGAATTCCGTGCGCGATCGCTCGATCTCTTGGTGGGATAGGTAGTGGTAAGTGCGCTCTGAGATCCACTGACCGACGCAGCAGTCAAAAAAATTGTGGAAGGTCTGTAGGTCCATAGGGGCGATCTCCCGTCAGCTCACTTTCCCAGCATGGTAAGGCATCGGTCGTTTGTTTCCCACCGGTGAGGGGCGCTTAGGTATTGTCTAAAGAGTTCAGCGTCCACAGGGTAAAGACCAAGCCCACAAAGTGAGCCAGCAAAATGTTGGTATTGGCCTGAATAATAAAAATATCCAGCGGCTGCACGTATTGGCTGACACTGCTGCCAGCGCCAAACACGGCAGCGCCCTGAGGTTGTGAGAGAGCCTTGGCTAATAACGCACCCACGGTCGCCTCCGCACCGATCAGGGTGAGCAGCATGCCCCCGAGGCTAATGAAGAGGCCAATCTTAAGCATGCGAATGGCGGCTTTGGGTTTGGGTCGCTTGGTGTCGTCGGCACTGCGGAGGAGCCGCCCAATGCGCGTATAACGATAGGCCCAAAAGGCTCCGACAAACACAGCTACCTGGCCAATGGTGGTAAAAAACAGACCCGCCCCCGCGCCAGGATCAGGGCTGGCGGTGCGAGATGACACGCTGGCGATCGCAAAAATCAGGGCCAAACTGGCGATCACGCCCAACACGATCTGCGCCCAAAAGCTAATCCACCCAAACCGGCGAAATGCGCCAGAAATGCGACGGATGGCGGGGGGCAATGAGTATTCCAGCTCGGCAGTCATGGGCTTGGGGATCACCTCTTGAGGGCGCTGATGGGAACCCGGAGCCAACGCCGCAGTCATCGACGCGGCGGCTCAGGCATTAACGCTGATCTTAGACCAGTCTCTCGCTGATCTTCCGATTTGGGAAAAGAGCGGCACAATAGTTAAAATGCGCATCGGTATGGAGGCCAGCCTGAATGTCGCGCTCTTTTGACGACTACACGGATCAGATTATTGATTTGGTGGCGCGATATCGCGATCGCGTCGATTTTTTGGCCATCCGCCTCGAAGAGTCCGAAGGCACCGACATTTTGCTGCGCGGCGGCAAGGTCGAAACCCTCAGCGAAGGCATTGACTTGGGGGGGCAAGTGCGGGCCTGTCATCGCGGCGGTTGGGGCTTTGCCAGCTTTAATCACCTGGCGGGACTGGTGGAGCATATTGAAGGGGCCATTTTAGCAGCGCGGCTGGTGGGCGATGACGAAACGCTGCTAGCTCACCTGAATCCGATTCAAACGCAGTACCGCTTTGCGATGACCGGCAGCAGTCCCCGCGAGATTTCGCTGACGCGCAAAAAAGCGCTGTGTGCCCACTATGACGACATTTTGCAAAGCGTTGATGATCGCATTGCCACCACCTCGGTGCGCTATAACGATGCCACTCAGCATATTTTGCTCGTGACGTCAGAGGGCACTCAGATTGAGCAAAGCTGGTCAGATATGGAAATTCGTTTAGCCGCGACTGCCCGCAATGGCGAAACGGTGCAAACGGGCCGCGAAACGAATGGCTCACGGCAGGCCTTTGAAGACCTAGAAAATTTAGATGGGCAGGTACAGAGCGCGGCGGAACGGGCGATCGCAGCCCTTGATCTGCCGCCAGTCAAAGGCAACACCTATGAGGTGGTGATCGATCCCATCCTGACCGGGTTGTTTGTGCATGAAGCCTTTGGACATCTCTCTGAGGCCGATATGGCCTATGAAAATCCGGATCTGCTGGAGGTCATGACGCTCGGCCGGCGGTTCGGTCCGCAGAATCTACAAATTTACGATGGGGCCGCTTTGGCAGGACATCGCGGCAGCTATCAGTACGATGACGAGGGCTGCCCGGCGACAACCACGCAGCTAATCGAAGATGGCGTCCTCGTGGGTCGGCTGCATTCTCGCGAGACGGCGGGCAAACTCGACGAAACGCCCACGGGAAATGCCCGCTGCCTAAGCTATCACTATCCGCCGTTGGTGCGCATGACCAATACGTGGATTGGCCGGGGCGAGACGCCCGCCGCTGATTTACTGACAGATATTCAGGAAGGGGTCTACGCCAAAAACTGGCTGGGCGGCATGACCAATGGCGAAATGTTTACCTTTACTGCGGGCGAAGCCTGGATGATTCGCGGCGGCGAGTTGGCCGAACCGGTGCGCGACGTCACCCTCTCGGGCAATGTGTTTCGCACGCTGGCCGACATTGAGGGCATCGGCGACGACTTTTATTGGGATGAGTCGGGGGGCTGTGGCAAAGGCGGCCAGAGCGGCTTGCCGGTGGGCTGTGGCGGACCCAGTCTGCGCATTCGTAATGTGGTAGTGGGGGGGGAAGCGTAACCTCGGTGATGCGCTTATCCCAGGGGCAGCTAACCCTGTTGGAGTATTGTCCTCGGCGGTTTCAGCACTCGATTTTAGAGTCGCTGTCAGTGCCGTCGTCGCCGACATTGCTAGCCGCGCAACAGTGGGGCGATCGCTTTCACTTGCTGATGCAGCAGCGCGAGATGGGATTGCCCATTGCCCCAGTGCTAGCCCATGATGATGAACTGCAAACCTGTGTGAGTCGCCTGCAGGCGGCAGCGCCTGACTTATTTGACTCGACGGATGAAAGCTGGCGGCAAAGCGAGCATGAGCGATCGTTTGTGCTCAACGGCTACTGGTTTACCGTGGTGTATGACTTGCTGCGGCAGTGGGGCACTGCTTCATCCCCGAGTGACCGGGCCGAAATCATTGACTGGAAAACCTACCTCAAACCCCGAACCGCCAAGTTTCTGCGGCAAGAATGGCAGACGCGCCTTTACCTCTACAGCTTGGTCGAGACGACGGACTATTGTCCTGAGCAAATCTCAATGACTTACTGGTTCGTGCGAGTGACTGATCCGGCAGCCCCGCAACCCACGCCGCAAAAGATCTGTTTGCCCTATTCTGAGCAAGCGCATCAAGCCACCCATCGGCAGCTCACCCAGCTGACCCAGCAACTCACTGCCCTACTAGAGGTAGGAATGCCGTTCCCTCAACTGCCCATTGATAGCCCGAAATGCACAGACTGTCCCTTTGCAGTGCGCTGTCAGCGCGGCCTGGCGCACTCTGCCGAGGCGGAGGAACTGCCGGCTTGGGAAGCGATTAGTGAGATTGCTCTCTAAGCACATCTGGACTAATCGTAAATCGGGCCAGGCAAGCGTCGCATCTCATGATCTGGACTATTCCGGCGTCTCTTGCAGATCGGGCTGCTCTTCCGGCAAAATAGCTCCTTCGACCGGGCAGACCTGCAGACAGATGCCGCAGTCGATACAAGTAGAAAAGTCGATCCAATACCAGTCGGTACCTTTTTTGTTTTTACCCGGCCCTTCGTGGATACAGGCGACGGGGCAGGCATCAACACAATCGGCGACGCCTTCGCACACATTGGTCACAATCGTGTGAGACATAACACTCCTTTATTCGCGGCTTGAGACAGGGGTTGTAATACCACCAGCCTATTTCCTGGGAATTAATTTTCCGCAGAGAAATTACAGCTACTTTAGTTTACCGTTTCAATCGCGGGGGGGCTGTCCTCGGTAATCCAAGCAATGCGACTGATACGGCGATCGCGGGCGCGATCGCGAATAATGGCCGCGTCGTCCTCCGGTTCTAAATACAGCTCAACCCGAATCAGCGCGTTGCCTTCGCGAATGGTTTGGGCGTATTGAAACGCGGCGAGGGCAGCCTGGGGCGTTTTGGGGACGACGAGCCAGTCGCTCGCCGGGGTCGCGTCGGGCAAATGCCCGGTGCCTAAGAGGGCCTGATGGAGACTTTCCACATTAAACATAAAGCCGATGCCGGGATAGCTGCGGCCCTTCGGGTCGAACACTCCCAGCAGATTGTCGTAGCGCCCCCCCTTGCCGACCACCTGGCGGCCCTGGGGCATATTGGCCACGACCTCAAATACCATACCGGTGTAATAGTCAAAGGATTGGATCAGGCTGAGATCCAGGATGAAGGGTTGATCTGGATCAGCACTTTGCAGCAGTTCGACTAAGGACTTTAGTTCATGGACGATCGCCTGTTGGTCTGACGTCAGATCGAACTGGCTCACAGCTTGCAGCACGTCCTGCGGGCGGCCCCTAAGATCGAGCATCTGCAGGGCGCGCTGCCGCAGCTCATCCGCGACATCCAGGTTTTCTAGCGTGATGCGGTCTAAATGGGCAATCGCCTCCCGCACAGCTTTCCGCAGCGGTTGCGGAAAGGCTTCCAGCAGTGAACGCGTCAGGCCCGCATTGCCTAAGATCAGCTGCCAGTCGGTGAGTTGCAGCGTGTTCACGCAGCTCAGCAGCAGTCGAATCGTTTCCGCATCAGACAACAGCCCCCGCGTACCCAGCAGCTCAACCCCGGCCTGATAGTATTCTTGCTGACCCGCTTGGGTGCCGGTTTTGGCGCGGCTAAAAACGTTGGCCGTGTAGTAAAGGCGTTGAGGATAGGTAACTTGCGCCATGCGAGTCACCGCAGCTCTGGCGATCGAGGCGGTGAGTTCTGGCCGCAGGCCCAGCCGCTCTTGCCCGTCTCCCTGCAGCTGAATCACTGACGATTGGGCGATCGCCCCGCCTGCCATTAACGTATCTAGGCTTTCGACCGTCGAGGTAATAATGCGGTGATAGCCCCACCGCTGAAACATCTGCTCTAGTCGACCTTCAATCCAATACTTTTGGGCTACATCAAGCGGCAGCAAATCGCGGGTGCCCGATGGCGGTTGATAACTCATTTACTTTTGCTTGCCCCCAAACAGCCCAAACAGCCCACCCTTTGACTTTGAGGACTTGGACTGGGATGCCTTAGGTTTGGCTTGGGATGTTGACGCCGCTTTCGCAGCATCGGTCGAACCGGCTGACTCTGACGTGACGTTGAGCTTCGCATCTAACTGTTGGGCTAAGGCATTGCTCGGGTCGATCGCAATTGCCCGCTTCAGGTGAATCTTGGCCATCTTGGCCTGGCCTGCCGCCAGATAATATTCCGCTAAATGGCTATGGCAACGCACATTGGTGGGGTGAGATTTGACCGCCTCTCGCATTTCCATAATGGCTCGAGAATATTCCTTGCGGCGGACAAACTCGTTGGCACGATTGAGGTAGCTGTCGATAATCGATTCTCGCTGCCGTTTTGGAGAGAGGGGAACGGTGTTTTTTTTCTGGGTGGCGGCTGAGGCGTCTCCGGTTGCCGCGCCAGTGCTCTTGTTCGCCGAAGTGACAGTCGGCGATGCGCCGTTGGCGCTACCCGCAGTGCTGACCAGATAAGCTAAATTCAGCTCGCTGATCTGTCCTGTCACCGCCAACATCTGATCCAAAGATTCATACTGAGTCTCCGCCAGTTGTTTCAAACTGCTGGTGTATAAGGAGGTCGCATTTTGACTGCCCACCAAGGCTTTTGCCGGTTCAGAGGTTAAGTTAACCGATGACTGCCCGCTCAGCTGTTTGCCCCGTAGTCGCAGCACCACCAAATGCTCCGTCATGGTTTTTTCTTGCGTGAGCGTTTCGTAGGCGGGGTTGACCAGCTTCGACAGCAGTTCGTTAGCCTGCTGCTTTTCGGCATCGGTGCTGGTGCGCAAGCTATCGGGGTGTAGTTTGCGGGCAATCTTGAGATATCGTTTCCGAATCTGTTTGGCATCAGCGTCGATTGAGACACCCAAAATCGCATGGTAGTCAGTCAAGTCAAATTGAAACAAGCCCTGTTCAATATTCATAGCTGGTTGGTGTCTCCCCCGCCTAATGAGGCATTGGCTGGCTGTCTACAGGCGATGCATCATCCAAGTCTTCAGCAATTGGCTGGAAATTGGCTAGCAACTTTACTGTTAAAGATCTTATCGATAGTTGTCTCAATAACGGTCAAAAAATTTTCCCTATTCAGCGATCGCGATCGGGTGGAAATGCTCTAAAGGCTTTATTTGTTCTAACACTTGGCTAAGGATAGTGTGGATGCGACCATTTGTGGCCAAAATTCTGCCTGACTGCAAATCAAAGGCGGTTTCGTCATAGGCGGTCACGCACCCGCCGGCCTCTTCAACCAGCACGACACCGGCGGCCAAATCCCACGGTGAGAGTCCTCGCTCCCAATAGCCATCAAGGCGACCACAGGCCACGTAGGCGAGGTCGATTGAGGCCGCGCCGCCGCGCCGCACACCCTGAGTCAAATGGGTTAAGTGGCAGAACTCGGCGTAGTTATTGTCGACTCGCTCATGGCGATCATAGGCGAATCCGGTGACGAGTAGACTGTCAGCCAATTTGGGGGTGTTTGAGACGCGAATAGAGCGTCGATTCAACATCGCCCCCTGCCCTTTGGCCGCCCGAAACAAATCCTTGCGAAAGGGGTCAAAGATTGCCCCCACGGCAGGGTAGCCGTCAATCAACAGGCCAATTGACACAGCCGAAAAAGGATATTGGTGAGTATAGTTCGTCGTGCCATCAAGCGGATCAATGGCCCACAAAAAGGGGCTATCTGCGGTAGTTCCAATCGCGCCAGACTCTTCCGCCAAGATGGGATGATCGGGCAAGTGACGGTGCAGCACGTCCAAAACCACAGCTTCGGCAGCTTTATCGGCCTCAGTGACGAGGTCGCCGGGTCGGCCTTTTTGCTCAATGTGCTCTAGCTTGCCCCAGTAATTTTGCAGCACTGCCCCCCCAGCCAGCGCCGCCTCAGTGGCGACTTCCAGGTAGCGGCTCAGATCCTGCTTACTCACATCAGTCATGGCAGCCTTTTCGTGCAGCATAGTGTCTAGTTTAAGGGGCGGGCGATCGCTGTAGTTTAAGGGGCGGGCGATCGCTGGCGAAAAGCCTCAGGCGTTTCTCGCAACGGATTGCCTGGATTCCAGATGCCTCGCCCCAAGAGCCGGGCCGATTCCTGAGCGTAAAGTAAGTCGAGCCCATGCTGCAGGTGGGGCAACTCGGCGGCGTCTAAATAAACACAGCCCTGCTCTAAAGTCGCCGCATTGATCAATTCGCGTCCCTGCCAGCCATAAGCCCACAGCCGATTGTAAACATCAGGTGTCCAGTCGTCAGTTTCCAGGCGAATAACCTGGTCTCTGAGGTCAGTCAAACAGTCACGGGCCGCTTCGCCCCAGGGTTCCTGGTCAAGATCAGGGGCCTGAATGCCAGTCAGGCGAACGGTGGTGATGGGCAGCTCGGGACTCAACTCGGTCAGAAGTTCTAAAGTATTACCGCTCTTGGCATAGTCAACAGTGGCTGTCAGGGTTACATCGGCCCCATGACCGCTACTCATGAGCCCTAACATGAGCAGCCCGATCGTGCCTACCATTGCCCAGCGCAGATGTAATAAACGGTGCCAGATTTGCCGACAGATGTGCTGAATCATCCCCAACATGCGGCTGTCTCCCGATGCAATGTCTGCGGAGGGTGGCCTGGAACCTGAGACCAGCGCGATCTCTCAATGCTTACCCGTGTGTCTGGATCACCCGAACCAGCCGGATAGACATTGCCTCATGCCTCAAACCCCTGGGTCAGCCCCCAACCCGATTCAGTATTCCCCATTTGCAGTCAGGGCTTAATCGTCTTCAATGGGCAGTCCAAAGCGGACTTTACCCTTGCCAAAGTAGCGCCCAAACTGCAGTTCATAGACTTCGTCTTCGTCTTGAGTCTCGACTTCTAAATCGGTGCGAGGATAACTCACACACAACAGCGCATACCCCTGCGATCGCAAGTCAGGCGAGAGCCCAACCGCTTCTGGTTGCTCTACTTCACCCGAGAGAATCCGCACTGCACAGGTAGTGCAAGCGCCGTTGCGGCAGGCAAACGGCAGCTTAGCGCCTTGATTTTCAGCAGTCTGCAAGATATAGCGATCTTCTGGCACCTCAGCGGTGTAGTCAGTGTCATGCTGCCGATGATGAATCGTGATGCGATGGGAGCAAGTCATGCCTAGAGGAAACTCGATAACAACGGTGGGGATGCGTGAGGCCATCCCGCTACCTATCTATGCTCTCATAGGAGTTTGAGTTTGAGCGGGGTTGCCCATATCCAGACGTCCCCATTCTGCCCCACGCCTTCCGGGCAAATTTCCAGGGCGGTCGCTCTGCCGCCGCTTCAATTGTTTGATACTATATTCATCTACGATTCGTTCTTTAATGGACGATCGAGACCTTGGAGAGATGGCCGAGTGGTTGAAGGCGCAGCACTGGAAATGCTGTTTAGAGGCAACTTTAACGAGGGTTCGAATCCCTCTCTCTCCGTTTTGATCATTAGCAGCAGATTAGTCTCAATCCGTCCAGCTTTCTGCCTGCTCTGGACGTTGATTTGAGCTGAGTCATCGTAGCGCTTGATTTGGGGCCGTCGTCTCACCCGGCGCTGCTTTCCTGGCTGTTCTTCATGATTGTAGAAAATAGGGCCTTGAGCTTTGCCACACGCTTGGCGATCGCTCAGCGGCTTGCCCACGGCTAAATCTGAGCCTGTTATTAAGCTGATGCGAGTTGAGCGATCGAGCATCAAGCCAATCAAAAAGCCGCTGCTGAGTTGAATGAATCACTCAGCAGCGGCTTGGGCTAATCATCGGCTCTCAGCTCTCGCCCAGAGACTCCGAAACTTATTCGTACAGCCAGCCCTTAGTGCTCGATTCCCAACTAGTCAATTCGTCTTCTTTGAACCACAGCGCAATCTCTTGCTGGGCAGTCTCAATGGCATCAGAACCGTGAATCAAGTTGCGACCAATTGTGATGCCAAAGTCGCCTCTGATGGTGCCAGGGGCTGACGAAATTGGGTTGGTTGCCCCAATGAGGGTACGGCCTGAGGTCACTACGCTGTCGCCTTCCCACACCATGGCCACTACGGGACTAGAGATAATAAATTCGACCAGACCCGCAAAGAAGGGTTTGTCTTTGTGAACGCCATAGTGCTTTTCGGCTAATTCTCGAGAAACCGCCATGAGCTTCATGCCGACTAAAGTGAAACCCTTGCGCTCAAAGCGGCTAATCACTTCGCCCACCAGCCCTCGCTGAACTCCGTCGGGCTTGATCATAATAAACGTGCGTTCCACCAATATCAGCTCCTAACATGCGGATAACCTTATCTATGCTGTGGAACAAGGTGACGTTTGTAAAGGTTCGGCGGTAACAAATCATGGCTGACGGTGCCGCTTCAGCGACATCTTTGCGATCTCAACAACAGTCCGGCTGCTGCAAATCACCGGCCTGCCAAGAGATCTGCCGAAGTATGGTGATTTCGTTCTTCTTGGCAGCTCCGGGCTTTGAGAATGCCAAGGTCGTCCCGCAGAGCCCCCCCTAGATTAAGTCGGCGGCAATCTGCTGGGTGCCACGAAACTGTGATGCCTGAAGCAATTCTGCTGCAGAGGTGAAGGAACTCACCTTGTTCCAGAGTGACGTCGATGTTACAACTCCTAAGGGATAGGAGGATTTTCACAAAATCTCTGACTCCGTGCTATCTGTAAATGACCGTTTGTGTAGAGAAATTTGGTGAAATTATGGATCTAATGGGCATGGTGGGTCAGGCGATCGAGCGCTCTGACACAGAAGCGAGCAACGGCTTGATGGGGTCAGTGTTGGGCGCCTTGAACCAGGCCCCGGTAGACAACAACAAAATTGGTGATGTCGCAAGTGGCCTGCAAAAGGAGCTACAGCAAAAAGGCGATGCCAGTTCTTTGATGGGCATGCTGCAGACGGTGGCGGCAACTGGGGCAGTAGAACAGCTGCTCGGTTCTGAGCAGGTGAGTGCGATCGCCCAGCGGGTAGGTGCCGATCCCGCCATGGTCAAAAGCGTCACGCCGCTCATTGCTCAGTTCTTAGTCAAAGGCTCAAATTCTCAGGGCGAAGGCCTGTTACAAAAAGTCCTCTCGGGAGAGGTTGATTTAGGTCAAATGGCTGGCCTCATCGGTATGGCCAACAAGTTCTTGTAATAGTGCTTGGGCCGGGTCAATAGGCACCAGTTATGCCCGGCGCTTCGCCAGGCTCAAGGGATGGACTGTGGTGAGGTGAACGTCCCAGCGGGCACGTTTCACGAGCATCCATTTAAAAATGGGGCGTTCGACGATTTAAACGGCAAAATCCTGGGTAACGAACTGACTGGCACAGCAGTTTGTTATCCAGGATTTTGACCCAGTTAATGGATGAGCTTCGCTTTAGGCGACCGGCGTAGGACGGCTACCGACTGAGTGGCGATCGATGACTTGGTCGATTAGGCCATATTCCATCGCTTCATGGGGCGACATAAAGAAGTCGCGCTCAGTATCTGCCGCGATTTTGTCCAAAGGCTGACCGGTATTCTCAGCTAGAGCCTTGTTGAGTAGATCCTTCAAGTAAAGAATCTCTTTTGCCTGAATTTCAATATCAGTTGCCTGACCTTGGGCTCCACCCAAAGGCTGGTGAATCATTACCCGCGAGTTCGGCAGGCTCATCCGTTTGCCCTTTTTACCCGCAGTTAGTAAGAACGCGCCCATGCTCGCGGCCAGCCCGACGCAAATCGTACACACATCAGGGCGGATATGATTCATTGTGTCAAAAATGCCGAGCCCCGCTGACACAGAACCACCTGGGGAATTGATGTAGAGATAAATATCTTTTTCCGGATCTTCAGCTTCGAGGAAGAGCATTTGAGCCACGATCAAATTGGCCGAGTCAGCGGTGACTTCTTGCCCCAGAAAAACAATGCGCTCTCGCAACAGACGAGAATAAATGTCAAAGGCGCGTTCACCACGGCCAGACTGTTCAATAACGGTTGGGATCATCGACGTTTATTCCATCAAAATGCTTTCTATGATTCTACCGATTTGCCGGGCCGGTCAAAGGTTAGATTACCGACCTTCTATTAGATCATGGTCAAAAGCCTAGGCAACGAACGGAGTGTCGCGCATCTCCTGAGGTATGACGGTGCCACCGAGGCTTACAACAAGGCTGTCACCGTGGCGATCGCATCGCCGAGGTGGCTAGCCGCTTGACTACGCGTCAAAAACTCGCTGTAGTCAGCCACGGTGTCTAAGCCCATCAGGCCCAACATCAGCTCTGATGACAGCCAAAATGTCCCCTTAACTAAAAACTTACGCCAGCGAACAGAAGGCTTTGTCGTTTCTTTTTCGGCCATTGTTCTTAACTACTGATAGCACTGTTAAGAACTGTAAATGTCAGCCATCGATGAAACAATCCGGTTTTTACGCACCCAAGGTACGGGTTTACACCGCTGAATCTCTATGCCCATTGATCAGACTCCGAAGGCAATTTGGGCAATGCAGGGGAGCCAAGGTGCGGGGGAGCCAGACTTAGGCCTGCACCGCAGCCTCATTGGGTGCTCGGGTGAGGGCTTTCACCCTTTGGGGATTAGACATCCAAAACTTTGCCTCTCAATCCTTTTGGGGTTTCTACCTGATAGCGAGACAGCATCGTTGGCAAGATGTCATATAGCTGCGCCCCTTCGAGTACCTGGCCCTGTTTGGGCGATCGCGGGTCATGGAAGATCATGAGGCCAAAGGGGGCATGGTTGGCATCATCAGGGCCGGTGTCATTCTCGACGGTGTAGAGGTCACCGATGCCAACGCTGCCAACAGAGCGCCACGCCAAGTCGTCAAAATAGACAATGAGGTCAGGAGCGCGACCGCGCACCTTTTGATAAATCTGCTGAGGTCTAAAGACTTTAATGTTTAGCGGAGCCCCCGTAGGCGTCGTGAGTTGCGCAAGCTTCTCAGCCAGTTCATGTCGCAGGGGTTCATAGTCCGTCATGCTCACGGTGCCCTCAGGTTCACGCCCCTTAACGTTGAGGAAGATGCGGGCGTAGTAGCCACCGGCTCCCCACACGCGAGTTTGCCCCCAATCAACGTCAACTTTGTCGAGCGATAGCGGTTCTATGGGCTCCGCTTTAAGGGTGAGATAGCCGTTTTTGATCAGCCATTCGTTAATGCAAATGCCCCCCATCAGGGGTTGAGCGCCGTGGTCAGACACGACTAAAACTGCCGTGTCGTCATCGCAAACGTTCAACAGCTCGCCGACCCGCTGATCAACGTGAACGTAATAGTCGTGGATCGCATTTTGAAACGGGGAATTGGGTTCATATTGGGGATGCTTGGGATCCATCGGTTTCCAGAAGGCATGGTGGATGCGATCGACCCCCATATCCACCAGCATGAGAAAGTCGGGCTGATCCTGAATGATGAGTTTTTCTGCCAGCGTAAATCGCTGATCGCAAAGCTGAAACAAGTTGCTCAAGATGCGGTCTTTTTCATCGGAGCGGAAGTTCGGCACATCCATCATGAAGTCGGGCATCCAAGCGCGAATGGTCTCGGCGAGTTCTGGCGGATGGGTAAATGCGACATCCGTGCCGGGGGTTAGAAAGCAGGAAACCAAACTGCCGTTAACCGCATAGGGCGGTGAAGTGCCGGGCACGCTCAGGGCGGCTACTTGCCAACCGGCCTCGCCCAAAATGTCCCACAGACGGGGAAATTTCACGGCAGTGCCATTGGAGATGCCCATGCTGTGATAGCCGCGATCGCGCCGGTTGCGAAAGCCGTAGATACCCAACTCACCCGGATCGCGCCCGGTCATCATGCAGCTCCACGCCGGTACCGTAATCGCTGGAATGCTGCTCTCTAATCGACCATAGCTGCCCTGTGCCATCAACCGACTGAGATTCGGCAAGTCTGAGCGCCACTGGTCAAACACCAGCGATGGCTCCATGCAGTCCAAACCGATGATCAATAAACGGGGCGTTGGCATGGCTCACACTCTCTACGAAGCTGTGCCTATTCTAGAGAGATCACGCCCGAGGCGACCCAGCAAACTAACCGATTGTCGGCAAATTCTCATCGAGTTGAGGCCGATTCTGAACATCACCGCGACAAATTTTGCCCCCGGCACGTAGCCGCGCTAGCGTGTCTGAACTGACAGTCTCGTCCCGCGCACCAGAACGGACACCGATAACGGATAAGAGCTGGTGCATTCAGAGCGGCGGGAACGTCTGCCGGCATATAGAGCATGGGGTCGAACAGATGAGCTTGGCTAACTAGCCGTGTCTTCAACTTCAGCCGCTTTGAGGGCTTTGAGTTCTGTTTCTAAACTTTCGAGGCGGGCCTGTAACTGTTCGTTGGCTTCGAGCAGCTCTTGCGATCGCGCGCTTAAATAGGGATCGTTTTCCCACCAGTTGATGCCCATTTCTCGAGCTTTATCAACGGAGGCTACCAGCAGCCGAATCCGAATCGTGAGCAGTTCGGTTGACCCCACTGACACAGAGATATCGCCAGCAATGACAATACCTTTATCTAAAACCCGTTCTAACACGTCCACTAGGGTAGATCCCTGGGTCGCCGTTGCCATTGGTCGATTGTGGGTACTCGACGCACGTGAAAAAGACTGGCCACTCATGGTGCCCCTCTGATGATGATTGCGGTGCAGGTGCGAACGCCGTGGGTCGCTATCGGCAAACCTTCACAGAGAAGATCCGCTAGTCCGCGCTAAGGCGATAGATGGTCGGCTTACCAGGCTTATTATGCTTCTGCACGTAGCCAAGTTCAACTAGCGATCGCAACGCATCGACAGCCTTAAACCGGCTCAACGATAATTCAGACTCAATTTTTGATAACGGGGCCACCTTTTGTTGCGTCAAGAACGCGAGAACCTGGGCGTCGACTTCATTCAATGTGGCCTCGGCAACCGGGGCCGCTTCAGGCTGAGGCTGAGTTTTTGTAGAATCGACGATCGCCGAAGTGGCCGGCTGATGTCCGCCTTTGCCCTTCGCTTTAGCCACGGGCTGTTGATTTTCATCAGGGATTGGCGTTTTGGGTGCCTTCGGCTCAAGACCGTTAGTTTCCGATCGCACCACGCCGACCGTCAGCCCATTAAAGAGATCCCAGAGGGTTCGAGTTGCCGTCAATAAAGCCTCGGTGACTCGAGACAGCAGCACATCACTGCAGACATCGCGAAAGTCAGCATCCTCGGCCATGACGGGCACACCATGCTCATGGCAAATGGTGGCAATCATGAGGCAAGGGCGCAGACTTGTGGTGCCGTTGCTGGCCATCTGAGATTGAAAAGCTTTGACCAAACGAACGATTAGCAGCGCATCAGCGGGTTCGATGCCAACTTTCTGAATTAAGATCTGCTGCTGGGTCAGTTCATCGGGCTCTGGCATGTGGATAGTAATCAGGCGGTCTAGCAAAGCATCCTGGGTACCGTGCACGCCAGCGTATTCTTCAGGGTTGGAGGTAAAAATGGCGCGAAAATGCGGATCTACCCGCAGATATTCCGGTCGATTGCCGCTCGGGGGCAACACCAATAACTTCTCTTCTAACGCTGACAGCAAGACGTTGTTGACTTCCGGTCGAGAGCGATTAAATTCGTCATAAACCAGCGTGAAGCCTTCGCGACAAGCCAAGGTCAAACGTGAGTCAACCCAGTTGTGACGCACCTCATCTTCGACCTTAACGACGCTGTGGATGTAATTGTCCACCACCTTTTTGCGGGTGTAGCCAGACTGGTTACCGATGAGGTCGGAAGTTTTAAACTCATCGTCACCAAACACCATCATGATGGGCCGACTCAACAAGTCAGCGAGGTGCAAGGCGAGGGTGGTTTTACCCGTGCCGGCGGGGCCTCGAAGATGAACTGAATAGCCTGACTGAAGATATCGTAAGGCGCGACGAGCCACGCGCTCGACGGCAGGGGTACTGACAAAATTGCGGGGGCGGGCTTGGAGAACAGTACTCACAGAACGGCTTCCTCTCGAATACGGTAGATTCTATCTTTTTGAACGATGAGCTCTTTTTGAATCAGCGATCGCAGGGCATCGACGGCCTGGAAACGATTAATGCCCAACGTGGATTCAATTTCAGTCAGACGAGTCCCTTGGGGATGGCTTTGCAGGTAATCAAACACGGCTTCTTCGGTTGATACCGCTGGTTGACTCGAGGTTGACGTGGGCACAGCCACTTGTTTAACAGCCGATGGCTGACTCATTTTGGCAGCGGCTGCCGGTTTAGCCTTGGCACGCGGTCTGCGCGTATCTGGCTGGCGGATTGCCGCCGCAGATTTAGGGCGATTGGGTGGCAGGGCGGCACGGCGCGGCGCGGATGTACCCCAAATTGATTGTCGGAGACCTTCGCAAAAAGCCTGTCGCTCTGGCTTGTGGGCAGCAAGGTCTGCCAACTTGACTTGCACATCACGGCTCAAAGCTTCGCGATCGCTGCGTCGTTTTGCCTGAGCCACCTTTGACTCTGCCTCACGATTGGCCGTTACGGTGGTCAAATAATCAGCCACGAAGGCTTCTAGCTCAGCAATGTACTCGACCAACTTCTTTTGCTGTTGCTGCGCCATGATCATGCGATCTTGCTGATGCTGGGTCAAGGACGCTTGCGTTGTCTGCTGCAGCTCAGCTAAATAGGCTTGGTAATCTTGGCGCTTGGCAGCGACAGCTTTTTTTAGCTCCATGTCAAACTCTCGCAACTCAGCTGCCGTCAGTTTTGCCTGAGCGGCTCGTTGCTGTTGAACTTGAGTCAGGTACAAGTCAGTTTCAGCCTGAACTGCAGCGTAATTTTCCGTCAGCGTCTTGCGGGTCGTGACTGCGTTTTGTGCACGCACTTGCTGATAGGCACTCAACTCTGACTGCACATCCTCTTGCCGCTGGGCGATCGCTTGCTGACGCTTGACTCGCGCTGCGTACCATTCATCTTGGAGAGCCGCCATGGTCGCCACCTCCTGTCTAAAACTCGACAATTTTCAAAGTAAAAGTCTACTGGTTGCTATCGAAACTCAGTTATTTATCACCCAGTCATTGCAGGGGTGACGGCTCTAATAACGAGAGACAACTTCTTACGAACGGCAAGCTCAGTAGGTGAGATCGGAAAGGGAAATACGTTGGTCGGTGAACAGCCGAAAAGACCGGACATCGACCAACAACTGGTTAGAAGGTACCGCTAGGTGACACTAGGAAGCGGGTACAGCAGCTTGCGTGGTGAGACCCACAGCTTCTGCATACTTCAGGTAAGTTTCAACAGAAGCAATGACAACTCGTGCTTCAACGGCAAGCAGTTCAATCCCGACGAGAGAAACGCGAACCCAAGCGTCAATCACAATGCCCTTGTCGAGGATGCGATCGACCACTTCGGCCAAGCTAGATGAAGAGTTTACTTTTTCGACAGCCATGGTATTAAGCCTCAAATCTGATTGGTTCAAGAATTTCGAGATGCATGCGTCAGTACAAACACGATTGATTTGTGTCAACAGCAGGGCATTTCGCTTTTTCTACAGTTCTATACTGCCCACCCGTTCACTCGATTCAACACAAACAATGTATCGAGACTTTTGAACGAAAATTTTTAATCACCAATGCTGTTGTGCCAGCTGATTAAGGGCTGATTGCAGGAATAAAGTCACCCTTGCAACCTTTTCTATCTCAGTGCAAACACGCCTTTTCCTGACATTTCTGAGTCATTTTGACAGCTTTACTGTAGAACTACTGATGAGTAAAACTGTCTGATTGATCTGATTAAAACTTGCCGCTTACTGGGTATTTTGATGTTTTTTTAACAAGTGGATCAGATCGATGCGTATCAATTATTTCTTCAGGAATCAGTATTATTTCGGGCCATCTGTCATTGATTACCGGCCTGATCGGCTCACCGCTCAAAGGTTACTTCATGATGGCAAAGACTGTGTCCCGCACTCGTTTGCCAGCAGAGCCCAGCTTGAAGTTGACAGCTTTAGGATGCTGCCATTACTTCAAAGGTCGACCAAACGGACTCCTGCCACCCGCTCAAAGACTCTAAAAGGCTGACGTCGTTGACGCCTGGATGCCTGGTTTGGGGGTGATATCGAGTTGAGTGGTGTAATCGATATCGAGGACTTCGGCATAGAGGCGAACATATTCCACCGCCGATTTGTCCCAGCTGAAATTTTGTTCCATACCTCTTTTTTGGAGGTCATGCCAGGCATCTTTGTAGCGAAAACCCTCCCACGCTCTCACCATGCAGGTGTAAAGATCTAAGGGTTCATAGCGATCGAAGCAATACCCAGTACCGGCTTCATTGACCGGATCGTGATGAGTGACAGTGTCAACGAGGCCACCGGTACGCCGCACAATGGGCACGCAGCCATAGCGCATGGCAATCATTTGACTGATGCCGCAGGGCTCAAAGCGAGATGGCATGAGAAAGGCATCAGCGCCTGAGTAGATTTGACGACCAATACCATCGCTATACATGAGATAGACGGCCATACGACCTCGATAGCGAGAGGCCATTTCCCAAAGCTGGTTTTCGTAGTAGCGATCGCCAGTCCCGAGCAACACAAACTGAGCATCGGTGTAAGCCAAAAATCGATCCATAGTTTGTAGCACCAGATCGAGCCCCTTTTGTTCGACCAGTCGACTGATCAGGCCCACTAGCATGGCTTTGGAGTTAACTTCCAAGCCCATTTCTTCTTGGACTTTGATTTTGTTGGTGCGTCGCTGCTCAATGGTCTCAGCGGTGAAGGGTTGGGCGAGCTGCTTGTCGGTGCTGGGGTCAAACAAATCTAGGTCAATGCCATTCAAAATGCCGCTGAGCTTACCGCTCACAAACGACAGCAGCCCTTCTAGCTCTTCGCCATATTCTTTAGTTTGAATCTGCTGAGCATAGGTGGGAGACACGGTATTAACGCGGTCAGCAAACTGTACGGCGGCAGCCATCGTGTTGTGACCTTGCATGTACCACGGACACCAAGTCATCTGCTCCAGTTTCCAGCGCCAAGGGCCTTGGTACGCCAGGTTGTGAATCGTAAATACCGTGCCAATATCAGACGTTTGGCTCATCCACACTGGAATCATGCCGGTGTGCCAGTCGTGGCAGTGCATGATCTGGGGTTTCCAGTAGTTCCAGGCAAATTCAGCGGCACCGTTGGCAAAAAACGTAAACCGCCAGTCTTCGTCACTGCCGCCATAAACATTGCGGCCATCAAATGCCGGGTGGCCAAACAAATAAAGGGGCACATCAGTGCCGGGCAGCACGGTTTCATAAACTGCGAAGTCGTTAAACATCGCATAGCCTTGCCAGACAGGAGCTTTAGGAATCTCAATCTTGTCAGGCATAAAGCCGTAGTAGGGCATAAAAATGCGCACGTCATGGCCCATTTTACGGAGCACCTTAGGCAGGGAACCGACGACATCGCCCATGCCCCCGACCTTCGCCAACGGTGCCGCTTCCGCCGCCACAAACAGAATCCGCATGTTGCCGCCCTTTTGAGAAAGTTCTTGATGCCTTCATCAGTCTACGGGCGCACGGGCGCTCTGCATAGTAGGCGAAAATGCATTGGTGGAGCGCGCTCGCTTGCAGTTCGTGCTAAGGCGCAACTAGGCTAAAGAGATTGCCCGATCTGGTGAATACGACTCGAATTTGACCAGCTCGAATTTGACGAGGGTGAACGGTTCGAGCTTGCGGGCCACCTATTCTAAGACGGGCTGGTTGAGTTTGATGACCGGGCGTTGAGAGCTGGACTCTTCTGAGCTTTTTCCCAGCAGCCGCTCTTGAGGAATTGACTCAGCCAGGTTAGGTCCGACGATGCCGCCAGATAACAGAATCTTAAAGGCATCTTCGATCGAAATTGAGAGATTGATGACGTCTGATTCTGGCACGACAGCATACCAACCACTCGTCGGATTGGGAGTGGTGGGAATAAAGACGCTCAGCATCGAAGAGCCGACCGTCTCTTGCGCCGTGACCACTGTCCCTGTGACAAACGCTACTGCCCAGAGGCCCCGGCGCGGATATTCCACCAAAATCACCCGACGAAAACGACTCTTAGAGTCTTGAAAGACGGTCTGTAAAAGCTGCTGTAGCGTTTTATAGACTGAACCCGCTAAGGGGATTGACTGAACAACCCGCTCGCCAAAATCAAGCAGCCACCGGCCAGCGATGTTGCGCGCCATTAAACCGATGAGCAAAATGCCGAGCAGTGGCACGGTCAACCCGACCGCTAAGTTGATGACGTCACCCAAAAGCGGGGGCAGCCCGGTAAAAGGATTGAGTTGTTTGGGAAACCGCGTCAGAAATCGCGCCACCCAAAACGCCATCGTAATCGTCAGCCAGATGGTCGTTGCGAGGGGGATCACCACTAGCAAGCCAGCGATGAGATCGTTTTTTAAGTCCTGTCGGAATTTCTGAAGCACAGTCAACCCGATTCGTGTCCAAGATGGATTTTAACAATCATAAGAGCTGAACTTACCAAACCGCCATGGGCTTGAGGCAGGGTTCCACCGCAATATTGTAAACACCCGTGTTTAATCCTTCCCGCTCAAGCAGTCCGGATATGAGCCAGCCAAGGCATCAACCACACCGTTGGCCTCAGACTGCGTTCTTGTATTGTACTTAACATTCTTAGTTGATTGGGGATCGGGGATCACCGCCGCTTTTGCTGGCCGTTTCCATATTGAGACTTTGGCACGATCGCTGGGATCGCGACGTTACCGGCTATCCCAACTTCAAGATATATCGCGCCAAATTGAGGTAGATGAGAACGCCCAAAACATCCACAACAGTTGTAATAAAGGGAGCGGACATCAGGGCCGGGTCAAACCCAATGGCGTTGAAGAGAAACGGTAAGGCGGCCCCAGCCGTCGAGGCCAGGATGGCGATCGCCACTAAACTGATGCCCACAATGATGGAGACGGGCAAGCTCCCCTGGAGTAAAAAGGCCCAGCCGGTTACCACGATTCCCAACATGATGCCTAAAAAGGCGCCGGCGATCGCCTCACGTCGAATCACCGTGAGCGCACTTTTATTATCGACCTCCTGAGTATTGATGCCGCGAATCACCACGGTGGACGATTGCGCCCCGACGTTCCCCCCGGTGCCAATTAAGAGCGGGATGAAAGCGGCAAGAACCACTACCTGCTCTAACACCGCCTCCTGACTGCGAATCACCCAGGTGGTTACCGTGTTGGTGAGAAGCAAAACTGACAGCCACACGACGCGCTTGCGGGCAACGGTTAATAGGTTGGTTTGAAAGTAGTTGTCACCGCCTGACTGTACGCCCCCCAGCGTGTAAATATCCTCTGTGGCTTCCTCTTCTAAAATGTCGAGCACGTCGTCTACGGTGACGATACCGACTAATCGCTGCTCCGTATCGACGACCGGAACCGCTAAAAAGTCATATCGCTGGATGAGTTGAGCCACTTCTTCTTGATCGGTGTCGGTCTGGACAGAGACCGCCTCGCGAGTCATGATGTCGCCGATCGTTTGTTCGGGTTGCCCCATCACCAAGTGCCGCAGAGACAGCGTACCGGTGAGTTGCCGAGCCGCATCAGTGACGTATAGGTAGTAGATGGTTTCGCTGATATCGGCCTGATTGCGGATATGTTCGAGCGCTCTCGAAATGCTCCAGGTTTCTTTCAGAGCAATGTACTCAGGCGTCATGATGCGCCCGGCCGTATCGGCTTCATAGCCCAGCAGCAGAGCCGTGGCCTGTCTTTCTTGAGAACTCATTTGGCTCAGTAGTCGCCGCACAATTTTGGCAGGCAGCTCGTCAAATAGGCGGGCGCGATCATCGGGCGACATCTGATCGACGATGTCGAGCACATCCTGACGTTTGAAATCTTCGACGAGGGCTTGCTGAATACTGGAATCAAGATTTTCGTAGACCTCGATCGCTTCATTTTTAGAGAGCAGGCGAAAGACGATGGCCTGCATTGTCTCCGGTAAACCTTCGATGGCTTCGGCAATATCAACGGGCTGCACTGGCACCAGCAAAGCTTTGGCACCCTGAAAGTTGTCTTGTTCTAAGAGCATTTGCAGCTGCGATCGCACCAGTTCTCGCAGCTCTTGCCGCGAGATGGTCGAAGCGGTGGAGGCTGGCTGCACGACTTGCTCAGTCAAAGACTTACTCTGAATGTCCTTATGCATTGTAATCGCTGGCGTCGATTCAGCAGTTTACCCGTCCAGCTTTCAGGCCCTCAACCGGGCTGAGTACCGGTCATTTTTTCCGCTCTGAGCCGTTACGATTGACGTTTTGCCTGGAGTCTGCGGCAGCACCATGGATGAAGTGGTCATTACCGAGTACACTCCCCGCTGGCCAAGCCTGTTTGCCCAAGAATCGGCTCGTCTGCGGACAATGTTGCATCCTCATCTGATCACGCGCATGAGCATTTTGGCAGTACAGCAGTGCCCCAGTTAGCGGCAAAACCCATTATCGACCTGTTGGTTGGGGTGCGCTCATTGGCGATGGCTCAACAAGTCACGGTGACACCGCTAGCCCAGTTGGGCTATGCCTACTGGCAGGAAAACCCCGACCCTCGCCGCCTGTTTTTTGTCAAAGGGTTGCCGCCCAACGGCCCTCGCACGCACCATGTGCACATGGTTGAACCCCACAGTCCGCTGTGGGAACGTTTGCGGTTTCGAGACTACCTTTGTCAGCATGCCGATGAAGCGGCCCGCTATGCCCAGTTGAAGTATCGTCTCGCTCAGGACTTGGCAGGCGATCGCGAAGCCTACACCAGGGCTAAGGCTGATTATATTGAGTCGGTGATGCAAAAAGTGCGACAACAGTGCGTCCGATAGCCGCTTGCAGGCCAAGATGGGGCGCGCCCTGTGTAGAACTTTCAGGATGGCTGAGCACCGTCCTGACAATCATGACTTGGCAACTTAGGGATCAGGCCGATCAGGCCGATCGTGCAGCGGTGACTGCTGCCGGTGTTGCTGGCGATAGAGCAGTTCTAACTGGCCGCCCGCTTCTTGAATAAAGGCGCGCTGCCGACGATAAAGCCCCTGAAAGAAGTTGGCAAAAATCAAAGTCAGGATGGCGATCGCTAAGCCGATCGCGGTCGTGATTAAGGCCTCGCCGATGCCAGAGACGACGTTGAGGGCGCGATCGCTGTCGCCGGTACCCAAATCAAGTGAGGCCAGTGCCTGCATCAGGCCGAGAATGGTACCGAGCAGTCCCAACAGGGGCGCGATGCCAACAATGGTATTAAAAGCAGTTGAAAATCTTTTTAGCAGTGGCAGTTCTCCCTGCGCCGTGCTTTCTAAGGCCAGGCGAAATTCTTCGGGGGTGGCTTCGGGGAGGGTGACGGCAGCGAGGAAGATACGGGCAATCGGTAAGTCGGTGTGCTTTTTGAGTCGGGCGATCGCCGCTTGGGGCTGTTGGGCATAGGATTCCAGCACGGCCCGAACGAGTTTTTGCTGGCGTTTAGAAATGCGATTCCAAAACCAAAGGCGCTCGCAGGTTAGGGTTGTGGCCATTAGTGAGGCCAACAACAGCGGCAACGCCACCACACTTTGGCTCAGACTCTCGAATGCCCCCATACTCGGCCCTTGGTAGATCGCCCCTCATCATAGCGGCATCTCTACCGCTTATTTCCCCAACTTGTGGGCTAGAGAAGAGCCAGACCGGTGTCGTGATGCGATCACCGTGCGTCACCATCAGGCAGCGGTCTGGGCGGGCGTTGCGGCGGCTGGGTGAGGCAACAAATTCAACGCCTGAAAGCATTGAGCCAAATCAACATCCCGCTCAATGAGGCAGGCATGACCACTCTCGGGCAGGGGATAAATTGCGGCATTGGGTAAATGCCGCTGAAGGAGTGCCGCTTCTTGCGGAGAAGGCAACAGGTGGTCGCGACCGCTCGCCAACAGCGTCGTTGGGGTGGAGAGTTGCTGCAACCGTTCCGTAGCGACTTCAAACTGATGCAACATCTCTAATCGCCACATAACACAGGCTTGAGAAATGGGGCGAACGGTTTTGATAAACAGCTCTTGTTGAGTTTTCTCAATACGATCGAAGTTGGCGATCACCGATAGCGCAAATGCGCCCGACACGTTGAACAACCACTCAGGAACGAAGGCTGCCGTTTGGGCCATCCCGCGTAGCCAGAAATGCCGCCGCAACGCCGAAGCCGGATTAATCATGACCAGCTGACTGAGCAATTCCGGTGCCGTCAAGGCCACTTGCAAGGCTAAGCATCCCCCAAACGATTCGCCACAGAGATAGGTGGGGCGATCGCCCTGCGCGTGATAAATCAATTCGACGACTGAGCCCGCCAAGCTTTCCCATCCCTGTCGATTGCTTTCAGGAATTTTGAGGCAGCGAATATCAAAATAGGGGGATAGCACTTGTACCTGTTCGCCAAACAGCTTGCCCGTACCATCCAAACCCGGTAGAAGCACAATCAGCGGCTTCTCCGGTTGAGGGAAAATCGGGGCAAACAGGACAGGCGATGACGATGCTGACATAGCGATAGGGCTCTCAGAAGATCCGATTATTTCTGTAACAAGGCACTGACAGCACCCCAACAGTCATCCGCGAGCTGCTGAGCACAGTCGGCAGCGTGACGACCTTGATAGCGTTCGCGATCAGCCGGCATGACCCAGATCGGCTCACCGATTTTGACTTCCACCTCGCGGTAAAACACCACAGGATGACCGCCCCCCTGCTGAAACAACGGTTCACTGGGATCGAACCACCCCAACAAGCTCAGCGGCACCAGAGACTCGAAACCGACCTCGTCGGAAGCAATCGCCACGGGGAGTAGCGCTAGTGGCCCCACGGGGACACGCAGCGCCAAATGCGCAAAGCCGCGCTGAAAGGGGTTAACCAAACGGGGCGATTGAAGTTGCACCATGGGTTGTGCGCCTTCGGGAAAGATGCCGATCGCCTCACCGCGCCGTAAGCGCTGACACCCCTGACGAAACAACCGACGGGGTGACTCTAAAGGAAACGCCCCAAACTGATGGACGACATCTTTTAAAAGGGGCACATGCTCCATGTACTGGTGGCAGACAAAGGCCACGGTGCGATCAAGCCCGGCCATGAGCACGGGGGCATCTAGGGGACTGCGGTGATTGCTGATGACTAACAGGGGGACATTCGCCGGGATCCGGTTGCGCCCCGAGACGCGCAACTTAATGCCCATCAACTGCAGAGCGCTCCGGGAAAGTTCGAGGGGGTCGGCATCTTCAAAAAAGGGAATCGGCAGAGGCGGCAAGGCTGTCATCAAGGGCAATCAATCTGAATGGTCTTTACATTCCTTAATGTACCAAGTTTGGCGTTGATCTTTCCATATCGGAGAACAGATCCGCTCCGCCTCGCCATCGTTCATGCCCCCACCAGTGAGCTGGAATAGAGGGGAGGGGCAGCCCAGATGTTTCGTCTGAGGAAATCGGCCAGGACTATGAGCGATCGGCGGGAACCAAAAGATGTTTGGACTCAGCATTTTTATAGTCTGGCGCTGGACTGCGATCGCCGCAAAATTTCGCCAACCCCAATACCCTCTGAATCGCTGCACAGCAATCCAGACCAGCTTTGTGATTAAGCCGCTGCGGTATTATTGACAGAATCATTCAGATCGTTTTCTCAACTCAAGTGATTTATGGATTCTGCTGGTAATCCGGTCAAGACGTTTGCCGTCACAACGCCGCTCTATTATGTCAACGCCTTGCCCCACATTGGCAGCGCCTACACGACGATCGCCGCCGATGCGCTGGCGCGCTTTCATCGGCTTTTGGGGCAGCCTGTTTTGATGATCACCGGCACCGATGAGCACGGCCAAAAAATTCAGCGCACAGCTGCAGCGCGAGGCCTGGAACCGCAAGCCCACTGCGATGAGATTGTGGCTGGGTTTTATACGCTGTGGGAGCGCTTAAACATTGCCTACGATCGCTTCAGCCGCACCACCGCACCGCGCCATGCCGCGATCGTGCAGGAGTTTTATCAGCGCGTTTGGCAAAGCGGCGATATCTACGAAGGGCGACAGCAAGGCTGGTATTGCGTGGCCTGTGAAGAATTCAAAGAAGAACGCGAGCTGTTAGCCGATAAACGCTGTCCCATTCACACGAATAAATCGGTGGAATGGCGAGACGAACACAACTATTTTTTCAAGCTGTCTAACTACCAAGAAAAGCTCTCGGCGCTCTACGCTGAACAGCCTGAGTTTATTCAACCTGTCACGCGCCGTAACGAAGTGCTGAACTTTGTCGACAGCGGTCTACAAGATTTTTCGATCTCTCGCATCAATTTGGACTGGGGATTTCCGGTGCCGACGGCGCCAGAACAAACTCTGTATGTCTGGTTTGACGCCCTGTTGGGCTACGTCACGGCGCTGCTGGATGACGCCGATGACCCAACCCTAGAGAATGCTTTGCGCCAGTGGTGGCCGATTAATATTCATCTAATCGGCAAGGATATTTTGCGGTTCCATGCCGTTTATTGGCCCGCCATGCTGATGTCGGCCGGATTGCCGCTGCCCGATCGCGTTTTTGGCCACGGTTTTTTAACGAAAGATGGCCAAAAAATGGGCAAAAGCCTAGGCAACACGCTTGATCCGCTCGCCCTCGTCAATCAATATGGCGCCGATGCGGTGCGATTCTATTTCTTAAAAGAAATTGAATTTGGTCGAGATGGTGATTTCAGCGAAACCCGGTTTGTAAACGTTCTCAACGCAGACTTGGCGAATGATTTAGGGAATCTGCTAAATCGCACACTTAAAATGGCAAGCCGCTATTGTGGAGGCAAGATTCCTAAAATCTCGATGGACGCGTTTACCGATCATCATCCTTTAGCAGAGAGAGGAGCAAACCTGGCCGGACAGGTGCAGCAAGCCTATGAAAATTTAGCCTTTAGCGAAGCTTGTGAAGCCGTTTTAAGTCTGGTGCGCGCGAGCAACAAGTATCTAGATGAAACGGCCCCTTGGACCCTGTTTAAACAGGGTCAGCAAGCAAAAACTGAAATGGTTCTCTACGCAGTCTTAGAATCGGTGCGACTATCGGGGTATCTGCTGGCACCGATTGTCCCTGGGTTGGCCACTGCGATTTATACGCAGCTTGGCTTTGCCGTCGATTTTGATCAACGCGACATTGGTCAGCAACTCCCCTTTGAACAGCATAGCGTCTGGGGCACGCTCCCTGGGGATCAGTCGTTAGGCAAAGCCAGTCCGATTTTTCAACGCATCGAGATCCCAGCTGAAGTCCCCTAGGCTGCGGCCATTGGGTGGGGCGATCGATCAAACGCGGCTTCAACACGCAACGATTCATCCATCTCTAGATTCATCGCTTTATAACAAAACGGAATTACATCACCATGCTTAACAACCACGACATGCTGAGTGAAGATCCGATCTTCACGCCTGAACAAGTACTAGAAAACCGAGGCCGGGTGGCCATCTTTATTGATGGGTCTAACCTGTTTTATGCCGCCCTTCAGCTGGGCATCGAGATTGATTACACGAAACTGCTGTGTCGGTTGACCGGTGGCTCTCGGCTGTTTCGCTCTTTCTTCTATACGGGCGTTGATCGCACTAATGAAAAGCAGCAGGGGTTTTTGCTGTGGATGCGCCGCAACGGCTACCGCGTCATTGCAAAAGACCTCGTGCAGCTCCCCGACGGCTCTAAAAAAGCGAACCTCGATGTTGAAATTGCGGTCGATATGATGGCACTAGTCGACTTTTACGACACAGCGGTGTTGGTGAGTGGTGATGGCGACTTGGCCTATGCCGTCGATGCGGCCAGCTATCGAGGCGCGCGGGTTGAGGTGGTGAGCCTGCGCTCGATGACCAGTGATAGCCTCATCAACGTGTCTGACCGCTATATTGACCTTGAGCAGATTAAAGATGAGGTCAAGAAGCTGCCGCGCCAGGGCGCCTATACTTACCGCCCGCTGGCCGTTCCGGAAGAAGAAGTGAACACTCAGGCTTCGTCTTAATCGCCTACTGTCTAGTTCCTTATCGGCTTCAACATGAAACGTCCCTATTGGTGGCTGGCGGGCGCAGTGGCACTGTTTTTGGCGATCGCAACGGGGTTACGCACTTGTCGCGATCCCGGTGTTCGCGTCGAAGATTCGTCGGGTGAAACTGCGGACATCGTGCCGGGTCTTACCTTGAGAGACGTCACCCTAGAACAGCAAGACGATGATGGTGGCCTGCTGTGGAAGGTCGATGCCGAAGAGGTGACCTACAGTTCTGATCAAGAGGTGGCCGATTTAGTTAGGCCGGAAGGGGAGCTTTATCAGGATGGTCAGCTGCTTTATCGCGTCAAAGCGGATACCGGCACCATTCGCGAAAATGGCCAGGTCATCTTTTTGGAAGGTAATATTGTCGCGACCGGGGAGCAAAATCAGATGGTCATTTATGGCCAAAATCTGGAATGGCGGCCCGAAGCGGACGTCATGATTGTGCGCAATGGTCTGACGGGCAATCATCCCCAAATCCGCGCCCAAGCGAACGAAGCTCGCATCTACGACGTCGAAAGTCGCATGGAACTTGAAGGGGAAGTGGTCGCCACCACTGTGGTCGCCGATCCCCAGGTTGATCCCTGGCTCAAACTGCAGGGCGAAACGGTGCTATGGCAGTGGGATCAAGAAACCTTGGCAAGCGATCGCCCTCTGCGCATCGAACAGTTTGAAAATGCCAAAGTGACCCAGGTATTTGCCGGACAACGCGGTCTGGTAGAACTTTCAGAAGACCGTGTCACCCTCGAAGAATCGGTTCAGGCGCAGCTGCTCGACGTGCCGATGGAACTGACCACTGATAAAGCGATTTGGGATGTCGAAGCGGAGCGGGTGCAAGCGGTATCGTCGGTGCGGGTCGTGGAGCCGGAACAGCAGCTGACCATCACCTCCCAGCAGGGAGAGTTTGACCTGGCTGAGCAAATTGCCTATTTCTCTCGTGATGTTTTAGCGCTCGCCGCCAAAAACAATGGCCGCCTCACCTCTGATCGTCTGCGCTGGAATCTCGAAGAGCAAACGGTGTTTGCTGAAGGTGCAGTTAATTATCAGCAGACTGACCCACAACTCAACGTTCGCGGCCCTCAAGCACGAGGCCGGATTGAATCGCAAACAGTGCTCATGGATGGGGGGCGGGTCACCACCGAAATCATCCCGGATAACAATTAGCCACTCATGACTGCAGAGGCGTGACGTCAGCATGACTGGTCGCGTTATCGGAGCGCCTGTCGCCAGTGATGTTTCATCAATCGCAGGTGTTTGAGCCACAGCTCGGCGGGTTTGCCATAAAAGGCAAAGATATCGCCAAAGGCTCGGTTGGCATAACGATGATGAATTAAATGTCGCTCTGGAGTCGTGATGCCCAGAATTTTGCAAATCGTGCTGAGCCACCGAGGCGTGCAATAGCGAGGGGAAAACTGGTGTCTCCAGATGACATGCAGTTCAGCTAAAATCAGGCCCACAGCAACCCCCCCCGGGGAAACTCGCCAGAGCAGGGGAATGAAGACGAAATAGGGAAAGGCACTGAAAAACCCATCGATTAAGGCGATGGGCTGACGATTTTTGATGGCATAGCGAATGAAGCTACGCTTTGGGCTATGGTGAACAATACTGTGAAACTTGCCAAACACATGTTCCGGAACGTGGTAACAAAACGTTGCTACAAAATCACCCAGCAGCAGCAGTAGACTAGCTGTCGCGAGCAGCCGAATCAGGCCCATGATTTTCTCCCCACTTTCACTCAGTCTTGAGGAACGGTATCAGGCAAATGTTAACGGGCACTTAACACCCGATTTAGAGGCGGTTTAAGTCACGTTGCTGATCGGGAAAGGCGGTTTTCATCAGGTCCAAGGGAAGGGTTTGGCAGGTTCTGACCATCAGGGTAACGGGCAAAACCAAGTCGATTGAGGCCGTTTGAGCTAGGAGCGGCTGAATACCGAACTTTCGCGCGGTCGGTCGGTCACAAGTTTGACTTGTGTTAAGGAGTACGCCCTAATCACACGGCCGTAGCCCTTCTTTTGCTACAACCATCTAGCAAGGAATTCGATGACAACCCCCATGTACACCCTCAGTCCGTTTACTTGCGCTCGTTTGCAGCGTCTGCCCAAACAGCCGGTCGTTTGGGAAGGCGATCGCCGACCGATTTCCGAGGGCATGCTCGACGCGTTTGGCTATGACAGTAGCGCTCCCGATGAAGAGGACGAGGCCAGCGACTGTATTCTTTGGGTTGACGGTACGGAAGGGGCGTTGCGAGCGGTGACGATTATTCCGGCAGATACGGGGCATGAGGCCGTTGCCCGCACCTTGTTACACGCGATGGAGCATCCCCAAGGGGCGATCGCCCCAGCGCGACCTCACAAAATTGTGGTGTGCGATCGCGAGATTCATTTTTTTCTGCGCGGCGCGCTGCAAGACCTGGATGTCACCGTTGACTACGCCGAGACGCTGCCCGTCATTGATGAAATTTTTGACAGTCTGCAGCAGCAAGACGATTCGCTTGAATCGGAACTCCCCGAAGCGTTTCAGCAGGCGCTCAATCATCAGGCTCATCGCCTTTGGGAAAATGCGCCGTGGAACAATCTGGCCGACGACCAAATTATTAAAGTTGAACTGAACCAGTGGAACCTCGGCACCCTCTATATTTCAGTGTTGGGCATGGCGGGCCTCGAATATGGCTTGCTGCTGTATCGCTCGTTGGAATCGCTGACTCAATTTCGGCAAACGGCGACGCTGGGCACCCTCAGTACGCGGCAGATGCAGCAGGCTTTTTTGTCACAGGACTGCCTATTTCTCAACTTTGAGCTAATTCGGGAAGCCGACTCTGGTCCGCTGTTGCCCCTCCCTTGGATGCAATCAGCTCCATCTGAGGCGCGGCCAGAGTTTGGCAGTTTGCATCCCCTAGAAGGGTTAAGAACGGCCCTAGAACTGGAAGAAGCGGCCGCGTTGAGAATTTGTTTAGAAGGGTTGAATCGCTTTCTCGAAGATCACGAAGAGGTGCTCAATAGTGCCGATTTTCCCGATTTATCCAGCCACTATACCCTGACCAATTCCCTGGATCAGACGCCTCTAGCGGTCACCCTAGCTAATTGCCCCAAGATTACCGCGCAGTTGGCCGTGGCCGAGAGCTTCGGCTCTGCTGACAGCCAGTTACCCTCGTTTGAGCTGCCCCGATTTCGGGATGACTATGTGCCTGAGGGCGCCATGGTGTTGCTGACGCGATTACCGCAATCAACCGTGCAAACCATTCGTCAGGGCAAGCACTATCAGGCGATCGCCCAATTACCCTCAGAGGCTGACATGATGCCGATGGTGGCAATTCAAACCTCGCGACCCAAAGCGCAAAAACTCGCTTCTCAACTGCGAGCCGCCAAGGGCATTGAGGCCGTGTGTTTTAATCCAGGCGGTGATCCGATGACCGGTGACACGTTGCAACTCGGACTGCTCCACACGGGCGACGGTGACTTTCATCTCTTTATCGAGTTCCTCGCCAACGATGCTCACGACAGTAAGCTGCTAGAGCAATGGCGACAGTGGTGTCAAGACTCTAACGGCGTTTGTGGGGTCATGGTCGCGTCGGGAATTACCGGCGCGGCGCGAGGCAAACCCGGTGCTCGCGAAAATGTCGCCTTTTTTGAAACCTATTGCAAAACGCCCGCAGACCTTGATCTGCCCCCCCTACAAATGAGCTATGCCCTGGATTGGGAGTAGGGATGGCGGGTTTTAGAATTCGGAGTTCGGAGTTTGGAGTTCGGGCTGAGGGAGTTGCTGAAAAATAGCCGCCCCGATCGCAGGCTATCCATTAAGCGAAAGTCGATCAAAGCCATGCCAGTAATAGGTTTTAGATGACGCTTGCGCGGGCAAACCTCACCGCCTGCGGCACCTCTCCTTGAGAAGGAGAGGTTTATCCAAGGTTTGTTCGAAAAATCCCCCCAACTGGGACAGGTGTTCCGGCTCCTCTCCTTGAGAAGAAGAAATGATACCAATTCTCTGAAACTGGGCTATGGATCTTCCTTACGACTCCGCTCAAGGAATATAGGCTGAGCGGAGTCGTAAGCCCGACGGACAGGCCAGGCCAACACGCAGTGTCTCCTACTGGGAGAAAGCCGACTTGTCTGTGTAGCTGTAATTCGTAGAACTGGTATTAGGAAAGGTTCCATAGTTCGTAAGACTGCCGTGGCTAATCGGTCAAACCTTTCACTAATCAGCGATATAGCAACTTGTGTATGAGGGATTAGGAGCGCAGGGGTTGGGCACGGCCAATCTCTCATCGAGAATTGTCCATTCTGGAGACATTATTTAAGCGTAGCTCCCTGAGAAAGTCGGAATGTGCAGTTTTAGAACGGTTCTGAACTTTGGCACCGCACTGCGAACGATGGTGCATTGTTCGCAGTGCGGTGCCTTTCTGTCATCTTGCCCCGATGACTATTAAAATACGTAAATCTAACCACTTCTCAGAGGACACATCACGGCGCATGCGAGTTGCGATTGTTGGAGCGGGGCTGGCGGGCTTATCTACCGCAGTTGAATTGGCAGATGCCGGCCATGAGGTCGAGATTTTTGAAAATCGTCCCTTTGTCGGGGGCAAGGTGGGCAGCTGGATTGATAAAGACGGCAACCACCTAGAGATGGGGCTGCACGTATTCTTCGGCTGCTACTACAACTTGTTCGAGCTGATGAAAAAGGTCGATGCTTTCCAGCATCTGCGGCTCAAGCAGCATACCCACACCTTTGTGAATCGCGGTGGCATCACCGGAGAACTCGACTTTCGCTTCATTACGGGAGCGCCCTTTAACGGACTCAAGGCATTTTTCACTACCTCTCAGCTTTCTGTCGCTGACAAAGCGATGAATGCGATCGCCCTGGGTACCAGCCCCATCGTGCGCGGCTTGGTGGATTTTGAAGGGGCCATGCGGGTCATTCGCCAGCTCGACAGCGTTAGCTTTGCTGACTGGTTTCGCCAGCATGGCGGCTCCAACGGTAGCCTTAAGCGCCTGTGGAATCCGATCGCCTATGCCCTGGGCTTTATCGATACCGAAAATATTTCCGCCCGCTGCATGTTGACCATTTTTATGTTCTTTGCAGCCAAAAGTGAAGCCTCGGTGCTGCGCATGCTGGAGGGCTCACCCAACGAATTTTTGCACCAGCCCATTTTGAAATATCTGACTGCCCGGGGCGCTCAGATCCATACCCGTCGCGGGGTGCGCGAGGTTTTGTTTGAAAACAAGGGCAATGCCACCCACGTGACCGGACTGGCGATCGCCCAGGGGGATGAGGTTGAAACCGTGACCGCCGATGTGTACGTCGCCGCCTGTGACGTCCCAGGGATCAAGCGTTTGCTCCCCGCACCGTGGCGGCGGTGGCCCGAGTTTGACAACATTTATAAGCTAGACGCGGTGCCGGTCACGACGGTGCAGCTGCGGTTTGATGGCTGGGTGACCGAACTGCAAGATGCGGCAGCAGCAAAGCAGTTAGACCGGCCAACCGGGCTGGATAATCTGCTGTATACGCCCGACGCCGATTTTTCTTGCTTCGCGGATATGGCGCTCACCAGCCCCAGTGATTACTACCGTGAGGGCGAAGGGTCACTGCTGCAATGTGTGCTGACGCCGGGTGATCCGTTCATTAAAGAGAACAATGAAGCGATCGCTCAACATGTGCTGAAACAAGTCCATGATTTGTTTCCTTCATCGCGGGAGCTGACCATGACCTGGCATAGCGTCGTGAAGCTGGCTCAGTCGCTTTATCGAGAAGCGCCGGGGATGGACCCCTTTCGCCCCAAGCAGGTAACCCCAGTCGATAATTTCTTTTTGGCGGGTAGCTACACTCAGCAAGACTACATCGATAGTATGGAGGGGGCCACCCTGTCAGGGAAGCAAGCGGCTCACGCAATTTTGGAGCGGATGAGATAAGCCATGGCCGACTGGCTAGAACACAGCGTATTAGTTGAAGTCGATGCCCCGATTGATTTGGTGTGGGCCTTGTGGTCTGACCTAGAGCAAATGCCGCGCTGGATGAAATGGATTGAGTCAGTCAACATCTTGGAAGAAGATCCTGACCTGTCGCGGTGGAAACTCGCGTCGGGCAGCTTTGAGTTCACTTGGCTGTCGCAGATCACTAAACTCGTCGACCATCAGCTGATTCAGTGGGAATCAGTGGATGGCTTGCCGAATCGGGGCGGCATTCGCTTTTATGATCACAAAGATAAGAGTGCTGTCAAGCTGACGGTGGCATACTCCATTCCCAGCTTTCTTGGCAAGCTGATGGATGGCCTGTTTTTGGGCAAAGTGGTTGAATCCACTTTGCAGGCTGATCTGCAGCGATTTCAAGACCACGTGAGCCAGATTCAGCAGCAGTCAGCAATCGATTAAAGGCATGGATGTCGCCTGTCGCCCTCTGGCTCAAGCGTTAGCTGACCATCATCGCGGGTTTGTGGAAGCGCTAGTCGGGCTCTCTCAAACTACCGAGCGCCGCTGGTTTGCCCATGTGCTTCTAGGTCGCTTGCTGCTGATTTACGATTTGCAAGTGGCTGGTTTTTTGGGCGCGGGCGATCGCTGGTATTTGCACAGTCACCTCAGCCAACAGGCTGCGACTCAAACTGAGGTCACCTTTTTTAAGGGATTTCTGCAGCCGCTTTGTCATCAAGGGTTAGGGCTGCCGGAAGTGGAACGGCCGCGATCGCTCACCGCCACCATTGGCAACGTGCCTTATTTGGGCAGTCAACCGTTTGGGGTGCATCCTCTCGAACAGCGCTACCCGCAGTTAGACCTGCCGGATGAACCGATTGAGCGATTTTTGGGCTGGCTGGCTGAACAACCGATCGCCCACAACCTGCTGAGTGGTCGAGCCCAGGGGATTGATCGGGAACTGCTCGCCGGCGCCTACGAATATTTAATGACGGCCCAGACCGATAAGGCGGCTATGTCGACTGCTGACACCCTGCAGAAGATTGGTCGCCACACCCTCGACGCTCACATTCTCAAAGCCCTCCCTTCGGTTATCGCGTTAGATGCCATCACCGCTGTCACCGCTGTAGACGCGCTGTTGGCGGCGTTAGATACCGAGACCTGTCGGCGGTTACTCACCACGGTGTTGCCCACTCTCTCGGTACTTGATCCCGCCTGTGGGTCAGGGCGATATTTGCTCATGATTTTCGAGCGGCTGCAAGCCATTTATCGGGCCTGTTGGCGCTGTGCTCACGCTTCTACTGATGCCGAACTCCAAGCTTGGGGGCGATCGCTAGGCCTGACTCAAACCGCTGCTGAGTGGCGCTTGGCCGAGCAGATTTTGACTCAAAACCTCTACGGCGTTGACCTGCAGCCAGAGGCGGTGCATATCACGCAACTACAGCTCTGGCTTAGACTGCTCTCTACCGCAACCCAAGTGGAGGATTTGCAGCCACTGCCAGACCTCGATTTCAACATCACCGCTGGCAATGCGCTGATGGGATTTATCCGGGTCGATACGGCCAGTTTTGACAAAATTGTGCCGAAACGATCGCGCCCAGCTGATTCGCAAGGTCCGGCGCTGCAAGGCAATCTGTTGCAGCCCTTAACGGCGGCGAGCTATCGCGATACGCTGACAGAGCAAAAGATTCGGGTGGAGCACTATCAGGCGCAGACGCGGGCAATGGGGTCAGAAGGGGGCCTGCCGGAATATGTGCAAACGGCGTTTTTGCGTGATCGCATTGATGAGGTTAACCGGGCCGTTCAGCCCAAGCTCAATCGACTGCTATGGGAAACCTTGAGTTATAAACTTGGTATCTGGGCGAAAGAAGTGCTCCCCTCAGGCAAGACTCGTAAACGCCTGCTGCAGCTCGCTGATGTTGAAGCGCTTAGCCCATTTCACTGGGGCTTTTTTTTTAATGCGGTGATTCAGCAACGGGGTGGATTCGATATCGTTTTGACCGCGGCCCCAACGGGAACGCTGCGGCCCCAGGTCAACGCGTTTTATCACCAGCATCAAGCGCTATTTGAGCAACACCACATCGCTCTAGCAGAATTTCGGCGATCGCGCCGCCAGCTTTTACGGCAGCATGCCGATTTGGCTGAGCATTGGCGAGCTTATACCAGAGGAATCGCTTGTCTAAGAGACTTTGTTCGGCGCAGCGATAGTTATCAGTTGCCCGCTGCTTCAACGCAACGCTCGGTTGCACTCAAACTGCTGTTTGCCCAGCGTTGTCTAGCGCTCACCAAGCCTGATGGCATTCCTCCCTATATCCAGTGATGACGACAGACTGCCTTTGTACCGATGCGCTGAAGCTGTTCAGCCCTGACCAGAGTATCCTGACGTGCTACTGGCGATCGCCCTAACCGCTAACGTATTCACAACCTGGATTCATTAGACCAGACGAGTAGTTTTTGCTGGAATGGGGCTTTGCGTCGCCTTAAATATTGATTGATCCCGTTAGTATGAGAAACCCGGTTTCTCGTGTCAGTCAATGAGGCAATTAGTCCCTTTCAACCCCAGAAACCGGTTTTTGTAACGGTGTTTTAATCACTAGGCGCTAATCAATGGACTCATATGGGCCTTAAAGTCGGCCCGTGCCAGGGCATTGATGGCGGCCTCCGGATCCTTCACTCGGAATTGGGCCCCTAGCCGGACTAACTGCCTTTGGTTCGCTTTGCCAATAATGGCGATTACCGGAACATTGGCATGATCCTGACTGTCGCCTTGGTGGCTCTGAATAATATTTTTCAGGCGGAGACGTTGTTGAATATCGTCAGCGATTTGAGGGTCTAACTCAACCATCACCATACGCACCTCTTCAATGGGCTCAGCATCATCAACAATGAACTGAATTTGGTCGTCTCGGCGATCGTATTTACCCCAAACCATGAGCCGAGCATCGGGTTGAATGTAATGACCGATGCGCTCATACGACCGAGGGAAAACGACGCCGTCGACACTACCCGTCAAGTCTTCAAGAACGATGATGGCCATCCGATCGCCCTTTTTGGTGATCACCGGTTTCACATGGGCCAGCATGACGATCGCGCTGAGTTTTCGATTGTCGGGATATCTTTCCAGTTCGCCAAGATTTACCGGCGCTAAAATCCGGGCGGATTTTTGCACCTCTTTAAGTGGGTGATCAGAGATATAGAACCCCAGCAGTTCCTTTTCTTGCCTGAGTTTTTCCTGCGGCTCAAAATCAGCCACAAGCGGCGCTTTGGGTGCACTTTCAAAACCGCCACCGACTACCGCACCGGCACTATCGCCGTCATCACCGCCGCCTAACAACATGTCGAGCAGATTCCCCTGACCGATTTCTCGATCTTTGGCCCGGCTTTGCGCCCAGTCCAGCACAAATTCTAAGTCGTGCATGAGTTGGTTGCGATTGGGGTCGATGGGGTCAAAGGCCCCGCACAGCACCAAGGCTTCCAACGCGCGACGGTTGACGGCATGCAGATCAACGCGATCGCACAACTCTGGCAATGATTTGAATCCGCCCTCCTCATCGCGGCTCGCCAAAATGCACTCGATCGCCCCTTGACCCACATTGCGCACTGCCGATAGTCCAAACAAGATTTTGTTGCCCTTGGGCGTAAACACAATCCGTGACTCATTGATGTTGGGCGGCAGCACCTCAATGCCCATGTTGATGCAGTTGGCAATGTGCATCTGTACTTTGTCCTGATCACCGCTGTTAGAGGTCAGCAACGCTGCCATGTACTCAACGGGATAGTTCGCTTTCAGGTACGCCGTCTGAAACGTGACAAATCCGTAGGCAGTGGAGTGCGACTTGTTGAAGCAGTACTCGGCGAACTTCACCATCTGATCCCAAAGGGCTTCGACCACCTTTTTCGGGACACCCTTTGCCATCGAGCCTTCGATAAACTGGCCCTTATGCTTCTCCATCTCCGACACTTTTTTCTTACCCATAGCGCGGCGCAGGAGGTCGGCTTGCCCCAACGAATAGCCCGCCATGTCCTGGGCAATTTTCATAATCTGCTCTTGGTAGACCATGATCCCGTAGGTTTCACTGAGAATCGGCTCTAGGATTTTGTCCGCAAAGTCAATCTTTTCGCGCCCGTGCTTACGACCGATAAACTTGGGGATCAGTCCCGCATCCAGCGGACCGGGTCGGTATAGCGCGAGAACTGACGAAATATCTTCCAGACCCGATGGCTTCAGGTCGCGCACAATCTGCCGCATGCCGGAAGACTCCAGCTGAAACACGCCGCCTAAATCGCCCTTTTCCAGGAGCTTGAAGGTTGCCGGATCATCCATCGGCAGATCATCCATGTCGAGTAGCGTGCCCTTACCCGATTCAATCAGCTCTACGGCCCGCTGAATCATCGTCAGGTTGCGGAGCCCCAGGAAGTCCATCTTCAGGAGGCCCAGCGCTTCGACATCTTCCATGTAGTACTGAGTGATGACCTGCCCATCGTTGTTACGCTGCAGCGGCACGATCTCGTCCAGCGGGTCTTTGGAAATCACAACGCCAGCGGCATGCACCCCAAACGTCTTGTTCATGCCCTCGATCCGCATGGCCATGTCGAGCCAGCGCTGCACCTGAGGATCTTTGTCATACCGCTCTTTGAACTCAGGCGCAGGCGTTTCGTCAGACACCATCACTTTGAGCTTAGTCGGCTTGCCCCGCGAAACGGGAATCAGCTTCGCCATGCGATCGGACTCAGCATAGGGAATGTCAAGTACACGGGCGACGTCTTTCAAAACTGCCTTCGAGGTCATCCGGTTGAAGGTAATGATCTGCGCGACCCGTTCCTTGCTGTACTTCTCCGTCACATAATCAATCACTTCGTCTCGCCGTTCGATACAGAAATCCGTATCAATATCAGGCATTGACTTACGTTCTGGGTTCAAGAAGCGCTCGAAGAGCAGGCCGTGATGCACCGGATCAATGTTGGTAATGCCCATGGCATAGGCCACCAAAGACCCCGCCGCTGAGCCCCGGCCTGGCCCCACAGGGATATTGTTCTCTCGGGCAAAGCGAATGTAGTCCCACACCACTAAAAAGTAAGTGGGGAACCCCATCTGGATCATCATTTCGATTTCGTATTCCAGGCGATCGCGATACTCCTGAGTAATCGCCTCATAGCTCGCGGTCTTCATGCGCTTGACGAGCCCATCCCGCGCCACAAAGGCCATATAGTCCTCGGCACCGTCAAATTCTGCCGGAATCGGAAAGTCAGGAATTCGCGGCTGCCCCAAAATCCCCTCATAGGGTTCGATCTTTTCCGCGATTTCCAAGGTGGTCTGAATAGATTCTTCGATCACGCCATCTGACAAATGATCTCGAAATAACACGCGCATCTCATCGGCTGACTTGAGATATTCCGTGCCGCTGTAGCGTAGCCGTTTATCCTCAGTGACTAATTTTCCTGTCTGAATGCAGAGCAGGGCATCATGAGCCTCGACATCTAGACAAGAAATAAAGTGAGAATCGTTGGTGCAGATAATCTTGATGTCTAGCTCGCGGGCAATTTTGACGATCTCGACATTCACGATGCGGTCTTCTGGCGACCCATGATCCTGAATTTCCAGATAGTAGTCGTCGCCAAAAATGTCCTTATACCACTGAGCCACTCGCCGCGCGATTTCGGGACGTTTTTGCAAAATGGCTTGGGGCACCTCGCCACCCAGGCAAGCGCTCGTGACGATGAGCCCTTCCCTATACTTCTCTAATAAGTCCTTATTGATACAGGGTCGCGTAAAAATTCCAGACCCCTGCATGCCCTCGAGGTGGGAGAGGGTCGTCAACTTGACCAGGTTTTTATAGCCCTGAGTGTTCTTAGCCAGCACCACCTGGTGATAGCGAGGCAGCTTAATTTTTTTCCCGAGGGCGTTGTACTGCTGCTGAATGTCGCCATTCACCAAATACATCTCGTTGCCAATGATGGGCTTGATGTCAGCTTTCTGACAAACCTTGATCAGTTCGATCGCGCCATACATGACGCCGTGATCAGTGAGGGCGATCGCCGGCATACCCAACGCCTTAGCCTGCGCCACCAGGTCCGGCAACTGGCTCGCACCGTCAAGCAAACTATAGTCACTGTGAATGTGCAGACCCACAAAAGACATAAAATCCCACCCAAGCCTAGTACAAACTTACCTTCAAAAAGCCTGCCTTGCCCGGTTTTGGCACCAACAGACACAAGCTGCCCATAGGTTATCGGATCATTGGCACTTTTGGCGCTACATATAGGCGAACTTCAACTTTCTCGCCGGCCAATGCCCTAAATGTAGTAAAACGATGCTGCGCGGCAGCCGCAGTCATCAACCGCGCTCTGCGATCGCGGTTGATGAGGACTCGGTCAACCCCAGTGGATGTAGTTGACCAGAGGCGGGGCGCATATCGGGCACCCACCACCCCTTCGAGCATGCGGTCTGAGGCGGAGCCGAAGGCGACAGTCAGGCAACGCGGAAAGACTCGTCAGCGCCTGCATCTCTGACCCTTGATGGCCGCCATGAGGATGAGATGGCTGAGGGTCGGAACGCGGGGTAGGCAGTTGCCAGGAGTGGCTGGGGCCTGCCGCCATAACCGGCAATCGCCCGCTATTCTAGATGAGGTGTGGTAGTCGCCCCGATGGGCGCGCGATCGGAGAGCACGATGACGCTAGAGCTCCCTTCTCGGTTTCAATTCAGACTTAAAAAAGATAGCGATCGCACAGTCGGCAAGCATTTTCAGGCGGTGGTGGCGATGCTCTTGGTCTCCGGCGTCTTATTTGGCGCGGTGGGCACGCGACTGGCCCAGCTGCAGCTGGTAGAGGGGCCGCGTAATCGTCAGCGGGCCGAAACGAATCGCATTCGCCTCGTGCCCAAGCGACCGGCGCGGGGGGCGCTGCTCGATCGCAACGGCAAGATTTTGGCCAGTAGCCGCCTCTCCCATGCCGTCTCCATCTGGCCGATTGCGCTACCGCGATCGGAGTGGCCCTTAGTCGTCGATCGCCTGTCTAGCATTTTGAACGTCGAGCCCGACAGCATTCGACAGCGACTAGAACAGGCCGGGTATGAGTCGATTGAGGCGATCACCATTGCTCGCGGCATCAGTCCGGCTCAGGCGACGGCGATCGCCGAGTTTGGTGACGAACTGCCCGGCGTGCGCCTCGAAGCCGAAGCCGTACGCAACTATCCCAACGGTGATTTAGCGGCCCACGCGCTGGGCTACACGGGCGAAATCACCCAGGCAGAACTCGACGACCCCACCTATGAAACCTATCGGATGGGCGACATTATCGGGCAGATGGGGGCCGAAGCCGCCTTTGAGTCGCAGCTACAGGGAGAATGGGGCGGACAGCAGGTCGAAGTTGACAGCTCCGGGCGAGTGATTAGCGTTTTAGGCAACAAGCCGGCGATCTCGGGCAACGACGTGCAGCTGACGCTCGACCTCGAGCTGCAAAAGCTGGCGGAGCAAGCGCTGGGCAATACCCGAGGGGCGATCGTGGCGCTAGATCCACAGTCGGGCGGGATCTTAGCGATGGCCAGTCGCCCCACCTTTGACCCCAATATTTTTACAACCAACATTACCGATGCTCAATGGGCGCAGCTACAAGGGGCCGAGCATCCCTTCTTAAATCGCTCACTGCAGGGCTTTGCCCCCGCCAGCACCTTCAAAATTGTCACCACCGCCGCTGGCATTGAATCTGGCGAATATTCCCCTAGTGCCGTGCTACCGACGTTTCCGTTTTTGCGCATCGGCGGCATTCAGTTTTGGGATTGGAACAACGCAGGCTTTGGCCCCCTGGGCTGGCGCGGGGCGATGGCGATGAGCAGTGACACCTTCTTTTATCAGGTCGGCAGAAAAGTCGGTGGTGAAACGCTGATTGACTGGACTCGCCGCTTTGGCTTTGGCACCAAAACGGGGATTGAGCTGGCGTCAGAAGAGAGTCCTGGGCTCGTGCCAGATGATGCCTGGAAGCAAGAAAATATGGGCTACGGCTGGTATGTCGGCGATACGATCAACATGTCGATTGGCCAAGGGTTCTTGCAGACATCTCCCCTACAGGTTGCGGTCATGTTTGCGGTTCCGGCCAATGGTGGCTATCTAGTGACGCCCCACCTGCTCAAAGACAGCCGCACCGAAGACGACTGGCGAGAATCCGTCGGTCTGCAGCCGGTCACCATCGAGGTCTTGCAGGATGGCTTGCGCCAGGTGATTTCTAGCGGTACGGCCCGCTCGCTCAACCTGCCAAATATCCCTCCCATCGCGGGCAAAACCGGCACTGCCGAAGCGCCCCCCTTTGAAAACCACGCCTGGTTTGGAGCCTACGCCCCGGCGGAGAATCCCGAAGTCTTGATCGTGGCCTTTGCCGAGCATTCCGGTGGCGGCGGCGGTTCAGTGGCAGCACCGATGGTGAAGCAAATGTTGGAAGCCTATTACAAAGACTGGCAAAAGCCGTAGGGCGCGGCGCGGCAATAACATCCCCAAAATAGGCCATCGTCCATTAACGGTGGGAGTGCCCCCCGACGATCGCCATAGTTGCTAAGCCCCTCTTAAGCGATCAGGCAGGGCCATAAATTTGCTGAAATAAACCAGGCGTGTCACCAGTCCCGACGATCAGACCACGCATGATCTCATAGGCCCAACCGTAGAGCGGCGCAGTCGTCTGGGCGGCGATGCGACTCACCTGGCTGATTTGGTCAAGGTAAGCGGCAACGGCCTCCGGGTCAGCTTGGCACCAGCGACTCATCGGATGTTCCCACTGCTCAAAAAAGTCAGCCATCAGCATCTGATCGGCTTGACTGAGCGGTGGCTGGGCGCTGGTGGCATCGTACAGCTGGTCATCAGTGGGGCGAGTTGCGCGGGCTAGGGCCGTCGATTTCAGAGAAGACCATTGAGCGGCCAGCAGCGGCGGGGCGATCGCCAGGGGATATTGCCGACCGGCGGCGAGTTTGAGGCCACCGATGGCGGCGGCGCCTTGACTCAGCACAAAGTGGTGCAAATCTTCTAGCCAAGGCTGCACGACTTCGCGCTCGACGACCAGGCCCAGCCGCTTACCGGCGGCGCTGTAGTCAGCGTTGGCCCCGTCATCCCCCTCAGCGAACAGCAGCGCCACCTGTTTATAGGCCGCGTACAGGTCTTTTTGGCTATCGGTTTGCAAACAAAACCAAATTTTGTCCCCCACCTCAGAGCGCACCGTTCGCTTAATGGCTTTGGGATCCAGCGTGACCACCGGCCGAGTCATCTCTTGCTGCAGGGTCTCAATATGGGCCGTTTGGCTTTGCACCACTGTTTCCTGCGCTTCGACTGCGGCCTGCAGGTGCTGAAACTGCTGCTTTTGCATTGACGAGAGCGGACTGCTCTGAGCCTGCAAAAACTCAATTTGCCGCATCAACGTTTCGATATGCTGGTCTTTATCAGCCAACAGCTCGTCTTTTTCCAGCAGCAGGTGCGTTTTTTGGCGAATTTCGAGGGCATCCAGTCCAGCTCGAATCAGGTTGAAATAGTGGGCTTCGGTGATATCGATGGGCTGCGGCGACTGCCCCGGCAAGTACAGATAGCCCTGTTTTTCTGGCAGCAGTATGGCTAAAACCTGCCCTTCCGGATTGTGTACCTGAAGTTCTCGCGAAGCCCCCTTCTTGAGCGTGCAGGCCCGATAGCGTCGTTGCGCATAAAAGAAATCGACCTGATCGATGGCAGGGGTGGTCGAAAACTGAGCGGTGGGGGATGACGGCGGCCGATCGTAGTTACTAGGCGCTTCGGCCATTTCCGCCCGGGGACTGGGGGACGCAGCGGTGGGGGCGGTGGATGGTGGCGCGATCGCCTCAGGGCTGTCATCAACAGCGCCGGCTTCAAAGGGCAGTTTTAGCGTGACCGCAGCCGCACTTTGGGTGACGCTGGCCGGTTGGGCCGGAGTCGGCAGCGGAGCCCCCGTCGCGGTCGCGGGGCGCACACCGATCAGCTCTAGCTGCAGCGTGATCTTGCCCTGCCATTCATTCAGCTTCAACTTATAGGCAATATCAACCCGATTTGGCAGCGGACAGTAGCTGCCCCAGCGCCAGGCGATCGCCGCCAGAGTCTCGCCGGTTTCTTCGGCAACAGCGAGCTTGAGATGCGCTTTGGTCTGACCAATCGGTCGCTGCTCGGTGATACGGACATTCGGCGTCCAAAACACGGGGTCAGGGTTCTCAATCCCGCAGGGATGCAGCGTCTGCATCTGGTCGTACAGCGAGTGCGTGAGCTGATCCAGCGTGGCCCGCACGTCAATCGTCACCAGTGGTTTCAACTGCTCGGGCTGCAGCGTTTGATTGGCAAAGTTGACCAGTCGCGATTTGATCGGGCGCAGATGCTTCGCCGCAAACGAAAAGCCACCCGCCGCTCGGTGCCCGCCAAATTTGGCCATCAGGTCGTGGCAGCTTTGCAGGGCATCAAAGACGTTGAACTCGGGAATGCTGCGGGCGGAGCCGCGAATCTCTTGATGCTCCTTGTCCTCATAGGTGCAGATAAACACCGGCACGCCATAGCGCTCGACCAGGCGTGAGGCGACAATGCCAATAACGCCGTGGTGCCAATCGGGCTGCACAATCAGGAGCACGCGATCGCGCAGCAAATCGACTTCGCCCTCGGCCATTTGGGTCTCTACCCAGGCGATCGCCTCTTCTTCAATGCGATCGCACATCTCACGCCGCTGTTGATTCGCCTGCTCGCACTGCAACGCCCGCTCCAGCGCCACATCCACATCATCGGTGATCAGCATTTCAATCACCACCTGCGGATCGCCAATCCGCCCCACCGCGTTGATGCGCGGCCCCAGACGAAAGCCGATGTCTTCGGGCTTGAGCGTGTCGTTTTCGTTGCCTAACCCCGCGACTTGAATCAATGCCTGCACGCCAATTAGCCGTGACTTAGGCAACAGCCGCAGCCCGCGCCGCACCCAGCGTCGATTCACGCCCGTGAGGGGAGCCAGATCGGCGATCGTTCCCAGCGTGAACAATTCGAGCAGCGGGGCCGTCAGGTCTTGAATGCGACCCATGGCTTGAGCCAAACACACCGCCAAAATATAGGCTACGCCGACCCCCGCCACGCCGCGATAGGGTGAGGCTGCGGCAATTAGTTTCGGGTTCAGAATGGCATGAGCCGGGGGAATCTCCGGCGGGACGTCGTGGTGGTCAGTCACGATGACGGTGAGTCCGAGTTCGCGGGCATAGGCGATCGGTTCTACCGCCGCGATGCCGTTATCCACCGTGAGAATGATACTGACCCCATCCGTAAAGAAATCTTCCACAATGCGGCTGTTGATGCCATAGCCCTCTTGCAGGCGGCTGGGAATGGCGTAGTCCACATCTGCCCCTAAGAACCGCAGGGCGCGGATCAGCAGCGCTGTGCTGGTCATGCCGTCGGCATCGTAGTCACCGCAAATGGCAATCTTTTCTTGCAGCTCGATCGCCTGCAGCAAAATCTCAATACTGGCTTCCAAATCGGGAAACTCGTCTAGGGGCGACGGCAGCAGCAACGCCTCAGGATTCAGAAACTCTTGGGCCGCTTCGGGGGTTTGAATATCGCGGTTGAGCAAGACTTGGGCCAGCAGCGGCGACAGGCCAACTTGGGGCGACAGCCATTGGGCTTCCCCTTTAAGCGCTGGGTGAATAAACCACCGCTGTTGGGGCATGGCCGATCGCGCCGCCGCTGGCTCAGTCGCCTCTGCAGCGGGGCGTGGGGGCGCGCCCTTCGGTTTTGCCGGATTCCTTGCCAACGACCTTATCCAATCCTTGCTAAGCTAGATCGCTTGCACTAATATATCGCTTCTCTCGGAATTCGATCAGGCGAGCGCCGAGGCTGTCAAGGGCTGGGCCTTAGGTTTCCCATGCACTGAAGCAACGAAGGTTGAGTGCTTTGATCGGCAGCGGTCCTTCAGATTCTACTGATCTTAATGAATATCGCCAGGCTCGAGGCGGTAGATGGCAGCGACACCTCACCTCAGCGGCAGAATCAGCCTCAAGAGCCTTCAGGATGACCGGACTCGGCGCTCACTCCGCCACCCTCATCACCATCAAGCGAGGAGGGTGGCATGACCGTCTCGGCAAGGGCGGTTCGAGAATTGTCCTCCGGACAGACGTGCCAGCGCTGAGAGTCTGCTCCACTAATGCTAAAGGACGTGTGCCGAGCCAACGGGTGTTCCCGGCAGCCAAGGCACAGCAGGGCCAGGCTGTCAGCGATTCATCCCAGATTCTCTTGTCTATGGCGTTGCCTTTTGGCCTTCAGGTCGCTCAGGATTGGGCTAGGGTGGAGCATGTTGGGCTGTTTACATCACTGTGCTCAAATCTATGCCTCGTCCCTTTCGGTTTGCTGTCATCAGCGATTTGCATATCGCGTTACCCGAGACGATTCACCCCACGGCTAAGCGCTTTCACTTGGTCGAAGTGAGCATTCCCGCCCTCGAACAAGTGTTGCAGCGCCTAGAGACCGAGCCCCTCGATTTTTTACTGTTGCCGGGTGATTTAACCCAGCATGGCGAACGCCAAAACCATGACTGGCTGGTGCGTCGTCTGCAGGCGTTGCCGTTTCCCACCTATGTGGTGCCTGGCAACCATGACATCGTGACCCAGGCAGGCTGCGATCGCACCCTGAGCCTGCAAGAATTTCCCCAGGTCTACCAGGACTTCGGTTACGACGGCCCACGACCCTACTATCACCGAGAAATCTTGCCGGGCATCCACCTCATTGGCCTCAATTCCATTGCGTTTGATCAGGACGGCGAACAGCTGTTTGCCGGCTGGGTAGACGATGCCCAGCTAGCCTGGTTGTCTACCCAGCTAGAGGCGCTCAAAGATGAATGGGTCATGGTGACCATTCACCATAACGTGCTGGAACATTTGCCCGGCCAGGCCAAACACCCGATGGGCCGCCGCTACATCGTGCAAAACCGCGATCGCCTCATCCGGCAGCTTCAGGCTGGCAACGTGAATCTGGTTTTCACCGGGCATTTGCATGTGCAAGACGTGATTCAGTCCCATGACCTGTGGGAAATTACCACCGGCTCCCTGGTGAGCTACCCCCATCCCTATCGGCTGGTAACGGTGACGCCGCAGTCCGACGGCCACATGCAGGTGCAGGTCGAGAGCGATCGCGTCCGCGCCGTTGAGACCCATCCTGACCTACAGACTTTCTCGCAAGACTGGATGCGGGCTCATGCCGTGCCGTTTATGACCAAATTTCTCACCTGTCCGCCCTTTGGATTAGCCGCAGACAAAGCCGCTTTTTATGCGGCGGATCTGACGGACTTTTGGGCTAGCATCTCAGCCGGTGACCACGAATTTGACTACGCCCATTTTCCCGACGACCTGAATCAGCGGCTCAAAACCTTCGGTGCAGTCAACGCGTCCGGCAGTTATGAACCGATTGATAATCACGTCACCCTCAATTTGCCGGTGCGATCGCGTCTCTGATATCCATTGCTCGCTAACTCCCCGGCTCCCTAGCTCCCCGGCTCCCTAGCTCGCCACCCTCTATCCTCAACTCTCCGACGCCTGCGCTCGCGAAATTCGAATTTCATACTCCAGCGTCGAAGCTCCAGCAAATCCTGGCTTGAGATGGCCTGATACCGGGGCGGCATTCGCGGGTTGAGCCGACGCTACCAGGGGAATGTGGCGATCGCTCACGGCCAGCCCATGGGTGGGGTCAAAGCCGCGCCAGCCGCCGCCGGGAAGGTAGACCTCAGGCCAGGCGTGCAGTTCGCGACTATCTTGATGTTCGTCGCCCTCTTGATAGCCGCTGACAAACCGGGCGGCGAGTCCGACCGCCTGACAGGCCGCCATGAACAGCACGGCAAAATCACGACAGGACCCGACCTTTTGGGCGATCGTGACGCCGGCCAACTGCGGCTCCCCGACAGGACGATTCAAGTACTGAAAGTCTTCGTAGATGATTTGAGTCAGACGCGAGAGAAACTGCCCCACCTGGCCAGCCACCTCATTTAGCAGTCCTTGAGCAAACTCCACCACGGCGGGACTCATCGCCACTGATGGCACTGGCTGCAGATAGGGCTGCAGGTGCGCCGCGACCGAGCTGGGATAATCGATCGGGGCCGAAATCGCCCAGGGTTCGCTGAGATAGTTGAAAGGATTGGTGCAAAACGTGGCGACCTGGGCCTCGGTGCGAATTTTGAGGGCCGTCGTGGGCACATCCGGAAACCACAGCCGCAAACAGGCGTTGCCTTCCACATCTAAAATTTCTGAGATCTGAGTCGGCTGGGGCTCAATCGTGATCGCAAAGTGCCGGAGCTGCTGATGGCCATCGCTACGGGGGCGCAGGCGAATGGTGTGAACGCCCAGCTGCACCGGCTGGTGATAACGATAAAGCGTCTGGTGAGTGAGGTGATACTGCACGGCGATCCGGAAAGGTTAGGAGATTTCTGACAAATCCTGCGGTGCGTCGCGCTGCGCTGACAGCACCCTACCAGCGATAGATGCTTTTCTGAAGATCCCCTCAAGAGGCTAAGGGCACAGCCATGAAGTCTTCGTAAATGTGCTCACCGACGGTGTTGAGCTGCGTCTGCAACTTGTCGAGAAACTCGTGCAGCCCTGACTCAAACACTTCGTCCATCGTCGTATATTCCAACTCCGATCGCAGCCGCCCCAACGTGCGCTCACTGTCATGAGACCAGCTGCCCAGCGTGGTGCCGGTGATGCGATGGAGCGATCGCTCCGCCTGCAGCAGAGAAAACTGAATGGAGCGGGGAAACTCCGGATCGAGCAGCAAAAATTGGGCGATGCTGCGAGGAGTGACCCGGCGCTGGCGTTTGCGATACATCTCGTAGGCGCTGGCTGATTTCAACAGCGCGATCCACTGTAGATCGTCCAGCGGGGTGCCAATATCGGTGACTGCCGGCAGCAAGATGTAGTACTTCACGTCTAAAATGCGCGCGGTTTTATCGGCCCGCTCTAGCAAGCGCCCCAGCTGACCAAAGTGCCAGCCTTCGTTATGGGCCATCGTGGCATCCATCACTCCAGCAAAGAGGTGGCTCGCCATCTTCACCTCGGGGTAAAAACGATAGAGGTGCTCCTCGGTGGTTCCAGCCTGGGCCGCTTCCTGCACCCAAAGATAAAACGTATTGACCTGCTCCCACATTTCTGACGAGATGGTTTCGCGCACGGCGCGGGCGTTTTCACGGGCTGACTTGACACACGACAAAATCGAGTTCGGATATTCCTGGTCAAAGGTCAAGAACTGCAGCACGTTTTGGGCGCTGGCCTCGTCATAGCGCTCTTGAAACAGGGTCTTGTCGCCGGTGGTCATCATCACCGGTTCCCACTGCTCGGTAAAGCCAGTCACCGGCGTATCCAGCAGCAAATTGAGGTTAACATCGACAAAGCGGGCGACGTTTTCGGCCCGCTCAACGTAGCGGTTGAGCCAGTAAATCGAATCAGCAACGCGGCTTAACATGAGCTCTCCTTCACCACCCAGGTATCTTTGCTGCCGCCCCCTTGGGACGAATTGACCACTAACGAACCGCGCCGCAGCGCCACTCGGGTTAAGCCCCCCGGATTCACGTAGATATCTTGGCCATTGAGAATGAAGGGTCGCAAATCGACGTGGCAGCCCTCAAATTGACCATCAATCAAGGTGGGCACTCGCGACAGACTGAGGGTGGGCTGGGCGATGTAATTGCGCGGCTTGGCCTTAATCTTTTCAGCAAAAGCGGCCCGTTCGGGCTCGGTGGCGTGCAGGCCCATCAACATGCCATAGCCCCCCGAGGCGTCAGTCGCTTTCACCACCAGCTCATCTAAGTGCGCCAGCACATACTCGCGCTGCTTGTCGTCTGCACACAGATAGGTCGGCACGTTGGGCAATAGCTGCTCTTCATTCAGATAGTAGCGAATCATCTGGGGCACATAGGCGTAGATCATCTTATCGTCGGCCACGCCTGTGCCAGGGGCATTGGCGATCGCCACCCGGCCCTGGCGATAGACCTCCATCAGCCCCGACACGCCGAGCATGGAATCGGCTCGAAAGGCCATCGGATCGATAAAGTCATCGTCAATGCGGCGGTAAATCACATCCACCTGCCGCAGGCCCTTCGTCGTGCGCATTTGCAGATACCCATCGGTGACCACCAAGTCACGCCCTTCTACCAGTTGAGCCCCCATCTGCTGGGCGAGAAAGGAATGTTCAAAGTAAGCCGAATTGTGAATGCCTGGCGTCAACACCACTACACAGGGGTCGCTCAAGTTAGATGGGGCGAGGTTTAGCAGCGTATCTAACAGCTTGCTGGCATAGTCATCGACGGGTTGAATATCCAGCGCATCAAAAAAGCGCGGAAACGAGCTTTTCATCACCCGGCGGTTTTCGAGCACATAGGAAACCCCCGACGGGCAGCGCAGGTTGTCTTCCAAGACATACCAGCTGCCATCACGATCTTTGATCAAGTCAGTGCCGGTGATGTGACACCAAATCTTTTGGGGTGGCTGCAACCCCATACAGGGCTCCAAAAAACCGGTCGCCGATTCGATCATCTCGCGAGGAATGACTTTATCGTTGAGAATCTTTTGGTCGTTGTAAATATCGTGAATAAAACAGTTCAGCGCCTCAATCCGCTGTTTTAGGCCCCGCTCTAACAGCTCCCATTCTTGATAGGGCACAAAGCGTGGAATCACGTCAAAAGGAAAAATCCGCTCAGTGCCCTGGTTGTCGCTGTAGACATTGAACGTCACCCCCAGCTTAAACAGCATATTCTGCGCGGCCTGCTGCCGTCGCTGCAGTTCTTCGATCGATAAAGACTCGATTCGCTTGACCAGTTCAGCCGCTGCCGGGCGTGGGGTGCCCGCCGCCATAAACAGCTCATCAAAGAAATCGCCAGGATCATAACCATCCAAGCAGGGCATGCATAACCTCCAAGCCAATCGAACCAGTCATACTTGTTTCTCGGGTCGGCAAACCGTAACACTCTATACGCTTAATTCGCCTAGAGGCGTTGGCAAGACACGAAAACAGGGGCCGCGATCGCCCCTTCCCGGCTAGTGCCAGGGCTCAAGCCGGCAGCGGCTGGGAAGCGTTTCCAGGCATCTCGTCCTCCACATGCCACCGTCACGAGCAGCCGTGAATGTCGGTCTCCCCAGGCAGAATGATGGTGGCCTCTACGGTTCAGAAATATCCGTCAAGTCTGGCCCGTCCGGCACCGCCGTCGAATTCCACTCAATCGTGGGCATGTTCGCCGCCGCCTCTCGCAGCGCCACCTCCCAATGCTTGCGCATCTTGATCAGGTAAGGATCACCGGCATAAAATCGGGCCTTGTTGACGATTTCAAAGCTGTCCGTTTCATACATGATGAGGTTGATGGGCGGCCCCACCGATAGGTTAGAGCGCATGGTGGAGTCGATCGACAGCAGCGCATATTTGGCCACATCTTCGATCGCCGATTCATAGGTCAAAGTGCGATCCAAAATCGGCTTGCCGTATTTGGTTTCGCCAATTTGCAAAAAGGGCGTCTCTGGCGTGCTTTTGATGCAGTTGCCCTGGCTATAAATCATGTGCAGACCGGGCGCTTCCCCTTTTACCTGCCCGCCCAGCAAAAAGCTGCACTGAAAGTCGATTTTGTCTTTTTGCAACCAGGGGCGATCGATTTCTTGAAGCTTGCGAATGCAGTTGCCAATGTAGCGAGCAATGTCGTATAGCGTCGGCAGGGTATGTAGGTTAGCCTCGGCGTTGACAATCAGGTCACGCTCTAGGGCGTGCAGTACCGCCTGCGTGATCGACAGGTTGCCCGAGGTGCAGAGAATGAGCGCCCGCTCTTGAGGCACTGAAAAGTCAAACAGCTTGCGGTAGGAGGAAATGTAATCAACGCCAGCATTGGTGCGGGAGTCGGTGGCGAGCAAAATACCCTGACGGACGTGAATGCCTAAACAGTAAGTCACGGGGTGAGAAGTGATGAAACAACCTGTGTAGCGCCCTCAAAGACAGCCCCATGTTGGCTGTATCAATGATTACTCACGAGTCTAGCGGAATTGTGAATAGGGCAACCCTTCTGTTTCGCGATGTCAACTCAATGATTTGAGCCCATCGCTACTGCCCGCGACTTGGCCCCGGTGGAATCGCCTGTCACCAGAAAATTGCTCGATGCAGCTCATCACTGCCATGCGCTACTCAGAACACCGACCGCTGCCATGAGAGAAAGCCTTTAGCCGCCGTTTGAGCCACATCAAACGGCGGCTCATCAGTGAGTGCAGCCAAGGCTCTTGCCGCAGAGTGTCGCTAGGCCGAATCGTCGGCTGCTTCGACGGCGGCGACAAAGCGGGTCAGTTCGTCGCTTTGATTGCCGTAAACTCCTTCGATTTGCTGTTCACAGCAGTCGATCGCGAAGTCGTTCAGCTCATCGGGGGTGATGCCAAACATGCGGCCAAAGGTGTCAGGATGCACCCGACAAAAGTCAGGCCGGGTGTCATAAATTTGGCAGCGGCGGCTGGCCTGGTCGTAATTGATGCACCAACCATCTTCGCCCACCAAGCTGAGATAGTGCTCTAGCTCTGGAGCGGTGAGATATTGATCTAGATCGGGGCGATCGCTCGGATCTAGATGACAGCAGGCACCACAGCCTTGAATACATTGCCAATTCGCCATAGCGCTTAAGGATTGAGTTCCCTTAGAATTTTGTAACGTTAGTTAAACATGGGTTCCCAACTGCGGATAAAATAGCGCAGATAGCCTTTGTGCAAGGCCACTTGTTGTCTGGGAGGATCCATGGAGTTTATTTCTAATTTAGTCGGTGGCATCAGTTTTGAGCTGATTGCTCAGCTTACGATGCTAGCCATGATTGTCATTGCCGGACCTGTGATTGTCTTTTTGCTGGCTGCACGAGGGGGCGATCTCTAAAGGCCGTCATCATCTAGATGGCATCTGTCTTGCAGCGCCTCGTTGCCAGCCCCTTGCTGTGGGCGTTGGTACGGGCGCGGTCAGGTCTAACCGCAAAGGTTTTAGCCGTCGCGATTGAGTAGCGCGCTCTAAAACTTCATCCCGATTTTGGGTGAAACCTTGGTCGCCTCGACGTTTCACTCAATATCATAAGCAATTGGGCACCGATGCTAATAGTTAGCACCGGTGCCCGATTTTTATGGGCCGCGACGCGAGTGGCCATCGCAGAATATCCTGCAAGAAGGGCAAGGCCCGACAGACTGCAAAGGTTGGCATGATGCCGATCACCCTTGCCGCAATTCTGAGCAACTTGACCAAAGTAAAGTTCGACCACTAAGTATGCAAATTAATTGCCGTTGATTTGCCCGCTAGCTGAGCGGCGATCGCGATCGCGGCGGGATAGATACGGTATTCTTGCTGCTGGATTCTCGCCTGCAGGCTAGCAGCCGTATCGTCGGCCAAAACAGGGACGGCCGCCTGCGCAATAATTGGGCCGCTATCAATCTCAAGTTCGACATAGTGAACGGTGCAGCCGGTGATTTTGACGCCCGCTGCCAGCGCCTGATCGACAGCTCGAATGCCCGGAAAGCTGGGTAACAGACTGGGGTGAATATTCAGAATTCGTTGCGGAAAAGCTTGAATTAATACAGCAGTCACCCGCCGCATCCAGCCGGCCATAATCACCCAGTCAGCCCCCGCGTCTTGGCTCGTTTGCACAATGGCCTCATCCAAAGCTGCTCGACTGGCAAAGGTGCGGTGGTTGAGCAGCACGGCAGGCAGCTGTCGCTGGGCGGCTCGCTCAGCCACTTTAGCCGCGGGATTGTTGTAAATCACAACCTGAATGGTGGCGTTAAGGTCACCATTCTCAATGGCCGCCGCGATCGCGGCCAGGTTGCTGCCGTTACCCGAGGCTAATACCGCTAACCGTAGTGGCTCTGCGAGTTGCGGCGACAACTCAGAAAGGGCAGGAGAAATCAGTGCAGCGGTCACGACGGGGCACGCCCAAAAACAATCTGCATCAGCTTACCTTACCGACCAAATCGGACGATTGCCGACGGCGGTTTATCCTTCGCGACGGGCAAGATGAGGCCAACAGATGGAGTAGTAAACCCTGATGACAGCACCCAAGTTTCTGCGGCGCGGGCTGATCGTATTGATCAGCTTTGAGTTTGGCCTGGCACTCGCCTACATGGCGCTAATTGTCAGACGCGGCGAGGCAATTTCTCTGCTCGATTTCAATGGTCTGCGATCACTGCCGTCTTTGTTGCAGGCGGCTCATCTCTTTGCCATTGGCGGACTTTGTGGACTTTTACTCGTGGTGCGGCAGCACCGGCAACAGTCCTATTCATGGTTTTTGCCCGCAGCGCTGATGCTTCTCTGTCTTTTTGGCGGCATTGACGAGCTGACCAAACTGCACCTGGCTCTCAATCAAGTGAACTGGCAGGTGGTTTACCTCAGCCTGATGGCAGCGATTCTGTTCTTCAGCTGGGGCGATTTTATTTGGCTCTGGCGTCACCACCGGCCCACGCTGCTCTGGGTTTTGGCGGGCATCAGCCTATTTCTGCTGGGGAGCTTTGGCGGCGAGCTGCTCAAAGACCCCATCACCAACGCTCTGAATACCCACAGTCCGCCGCGAATCGCTTTTCTGTTGGAGCATGTCCGAATTTTGGTGGAGGAATTTTCCGAGTTAATGGGCGAAACCCTAATTCTCTATGCGTTTGCCAAGTTTACTTTGGGCATGTGGTCGCAGCCTAAAACGGCGATGAGCTAATAGCGTACGGCGTCAATACCAGGCTGGGATTTAAGGTTCATGGTTCGGGTTAGGAGGGGGCAAGGTGGGGAACCGCCCCAGGACAGGGAAGCTTTTGCCGGGTAGTCCTCGGCGCTGTAGGGCTTGAGGCGATCGCGCGGCCCCATACGGGTTCAGGGACTGGTCAAAAGGCTAACTAAAAGACTGGGCAGCGGTTGGTAAGCTCGCGTAGACGCATCCACCCTTACCGCCATCGACTCCCCTCGTCATCGGTTGACCATCGCCCTGGTGCTAAACTCCAATCACCCCGGCGCTGGTCAGCGACCCCGGTATTTTCCTATCATTCGCCAGTCATGATTATTGATCCCCACTATCCTCACATCGTGTTGGCGTTCTCATATCGCGAGACGACCATTGCGATCGAGCAGGCCGCGATCGATGACCGCACCATTTACACCGCCTGGGTTGACTATGCCACCGGGTCGGCGGTAGCAGTGCCCAAAGCTTGGACCCGCACCGATGCCATACAAAGGGCAAAGCGGTGGGTCGATCGCAAGCTTTATTGACTTTGACTCCAAAACTAACCACCCGTGATGGAAATAGTCGAGATTACTCCAAATTGCACATCGTCTTCAGATAACTAGCTGAGCGCCTCTTCAGTCGCTTATTTACCAATACAAAATCGACTAAAAATTTCATCTAGCATCGACTCCGTCAGCTCTTCGCCCGTGACCTCGCCCAGCGCGCGAATCGCCATGCGCAGGTCAATCGTCCAAAAATCGAGGGGCAGCTGATTGGAGATCGTCGTGCGCACCTGTTCCAACGCGGTGCGGGCACGGGTGAGAGCGGCGGCTTGGCGCTGGTTGATCGTGACTGCCACATCGCTGGCCGTCAGCTGTTCCGCGTGGATCGTTTTCAAAATCGTTTGTTCTAGCTGGTCAATGCCCTGACTCAGCGCCGCTGCTGTCGAGACGATGGGCACCGGCAGCTTAACCAACGACTCGGGCACTCGGTCAGCCACGAGATCCGTTTTGTTCACCACTAAAATCAGGGGACGATGGCTGATCAAGCCATAGAGTTGCTCATCTGCCGCCGTCCAGCCTTGCTGCGCATCGATGGTCAGGAGCACCAAATCAGCCGACTGAGTCGCTGCTCGCGATCGCTCAATGCCGATCTGCTCTACCTGATTGTCTGCTTCGCGAATGCCCGCCGTATCGAGCACCTGAATCGGAATGCCGCCCACCACCAGCTGCGACTCCACCACATCGCGGGTGGTGCCCGGTAGCTCGGTCACGATGGCGCGATCGCTGCGGCTCCAGGCATTTAACAGGCTCGATTTACCCACATTGGGGCGGCCCACAATCGCCACCTTAAGGCCAGAGCGCAGCAGTTCCCCCTGATAGGCCGTGTCTAAAATCGCGCTGACCGCCTGCAACACCTGGCTCAACTGCTCAGCCACAGCGGGTTCATCCAGCGGCGGCAAATCATCGGCAAAATCGATCCGCGCTTCCACCGCCGCCAAAATATCGAGACAGGCCGATCGCAGCTCGCGAATCGGGGTAGTGAGTTTGCCCCGCATACCCGCTAGCGCCGTTTGGGCCGCCTGGGGCGACTGGGCGCCCACCAGGTCTGCGATGCTCTCGGCCTGGGTCAGATCGAGCCGCCCATTCAAAAAAGCCCGCAGGGTAAACTCCCCCGGCTCGGCCAGACGCGCCCCTTGAGCCACACACAGCTGTAGCACCTGTTGCACGGCCATAATGCCGCCGTGACAGTGAAATTCCACCACATTTTCGCGAGTGTAGGAGCGGGGCGATCGCATCAGCAATAGCAACGCTTCGTCCACCGTCTGCTGCGTCTGGGGATCGTGAACATAGCCATACAAAATGCGATGACTTTCCCACGGTTGCTGCCCCGGCGCTTTAAACAGCGTGCGGGCGATCGCTTCCGCGTCGGCTCCCGATAGGCGCACGATGCCGACGCTGCCCTGCTGGGGCACGATGGCGGTGGCAATGGCGGCGATCGTCTCACCTTGAATAATCGTTTGACCCATACAACTCAAAAAGTGTGGATAAAAAACCCGATACGCCTCTTTGGGGAGGCAGGCGCGATCGCCGCAAAGCAATTTTATCGAGTGTGATTAGGCCATCACTATAGCCTTGTGATCCCGAGAGCGATCTCAGCAACTCTACGGAGGATGCCCCATTTGCGCAGTCGGCATAAAGCCGCTGAACGATCCTCCAACTAATCCATCTGGCCAACCCTCTCAAGCTGCCGTTGGCGCTTCCCCCCGCAGGCGGGCCAGCCCCCCAAAGCCATAGAGCCAGGCCACCACCGTCAGCCAATGTACCAAGGTGACCGCAAACAGCGACCCCGTCAGGCCATACAGAGTGGTCAGCACCAGCCCGAGCCAAAGCACCATGAGCAAAAATCGGCGATCGCGCAAAGCCACTGCCGCCTGGGGTCTGAGCTGGCTAAAGACAACGTGGGCCAGCACATACAGGCCCAAACTGAGGGCCGCCCAAGCTAACCACGGGCCTGTCGCCACGCCTTCAGTCAAATGGGGCAGCAGACCCACGCGAAAAATCAGTTCCTCAAGCAGGGCGGGCAACAACAACAGCTTGACCAGATTGAACCCGGCTCGTACGGGGCGTTCAACCGCAATGCGAGGTTTCTCCAAATAGCCGCTTTTGCAGCCATAGACCGGGATTACGACCGCGATCAGCAGTAGAGCCAACCCGCTGTAGACCAGGAGCGGGGTAGACCACCAGGGCACAGCAAAGCTGCGGGCCGCTCGCAATGCTACCCGCGAGACCACCGGAATCAAGCCAAATAGAGCCGTCGGGGGGATAGGAGCAATGGTGGGATCAAAGCCGCCGATTTGATTCGGGCGCAGAAACCAGAGATCCGCCCCATTTTTCAAAAAAATGTCGGCGATATCATCCTGACCCCAGCGGGGCATCATGGTGCGCCAGCTAAAAATACCCGCCACCAAACCGCTGTCGGTCGCCAGTTCATTGCCCCGCGCATTCACCCCTGCCAATTCTTCGGCATTGCTTTCCCAATCGCGACGAATCACACCGTAGGGGCTCAGAGCTTGATGCAGATTCGTGGCCAGCGTGGCGAACTGGTCGATTTTCTGCACTTCGGGGTCATCGGGATGGTCTTGAATATAGGTCTGGAGTGTGGGATCGGCTGCCGCCTGAGCACGAATCTGCTCGATCGCGATAAACATTGCCTGGCTAGAGTCTTGGACACAGGAGGTAGCAGGCGTCACTGTCGCCACGCCGGTGCCGTCGCCGGTGCGATAGCGGGCCGCAATCACCTGAGTCTGTATCAGCAATTGTTCAAAGAGAGATAGTCGAGTGGGGCCCAGCTGCAAGGGTTCGGTGAAGTAATCAAGCTTCACCACAATGTCCGAAAAGGGGCGCTGGCCCAGCCAGCCGCGCTGCATATCGCCCGCATAGGAACTCCAATCATGGGTGCCCGAGATGATGCCCCCCGAGTTGTGGGCATAAATTTGCTGGTAGTTAATTTTGAACTGCAGCTCTTGGGCGATCGGTTCTACCACCACTTGCGCCAGACCGTAGGCAAAGTGGCCAGAGACGGTGCCCGCTGGGGTCAGTTCCTGATTATCGCCGCCGATGCCGCCAAACACATGGATGACGAGAGCGTTGTCACCGGCCTGCCAGTTGGCGATCGCCGCGGCCTCGCTCTCCGCCGTCGGGCTGACCAAAACCCGCTGCACCGTACCTTTACGGGCAGGCGTATCTTGCCAGTTATCGCGATCCAGGTAGTGACGGCCCGGCTTTTCGCCCAAGATGACCTGATCGGGCCTCAGCTGCACCAGCTGGCGCGGCTGCAATGACTGCACCGTAAAGCCGCCCGACTCATCCCGCGCGCCGTAGACATACCAGCCCGCCACGCCCGCCGGTGCATCAATCAAATCCCGAATGTTCGAAAAGAAGCGATCGCCCTGCAACTGCGGCTGCTGAGGGATCCGAATCGTCTCGGTGGAGCCAGTGAAAGCGGCAGCGGTGGCATCAAAATGCTGCACCTTGAAATATTCCGTCGGGCAAGGCAACGCACCGGGGCAAGCCGTCGGCAGCGCGACGTCTACACCGGTATCCGGCGCTAAAAGCCTGACCAGGCCGTACTCTCGGCCCGTGATCTGTACCGGCTCTAAGCCAATCTCGACCACCGACATCTCTCCCTGGGGGCGCAACGTGGGGTTGCCCACCAGCTTGACGGTGACATCATCTTGGGGCCGCGCCCCAGCTAACGACTGCAATGGCCCCACCGCCTGACGTCCGTTTAAGCGCGTGGGCACCAGGTTGCTCCCCGCCCCAAATTTCTCCGCCTTCTCGGTGAATTGCACGTCGCGCGTCACCTCGACCACATACCGCTCAAGGGCTGGCGACTCGCGCCAGGTCACTTTCACAGTTTGGCCCAGGAGACTGGCCTCAGGGGCATGCCAGACTTCCATCCAGGCCCAATCACCGGGATCAGCGGCATAATCGGCTGCACTCGGCAAGATCAGGCGACCCAGCCAATCACCGAGAGGGCGATAGCTGGGGGCAGACGGCAGCGACGTCAGCGGATACGTAGTGACCTGGTTAAACGTCGCCGCTTGGGCCAGGTCATAGTTGGAGACCGGAATGTCGGCAGGGGCGGGCCGCATTGAGACGAGCTGGGTCGTCACTAAGCCGAGGCAGAGCAACCCCACCCACATCATTTTTTTGACTAGACGATGGCGATCGCGGCGAGTCATTGAGTCCATCCGATGTCAGCCCCGCTAAAGCTTAAAAACCAGAGATGCTCAACCATCCCTTGATGACTGTCTGATACCACCACCATCCCACGCTGTATTTTATCGGCAACTCACCTTAAAAGAAGCTGAGTCTTTTTGATGCTAGCCTGCTGAGATCGCCTAAAAACAGTGCTTAATACCCCGACACTATCGGCTCAATCGCCATCCAAGCGCCCTGACTGCCTGACGAGAAGCTCCCTTGGGCCTTGAGTTTACCAGCCCCCTTTCTCGCTGACTGCCTCGCCGAGGAAAATGGAACAGCCACCGCAATCATGGCGACGGCTGAAAAGTTTGGAGAGCACGATAGCAAAATGACAAATATTCAATACTCGCTGGCTCAAAAGCCGGATTTAAGCCTCTTGATGCAGCTTTCAGAAGAGTTTTACGAGTTAGATGGCCATCAATTTGAACCCGACAAGGCCCAGAAGGCGCTGTTAGATCTCATCGAAAATGAACGCTATGGCCGCATCTGGATGATTTTGCTAGACAGTACGGCGATTGGTTATGTCGCTCTCACGTTTGGCTACAGTTTGGAATACCAGGGACGCGATGCGATTTTAGATGAACTCTATCTGCGATCGCCGTTTCGCAGCCAAGGCATTGGTACCCAGACCTTCGCCTTTGTGGAATCAACCTGCCGTCAGCTGGGTATCAGCACCCTCCATTTAGAAGTGATGGACGACAACGAGGCGGCGCGATCGCTCTATGGGCGACTTGGTTATCAGGCTCGGGCCAGCCAGTTTATGCACAAACGGCTGTGAACGTTGTCCCAGGCTTTGTTGGCAGCCCAGCGCCAGCCAGCTTCTAGCCGTTAGAGGAGGCGTCTTAGGGCATCCATTCCACCAGGAAGATGACCCGACTCTCTTGGCGATCGCCCGCATTTTGAGTTTGAATGTCGGTGCCGATGCGAATATCCTCAGCAATGGCATAGCCCGCCGAAAAGGTACTCAACCCCACCTCTTGATTGGTGCCAGGGGCTACCCAACTTTGGGTAAAGCTCAGATCAGCCGCCCCGCCGCGCGAGGGCACCAGGATGATGCGGAAACCCAGATTCACCCCATCACTGTCAAAGGTCGAAGTTTCAATCGAGCGATAGCCCACCACCGGGGCGACATTGCCATACCACCCCAACGGCAACAAGTAATACTGCGCGTCGGCCCCGATCAGCTGGCGATCGCCCCGCCTGTTGATTGCATATTCGGCACTCAGGGTGAGCGGCGTCTGCCCGACAAACACATCCTGCACGCCGATGTATACGCCGCCAGTATTATCCGCCGAAGGAAATTCGGCATACCCCAGGCGCACGCGGGTGCGAAAGGCCGGGTCATGCTGAATGTCGATCGCGATATCTGGCACCTCTTCGAGCCAACGCTGCAAAACCGGGCTGCTTTCGATGATCGCCGGATCTACGGCGACCGCTGGCTCATCTGAGGCGGGGAGATTTTCAGCTGCAGCCAGAGGTGGGGGACTCACCGCCGTCAGCACCGGTGCCGAGACCGCTGTCGGCCCCGGTGCTGACGACGCGGTGACAGTAGGGGCCGGGGCGGAACGGGCACCCATATCAAAATCCGGCTCCGCCAAGGAAACTTCCGCAGAGAGCGGTTCGGCAAAGGGCAATGCCGCAAAAAGGGGTTCGGCAAAAAGGGGTTCGGCCACGGTCAAGGGGCGATCGCAGCTCGCTGACCAATGCTTAACCTGGGGCGGAGGCTTGGGCAGCTGACAAGCATTGGGCTTAAGGGGGGCAATCGCTTGAGCCATCGCCGCTGGAGCCGCACTCAGCGCCCCAACAGTTAACAGAAGCGACGTCACTAGCCACTGCCAACGACCCATGACTGGGGCCAGCGACCAAAAAATTATCATGCTGAGCGCTTTAAAGTGATCAAAAAACGAGGCCGGTTACGACTCTAGGCTCAACAGTCAAGGTTGAGGGCGATGACACCATAGCGCGATCGCGGTGGTTTTTATACAGCAAAAAGCCCCAGTTTGTGACTGGGGCTTTTTATTCGAGCAGTGATTCAGGAAATTAGCGGACGACCGTGCGCATCTGCTCAGCGTTAATCGGCTTCATAAAGTAGAGCCGCGCCAACTGCCAGCCAATGGTAGCAACGTGGGGCAAGCGACGGAGGAACTTCAGCGGCTTGGGCTGCTGACTTTGGCCCAGAACCACCATTTCGGCATTCGCGGCAACAGCCTGATCAAGCGCCTTGAAGAACTCAGGATGATCCACATTCAGAATGACGGGAAAAACGCGAGCGGCGCTTTCATTTGTATTCCGAATGACGTCAATGTCATAGGTGCGCGCATCGAGGCCCAGCGTGGCATAAAAATCTTTTCCCTTCAAGTCGTTTAAGTACATGGTCGCAAATACCGACAGCAGGAAAAAGCGACACCATAAACGCGCTTTCCAATCATTCAACAGCTGGGGCTGAGATTTCAGAAAAGCCGAGAAGAAGTCGCCGTGGCGGTTTTCGTCCTGGCACCAGCTTTCAAAAAATTTGAAGATGGGATAAACCCGATTTTCGGGATGCGACTCAAGATGACGATAAATCTTGATATAGCGCCAGTAGCCAATCTTTTCTGACAGGTAGGTGGCATACAGAACGAACTTAGGCTGAAAGAAGGTGTACTTCTTACTCTTGGTCAAAAAGCCCAAATCTAGCTGCAAGTTGAAGTCCGACATCGCCTTGTTCAAAAAGCCAGCGTGACGAGCTTCATCGCGCGATATCAGGGTAAAGCACTCGGCAATGAAAGGATTTTTATGCTTAAGGCGACGGCCCAGCTCTTTATAGAGCAAGAATCCTGAGAATTCTGATGTACAAGAGCGCTCTAAAAACTCGACGAGGAGTTTGCGAGTCTTGTCATCCAGATCTTCCCAGGACTGATCGAATTCTTCACCCCGAATGAAGTGATGGCGGTTGTAGTCCGCCCGCAGTTCTTCTAGGATCGCCTGCATCTCTTCTTCGTTGACGGCGATATCCATCGCGGCCATCTTGTCAAAATCAGTCGTATAAAAACGGGGGGTCAGGAGAGTATCCTTAGCGGGCGCTTTTACCCCAGGACGGGCTTCTGTTAATTCAGGCTTTTTAAGGGAATCTACCATGAGTCCTCTGATACAAGCTCGGTGCCAAAACCGACAACAATTTCACAGCAGTCAACCAGCATAGATAAACGCTTATGCTTTCCCCAAAGAACTGTCGGGAAAGCGTTTTCGCTAACTGACGATGACTGAAACAACTGTCGCCTAGTCTATCAACTGTAGGGCGGTAGAACCCAGTCAGAGCTTTAAGAATTGCAACATATCGCAATCTGGCGCAAGCATTATTGAGCTTTGTATCGCGATGAAATTCACAGCCCTGATTGAGGATTTTGGTCCCTTCATGCCTGAGGCTGATCGCGGCCCACAGACCGCCCAGTGATTCACGAAGGAGACGCGATCTCATCTCAAACCACGCAGCACGAACGTAAGCTGAGAGCCCGTCAGGGCAGCCGCCCCCCGAAGTCAGCTGAGGGCGGCGACTCTGACAAAGATTCGAGGTGGCAGAGAAACTGAATCAATTCTTCTTCGGAGAGTTCGTGGCGCGATCGCTTGTCGTAAGTTTTTTCTAAATAGTCGCGGCCCGTTTCCACTGACCAGCCCAAGCGACGCAGCTCAATATCGGTCTGAGCAATCACGTCCGACAAATTGATCGGGGCGGGCAAAACAGCAAGGTCAATCGGCTCCGTAGGGGCGTCGATCAAACCGGCAGCGGCGACATCGGGGGCATTAGCCGGCGGCGACTCGGATTGAGGCATCGGTTGAGGCGCCGGCTGAGGAGAGATCGTGGCGGTGACGGCGACGGGGGCTTTCACCGTGGCGGTCGATTCTGACCCGTTCTTGGATGACGGCACGGGCGATCGCGGTTTCGCGACCGGCGGTGACGGCTTTGGGGTTGGCGCCTCTGTCGCCGGAATAGCCGAGCCGGCTGGGAGATCGGGAACGCTGGCAGCGGGCGGGAGCGGGCGGGGAGCCGCGATCATCTCAGGCTCTTCAACCGCTTCAATGTCTTCGGGGGCCACAGTTGCGGGCGGCAGCGGGGCCACATTGGGCAACAGAGCAGTCGGTTCAGCCGTGCGAGTAGGATTGCCCTGTCCCCAGCCGAGAGCCTGCAGGGCACGGGTACGCGCCCGGTCTTCAGCAACTTCAATATCAGCATGTGAGGATAGGCCAGTTGCGCGACCTAGCTCTGGCACTTCGACGGTGACCTGCACAACAAACTGCTCGTTGTGCACCTGCAAAACGTCACTACAAATGGATGCAGTCGGGTGGCGATCGCGAAATTCTTTGAGAGACTCAGCCATACCCACCTTCGAAGTCTCGACCATCGAAGTGACTCTCCGGGTAATCGACGCCCCAATTGATCATTTTAGACGTGCAAAAGCGCTTTACAGATTTTACTGCGTCCGTGAGACTTCACAACCGGCCAGCACCCAGAGAGTTGAGAGGGATTGATGCAAATGCTAAAAAGCTGGCCTAGCCAGCCTGCGGATGGCGCGGATTAGTCACCACCAGATTGAACTGCCAGCCCGGTAGAGAATTGACCTTCTCGGTCAGTCGCCGCAAATCCGCCGACCCATTCAGCGTCAGATTTTCTCGCGATCGCACATCAGCCACCACGGTATCGGCTTCGCCTCTGGCAATCAAACCCAGGGTACAGCCCTGCAAAATCTCAGGCAGCGCCTCATCCTGTGGATAAAGCAGCACCTCATAGCCCGCGCGATCATATTCACGAGCGAGGCGCAACAGACGCCGATGTTCTAAGGGAGTTTTAACAGGTCGACTCTTCATGACGACAGGATTGCTCTTAGTTGACACTTTCAGGATTTCGTAGGGAATCTACCTTAACATGCAAGAACTCTTCGCCTTTGCAGAACCCTTCGGCTAGGGCAATTGACATGCCCTTGACACGAAAGGAACCGTTGAGGTTGCGCCGACGATTATCGAGTTCAGCGATTTGATAATCGTCCTGATAAATGACCCCGTTGAGAGCGTCCAACACGGGTTTGATGATCCGCTCGCTGTCTAAATCTTGACCTACATTACCCGGCAGCGCATCGTAAAAATGGGTGATCTTTACGTAAAGTTTATCTGCCAGCGGCAAGCGCTCGCCCCAGCAGTGCTGAGCCGTTATTCTCACGTGCTCTCGCCAAGCCTTAAGAGCTTTTTTGTCCTTCGCTCGGTGAGGCACCGGTTTACCAATAATGATGAAATCGAAAGGCAGCACGAGCCGAGTCCTGATGGTCTTTACCAATAGTGCAAGCGTGGATCTTCCCTGACGCCTCCCATTTATCCGAGCATTAGATGCACGAGAGCCGATTTCTGTCAAGCCTTTTCTCAATCATAGTTTAGAAAAGGGTGATCGTGGGGGTGATCAAAAGCACCATCAGTTGTTTCAGACCCTGTCGACATAAACCGTCAGGCGGCGACTTTACTCGGTGCCAAGGTCAACACTTCAACGCCGTCTTCTGTGACCGCAATGGTGTGCTCAAACTGGGCCGATAGTTTGCGATCGGCCGTCAGCGCTGTCCAGCCATCCGCGAGGACTTCGACTTCGTAGGTGCCCACGTTAATCATCGGCTCAATGGTAAACACCATGCCTTTGCGAAATTTCTTACCCTTACCCGCCACGCCATAGTGGGGGATCTGAGGCGCGGTGTGGAAGATGCGATGGACACCGTGACCGACAAAATCCCGCACCACCGAGAACCCTTCGGCCTCGGCATAGGCTTGAATCGCCGCCCCAATGTCACCCACACGGGCACCCGGCTTGACGGCTTGAATGCCGCGCCACATACATTCTTCTGTCACTTCGACCAGCTTCTTCGCGAGCGGAGACGGGGTGCCCACCAGAAACGTGCGTGACGTGTCGCCATGGTAACCATCAACAATCGGCGTCACGTCGACGTTGATGATGTCGCCATCGCGCAGGATCTGATCAGCGCTGGGAATGCCGTGGCAGACGACCTCGTTGACACTGGTGCAAAGGGATTTAGGAAAGGGATCAACAGCGCCGGGATACCCTAAAGGCGCGCTTTTAGCGTCGTGATTTTGGGTCCAAGCCTCGGCTGCATCATTGATTTCTAACGTACTGACGCCAGGCTTGACCAGCGGCTCTAGGTAATCTAAAAGTCGAGCGGCAAGGCTGCCCGCCTGACGCATTTTGTCTAATTCTCGACGCGATAGCAGCGTGATGACCTCTTGCTGTTCCACCATGCTTAAGTTTGGGTGTGTTGATAATAAAACTGTTTACTACTGTAACGCTGCAGGGCAGCAAGCGGTAGCCCGTCATCTTGACAGGCGAGGGGAATTAGCTACCCTACAAGTAATTCTCTGTCGGCTGCCGTCACTATGCATCTCTGGTTACTGTGCTGTGTCTTGCTGTTTTTAGCGTCACAGGGATATGAGTGGATCAGTCATCAAGCTTGGTTTATGGCACCCGAGTTAGCCTTACCTTGGGTGGTGCTCGGCGGCATCGGGTTGGTGATCGCCTCAAATCGCGCCGCCTTTGCGCCGTTATTATCACCGCCGAGTCGCCGGGCCGGGCCACCCGTCACGCCCGCCACCGTGAATCGTCCGGCAGCCGGGCCGCCACCGCCCACCGCCCCCAAAACGGTCGGGGCGCATCCCACCGACCATGCCGCCAAATCGCAATCGGTCTCATTCAAAATTTCGAGGAAACCCATTTCCTCGGAGTCTTCCTGATGAGAGCTATCTTTGGAGTGATAGGGTGTTTGGGAAATCTCGGCAACCAAGCCGAACGGTGACAGTGGGGCAGGAAACTAGGGATGTTGTCGATTCGCAATTTGAGCAAAACCTATCGAGGACGGCAAGCCCTACAGGATCTGAGTTTAGACATTTTGCCCGGTGAGGTATACGGGCTCCTCGGACCGAATGGGGCGGGCAAAACGACGACTATTAACCTGATCTGCGGCCTGTTGACGGCTGATCACGGGGACGTGTTTATCAACGGTCAACCAGCGGGCGACCAAACGAAGCCCTGGGTCGGGGTGATGCCCCAAGAAAATCTGCTGTATCGCACTCTCACCTGTCGAGAGAACCTAGCGTTTTTTGCCAAGATTTATGGCTTATCCCACAAGGTGCGATCGCAGCGCATTCGAGATTGTTTGGCCGCAGTCAATCTGCTTGATCGGGCTCAGACGCCGGTCGAAAAGCTCAGCGGCGGCATGCGGCGACGACTCAGTCTAGCGATCGCGATCGTCCATTACCCGAAGCTGCTGATTTTAGATGAACCCACCACGGGGCTCGATATTGAAGCTCGCCATGAAGTGTGGGAACTGATTCGGCTGCTGAGCGAAGAACAGGGCATGACGATTTTGCTAACGACGCATCTGCTGGATGAAGCCGAGCGCCTGTGTAAGCGCATTGGCGTGCTCAAACTGGGCCAACTCCTCAAGGCCGGGACGCTGCCCGAACTGCGTCAGTGTGTGCCCGCCAGCGAAATTGTCACAGTGGAAACCCCGGATCCGCAAGGGGCGATCGACCGCGCTTTAGCCTGTGGCTTTACCCCTCGCCGCTATGGCAACGACCTGTCGTTCTGGATTCCTCAGGAGTTTGACCTCAAAGAGCTGATTGCCCAATTTGAGGGCGTGACGCTTGACGCCATTTCTCGCAGTCCGGTCAAGTTAGAGCATATTTATTTAGAAATCACGCAGAACAAAGCACTCTTGCAGCCCGAGCCCCTGACCTAAACCCGTGAACTCTGCTGGGGTATCATCCGCGCTATGGGAAGGCCAAGCCGCTCTGCTGGTATAGTTTTTTCGTTTTTGGGACTGGGCTGGGTGCTGGAAAAAGGTTGATACGACCCATCCCCTGCGGCTACGGCACTAAATTTTTGAGCGACTGCCTAAGTACCTTGGAAATAAAGTTTTCTGCCATTTAGAGAGCTTTGCCGACCTGA
>CALCCA010000194.1 GCA_937899725.1 uncultured Halomicronema sp.
GTCCGCCGCATCTAAGCCAATCGCAATCAATGGACGAACCATTCTATCTCCTTTCCCTAAGAAAACTGCCGGAGTCATGACAGATGACGGAGCAACCCAGCGCTCTTCATCGGCCTTCATTATCTCGACGACCCCAGCCGCTCGCCTACCCCACCTCTCCGCACAATTACTCAATCTTTATTCTCTAATCACTTCCTTGGGCTTCCCTTTACCTCCACTTCATATTGAGGGTTCCAAAAGTTACGGATAACACTGATATGCCACAGCCTCATCCCTCTCTTGTTTGGTGCTTTAGTACTACTCCCAGATGAACGCATACATGGCTTCACCGAGGGGCCTCAGCCAAGCCTATCTGAAGGACATGAAGCCTACTCGGTGATGACGCTGCGAGCAGTGCTGACCACCCCACCTGAAACGGCAGGCTCGAAAAATCAGCACTCTCTAAAGATGCCACTGTGGCATCTTTAGAGAGCGTCAAAACAGTAGTGCTCAAAAACCTACCCAGTCACTCATCTTTTGAGCATCGGTACTGGATAGGTTTGGCGATCGCTGATTTCACCCACTTTCTCAGGCCGCTTGATGCTCTTAGGCTCGCATCTGGACCGGCATCACTAAATACGTCATCTGCAGTCCACCGAGCGGAATGATAATTGAAGGACTCGTTGCCGTATTGCACTGGAGCTGCACTTCATTCGTGCCGAGCGCCTTGAGACCATCCAGTAGATAGCGAACATTGAAGGCAATATCCAAGGCTTCGCCCGTAATCTGAGCCGCGACCACTTCGCGACCACTGCCCACTTCTTGCGCATCGACTGATACCGATACCGCTTGGCTGGCTGGATCGAGCGAAAGTTTGACAATATTATTTTTCTGATCGGCGAGTACCGCGATCCGCTCTAGAGCATCCATCAGCAGTTTGCGATCAAAGGTTACCTGTCGCTCAAACTGCTGAGGCACGAGCTGGCGATAGTTGGGATACTGACCTTCTAACAGGATGGTGGTCAGCCGCTGGTCACCTAATTCGAAAATGGCTTGAGTGCGGTCAAACTTCAGCGCGATCGGCTCAGATGAACTGTAGTTTTGCAGCATCCGCTCTAAATCACGGAGGGCTTTGGCCGGCACTGTCACATCCATCTGAATGTCGTTAGCGGCAGTTCCAGCGGCGGCTTCGTCACTCGTCTTCACCACTGCCAGTCGATGACCATCCGTGGCAGCAAACTCTAAAATTTCTGGCTCCGCCGTCAAATGTACACCGGTCAGCACCTGCTTCGTTTCATCACCACTGCTGGCAAACAAAGCCCCTCTTAGGCCTTCTAACAACGTTTCCACCGATAGTTCAGCCGCTTGGCCATCTTCTACCACTGGCAGTTGAGGATAATCGGCGGCGCTGAGTCCCCGCACCTGATACTCTCCCGACGAACTGGTGATCGTGATCGTCGCATCTTCACCCACTTCTTGAATCGTGATGTCTTCTTGAGGGAGTCGCGCCACAATACTTTCTAGCAATTTGGCGGGTAACGTGAGTTCACCAGGAGCTTCGACGGTAGCCTTGAAAGCCGTTTGAATGCTCATGGTTTCATCAAAGCCTGTTAGCATCACCTGCTGATTTTCTTCATCAATTTTGACCAACACGTTGCTCAGGATCGGCTTAGTGGGTCGAGCAGGCACCACCCGACCCACTAGGGCTAGGTGCGTATTGAGCTCACTTTGGGGACAAACGAATTTCATAGGGAGGTAGAAAAAAGGATCGAAGTGGTTACCAGTGATGTTCCAACGAATCTGATGTTACGTCTTCAGCGTGGATGAGTGCTCATCGTATCACCCTGACTTTTCCCAAGTGATGGTAAAGGTCTTTCTTAGATCTAAGATCAAATTTTTCTTCTAGTCGTATTAGTAGTGCTTGCGGAAACTGTGGAGAAGCTGGGGATCGCTTGAACAATGAGGCTTTGTCTATCTCCAGCCTTGTGGAAAAAGAGTTGAAAAAGTTCTGACTTCTCCACACCCCTTATGGCGGGCAGATCTTTTCCACAAACCGGGCCAGATTCCGCAACGTTCTTCGAGAAGTTTTCCACACGAGAACGCCTCTTTTCCACAGATTGCCCAGGTCAAATTTTACAATTCTTCATGATGTCTAGAAGAGTTAGCCACAGCATCGTTGGACGTTCTGATCAAAAAAAATCTTGAGTCCCTAGCAAGAGCTGAAGAAGATGCAAGCGCATCGGGGGGGCGATCGCCAGTATTGCTGTGGACATTCCCAATAGGGGAACAGGTTTAATGTCTTGGTCAACTCACGGGCACCGAGGCAACACTAGACCGTAGGAGAGCGCTGAGCTTGTGGCGCGGGGCTGGGGAAGAAAATTTCCGCAGCATAAAAATGTGCCCCAGCATCAAGGCGGGGCAGCTGTCGGTGGCGTATGGTCTGCTGAATTCTGGCTGGGAGATTGGATGACCGATGATGGGGGCTGCAGTAGTCGCTGTCTTCAGGTAGGGAGGATGCTCAAGGTCAATGAGGATGCTCCCTACTCAGCCAGGTTAATGCGATCGCTCACATCTCTCACAACCTGATTAACGCTAGGATCTTTTTTGATTTGTTTGGCAATTTTGTCGCAGCTATACATCACCGTGGTGTGGTCTTTACCGCCGAACACGGCCCCAATTTTGGGCAGGCTCAGGTCAGTATGCTGACGCATCAGATACATGCCGATCTGCCGGGCTAGGCTGATTTCGCGTTTACGGGAATTGCTTTTGAGATCCGTTTCGGGCACGCCAAATACTTCTGAAACGACTTGCAGCACGGTATGAGGAGAAACCTCAACTTTTTCGCTGGAAGTCGCGCTGAGGACGGGCATGAGATTGTCAACTGTCATGGGCAGCCCAGAAATCGAGGTGTAGGCGATCGCGCGAATGAGCGCCCCCTCTAGCTCTCGAATATTTGAGGTGTAGGTTGAGGCGATGTATTCAATGACTGGACGCGGCAGCTGAACATTCTCATATTCTGCCTTCTTCTGCAGAATGGCCATGCGAGTTTCAAAGTCAGGAGCCTGAATATCGGCAATCAAGCCCATTGAAAACCGCGACACTAAACGCTCTTGCAGACGCGGGATTTGATTGGGTGGGCGATCGGAGGCTAAGACAATCTGTTTGCCCGCTTCGTGCAGCGTGTTAAACGTGTGGAAAAACTCCTCCTGTGTGTATTCCTTACCCTCAATAAACTGAATATCGTCGACTAACAACACATCAACCTGGCGATAGTGATCGCGAAAGGTTTGCATGTTGTCTTTACGAATGGCTGTAATCAGGTCGTTGGTGAATTGCTCGGTAGAGACATAGGAGACGCGCGCCGCTGACGTAATCTCTAGCCGATAATGCCCGATCGACTGCATCAGATGAGTCTTACCCAAACCCACACCACCGCACAAGAAGAGCGGGTTAAACTCTCGTCCGGGTGATTCAGCGACTGCCAAGGCCGCCGCATGAGCCATCCGGTTGTTAGCCCCCACCACAAAGCGCGAGAAGATGGCTTTAGGATTCAGGCCGGCTGTCCGCCCATTGGTGGGAGCATCGGGTTTCGCTTCTGCCACGGGCAAGGGGGCGGGCCAATTGATATCAGCTGCAGCAGTGCCGTTTTCAGTCGCGGTGGGGTGAAGGTCTTGAGTGTCCACCACAAATTTGACATCGACTGTGCGCCCCAAAATGCCAGTGACTACCGTGACAATGGTGCCAAGGTAGTGTTTTTGTAGCCAGTTGCGAGCAAAGGGGTTTGGCGTTGAGATGATGAGTGTCTGATCTGACAGTGCTTGGGCACGAGCTGGTTTAATCCAGGTTTCGAAGGTAGGCCTACTGAGTTGTTCTTGGAGTTCTTCCAGAACTTTTTGCCACATGCCATCTAGGGCTTGTTCCACGCCACACCTCCACCGTTTGCCACCGACTGAATACTGAGCCCAATGCCAAGCTACGCTTCGAGAAATTCTCGATGGTCAAACTTGGCACTGCAAAAACTATCTTGACAGCTCGTCAAAAAATTACTCTGCACGTAGAGATCGCCAACGCCATCTCCACGTGCGTCATGATGAATATAGATTTCCATACAGCGATCGCTGGGTTGATGACTCCGGTAAAAGAGTTGAGCCTCAGAGCGACCAACTTGGACTTACTAGCGTACCCGATCTTTTGGCCTTAGGTTCTGCCAATTAGGCTAAATGGCAAAAATATTAGACTCTAAAGAGAGTGTATAAATCATCTTCTTTAATCTTGAACACACTATATATAGATGGTGTCAACAGTAGCTGGTCACTTGAGTCAGGTGTGGATAGCTACGTTTACCAAACTGCAGCGGAGAGTGTCTTGAAGCCAGCCTGGGTGTTATAGGATGTTGCCCCCGATTATTGCTGGAGATCCGCAATGCGGCGGTGCGGTGCGTGTGGAGCCGCAACCGCTTAGAAAAGAGTGGCTGAGAAATAGCTGCCTTGATTGCCGGTGAGCCTCATCAAGGCAGTCGAGCTGACGACGATTCACTCATCCTGAGTGACAGGATTCGTTGAGCGCTGCAGGGGGAATTAGGTGGCGCAAGACGGTTGTCAGTTAGAACGTGTAGGCACGATCTCTCCACTGGACACTAGTGGCGATCGCTCCGAGAAGTGGGTCTGGGAGATGTGGTTTGGCCGTGTTGGGGTCAAGACGATCGGTGCATCGAGCTGTTCCAGCGTGATCTGTTCAGTCTCCCTGTCGGGGCTAGAAGGTCTTCTTCAAGCGAACCAGATTGCTGCGAAAGCTCGGTGAGGTCCATTGCACCACTCTTGCCAGCAGATTAGGCGCTAGGCGATTGCCTAAAACAGCCAAATGAGTCTGCCAACCGACTAAAATTTCGGCCGTATCAGACCGTAAGCCTTTAACGAGAGCCTTGGCGACTTGTTCGGGCGTAATGGGCTGGACAAACCGAAACCAATGAAAATCGCGCACCATGTCGGTGTCGGTCAGAGAGGGGAGCAGAGTCGTCACCTGAATATTGTGGGGCGCTAATTCACCGCGTAGGGCTTGGCTAAAGCCTAAAATAGCGAACTTGGTCGCTGAATAAGTGGCCATTGTGGGGGCCGCTACTTTGCCCATTAAGCTCGAAACATTAACAATGTGGCCGCGACGGTAGGCGGCCATCCGGCGCGCCACTAGGCGGGTCATCGTATAAAGACCCACTAAGTTGGTCGAGATTTCTGACTGCACATGAGGTAGGCGCGATTGTAAGAACGGTACCTGATGGGAGATGCCCGCGCAGTTGATCAACAGATCAATGGGGCCATGATTGCGCCAGGCATGAGCTACGGCCACATTGACTGCAATCGCCTGGGTGAGGTCGAGGGGGAGCACGATCGCCCTTGATCCTAGGGCTTCAACCGTGGCCGCGACTTCGTTGAGCAGGGCCGCGTTACGGGCTACCAAGATGATGCGATCGCACTGTTGATGGGCAAATTCGAGGGCGATCGCGCGGCCAATACCGCGCGATGCGCCAGTGATGAGTGCCGTTTTTCCTTGCAGATGCATAGAAACCTCTACTGAGTTGAGTTGGTCGGCATTGAATGACTGCGGGAGCCTGCGGATGATGGCTCTGTGTGCATTGTGAAATTGATCCCGCAGGGATGCCGCAGCCGTCTGTACGTTGGGGTGAAAACGTACACATGGCTTCAGCGAACAGATTAAGTGAGCAAAATTTTGATGCGGAACCGGACTGTGAATTGATGTCTCGTCGGGGCTGGGCGTCTCGGAGCTAACGTAAAGCCTGTCGATTTATGCGATACGGCTTGGCTTAAAGCAGCATGTACTTTCTTTAAGTAGCTCTAACTAGACAGTTCATCAGGATAATGCGTTGCGGCATGAGTCCTCCTCGGTGTAAATTCCTGTGGGCTTGCCAAAACGTCATCGTGGCTTGGATGAGGAATTTATCCAATTGGTTTCGACGTTAGCATCGGGATCAAAGAGCGACAACATAACTTAAAGAAAAGGGTGAATCGTCACACATCTTCAAGTCATTCTCAGATAAGCGAGCTTCGCGATTGACCCATAGACTTTTGTCAAATGATTCGATTGACCCGGTTTGCCCAGCCCAACGAGTCAGGATCAGCCGCGTACTGATCCTGAAAATGCCCGTCTCTTGAATCAGAAGTCTGAGAGTCGAGAGAGCCGCATGACTGGCAAGGGGGGTAAGTGAGTGATGGTGACCAGCCTTAGCTGGGTGGCGCAAAAGAGCGCGATCGCCCCGACTGCTGTGTCTGCATGGCGGAACGCATGAGTGATGACGATGTCAGTGCGATGGGCGATTTCCAGGTGATGAGATCTGACTTGGGAAACTTCTCCCAACAGCGCCGATTCCGATGGTTACCTATGAGCGTGACTGCTGGGGAGGACTGACATATCGATTACTCGTTCGGAATGTGGAATATATATAGAGGCGATCGTGCTCAAACGCGATCGCCTCTATATAGGGCTTGCTGAAAAAGTATAAATTTCACTAGCGGCAAGGGTTTGAG
>CALCCA010000195.1 GCA_937899725.1 uncultured Halomicronema sp.
GACGGAGATCTAAACTATAAGTCATTGATTCTCATTCTTATCTAGAACTACTATATCTTGCAGTCCCCTCCGGCGGGGCGCTGGGCGATCTTTTGAAGCAGCCGTCCGCTCCAGCGATCGCCGCGGCCATCCGCTCGGTTGCCCAAGGCTACAGCCAGCTCAGCGCCTAAAGCATTTTCCTATTTATAGCCTGTGTCAACGTCATCACCGCCGCTATCAGCGAATTGAGAAACCGAGGTTCTGAGGTTGATCGGACAAGGCTTGAACAATCAAGAAATTTCGACAGTGCTGCATCTCAGCGAAGGCACCGTCAAAGATTACGTCACTCAAGTTTTTGGCAAACTGGCAATGCGCGATCGCATTGAGGTGGCACTTTGGGTGCAAAAGCATCTGATTTAAGCACGGGACTTATTTGATGAAGCACTCAGCTCCTCAAGAATTACCCGCAGATGTGACTGGCGGCAAATCAATATAACTGGATTCATTAGCCGTTCAAGACTTAGCAAAAGACGAGTATATCGGGTGAAAGGTAGAGCCCTCATACTGAATACCCTACCTTTCAAACATATTTTTTTTGAGCTCAAGGCTCATCACTCTTGCAGCCGCGATCGCCTTTTTCTATCTGTGAATCATTCAGCAAGCACTTAGCGGAATAGACGAATACCCACGCCGAGCACTAGGCCAACGTCAGTACCCTCTTCACCGAAATTGGCATTAACTCGGGTCGTTCCTGTGATCCTCTCAGTAATCGGAATATCTGCGCCCACAGTTATCATCGGGTCAATATCAAAATCTTCAAACTCCACCCCTACCCCAACTCCAGCAAAGGGAATAACCACCGGCAGTTCCGCCTGCTCTGACTCGCGATTACCGACCGGAAAACTCCCGGTTAACGCAAATGAGCTGTAGCCATCACTACTCACGACAGACGCCGTGTGTACGGACAATACATCTGTTAAGGGGATGCGCGACATAATAGAGAATCCGCCATTCCCCAACTTAGTTTCGCCGTCGTCACTGAGGCCAAGAGTCCCGCCTAGCCCCATATAGCTGGTTCGCGGGGGCCGTTCCTCTTCCTCATCAGGAGGCGTGGTTTGAGCGACCTCGCTTGCCGGGGTAATCGTCAGCACCTCTACTGGGAGAGTTTGGGCTGAGCTAGGGGTGTTCGAGCCCAAGAGCAACCACGACAATAGCGAGAAGGCGCTAGCGATACCAAATGAGTGATTAGCAGAGGTCATTATTGTCTCCAAAGTTCAATTAATTGCTTCTCATGCTTACCTGGCGGGTGCACGTTCTGAGAATATCTCAATTCATGCGATCTTTCGGTCTTTTGCTTTACCCCTTAGCAGAGTGAGTCTGTACAACAAAAAACGACTCCACCGAATGCAATGCTAATCAAACGCCAAAAGAAACGATTCATAATGATTTTTCCTGATTAAAGTAGACGTTATTTCTTGAAGAAACTTTGGACATAATCAGCTATCAGGTGACAGTTGATGACGACAATAAAATTCGGATTATCCTAGTTGAAAATTGTGTAGGCAAACGCGCTCCCAAGAAAATTTACAGCCTCTAAACCTGAAGTCGAGCCGGCATATCCCAAAAATATCGGCAGGGTCAGCTGATATCAGTTTTCGCATGATGACGACGACTGAGGAAAAGTCAGCCTCAGCTGATATCAGCTGATTGTTCGAAAAATTCTCCTTAAATTGATTCGAAGACGGCATTGCTGAATCGAAGTATGGATCTATTTGAGTTGCCAGTTATCTCGCCCCCTAAATCCCCCAATGCTGGGGGACTTTGAGAAATCCGGCTCCCCAGAATTGGGGGCTGGGGGGGCGAATTCATCCCGTAATTCAGCAACGCCTCGAAGAATTATGAGTCCTGGCATAAAGTAAGTAGCCGACTGGAATTACTCAATGTCGCAATTCAGGTCTTTAGCCTTTAGCAGCAGCAAGCTTCAAAGGCGGAGGTGAGATGCGAGGCGTCGGCGATCGCCCGCAGAGCAGTCTCCATATTTTGGGGTGCATAACCCAGAGCAAAAGCCTTTTGACTGTTGAGCGAAACATCTGGCGGGCGCGGCGTGACGAGGGCGATCGCGGATTGTCGGCAGGGGGTGAGAGCAGCGGTGGGCAAGCCAAAACTATCGGCCATGAGCAGGCCGAACTCATATCGACTCAGTCGCTGCGGTCCGCCCAAGTGTAGTAAGCCTGTCAGATTTTGCTCTAAGGCCAGGCGCAGCCCTTGAACAACATCGGTCACGGCGGCGGGGGTGCGAATTTCGTCGGTAAAAAGGGTGAGGGGCTGCCCCGCGGTGATCGTTGCCAGAAAATTTTGCAAAAAGCAGGTGGCGGTTGGCGTCTGAGGGCCAAACAGCAGCGGCAGCCGACACACCGTCGCCTCCGGATACGCCGCTAAAATTTGCGTCTCGGCGAGGGCTTTGTGGCGGCCATAGGTATTGAGTGGGGCGGGGAGAGCCGCTTCGTCATAGGGTGGGGTTGTGCCATTAAATACCAGATCAGTTGACGTGAAGATCAAGGGAACGGCGTGGCGGGCGCAGCGGTTGGCCAGGTGGACGGCCCCTAACACATTGACGCGATAGCTCCTGTCGGGAAACTGTTGGCACTGGCTGGCTTTGGACAGAGCAGCGGTGTGAATCACGGCATCTGGTTTTACCCGTTGCCAAACCGCGTCAATCGATGGCTCATGGGTCAAATCTAGGGCGATCGAGTCGCCAGTCGGTAGGGTAACGGGCTGAGTGTTGTGAGTGCCCCAAATCTGCCAGTAAGGTGACAGCAAGCGACAGGCGTACCCTCCTAAAAATCCACTGGCACCGGTAATGAGTAGAGATCGCATAGGTCTATCTCAATACGACTCCTACAGCCTTAGCTGGGCTACCAGGAGGGGAGAGTACTCAAAGAGTTAATGATAAAAAGGTAGAACTTTTTGGCCGATCTTGTGTCTGATGCCTACCGGATGTGTACATCGTCTCAAATAGTCAAAAATGGCCGCATCCACAACGATACACAGTGATTCAAATGCCCATCCTACCAACGGCAGTTCGTTGAACAATCAATGCAACTATCCTTGAAATTGTCGATATCTATCAATTGGAGCACGGGATAAAGCTGCCGCCCAAAACCTTGGGGTTCATTGCCCGTAGCTTATATCAATTCCCTAAATTTGGCCTACACATCCCCAAAATATATAGCCCCTTTCGATGAAGGGGGTGGTGACAGCGGGGGATACGTGATCTGTAGCGCTACTTTGCAGAACTACTACATCCTATGCGACAGTATTCTCAAGCAAGAGTCATCAAATAGTGAATAAAGAAACCGGCCAGACCAGCTAGAGTGAGCGATTCAAGAACATTTTGAGAAAACAGGACATCTCGATTAGGCTATAAAACCTTGCCCTTTTCAAAAATGTCAGACATCATACTAGTCTGATCTGGCATTTCTCCAATCACTAAAACCTATTGTTGCTTGTATGGGACTATCCCTTCTGATGAAGCTGTGCTTTCTAATATCTCCAATAATGTCGGGTTGACTCAAGAGTGCTCAATCATTCAACAAGAGCCAACTAATACCTCAAGCTTCTCCGGCAAATTCAGAGAAAACTTTTCTTGGATTTTAGGTGTAACAAGCCGATTACCTAAAAAGTTCTCGATTTTATTGCCATATATAGGCCGATCAGAGCTGAAATAGATGTTCTCACTATTTTCAGTGATGTAAACAGCTCCGGGAAATGGCATTGGCGCTAGCGGCTTTCCTTTCTCCTGCATAATGCGCCTAATGTGATCGTGCTTCAGGAATATGACGTGATCCCGATAATAGCCGTACCCTCTATTATACTCAGGATTATCTGGAAGATCAATCAAATCATAATTTATGATATGGGAAGTCCCACACATTAAATTGAACTTCCTATATTTACGTACCAATCGATTGGTAACTTGGTTGTAAACATAACCCTGGCTCAAGAACCACCCATTTGACCCAGGATTCTTCTCGGAATAGCCAACAATTTCATCGCTGATACAATCATCTGCGTCGACGGGCATAACATAATTGGGTGATAGATGCTTGGCATGGCACAGTCCCATCAAAAGCTTTCGATTCTTGTCGATTTCCCTTTTGAAATACCAATCTCGATCGGAGCCGCCTTTTTTGTCGGGAGGTGGAAATTCAACTTGAAAATACTGAACCTTGTCAGAAGAGAAGCTGACTTCAGGCTTCTCATGACAAACTACCAGCACGGAAAAATTTGTTGATTTCTGACTACAAACTGATTTCAGTGTCCTTTCAAATAACTGACAGGTTTTTTGCCAATTATTCGAAACCTTTCGACTCTTGATCGGGATGATAAATACAAACATAGTTGAGGGTGGTTTACAGTACATTCAATTAATACGTGTGCGCACTTAACTTGACACGCCTTACCTATATGTATACCAGTAAAAAATATGCGCCCTATCTTTCAATGTGATCTGAGTCACAATGTGGTCGGTGCTTTATCTACTTAAAACGATCTTCATTGGAGCTTTACAGGGATGCTCGGTATTGTTGCAGAGGTGAAGCTACGGACAAGGGATGAATTAAGGCCAGTCAAATTCACCATAAGGCTCTACGGGGTGCGAAACTCGTCCTCATGACTCGTAGGTAGTTCTAAGCGAGTGCATCCCAGCTATGCAATGAGTAATAATGCTTACCCTCGGATGAGGCATGAGCAGTAAGCTTTGGTGAGTTCTCCCCCTCACTGGTCACTCCCATGGATGCCTCTAAGGAAGCCCGTCTCAAAGCTCTCACTGAGGAGATCGCAGCGTTGCTGTATGAGGAGACTGACCCCGAAGCGCTCA
>CALCCA010000196.1 GCA_937899725.1 uncultured Halomicronema sp.
GTTTACTCTCTTAAAATCCAAATTTTTTTTATATATTTTATGTTTATTTTTTTTGTGGGGGTTTTTTTTTTGGGGTGCCACTGATCGCTCCCCCCGTCCATTGGGTTAGCCAATACCCGAAACGAGAACCAGGCCTAAAACCGCCCCAAACACAATTAGAGCGTAGAACTGAGCCTTACCGTTCTCAAAATATTTCAGACCTTCACCGGTGACTAGCGTGACAAAACCGGCCAGATTGACGATGCCATCCACAATGCGAATGTCGATCGCCAACACCTGCTTAGCTAAATTGCGACAGCCCTTGACGAAGACAGCATCGTAAATTTCGTCGATATACCACTTGTTTTTAGACAGCTGATACAGCGGCTTAATTTTGCTGGCGATCGCCGCCGGGTCAATCTTCTTACTGGAATACATCAGCACTGCCAGCGTGATGCCGATCAGGCCAATACCCACGGAAGAACCCCCCATGATCAAAAACTCTGACCATTCAAAATCGGTAAAGGCTTCCGACCAGGGTAAGAGGGGCTCAACCGCTTCACTCGGTGGGTGAATGAACGCTTCGAAATAGTTGACGAAGGGCGTCCCCACCAAACCAATCAGGGCCGAAGGCACCGCTAAGGCAATCAGCGGAAACGTCATTGAAAACGGCGACTCATGGGGCGTAGCAGCGTGATGCTCATCAGGCTCATCGTCAGCCTCGGGATCAAGCGTCAGCTCTTGAGGATTCATCGCCCCTGGCCCAAGGGATGCCCCCATCGCCATCAGCTGCTCGCGCTTGAGCTGCATCTGAATGCTTTTGTCAGTACCGCGAAATTCGCCTTCAAAGGTGCTGAAATACATGCGGAACATGTAGAATGCCGTGATGCCCGCAGTGAGCCAGCCGATCGCCCATAATACGGGGCTAACGGCAAAGGTCGAGCCAAGAATTTCATCCTTCGACCAAAAGCCCGCAAAGGGCGGAATGCCGCAGATCGCTAAGGTCCCGATCAAAAAGGCTGTTGAGGTGATCGGCATGTATTTGCGCAGGCCGCCCATCAACCGCATATCTTGCGCCAAGACGGCGTCGTGGCCCACCACCTCTTCCATACCGTGAATGACGGAGCCCGAACAGAGGAACAGCATCGCCTTGAAGTAGGCGTGAGTCATCAGGTGAAAGAGACCGGCCCCATAAGCACCGACGCCCATGGCCATCATCATGTAGCCGAGCTGCGACATCGTGGAGTAGGCCAACCCCTTTTTAATATCGTTTTGGGTGATGGCAATACTGGCCCCCATAAAGGCGGTAAAGCAGCCCACCCAAGCCACCACCGTCATCACGGTCGGTAGTTCTTCAAAAACAGGGAACATGCGGGCGACAAGAAAAATACCCGCTGCCACCATGGTCGCCGCGTGAATCAAGGCCGAAATTGGCGTCGGGCCTTCCATCGCGTCGGGGAGCCATACATGCAGCGGAAACTGAGCTGACTTGGCCACTGGTCCCAAAAAGACCAAAATCGCGAAGATCGAGACGACCCCAGCGGTCAGCGTGCCGTTTTCCACCAGAGCGGTGAGGCGATCGCCCATCACCTCAAACTCAAAACTACCCGTGGCCCAAAAGATAGCCAGCATGCCCAATAGCAGTCCAAAGTCACCCACACGGTTGGTGATAAAGGCTTTCTGGCAGGCATCGGCAGCGCCTTCGCGGCCATACCAAAAGCCAATCAATAGGTAGGAACACATACCCACCAGTTCCCAAAAGACGTAAATCTGCAACAGGTTGGGACTAATCACCAACCCCAGCATGGAGGAACTAAAGAGGCTGAGATAGGCGTAAAAGCGCACATAGCCCGGATCATGAGCCATGTAGCCATCGGTGTAAACCATGACCAAAAAGGCCACCGTCGTCACAATCACCAGCATCAGTGATGCTAAATGATCGATGGTGTAGCCCATAGTCAGCTTAAAGTCGCCAGCAGAAGCCCATTCGAGGGTGTAGGTATATGCTTCGTGCCCTTGTGCTTGGCTAAAAAAGAGTAAAAACGACAGCACCATTGCCGCCCCAGTGAGCGACACGATGAATACCGCCGAAGGACGCCGCAGCGTGCTGGTCGTCTGACTGTAGCTAATGAGTCCCGTGCCGACGATCGCGGCACCGACCAGCGGCAAAACCGGCACTAGCCAGGCGTATTGATAGATTGGCTCGATTAATTCCATACTGTTTAGGCCTTCTCCACTGTTCTGAGCGACAGGCTGGCAAACCGACTACATTTTGACACAAGCGTAGTCATTGATTTTCGTCCGCAAGAGATACTTCCGTCTTTCTTTATGCGACTTAAGTAAAGTATTGGGTCAGTCCATTGATCGCGATCAATGCAGATCGCTACTCACGAATGCCGCATAAAAATGCGATTGGCGGCAAAAGCATCCCACTTTGAGTGGAACCTCCCAGGGTATAGCGCACTTTTGGGGAGGGATTGGTGGTGTTGATAACAGTCAAGTCCGGTCGATGGTGATCGCCACCGCGCCCAACGCCTCTACTTGGTCGGTGGACTCAACCCCAAAAACCAGGTGATAGTCATTGCCGATACTGGCAGGTTGCCCAGCCAAAGGCATCGGCACCCAAAACTCGACAACATCGCTGCCATCGGCCATGACATCGGAATCGGTTCTGAGCGGGCGCCCCCGTAGCGGCGGCATGACGGCATCATTAAAAGCTACCGCCGACTCAAACGGGTGAGTCCCCATAGAAATAGGGAGATGATGCTCAAAATTGCGCTCATAGGGCGGCAAAATGTTAGCTGCAACACATCAACGACTAAGCTGCGCCCGATCGCAGCAAGGGGCAAGATATCCCGTAGTAGAGTGATTTTTGAGACCAGTCAACTCAATGTGAAGACTCCCATGGGGTAATTTTTTCGGCAAGGACTGAACGACTTTGCTCAGCCAACTTTTCTTGAGCAGAGTCGTTGATCAAGCCTGCTCGCAGGGCATCGGGAAAATCGGCAGCGTCACCCCGAAGAATGGAGATGACAATTCTCTGAAAAAGAGACAAATCTGCTCCCTCAGCTCCCCCGCCTTGCCCAGATGGCCTCGGAAGTCCGATGTCTGAGCCAGGGTATCCGGTCATGTGTCTTTATTACGAGTTGCCCCAATCGACTAGGGAGTTGAGGCAAGATCAGGAGTATCAGCGGAACAAAGACGCCTGTTTCTCGAATGGGAACAACCGTCAGGAAGTGGGTTCCACCTCTTTTTTCAACCATGACAGCCTCTATTAACGAGCCATCACTGCCACCAGAAACTAGATCGCTGCGGCAGGAAAATCAGGCCCTCAAAGCTGAGAATACGCAACTCAAAGCCGAGATCCAGCATCTTCGTCATCTGGTTCATCGATTAGAAATCATGATTCGGCGCTATTGGTAACGCGATCGCCCCATCGTTGCGCTCGTGAACTATAGACGACTGCGCAGTTCGTTGGCCAGATCGACCTGCTCGGTCTCTGAGCCCGCCAGCAGCACGCTGATTTTGCCGGCCTTCACGGTGCCCCAGTTAATTAAAATGATGCCCTTGCCAGTCTGGGGGTCAAAGGTAATGTCGTCTAAACTCAAATCCCGCAGCGATCGCAGCTTGGTGGCATAGGTCGCACTGCCCCAAGTCGGAATCGCCAAGCGCTGCGCCACCATTGTCGGATAAGACGAGCCGTTAAAGCGAGGATTGCACTCGATCGCCACAAAGCGCACACCAGTGGGTTCTGGAATCACCGCAACATCGACGGCAAAAATATCTCTCATGCCGCGATCGCCCATCCACTGGGCAAAGGTGGCAACTTCCTCCCAGGGTTCGTGACTGGCCGGATACCGATTGCCGCGATGCACGCAGCCATCGAGCAGCTGTTCTGACACCAAGAGCGGCTTAACCCCCTCAGCGGTGACCTGATACTGCAGGTTGAGAAACGCCGAGGCCTTGACTTCAGCCTGAATCTGGAGAGACTCTTCGGGCACTAGCTGGGCCAAGGCTTGAGCCAAGGTGTCGGCATCGGGGCAGCGCATAATGCCAAAGCCGTGGTCAGACACGGCGGGTTTAACAAAACAGGGAAACGGCATGTCGTCACAGGCCCGAGCTGCCGCTAAATTGTCAAATCGCAGCGTTTTAGGGACGGCAATGCCCAAGTCTTCTGCTAATTGAATGAAGTTGTTTTTAGAGTTCACAAACTCAATCACTTCGCAAGCGTTGGCATCTAAATTTTGAAAAATTTGACGATACGTGTCGTGGGAATTGATCACATCTCCAAAGAAATACACGCTGACTTCATAGTCAGGATATTGGGTCAGTTTGGTAACCGAAATATCCCAAATGACGTCATGGGTATGAGCCAATCCGACTTGGTCGTAATGAGCCGTAATCGTCGCCCATTCGGGCAACAGTTCTGGCGGTAGCTGAATCTTATCTGGGGGGGTAGTTAACCCCAGCGCTCGGCCAGCATAAAGGGGATTACTCACAGCCCGATCATGGGTGTACAGAGTAATGTTGTGATTATAAATTTTCATAGACGACAAACGATTCAGTGATGGGTTTTTAAAAAACGGCTAGAGTAATTTGCTGCTGCCAAAGGGATTAGCAACAGTTCAGGATAAAAAAAGGCGCTTGAGATACGGGTAAAGCTGAAAAAGGCTCGTCGACACCGTTCTTGCCTTGCAGGATACTGCATTCTTGCCCTGACGCAAATAGACGACAGCCACCAGCGGCAGCAAGGACAAAAGCCCATCCGCCGCTGGTGACTCTGCCAATGCCTGCTCAATTTTTCATTGGTATCAGACGCATCATCTGCCGGGAATAGATTGAGTCAGAATTCCTATAAGCCTTTGATATCGTCAGGGTTTCCCAACAAAAAGCGCTCCTATTAATTAAGGAGCGCTGTTAAATACCTAGTTAGAAACTGGCAAGGAGCTAGTGGTGAGCGCCAGGCTAGCTCAGTACGGAAACCTGTACAGCTCTGCCAGTGAGCGCCAATAGCTGAATCAATTGCTCAATGCTGAAGCGACTAATCTCGCCATTAATCAAATTTTGCATGCGCGGCAGCGTTTGCTTCAGCGCTTTGGCGGCCTCTTCAGGGGTCCAGCCCCGCTGCGCGATCGCCTGTTGCAAAGCCAGCATCAAATCTGTCCGAATCTGCAGCGTTTCGGCTTCGGCGATCGCCGCGTCAGACGACGTCGGTTGAAAACAAATAGCAGGGTCGAGAGTGATCATGACGGCATATGTAAAGGACGCAGCGCTGGATAGCACTGTCTTATTTTAAGTGTGGTAATTTCAAATACTTCCTGCCTACATCTTTCCTTAATATTATGTCTGACAATTTCTCCCTCATGATTCATGGCGGTTCGGGGGCCTTGGCCCATATTCGACGAGAGGGCAGTGAAGCCGATTTCATGGAAAGTCTGCACCGCATCTTAGAAGGCGGACGCGAGGTTTTGGCCAAAAACGGCTCCGCTCTTGATGCCGTTGAGTATTGCGCGATCGCGCTAGAAAATGACCGCCTTTATAACGCGGGGCACGGCTCAGTACTCAACGAATATGGCGAAGTGGAGATGGATGCCGCCATTATGGATGGTCAAGATTTAGCCGCCGGCGCCGTGGCCGGCATCACTAATATCAAAAACCCGATCGGGCTGGCCCGCCGCGTCTTAGCCAAAAGCGAACACGTCATGCTGATTGGCAAAGGCGCGATGGAGTTTGCCAAGCTTTGGGACGTTGAAGTCATGACGGATGATTACTTTGTGGTCGATGCCCGCATTCGCCAGTGGCGCGAGGCCCAAAAGGCCGGGGGCATGATGCTTGATCACGAGGATGCCGAACCGCAACACAAGTTTGGCACTATCGGCGCGGTGGCCCGCGATGCTCAGGGCCACCTCGCCGCGGCCACCTCTACCGGCGGCATTGTTAATAAGCGCTGGGGCCGGGTCGGCGACAGTCCGATTGTGGGAGCAGGGGTATTTGCTGACAACACCACCTGCGCCGTGTCGGCAACGGGCTACGGCGAGCAGTTTCAGCGCACGGTACTGTGCAAAATGATTTCCGACTTTATCTATTTCAAGGGCATGGATGCCGGTGAAGCTGCCACTGCCGGGATTGAATATTTAGTCGAAAAGGTGCAGGGTCTGGGCGGCGTCATTGTGATCGATCGCCACGGTCGCTGCGCCACTGGCCATTCCACTTCGGGCATGATCTACGGTCTGATTGAGCGGGGTGGGGAGAGTATTTGTCGACTTTCATAACGGGTGCATTAGGCGCGCGCGGCAGTGATGGGCCTTGGAGCCATCAAGAAATGGGGCTGAACAATCCCCACAGTCCCATCCCCATTTATGGAACTGAAGGGCAATTAACGGGACGATAGATGGATCGAGGTGATCGCGGCGCATCCCCTATCGCGATCACCTCGATCACGACAGTGTTCTATGATTTCCTGAATTTCATAGATTTTACTCAATCAAAGCTATACAAAACTTCAAGCAGTCATTTATACTTATTCAAGATTGTGGGGTCAGTCAGGCAGTTGATTTTCGTCACTGTGGTGTCGCTAACTGCTGAAAGGCTTGCTAATCAAGTGATAAGGATGTTCGCACGCGATCGCTCTGGTTAGAGCGATCGCGTTTTTATGGCATTGAGCTAAGAGAAAGCGTATGCAAGCAGTCTTGAAAAAAGAGGCCTGGTTGGCCCGTCCGCGTCAGGATATTCTCGCTGGAGCTGTGGTGGCCTTAGCGTTAATTCCCGAGGCGATCGCCTTTTCGATCATCGCCGGGGTTGATCCTCAAGTCGGGCTGTACGCGTCTTTTTGCATCGCCATTACCACGTCATTTTTAGGCGGTCGGCCCGGCATGATCTCAGCAGCGACCGGCGCGATGGCGCTACTAATGACCCCTTTGGTCCGAGAGTATGGCGTCAACTACTTATTTGCAACCACCATTTTAACGGGGCTGCTGCAGCTGGTTTGGGGCTGGGTCAAGCTGGGTAACCAGATGCGATTTGTGCCGCGTCCGGTGATGATTGGGTTTGTCAATGCGCTGGCGATTTTGATCTTCGATGCCCAACTGCCCCAGCTCGAAGCTGGCAATCAGATGGTGTATGCCCTGGTTGCGGCAGGATTGTTGATTATCTATGGTTTGCCTCGGTTGACGAAGGTCGTGCCTTCGCCGCTGGTGGCGATCGTCGCAATTACCGGATTCACCATCTACGGCGGCATCACTGTCCCCACCGTGGGCGCACTGCCGACGGCGCTGCCCAGCTTTACGCTACCTCAAGTCCCCTTTACGTTTGACACCCTGGGCATCATCTTGCCCTATGCGTTTGCCCTCTCGCTTGTCGGTTTGCTGGAGTCGTTTTTGACGGCTAGCGTGATTGACGATATTACCGATACCCCCAGCAACAAAAACCAGGAAGCGCGAGGGCAGGGCGTCGCCAACGTCATCACGGGTTTCTTTGGGGGCATGGCCGGTTGCGCCATGATTGGCCAATCGGTAATCAATATGCGCTCGGGCGGTCGCACCCGCCTCTCGACCCTGAGCGCCGGCATTTTTCTGCTGATTTTTATCTTGGCGCTGGGTGATTGGGTGGCGCGCATTCCGATGGCAGCGTTGGTAGCGGTGATGATTATGGTCTCTATCAGCACCTTCAGCTGGGGGTCACTCCGCCATATTCGCCGCGTGCCGAAAAGTGAAACTGCCGTCATGCTGACCACGGTGGCAGTGACGCTGCTTACCCACAATCTGGCCTTTGGCGTCATCGTCGGTGTGGCCCTCAGCACCATTTTCTTTAGCCGCAAAATTGCCAAGCTGATGGAAGTGTCTGCCCAAACCGACATCGCGGGCGATCGCGTCTATGTTGTCGCGGGGCAGATTTTCTTTGTTTCTGTGGAAACATTCATCAATGCTTTCGACTTTCGCGAACCGGTGGAACGGGTTGTGATCGACCTCTCTCAAGCACATCTGTGGGATCAATCTTCCGTCGATGCGGTGGATCGGGTCGTGTTGCGCTTCCGCAAGCGGGGCGTTGTGGTGCAGCTCATTGGTCTCAACGAAGCCAGCGCCACGCTGCTCGATCGCTTGGCAATTCACCATAAAGCAGACAGCAGTTTGGAAGATATTGGGGCGCATTAAGGCATAGAGGGGCCGGGGAGCACGAGTTGTGGGGAGTAGAGAGCAGGGGCGGAAGAGTCGGGGAGCAAGGGGGCATAATCTACCGCAGTGATGGCAAGAACAGCGACCCATCTCAACTCTCCACCTTCCAACCATCTGCGTTTGCAGCTTCAGCCAAGAAAAACGATATTAGGACACTCACGGCCTTTCTTATCCCGATTCTCTGAAGCAAAACTCCGAATCTGCCCCCCCCCCGCACCTTGGCTCCCCTGCATTGCCAAGTTTGCATCGGCAGTCCGCTCTCAGAGAATTGCTATTGACTGCTTAGTTGTGCATACGCGAGCAGCATTTTGTTTACAAGTGAGGGGCGCTCACGGGACTGACTTTGGCTCGATGCAGCAGCGTCTCGCCGTGACACCAGCCGACGTAGCGCACTTTCACCAGATCGCCAGTGGTGGCAGTGCCATTCATTAACTGATGCCGCTGCGGATCGTAGGGCACCTCTGCACCCACGGCCGCGATCGCCTCAACCTTCCACACTTCTAACAAGATCTGCACCGGCTGCATGAGGGGGACGAGGCGGCTGGCGGGTAGGTCGGGATTTTGGGTCACGGCATAGACGACGGTCGGCCACTGCAGGAGCCAAGATTCTAAAACCGTCAGCGCTTCTCGCTGCCAGCGCTGTTGCAACAGGGTTTCCTGCTGTTCGAGCTGAGTTTGGAGTCGCTGATATTCGGTCTCTAGCACGGCGATGCGATCGCTGGCTCGGGTGTCGGCACCCTTGGCCTCCAGCTCCATCGCCCCGAAATGACTCAGCAAGACGGGCAGCGAGACCTGCAGAGCCGTCGCCAGCTTGTGCAACGTTTCTACCCGCATCTGGTGCAGGCGATCGCGACGCAGTTGCTTCACCGCCCAATCAGAGACACCAGCTCGTTGCGCCAAGGCTCGAAAGCTCGGGATTTCAGCAGCGATCATGAGCTGCCGCAGGCGCTCAGTGGGTACATCCATTAGCAAATCAATCGACACGAAACAGTTCAGCCAAATCGGCCACATTCCATTGTCATTGAGCGGGGGAATGTGGCCGACCATTCGCTGCCGAGTGTTTAGAAATCTTTCCACAGAACAGAAAGGCCATAGATCGGATGGGGAAAGTCCTGACTGCGTTCTCTTCGCGTCGTAAGGGGAACCAGACTCGTCTGTAAGGTTCGGTAACCGCTCGGCTACAATGCGGGCAACGTTTTAGCAGGGCTAGAGTTCAGAGGCTATGGTGCGATCTCGATGGGATGCGGGCAGGTTTTCTCAAGGGCTGGGCGCAGTGGCCGGACTGGCTCTGCTGTGGGGCGGGGTCGAACCGTTGCCCGCGCAGGCGCAAACGGCGTCAAATCCGACCCTGCGCATTGGCATTGTGCAGCGATTTGGCCGCAACGATGCCAAGACGCTGGTGATCGAACCGGTCGGTGGTGGCGATCAGCTCACCGTGCAGTTCAAAACGGGGGACGAGTTAGAAACCTTGACCACGGGCCAGGTCGTGCTCGATACCACGCCCACGCCCTTAGACACCACAGCGCTCACCGAACGGGTGGTGTTGAGCACCCACCGTAGCTTTGAAAGTGCCGAAGACAGCGCCAATCAATGGCGAGACAACGGCATTGAAACCGAAATTGCCCAACCAGACGACTGGCAGGTATGGGCCAAACGCGATGTTTACAACACGCCTCTGCTGCGGCGACTGTTGCTGCAAGATCTGCAGGACGCTGGCTATAACGTGTATGTCGATAGCCAGGTCCTGCAGGAGCTGCCCAAGGCGGCAGCGATTTTCAACGGCTTTCGCTACAACCGCGACGTGGTGAGCATTAGCACCGGGGCGCAGCGCGTGCGGGTGATTGAGAAGATCGGCGAGGTCGAAGATAGCGTGCGGGTGTATGGCGGCAATTTGCGGCTGCAGCCCAACGCCTATGGCACCTACACTCTGGTCAATCAGGTGCCGATCGAAACCTATTTGCGCGGTGTGGTGCCCTATGAGATCGGCCTCGGTGCGCCGCCGACAACGATTGAGGCCCAGGCGATTTTGGCGCGTACCTATGTTTTACGTAATCTGCGCCGCTTTGTGATCGACGACTACGAACTCTGTGCCGATACCCAGTGTCAGGTGTATCGCGGCATCACCGGCGCCGCCGATGTGACGGATCGAGCGATCACCACCACCCGAGGACAGGTGTTGACCTATGGCAATGAGCTGGTGGATGCGCTGTACTCTTCCAACGCGGGGGGGGTGACGGCGGCCTTTAGCCACGTGTGGAACGGGCCAGATCGCCCCTACCTGCAGCCGGTGATCGATTCCGTCGTCGGCAGTTGGGACATCACCACGCGGCCTCTGAGCGATGAAACGAACCTCAAGGCTTTTCTCGCCTTAGAAACCGGGTTTAACGAAGAAACCTGGGATACCTTTCGCTGGAGCGAAGACGCCACGCTGGAAAAGATCGGCCAAGACCTGAAGGACTATCTACAGCGGCGCAGCCATCCGCTGGCGAACTTTAATGAAGTGCAGCGGCTGGTGGTCACGGAGCGCGCCACTTCAGGCCGGGTGCAAACCCTGCAATTGGCGACCGATGTGGGCGTCGTGACGCTGCAGAAAGACGAAGTGATTCGCGCCATTGAAGCGCCGTTAAGCCTGCTGTTTTATACCGGTGGCCTCTATGAACAAGTGCCGGGTGAGGCAGAACCGCAACTCGTGGGCTATCGCTTTATCGGCGGCGGCTTTGGTCACGGGGTCGGCATGAGCCAGACCGGCGCTTACAACTTGGGTGACCTCGGCTGGAGCAGCGATCGCATCCTCAAGTTTTACTATCCCGGTACGACTCTGCAACCAATTAGCGATCAGCTCGTCTATTGGCAAGATCCGGTGAATATTGACGTGCCAGCCAGTCCCGCTGGGGCCACACCTTGAGCAATGCCTAAGATCCGCATCAGATCAGTACGCCTCGGTTGGAAATCGAACAATCCCCGCTACGCTATAGCTACTAACCGCTGGCAGCAATGGCGCGATCTCGCCGTGCCAAGCTATGCCCTACACGTCGATGCCTTAACCGATCGAGGCGTTCCCTTTCATATCTGGTAGCCGTCATGCCCGAACTGCCACCCTTCAACAATCCGCCACCCAAGCCCGAGGTCATTCCAGCGGGCGAGACGGTGCTGCAACCACCCGCGATCGCCACTGCCCCGATCAAGGAGCCTCCCCCTCCAGCGCGCTGGCAGGGCGCTCGCTCGTTATCACTATGGATACTGCGCTGGGCCTTGCTCGGAGCGGGCATCGGCGGGGCTTGGCTGTTTGGCATTTTAGTGGCGCAATTTTTTCCTGCCCCCAATCCTGGTCCACCGACCCAAGAGATCGTCACGCGGCGCACCAGCCGATTTTTTCAGAAGGTGGTGCGGCTGCCAGATTGGTGGGCGGGCGATGCGCTCAATGACGGCGGCGCATCAACCAAGCCCCAAACGCCCCAAACGCCATCCGCACCAGCCACACCGACCCCGACAACGCAGCCGATCGCCCTCACCGATGCCCAGCGAGAACAGGTGGAGGTGGAGCTAGAGGCCATTGAAACCGATCTGCAGCAATTGCAAGATCGCGCCTCAGCGATCGAACGGCAGCTGGGTCTACCGAATATCGCGATCGCCTTAGAAGAGCGCCTTAACAATGCCACTAGTCGTCTAACGCCCGCCACAGAGACCACCCAACCCGCGCCGCCCACCGCGCCGGCACTGCAGCCGACGCAGGGAGAAGTGCCCGATCCGCTGTTTCAGGTCAATGCCTTGCGGGTGACGTTGCCTAGCGATGTGCTGTTTCCGCCCGCTGACGCCATTCTGCAAACTAACGCTCGCCCCCTGCTCGACAGCATTTTGCAAGATGTGGGTCGCTATCCAGAAGCGACGATCATTGTGGGTAGCTACACTGACACCGAGACGGAAGACAGCACGGCGACGGAATTGTCCTATCAGCAAGCCCTCGCCGTGCAGCGTTATCTCTCGCAGCGCCTGGGCGAAAACACGATTCACTGGGTGCCGGTGGGCTATGGCAATAGCGCGATTGGCAGCACGGGTGGGCTACAGCTAAGCCGTCGCGTCACGATCGCGATCGTGCCTTAGCAGGGGCAGGCATTCTCGGAATTACTCATCGTTCTTGGTCGAAATGCCTGGCGAGAATGCCTGCCCCTGCCCCCCTGAACATCGTTCTTGATTAAAAATGCCTGGCGAGAATGCCTGCCCCTGCCCCCCCCGATTGATCTATGCGTATCGTCTACTTTGGCACTCCCCAATTCGCCGTTCCGAGCCTGCAAACCCTCATTGCTCATCCCGACTTTGAAGTCGTCGCCGTCGTCACTCAACCCGACAAACGCCGGGGCCGGGGCAAACAGGTGATGCCTTCACCCGTCAAAGCGATCGCCACCGAGGCCAACCGGCCCGTTTGGCAACCCGCGCGGATCAAAAAGGATGCGGAAACGCTGGAAACGCTGGCGGCAGCTCAGGCAGATGCCTTTGTCGTCGTGGCCTACGGTCAAATTTTGTCCGCCCAAATTTTAGCCCTGCCACGCCTGGGCTGCGTCAATTCCCACGGGTCGCTGCTGCCCCAATACCGAGGCGCGGCCCCAATTCAGTGGTGTCTGTATCACGGCGAACCGGTCACCGGCATCACCACCATGCAAATGGATGTCGGCATGGATACCGGCCCAATGCTACTGGAACGCAAGCGAGCAGTTGGCCTGTTAGACAATACCTGGGATCTGGCCAAAGACCTGGCTGAACTGAGCGCTGAATTGCTCCCTGAAACGCTCCAAAAACTGGATGCCGGTGCCCTCACGCCGATCGCCCAAAACGACGACGCGGCAACCTATGCGCCCCTGATCCAAAAAGCTGATTATCAGCTGGATTGGAGCAAGTCGGCCCGCCAGCTGCACAATCAGGTGCGCGGATTTTATCCCAACTGCCTGACCACCTTTCGCGATAAAGACTTGAAGGTCGAAGCTACAGTACCGTTGGGCGATGCCGATTGGGATCAATTGCCGGATGAATTCCAAGATCTACGATCGCAGGTCGAGACCTTAACAATCGCTCACGCATCAGGCACCGTGGCAGCGATCGCCAAAGGGATTGGCCCAATTATCCAAACTGGCCAAGGGTTCTTGCTGCTGCACACCGTCAAACCGAGTGGCAAAAAGGCTCAGAGCGGCTGGGATTTTGCCAACGGCAACCGGCTGGAAGTCGGCGAGCACTTAGGCGATGTCTAGCGACGATTCTGTGGGGCGGTTTTTGTCGATGCCTGGTCGCGATGAACTCACGGTTTCAGGCTAAACCCGCCCTGACAGAACTATCTCGCTAGGGACGGTGGCTGCAGCGATCGCTGCAGTAGCGTCAGGCTAATCTCAGCCGTCAGCGCTAACGCAGCCACCGGCACGGCCCCAACCAAGAGAATCGCGGGCTCATAGACAGCGAAGCCTAGCACGATAAAATCGCCCAGCCCCCCCGCACCGACAAAGGCCGCTAGGGTCGCACTGGCAATCACCTCCACGGTTGCTGTCTTGATGCCCGCCACAATTACTGGCAAGGCCAGCGGGATTTCCACCTGCTGCAAAATTTGCTGGCGCGACATGCCCATCCCCATGGCCGCCTCTCGCACCGCCGGATTGATGGTGCGAAAAGCCACGTCAGTACTGATTAGAATGGGGGGCATCGCCAACAGGGTGAGGGCGATCGCGGCAGAGGCAAAGCTGAGCCCCAAGACCGGAATCGCCAAAAAGAGGATTGCCAAACTTGGAATCACCCGCAGCGCATTGAAGCCGTTGATCACCACAGTGGAAACCACCGGCGATCGCGAACTCCACAGCCCCAACGGCAGACCGATTACTACCCCAATCAGCAACGGTACAGAAACCAACAGCAAGTGCTGCTGAAACGCCGTGACAAACTTATCACTGTTGCTAGAGAGGTACTCTAACGCTTGCTGAAACATCGCGATCGCCTATCGTTTGCTCAACCCGAAAGTTAAGATAAGTGTGTCGGAATTGAGCTAAAAACACAATACTAGGATCGCAAATTTTACTGGCTTGATAAAAGCCACTGAAAATTCAGCCTCGTCAGCGTCGTCAGACGAACAGTTGTCACAAGATTCATCGAAATCATGATTGGAACAGCACTTGCGATCGCTAGCTTTCTCCAGCCTACACCTCCTCCAGAAAACGTCGTTTCGATGCTGGACAAGAGTACTTTAATTGCAATCGTTAAAGGAAAGCGAAATCTATTCTCTGGCCCTGAGCATCGCATCCGTAAGTTCAATATGGGCAACAACCGTATAGATCCTGAGCTTATTGCTGACGGAGCCAAATTTGAGATCAGTTTTCCGGTTGTTGAGAAAGAAATTCCGCTACCAAACGACGGGGCCTGCGAATATCACTTTGAATATCCGCAGATTTCTGGTTTAGCAAATGTATCGATACAAGATCAGATTAACCAGATGCTTAGAGATGAGCTGATTGGTGATGAGGCTGCTCCAAAACTCTTCGCATATCAGGAAGAATGTACGCAGGGCAGACTTCGTGATATGCCGGATGGAGAGCGAACTGTAACTTGGTTTGCGTTTGACGTGAGAATGAATTGCGATTTAGAGTTCGCCAGCGGCAGTATTGGCAGTGTTTATTGTCGCCATAGTGTCATGCCCGGTGCTTATCCAGTCATGACCTACTATCCCATCACTTTTGATTTAAAGACGGGCAAAAAATTGAGTTTTAATGAACTATTTGCACCTGATTCTAATTTTGCTGAAGCGATCGCAAAAGGGCGACTTAGGTTGTGGGTTGAGACTTCAGAATCTGGCACTTGGATACCCCCAGAAGGCTACATTCAAGAACGCCTAGAGCTTCTGACAGAACAATATGAAAATGACTTTGATGATTTCTATCTGCAGTCTGATTGTCAAATCTTCAACGCAAATTACAAAGCAGAGAAAACGAGAGAGTTTTGTCTTTCATTCCCTCGCATTAGATCCAATCACATAATTTCACCAATCCCATATAGTCAGTCGATTACTCTAGAAGAGTTTGAAGAATTCTTCCAACCAGATGGGCTTTTGGAAGCAGCTATGAACTCCAATGAAATGTCAGAAAATAATGTAGCAGAATAACACATACTGCTAGCTGAACGGAGTCATAGCTACAACTCAGCCAACGTCCCTCCGCCTCTACTCAGGAGATGCTTGCAACAGAATAGAGGGAATTACGCTTCTGGCTGTACCGGTAGCCAGTCTTCCTCTAGTGCTTCTTCTAAAGAAAAGCAGGGCTGTACGGGCAGAGAATTCTCTACTAAATTGCTGGCATCTAAAAACAACTTGCGAGCATTACAATACTCACGTTCAAAGTTCTCGGTTAGGTATATTTTTAGGCTGGGACTATCCTCAAGTATGCGAGCAATCTGCAACCGAAAATTACGAATCTCTACCTTCCATCCTCGGTAGGATAATTCACGTTCCGCTTCCCAGTATTTGAGCTTGAGTAAATGCTCACAGAGCCGCATCAAATAGCTTGCCAAGGCGCGTTTTTCTCGCTTGCCCAAACTCTCAAATTCCTCGATGAGATTCTCAAGGTCAAGGTGGCCGAAGTTGCGCGATCGCAGCTGGACCAGCGTCTCACTCAACCAGCGCTGATAATCGATGTCATACAGGGAGGTTGTCGTTGCGGATGTCTCTGATTTCATCGCGTTGTCCCAGAAAACAATCAGTCAAACCGTAATCAGATTATAGTCCTGGATTTGGGAGCACTTCAGTTGCTGACAAACCACAGCAGGCGAGACATGACTGCCTCATCCGTGATCTAGGTGCAGAATTCGAGTCCTTAAATCAGTCAATCTCACCGCCTGTAGCAGCTCTCCTGCCAAAGCCACAGTTATCGAGATAAATCGGTCTAGAAGATGGCGTTGACGTTCTCTAGCCAGCGGGCGACATCTTTCGCGTGATAGGTGAGGATGAGGTCAGCGCCCGATCGCTTAAAGCTGGTCATGGTTTCGAGCACGACTTTTTGCTCATCGATCCAGCCGTTGAGGGCAGCGGCTTTGACCATCGAGTATTCGCCCGAGACATTGTAGGCCGCCACCGGCAGATTCGTCGCATCTTTGACCTGACGGATGATATCCATATAGGCCAAGGCGGGCTTCACCATTAGCATGTCCGCCCCTTCGGCCATATCGAGGGCAATTTCCTTCAGGGCTTCTTGACTGTTGGAAGGGTCCATTTGATAGGTGCGGCGATCGCCGAACTGCGGGGCCGAATCTGCCGCATCACGAAACGGCCCGTAGTAGGCCGAGGCATATTTCGCCGCGTAGGAGAGGATGGGAATATCTTGAAAATCAGCGGCGTCGAGCCCTTCGCGAATGGCTCGCACAAACCCATCCATCATGCCCGAAGGCGCAATAATGTCAGCGCCGGCTTGCGCCTGCGACACCGCCGTTTTCTTCAACAGTTCCAGCGTCGGGTCGTTGAGCACACGTCCGGTCAGGTCACCGGTTTCTAAATAACCGCAGTGACCGTGGTCAGTGTATTCGCACAGACAGGTGTCGACCACCACAATCAGGTCGGGCACAGCCTCTTTCACCGCTGTGGTGGCTTTTTGCACAATGCCACAGTCGTGCCAGGCACCCGTTGCGTCGGTATCTTTCGTATCGGGAATGCCAAACAAAATAATGGCGGGAATGCCCAAGTCATAAACTTCCTGGGCCTCTTCCACAATCTTGTCGACCGACAGCTGATAGACCCCCGGCATCGATTTCACTTCTGCTGCGATGCTCTCGCCCGGCACGGCAAAGAGGGGATAAATCAGGTCATTGGTCGAGACAACGGTTTCGCGCACCATCCGGCGAAGTTGAGGATGGCTGCGCAAACGACGAGGACGATGAGTCGGAAACATAGAGCGACAAATGCACTGGGCAAGCAACTAGGGTGGCTCAATGGCGGCAATGGCGGCTCATCCCACCAGAGTAGGTAGGGGCCTGAGCGCGATCGCGGCGGCAGAATGTCATCAGTCTACGCCCTAAACGACGCAGACCTGAAGGGCGATTACATTCTGTAAAGCATGGTCGAGAGTGCTTGCCCGCATGACCGGAGCAGAGGGGAAATCGTCCCCCGTGCCGCCGGTTAATCTGTAGCGAACAGCGGCGGACGATGGTGATATTGCGGGTTGGCTCGCTCGAGCTGAGCCGCCAAGGCCAACACTGTGTCGTCAGCACCGGGCCGGCCCACCAGCTGCACGCCGACGGGCAATCCCGATGCGGTGAACCCCGTAGGCAGGGCGATCGCCGGTTGACCGCTGGCATTAAAGGGGGGGCAGGGGGCAATCCAGTTAATGATGTTGGCCAAAATTTGTTCGCAGCGCAGTGACTGCCACTCGCCAATGCGAATCGCGGCGTGCAGATACACCGGCAGCAGCACGATGTCGTAGTCCTGAAACTGCTGCACAATTTGCCGTGAGGCCACCTGTAGCTGAGTCATGGCCCGCAGATACTGGCCACTGCGAATGCGCCAGGCTCGCAGCAGCAGCCAGCGATTCATCTTTTCTAAAACAAAGAAGGGGATATTGGCCTCGGCCACAATACACTGCCAGGCCACGGTGAACGGCTCGATCAGCTCGCTCAAATCAGGTGGTGACACCGGTTCAACGCAGTGGCCGAGGGTGGCGAGTTGGTGGGCCGTATCGAGCACCGGCTGTTTGCAGTCTGTCGTGGCTTCGCCGATAGGCTCTACCGCCGTCAAAAGGCCAATTTTGAGCGGTTTGGGATCGGTCTGCGTCACGGCGAGAAAGGAGGTTTTGGGCGGCGGGAGCCAGTAGGGGTCGCCCGTCACATAGCCCGACATCACATCCAGCATCGCGGCGGTGTCAGCGACCGTGCGCCCCAGCGGCCCATTGCTGGCCAGCCCTTCTAACCGTTCGCCCACGGGGGCAAAACTGACGCGACCCCGCGAGGGTTTGAGGCCCACCAGCCCACAGCAAAAGGCGGGGCCGCGCAGTGAGCCGCCGCCGTCAGACCCTTGGGAAATTGCGCACAAGCCCGCCGCCAGTGCTGCCGCGCCGCCGCCACTAGAGCCCCCCGGCGTATGGCCCAAATGCCAGGGATTGCGCGCGGGCAAAAAGCCGGGCGCCTCCGTATAGGGAAACGACCCCAGTTGAGAGGTGGCGGTTTTGCCCAAAATCACAAACCCGGCGTCTCGTAGGCCCGCTATCATGCCGTCGTCGCGCGTGGCGATGCGGTTGCGCGCCGCTGCAATGCCATAGGCGCAGGGCACGCCAGCAATCGGATTCAGATCTTTGACCGAGAGCGGTACGCCAAAAAAAGGCGGCAGTTCATCCGTTGGGGTGGTAGCGAGCTGTTCAGTTTTATCGCGGGCATCGGCGATCGCCGCCTCGGTCATCACCGTAAAGTAGCTGCCCAAGGTGGGGTTAAACCGGCTGATGCGGGCGAGATACAACTCGGTGAGCTCTAGGGGGGAGACCACTTTATTGCGAATCAGTTGAGCCTGTTCAAGAGCTGGAGTAAACGCGAGATCCGTCCTGTTCATGCATCAACCTAAATACATTTAGCAAAATTTAGCGCCAGTCAACGGCCCCTAACGGTCCCTGAGTGCCCCAGTTTCTTGGCGGCCCAGTCCACCCCGAGCCAAGCTGGCACCAGTCGCCTCTGATGAGCCCTATCCCCAGAGTGAGCTTCCAACCTCCCCTCAGTTCTGACGAACTGTGAACGCCGGTCTTCTCAGGCATCGGGGAGCGGTGCAGCAGTGCTCAGCATATCGTGAATCTTTCGCGGTCTCTGCCCCTCCTCGTTCCAGAGAAAAAATCGCCCCCTGGTCTCTCCAGGTTGAAAGAATTGGTCGAATTTAGCCCCTATTTTGATCAAAATTATCTATAACAGAGGTATCAACGGAACTTGGCAACGTTCATCGGCATGACTGACTCGACTACGACAATGCCCCCCAGCCAAAACGACCCCGCCATTTACCAAGCAGAAGAGGCGCAGGCCATCTTGCAAATTGCGATCGCCCGCCATACCGAAGACGGCGAGCTGACCCGCCCGCAACTGTTTGAAATTGCTGAAGAATTGGGCATTGCCGCGACCACCCTCGCCGAAGCCGAACAACAGTGGACGCTGCAACGCCGCGAAAGTGATGAGCTGGCCGCCTTCGATCAGTTCAAAAAGCAGCGGCTGCAAAGTCATTTGGTGCGGTTTGTCATCGTTAACGTGGTGTTGTTCACCTTTAATTGGCTAACGGCGGGCACGCTCTCTTGGGCGCTATATATCTGTTTGTTTTGGGGCGCTGGCTTAAGTTTGCAAGCCTGGCAAACTTACCGATCAGGCACCCAACAATATCGTCAGGGGTTTGAGAAGTGGCGGCGGCGAGAGCAGATCAAGCGCTCATTCAGTCGCTTTATGGATTGGGTCTTGGGAACTTAGGGGACCGGCGAGAAAAAAACCGTCAGGAGACCGTCGGTGAGTCGGAGGGTGGGGCGTAGAGAGTGGGAGTGAAGCTGATCGCCGCTCTTCAATCGTTCTCAGCAATTGGTCATGGCGAGTCAACCGCCGCCCGCTTCTCGCCATGTCGCTACTCCGCTATTCTCCAGAAGCCTTACAACAGTGATCAAGCCGCATGGGTAGAGCCGGACGCGCCCTGAAAGAAACCCTCGAAACCTACGCCATCAGTCAAAACAAACTTGCCGTCACCCTCGGCATGGAGCGGACGGTCGTCTATCGCTGGGTGCACGAGCGCACAGATCCAACTGGTGAAACCATCGTCGAGATTGTGCGATCGCTCAATCAACTAGATCCCAATGCGGCCAAAGCCTTTATCGCCCTGTACCTAATTCCAGTGCTGAATGAGAGCTGATGCTGACCGCCATGGCCACAATCTGAAGTAACTGCACGCCACCAAAACCTGTTTATTGCCCCTCTGGGGAGGGGTTAAGGGGGTGGGTTGAACCACTCTCAGCGGAAGGATCGACACCCACCCCGCCTTTGGCACCCCGCCCCGGAAGGGATTGTAATCTCAACAGGTTGGGAAGCGTGCCTGATGTACTTATCCCGAACTCAGGTTAACTGAGCAAAAGCCTGGCTGGCTCTATGCAGAGCATTGAAAATACCGACCAACGTCATCGACGAGTTTACGGGATCACCGCTTTAGGGGATGTAGTTTCTTCCTGACGACAGGCTGCTTCCGACCCGTTAATTCGGAACGCCAAACGTTTACAGGGTGCCCATTCTGAACTGTTGCTGTCCCGAATAGACTCCCCCAGCCATGTTGATGTCTCACAGAACGAAGCCGAGCCCGACGCTTCCCGACCCTTCTGTGGTTTCGCCAACCTCATTTGCATCCCCTGCCACATCAGCGCCGCCACAGAGGCATTCGGCCACCCCAACCACAGGCGGGTGGCGCTGCACCCAAACCCTGCGAGGACACCAAAGCTGGGTCCGGACGGTAGCGTTTAGCCCCGATGGACGCTACATCGCGAGCGGCAGTGGTGATAAAAAAGTAGCCCTGTGGCGGCAGCCGCACGGCGATCGCCCCTTTTATTTAGAGGGCCATACGGCTTGGGTGCGCTGCGTGGCCTTTAGCCCCCAGGGACACTGGCTCGCCAGCGCTTCTAACGACAACACGATTGGCCTTTGGGATGTGCGGCGGCGATCGCGGGTAGAGGTACTGCAGGGCCACCAGAGCGGGGTACGGGCCATTACCTTTAGCCCCGATGGCCAATACCTGTTTAGCGGCAGCCAAGACCAGACCATTCAAGTTTGGCGCATCGCTCCAGACCAGCCGGCCAGTGCGGTCAAAACCCTCACCGGCCATCAGCATTGGGTGCGTTCTCTGGCCGTGAGCCCAGATGGCAGCACCCTCGCCAGTGGGGGGCAAGACCACCAGGTGCGCATTCATCGCCTGCAGGGGCGCGGCACCAATCACGTATTAGCCGGACACGAAGCCGCAGTTCACTCGGTAGCCATCAGCCCCAATAACTGGCTCTTGGCGACTGGCAGCGCTGATTGTACCGTCCGCTTTTGGAAACTCAACAGCGGGCGACAAATCACTCAGTTTCAGGCCCATAGCGCGGCAGTGAACTGTGTCACCTTTAGCCCCGATGGCCAATTACTCGCCACGGCCAGCAGTGACAAAACGGTGCGCCTGTGGCACGTCGATACCGGGCGTTTAGTCGGCTTACTGAGAGGACACGAAGGTTGGGTGTGGTCCGTGGCGTTTGCCCCCGACAGCCGCACGTTGGTCAGCAGTGGCTGGAATGGTGAAATCAAAATTTGGACGCGTTAATCGGCCTGCGACTAGCATTGCGCGGCGGAGCCCATCAAGCTGGCTAGGACTGCATGACTCTAGCCGTGCCAGAAATGCGGATGGAACTGTTGGGAACAGCAGAGATCTCCGCCCGGAGCAGCGATCGCATTCCCATATCTTCGCCCTGTACGATGTCAATCACACCGCCGTGGGGCCAGCCGATATCGCGCAGGTAGCCGCCCAAAGCAGCGGTCGCCGCGCCCGTCGCCGGATCTTCATAGACACCCCCGGAGGCAAAGGGGTTACGCGTGTGAAAGCGCTGCGGTGTCTCGGCATAAGCAAACATGATAGTCACCAGGGCCTCACGATTCATCAGGTCGCGACCGGAGGCCAGATCATACTGCATGGCGGCCAGTGCCGCTCGGGTTTTGAGCCCCAAAATCACATGATCGGCCCCACCATTGGCACAGGCGGGCGGTAGCTTAGGGTCGAGATCGTCCTGGGTGTACCCAAACAACGTGAGGATGTCCGTTACCAACTGCGGCGGGGCAGCGGCACTGTGGGTTGGCGGTGATTGTAGCGCGGCAGAAATTTGTCCGCCCTGTTGGCGACCTTCGACGGTGATTTCGGCGTCATTGAGCACGAGCTTAAAGGTGCCATCGCCTTTGCTCATAGCGAGTGCTGCCCCGAGGGCAATCGTCGCATGGCCGCAAAAGGGCACTTCCGACTCGGGTGAAAAGTAGCGTACGCGAAAGGCATCTGACAGGGGGGCGGCAAAGGCCGTTTCTGAAAAGCCCACGTCAGCAGCGATTTGGCGCATCTCGGCTTCACTGGGATGCTGCTCAGCAATCACCACCCCGGCGGGGTTACCGCCCGTATTGCCATCTGAAAACGCTGCAATCTTTTGAACGTTCATAAACCCTCAGGCTGCTCTCTGGGTCGATATTAATGGCTTTGGGGCACAGGGCGGCGATGATTTCTAGAGCTGAGAGCAGGCCGATGCAGCACCATCGGACTCAGCGAGCTACCAAGAGGGTCCTTCGCAAACGACTCAAGTCAATCAGCGCATCAATACTATTCAAGTGAATATACCTCGACTCTAGACCACCTGATCTTTTCCGTGAGTTCGAAAATACTTGAGCAAAAAATCAATCACCCGTCGAACTCGTAGGGGTAGGTGGCGGCGACTAGGGTACACCAACCAAGTGACGCGATCGCGGTCCCAAAAGTCTTCCAGAATGGGCACTAACTTGCCAGTATCCAGCGCATCGGCAAGATTGACCCGAGGCAAATAAATAATCCCCAAGTTCTGCATTGCGGCTGCCACCAGCGCCACACCATTATTGCTGATCCACGGGCCAGAGACGCGGATCACCTGATGACCTTCTGGATAGGTGAAGCGCCAGCGATCGCTGTTGCTGCACAGACAATCATGATCGCGCAAGTCTTCTGGAACGGTGGGGATACCCCGTCGCTTCAAATAATCAGGGCTGGCACAGGCGACCAAGGTTCGGTCCGTCAACTTGCGGGCAATCAAGCTGCTGTCTTCGAGTACGCCGTAGCGAATGGCAAAGTCAAACCCTTCATCAATCAAGTTAATAATGCGGGAGTTGAAACTGATTTCGATCTGGACTTTGGGATGATGGGCGGCAAACTCGGCCAAGGCCGGAGCCACGCACTGTTCGGCAAAGGCTCCTGCGGCGGCAACTCGAATGCGGCCAGCGACTTCAGCGGTTTCACCGGCAACGACTTGGTTCGCTTCTTCGAGTCCGGCGGTGAGGTCGGTACAGCGGCGATAGTATTCGGCACCGGCATCCGTCATGCGGACCTGACGTGTTGAGCGGGCCAGCAGGCGAATCCCTAATCTTGCCTCCAAATCGGCCACCCGGCGACTGACATAGGATGTCGAGACCCCCAACCGTTTCGCGGCGGCGGAAAAACTACCCGCATCCACTACGGCCACAAATTCAGCAATACCGTCCCAGATACTCATCGCACGACTCTCGATAATCGCCATTTTTGCAGAAGAGCAAAAGTGTTTTAACTTTATTTGTTTTATATTTTAGGGGCAATAATAGTGATATCGATTGGACTTACACATGGCCCCCTTGCGTCCCCCAAATCTGGGGGAAGTTGCATCCGGTTTCCCCAGGTTTGGGGATTAAAGGGGCCAAAACCGGATGCAACTGCGTAAGTCCTGATCGAAACAGCTGCTGTTCATCACTCTTGAGAGAACCATCGTTAAGACTGGAGCTAAGGCAATGACAGAAGACGACAAGAAGCTGTCATCAAAACCGCGATCGCGGCGCAATTTTTTAGGGCGATCGCTCACAGCGGCAGGCGCAGCGATTACCGCTCCCTCTTTACTCAATGCTTGTCAAAATCGAAATGATCCAGATTCTGCGGTTGCGTCATCTGACGGTGAAATCACCCGAGAACTGAACATCAACGGTCAGTCGCAGACCCTCATGATTGAACCTCGGGTCACTCTATTGGATGCGCTGCGCGAAACCTTAGGACTCACCGGCAGTAAAAAAGGCTGCGACCACGGCCAATGTGGCGCGTGTACCGTATTGATTGACAACCAAAGAGTTTATTCCTGCCTGACGTTAGCCGTCATGCAAGACGGGAAGGCCATTACCACGATTGAGGGGCTAGCCGACGGCGACACTTTACACCCCGTCCAAACAGCTTTTATTGATCATGACGGCTTTCAGTGCGGCTACTGCACGCCAGGGCAAATCTGTGCCTCCGTCGCATTGCTGGATGAAGTGCAAAATGGCGAGGTTAGTTACGCCACGCCCGATCTCAATAGCCCACCCCAACTTGCCACCCTTTCCGAGGCAGAAATCAAAGAGCGGCTGAGCGGCAACCTGTGTCGCTGTAGTGCTTACAACGGCATCGTTGCGGCTGTTCAGCAAGTCACGGGTCAAACCCCGCTTCCACCGGCGGCATCAGGTTAGGAGCTTCAAGTCAATGAAAAATTTTGCTTATGGCCGCGTTAGCTCAATCGAAGAGGCGGTTAATCGGGCCACTGGCGATCGCAATGCTGTGTATATTGCCGGCGGCACGAATTTGGTCGATCGCCTGAAAGCCTTTTTAGACGAGCCGACCCAGCTACTCGATATCTCTCGGCTAGAGATCGAGATGAAAAGAATTGAACCGACCCTAGAGGGCGGCTTCAGAATTGGTGCGCTGGTGACCAATACGGATCTCGCCAATCATGCCGAAGTTCGCGATCAGTATCCCATGCTCAGTCGGGCCATTCTCTCGGGCGCTTCCCAACAAATTCGCAATATGGCCACCGTCGGCGGCAACCTGATGCAGCGCACCCGCTGTCCTTACTATTACGATCCGGCGTTTGCCTGTAATAAACGCCAGCCCGATACGGGATGTCCAGCCATCAATGGGGTGAATCGCACGCACGCCATCTTAGGAGCTAGTGAACGTTGCGTGGCGGTCAATCCTTCCGATATGTCCGTCGCCTTAGCGGCTTTAGAGGCGAGCGTCGAAGTGCAGGGCGAACAGGGCCGGCGCGAAATTCCGTTAGTCGATTTTCATCGTCTGCCGGGCGATACCCCTGATCGCGACACCAACTTAGAGCCCGGCGAATTGATCATCGCCGTGAGGTTACCCCCGATCGCTTTTGCCCCATCAGGGGTTTATCTGAAGCTGCGCGATCGCGCCTCCTATGCCTTTGCCTTAGTTGCAGTCGCGGCGGCTGTCGAGCTCTCAGGCGACCAGATTCGCAACGCTCGCATTGCTTTAGGAGGGGTTGCCCCCAAACCCTGGCGGGCGAGTGCAGCAGAAACCTTTTTACAGGGAAGGGCGGCCAACCAATCGACGTTTGAGCAAGCCGCAGACATCGCCCTGCAAGATGCCCAGCCGCTTTCACATAACGGCTTCAAAGTCGAGCTTTCGAGGCGGGCCATTCGCCGCGCCCTCGCCGTTTCAGCCAGAGGAGGAGGACTTGTATGAGTCAAATTATCGGAACAGCCGTTAGTCGTACCGACGGACGAGCCAAAGTCACGGGAACGGCCACGTATGGGGCAGAGCACCCCCTTCCCGGTTTGGTTCACGGCTATTTAATCACGGCCCAAATTGCCCACGGACGCATCCTTAATATTGATACCGCAGCAATTGAGCGATCACCCGGCGTGATTGCCGTGTTCACCCATGACAACATGCCAAGGGTCTTTACCCCAGCCAACGACTGGGCTAGTGCGCAAATTTATGAAACGCGGCTGCCTTTAGCCGACGATCGCGTTCATTATGCCGGGCAAATCATTGGCTTAGTGGTGGCCGATACCTTCGAGAGAGCCAGAGACGCGGCACATTCGGCTCCCGTAGAGTATCAGACCGACTCCGTGCTCGTAGAGGCCGACAACGCCACCTATGAAGACTCACCCCCTTGGTTTGGCGAAGATTTTCAGTTTCAAGAAGGGGCGTTTGAAACTGGGGATTTCGCAGCCGCGAGGGCAGGAGCGGCAACCGCTGTAGAAGCCACTTACACCACCGAGGCCGAACTGAATTCGCCGATGGAACCCCATGCGCTAGTAGCCCACTGGCAGACGAACGATGCGGTTACGATCTACGAGCCGACTCAGTGGGTGAGACTCTCTCAGGGCACCTATGCCCAGCTGTTTGGCCTTCCCACCGAGCGGGTTCGCATCGTCAGCCCCTATGTTGGCGGGGCTTTTGGGGCGAAGGCTTTTCCCTGGCCTCACGGTATTCTCTGCGTGGCGGCGGCGAGAGAACTGCAACGCCCACTTAAAGTTGTCGTGTCGCGCCGCCAAATGACGGCGAATACCGGGCATCGATCGCAAACGGCACAAACCGTTCGCCTCGCCACTGACGAAACGGGTCAACTCATCGCCCTGGAACATACCGCCAGAACTTGCACGTCTCCCGTGGAGGTCTTTTCGGAACCTTGTACGGCGGTTACCCCCGTCATGTATGCGACGCCCAATCTCAAACTGGGGCAAGAACTGGCGGTACTGAACGTGGGGACGCCAACATTTATGCGGGCTCCGGGAGAGGCTCCTGGCATGTTTGCCTTAGAGTCGGCAATGGACGAACTGGCCTGGGAATTAGGGCTAGACCCGGTGGAGCTGCGGTTGCGGAACGAAACATCAGCGCACCAGCGCCGGAAACGGCCCTTTTCGGCGAAAAACTTTGCCGCCTGTTTAAGAACCGGGGCCGAACAGTTTGGCTGGGGCCAGCGCCAGATGCAACCGCGATCGCAGCAGCGGGACAATCTTTTAGTCGGTTGGGGCATGGCCGCCGCCACTTTTCCAGGATATCGAGGCTCGGCTGAAGCCAAAGTCCGTCTCCTGCCCGATGAAACGGCCCATGTTTTAACGTCAGCCAACGATATGGGCACAGGATCTTACACGGTCATCGCCATGACAGCAGCGGAAACGCTAGGGCTACCCGTCGAAAGTATTCAGGTTGAGATCGGCGATTCCCTCATGCCCGATGGTGGGCTGGCAGGCGGTTCGCAAATGACGGCTACGCTTGCACCGGCGGTAGTAAATGCCTGTCAGGCTGTGCTTGAAGCGGCCAACGCCGAAACCGCCCAACAAGCGTTTGCTTCCCTCCAAGCTTCCGGCAGGGCATCCTATGAAGCCACGGGCTCGGCTGCACCCGGTGAAGAGGGCACTCAGTTTGCGTTTCAGTCTTGGGGCGCTCATTTCTGTGAAGTAATGGTTGATGAGGAAATTGCGCGGCTACGAATCACGCGCTGGGTTTCAGTCATGGATGTGGGGCGAGTTGTGAATACCAAAGCCGCCACTTCACAGATCCGGGGCGGCATCATCATGGGCATCGGCTCAGCCCTCATGGAGGAATGTCATTTCGATGCCGCTAGCGGTCATCCTGTGGTGTACGACTTGGCCACCTATCACTGTCCAGCCCACGCCGATATCCCCCGCATTGAGGTCACATTTGTCGGCGAACCCGATCTCAACTTTAATCCGCTGGGGGTGCGGGGGGCAGGCGAAATTGGCATTATGGGCGTCGCGCCAGCCGTGGCCAATGCGGTCTATCACGCCACGGGTAAGCGCATTCGAAATTTGCCGATTATTCCCGACAAGTTGATTTAGAGGCATCCTCCATCAGGAGAATCACGATCGTGCATGAATTAGAAGCGATTATTTTAGCCCACGAAAAGAGTCAGCAAAAAGGTGAAACCACTTTCCTAGCCACCATTGTGAACACAGTTGGCTCTACCTACCGTCAAAAAGGGGCCAAAATGTTAATTCACGAAACGGGCGAAATGGTTGGAACCTTGAGTGGCGGATGTGTCGAAAACGATATCTTCCAATATACGCAGCGCATCATTCAGGAACCGCTGGTCATTGAGTATGATGCCACCAACGTAGAAGAAGACCTGAGCTGGGGATTTGGCTTGGGGTGCAACGGTGCCGTGACCATCCTCTTAGAAAAAATCCATCCATCCAATACCCTTTCTCCTCTTAATTTGATCTCACACTGTCTTAAAAAGAGGAAGAAAGGGGCGATCGCAACCGTCTTTTCTGTCACAGGAAAAGTAGACCTAAAAATAGGATCACGGTTTGTTCTTTACCCCAACGATACAACTGACACCGATATCCAAGATTCTGCGCTTATTGAAGCGATCGCTCACGACACACTTATAGCTAAAGAAAGCCAAAAATCAACGGTCAATCGATATCAGCTAACTTCCGGTAGCGTTGACGTTTTCATTGAAGGCATTTCTCCCCCCCGTTCTTTGATCGTATTTGGGGCAGGACGAGATGCTTTACCCGTTGTCAGATTGGCTAAAGCAATTGGCTGGCAGGTAACTGTCGTGGATTGTCGGGCATTACCAGAAACGTATCAGCGGTTCGTGATCGCCGATAAAGTCATTCTCACCCACCGCGACATTATTGATCAACAACTATCCGCTGATGAGAACACGGTCGCAGTGGTGATGACCCACAACTATTTAGACGATCTTGAAATCATTAAATGTTTGCTGCCCACCTCAATTCCCTACGTGGGCGTGATGGGGTCAAAAAGTCGTATTGCTAGAATCATCGCGCAATTAAATCCCTCACCGAATCAATCAGAAAAAGTATACAGTCCAGTTGGGTTAGATATTGGGGCAGATACGCCGGCAGAAATTGCCACTGCAATCATCACTGAAATTCAGGCCGTTTTAGCAAAGCGCAATGCTGGCTTCAGCAAATATCGTTGCCAACCTCTACATGCCAAAGAAACGATTCAACAAAAACGAATAAGCGCATCAGATAAAGTCAACTTATTTGAATATCAGAAATCCACTTCTGTCAGCAGTTAAACAGCTCAGACAATCATACCAAAGAGAGATAAGGTGAATAAACATTCAGTTGTTTCAATCATTCTGGCTGCAGGTGCGTCAAGACGAATGGGGCAACCCAAGCAACTGTTACCCTACCGAGGCCAAACTTTACTTAGCTACGTTATTCAATGCTCGCTGACTGCTTCCTGCAGTGCAGTTATTGTGGTGTTGGGCGCAAATGCAGATGAAATAGAGCCATCGATAGAAAGGTTTCCCGTAAAAATAATCAGAAATTCCGACTGGAGTCAAGGAATTGGCAGTTCTATCCGCTACGGAGTTGAATATACCAGAGAGCAAAGTTTTGATTTCTCAAACATAAATGGAATGATTTTTCTTGTCTGTGATCAACCATTGATATCTACTAGAGTAATCGAACAATTGATTGGGTGTTACGACAAACAAAATCAGTCAATAATTGCCTGTTGTTATAATCAAACTATCGGTACGCCTGCTTTTTTTGATCGCAGCTTTTATTCAGAATTAGTGAAGTTAAAAGGCGATCAGGGTGCCAAGAAAATCATTCAAAAATATCGAGATCAGGTTACTACTATAAGATTCCCTGACGGCGAAATAGACCTAGATACGTTTGCAGAATATCAACAGTTTGTTTCCGAATCACTTCATCTTTAAAGGCAGAGCTAAGGGTGTGAAATCGCGAGGATCTCTTTAATGAATGCCATTAACATCACTGCATTCAGTGATGCTGACAGTTTGCGCGTTAGCCAGGTGCCCATTCCTGTCCCCAAGGCGAACGAGGTCTTGGTGCGTAACTATGCGATCGGAGTGAATTTTGTCGATACTCAGCATCATAAAGGGAAACCATATCCTGTAAAGTTACCGCTCATTCCTGGCATTGAGGCTGCAGGTGAAGTCGTTGCCTTAGGCCAAAAAGTTACTAACGTCAGCAAAGGACAACGAATTGCCATTGCCGGACAGATGGTGGGCATTTATGCCGAGTATTGTGTGTGCCCAGAAGATGTTGTAATTCCCTTGCCAGACGAAATCAGTTACGAGCAAGCGGCCTCAGTTTTATTGCAAGGTATGACAGCCCATGCTCTGAGTCATGAAGCCTACGCGATTCAAGCAAGAGACACTGTATTAATCCAAGCGGCGGCAGGAGGTGTTGGTTTACTGCTCACCCAGATGGCCAAAATGCGCGGAGCCAAGGTAATTGGCACGTGTTCTACTAGCGAAAAAGCTATGAAAATTCGCGCTGTCGGAGGTGATGACATCATCCTCTATACAAAAAACGATGTGGTCAAAGAAGTTCTGCAACTCACCGACGGTGCTGGAGTTCACGCTGTTTTTGATGGAGTGGGCAAGACAACTTTTGATGCTGGCCTAGAGGTTTTACGCGCTAAAGGCAGCATGGTGATATACGGCTTGACGAGCGGTAACATACCGTCTTTTGACATTAACCGCTTATCGGGCATCACAGGTAATTCTGGTCGGGGATGCTTATCCGTCATGTGGGCGAGTTTATCCATTTACAATGCTTATCAAGAAGACAGATTAAAACGTGCACAAACAGTCTTAGGATGGGTAAAAGAGGGTTTGCTGACAATCAATATTTCAGATCAGTTTTCTCTTGATCAAGCAAGTAAAGCTCATCATTTTCTGGAGAGTCGCCAGGCAATTGGCAAAGTTCTCTTGATACCTTAATTGGCATTTTAATGCTTCCTTAAGAGCATTTGGGCTGGCCACTTCAGATTTTGTACTCCACAGACAATTTGCTGTGATGTGACTAATTCAAGCGAATATACTGCAAGCAATATTTCACGTAGATAGGCCGGCAGATTTAGATAGAGGCAATACTCTCTACTTGGTGAAAACATGCAAATTTCGACGACCTATCGCGCAACCGATCAAGCAGCCTGGCGATCGTGGCTGGCAGAAAACCACGATACGGCCAGCGAAATTTGGCTAATCTTCGACGATCGCGCCGATCACCCCACCGTTTCCTATCTCGACTCGGTTTATGAAGCGATTTGCTTTGGGTGGATTGACGGCATTCAAAAACGCGCTTCCGATGTCGAGCGGGCGCAAAGATTCACGCCGCGCAAGCCGCGCAGTCACTGGACTGAACTCAACAAAGCCAGAGCGCGTTGGCTGATTGACCAAGGTTTAATGACACCGACAGGTCAAGCCATCCTCCCTGATCTGACGGTTCCGTTTACAGTGGCGGACGATATACAAGCAGCCATCAAAGCGACACCAGAGGCCTGGTCACAGTTTTGCCAGTTCCCAGATTTGTACATTCGCGTACGGATTAGCTACATCGAAGAAATGCGGCGAAATCGTGATGAGTTCGATCGCCGCTTAGGCAACTTTTTGAAGAAGACGGCAGCAGGCAAACTGTTTGGCAACTGGAAAGATCAGGGACGATTGGTGTAAATGGAAACGATTTTTGCGGGTGGGGGGCGATCGCAGTGGAGAAGTCGCACACATGACTCGAAGTGAAATCTCAATACCCATAAACGATGCGCTGAAACGAATCGTGAACAGTCGGGCAATTAATTGATCTGACCTTGCTTAGTTCAACGTGAGCGCTTCTTAATTACAATAAATAAAGAGTAGCTAGGTAAAAGCTGATGACGTTACAGGACGTACATAATCAAGCATTACAGTTGTCTATTGGCGAGCGTTGGCGGTTAGTTCAGTCTTTGTTGAGTTCGATTCAACAAGAAACGCTAGTGTTTGGTCTTCCACTTGCTGACGCAAATTCTTTGCCTGGTCTTGATCCCTGGACTCAAAGCCTAGTTGGGGTCATTAAGTTAGGAGAACAAAACTCCACGGAGTCCTATGTGGACTATCTGGAGGAGAAGTATCGTTGAGGCACGTATTATTTGACAGTGATGTTTTGCTTGATGTCCTGGCTCAACGGCAACCATTTGTAGTGGCTTCTGCACAGTCGTTAAATACAGCAGTCAAACCGCAAGTGCAAGGTTATGTTTCGGGGCATGCAGTGACGAACATTTTTTACATCCTGCGTCGTCAAGTGGGTGGTAAAAAAGCTCGTGAGCTTCTGTCAAGACTATTGCAACATCTTGAAGTGGCTAGTGTGACAGATGCAGTCATTAAAGCTGCATTAAAAAGCTCCATTACGGATTTTGAAGATGCTGTCACCAGCGAAGCGGCAAACACCGCAGAAGTAGAAGTTATCGTGACTCGCAATAAATCCGATTTTGCGGCTTCTGTCATCCCTGCATTATTGCCAGACGAATTTTTGGCAATGCCATTAGAGTGAATCGATGATACCGCTGCATAACAATTCAAATGCAGCGACCGGCTGAGGGTTGTCTGTGCTGAGTTTGAGGTTGCTTGTCGCCGCTGATTTGAGCTGTTATCTTGCCGATGCTGAGTGACGATTGAGAATGATCGTGTTTTATCAACCTTCGACTTCTTACCGTTACTTACGGTACGACAACAAAGTTGACTAGCTTACCCGGTACCACGATGACCTTTTTCACCGTTTTCCCTTCGATATAGCGCTGGGCTACCTCCGACTCACGGGCGTACTGCTCCAACGCGGCTTTGTCAGAGCTGGCAGGGACGCTAATCGTGCCGCGCGTTTTACCCATAATTTGAATTACCAGAGTGATTTCGTCCGCGACAAGGGCGGATTCATCCAGTTCGGGCCAGGGCTGCTGGTGAATGGAACCCGTCTGTCCCAACTGCTGCCAGAGTTCTTCAGCCATGTGGGGAGCAAAGGGCGCGAGCAGCTTCACCAATGTGTGAATGCCCTCGACATAAATCAGGGAATCGGTGCATTTCGCATCCGTTAGCGCGTTGCTGAGCTTCATCAACTCCGATACGGCAGTGTTGAACTGGTAGTCGCCTTCAATATCCTCACTGATTTCTTTGATAGCAATGTGAATGGCGCGACGCAGGTCTTTTTCCGCCTTAGACAAGGTCGCGGATGCGGCCGCACCGCTGGAAGATGCCGCAGCAAACTCGGTGACTAAGCGCCACACCCGATTGAGGAAGCGATACTGGCCTTCGACATCGGCGTCATCCCATTCCAAATCCTTTTCAGGTGGCGCTTTGAACAAGATGAACATCCGCGCCGTATCCGCGCCATATTTGCCCAGTACATCTTGGGGAGCGACACCGTTGTATTTGGACTTCGACATTTTTTCGTAGAACCCTTCTAGCGAGTCACCGGTCGCGGGATCAACGGGATGGTCGATGTCGGTAATCTGGTCAATCGGGATGTATTTGCCGGTTTTCGGATTTTTGTAGGTGATGTTTTGCACCATGCCTTGGGTGAGCAGGCGGCTGAAGGGTTCGTCCACATCAATGAGGCCGCGATCGCGCAACACCTTGGTGAAGAACCGCGAGTAGAGCAAGTGCAAAATCGCATGCTCAATGCCGCCCACGTACTGATCCACCGGCAACCAATCGTTGGCTTTGGCGGAATCAAAAATCGCCCCTTGATTGTTAGCATCGACGTATCGCAAGAAGTACCACGACGAGTCGATGAAGGTATCCATCGTGTCGGTTTCCCGCTTAGCCGGTTCGCCGCAAGTGGGGCAGGGCACGTTGACCCAGCTCTCCAACTGGGAGAGGGGAGAGGCACCGCGACCGCTGAATTCCACATCTTGAGGCAATTCCACGGGCAATTGCTCATCCGGTACGGGGACGATACCGCAGCTCGGGCAATGCACGACAGGAATCGGCACACCCCAGTAGCGCTGACGCGAAATGAGCCAGTCCCGCAGCCGGAAATTGTCTTGGCCTTCACCTTTGCCTTGCTGTTCTAGCCAGGCGATCGCCTTCTCCACACTTTGCCCCGCGCCTTTACCCGCCGGTAGACCGTGCAAGGGACCCGAGTGCACCATGACGCCGTCGCCGGGCCAGGCTGCTGCCATCGTCGCGCCATCCAACGTTTCACCTTCCGGCTGCACCACGACTTTGATATCCAAACCAAACTTGCGGGCAAAGGCAAAGTCGCGGCCATCGTGGGCGGGTACAGCCATAATCGCCCCGGTGCCGTAGCCCATGAGCACGTAGTCAGCAATCCAGATGGGAATCTGCTCACCATTGACCGGATTGATGGCATAGCTGCCCGTCCAAACGCCAGTTTTTTCTTTGCCTTCGTCGGTGCGATCGATGTCGCTTTTCGCCGCTGCTTCAGTTTGGTAGGCGGCGATCGCGGCCTTTTGTTCTGCCGTCGTCAATTTCTCCACCAGCGGATGCTCGGGCGACAACACCATAAAGGTCGCGCCCCACAAGGTATCGGGCCGCGTGGTGAACACCTCCAAGTCATCGCCCTGCTCCGTTTTGAAGGTGACCTTGGCGCCGGTGGACTTGCCGATCCAGTTTTCCTGCATGAGGCGCACCCGCTCCGGCCAGCCGGGAAGCTTATCTAAGTCCTGCAAGAGTTCGTCAGCATAGGCCGTGATTTTCAAAAACCACTGTTTTAACAACTTGCGTTCAACCTTCGCGCCCGATCGCCAAGACCGGCCCTCGCTATCAACCTGTTCATTCGCCAGCACCGTTTGGTCGATGGGGTCCCAGTTCACCGCCGCTTCTTTTTGATACGCCAAGCCCGCTTGCAAAAACTGAATGAAGCTCCACTGGGTCCATTTGTAATAGTCGGGCGAACAGGTGGCGACTTCGCGATCCCAGTCGTAGGAGAGGCCCAACTGCTTGAGCTGCGCCTTCATTTGCTCAATGTTTTGGTAAGTCCACTTGGCGGGATGGACACCGCGATCAATCGCCGCGTTCTCAGCGGGCAAGCCAAAGGCATCCCACCCCATCGGATGCAACACACGATAGCCCTGCATCCGCCGCACCCGCGCAATCACATCGGTGATCGTATAGTTGCGCACGTGCCCCATGTGCAGGTTGCCAGAAGGATACGGAAACATCGACAGCGCATAAAACTTGGGCTTGCTAGGGTCTTCGTCGGTCTTATCCAGCCCTTGCTCAGCCCAAACCTGCTGCCACTTTTCCTCGATCGCTGCGGGACTGTACTTATCCGCCACGTCCGAACTCCTTCCTTGCTAGTCGCTTATCTCAACAATTCTAAGGGCTGGTCTTCGCGTCAGGGTGACGAGTTTTGCGAATCGGGCGGCAGCGAGGGGGGCCAAGCCTGCTGATGCACCGAGTCGGCATGCCCGAGTCGGTGCCAGAGTTCTTCAGCGATGTGGGGTGCGAACGGGGCCAGCAGGGTGACCAGGAGGTGAATACTCTCGACATCGGTAGGGGAACTCAGACTGGTTGCTGCTTGCAGGGCCTGAGTGAGGGTCATCAGTGCTGCCCCAACCATATTGAGCGAATAGGGCTCCTCGCAGTTTTGGTGAATGGTGGCGATTGCCGTTTGCCTGACGCGTCGCAGGTCTGCCTCTGAGTAGTCATTTCCCGGCCCGCCGGCCCCACCGTCGGCAGCCGTCGCGTCGCTAATGAAATTCATCACCAGCTGCCAGACTTGCTGTAAAAATTCATGCTGTCTGGCCAGATCATCCTCACACCATTGCAGCGGCTGTTCGGGTGGGGCGTTGAATAGCAGAAAAAGCCGCAGCGCATCAGCGCCATAGTCATCAACGACTGTTTGAGGCGACACAGTGTTGGCTTTTGCTGGCGACATTGTCTCATCAGTGACGGTTAGGGGCAGGCCACTCTGCGGATCAGTCGGGTTTTGAGGATCAGCAATATCGGCGGCTGAGAGATACTGCCTCGTTTCGGGATGGCGGTAAGTCACGTTTTGCACCGGGCCGACGGTCAGCAGATAGTCGAAGGGTTCATCGAAAGTCAGCAAGCCGCGATCGCGCAGTGCCTTGGTCAAAAATCGGGCATAGCCAAGGTGCAGAGCCGTCTGATCGAGCGTCGTGACGTAAAGATCGACGGGTAGCCATTTGTCGACCTGGGCAGGTGCAAAAACAGCGGTTTCATTACTGGCATCTGCAAACCGCAGAAAGTACCAAGACGAATCCAAAAAGGAATCCAGCGTGGCCGTTTCTCGCTCAGCAGAAAGCCCGCAGGTCGGACAGGGGACCTGACGCCAAGTCTCGAACTTAGTGAGCGGCGCAAGTTCTTGCCGGCCAAACTTGACGGTCTCCGGCAGCACTACCGGCAGCTGTGCCTCTGGGACGGGCACGAGCCCACAGTTAGCACAATGCACTACAGGAATCGGCACACCCCAAAAACGCTGCCGCGAGATCAGCCAGTTGGGCAGGTAGCGACTCCAGTTTTGCTGTATCCGGCACACTGGTTCGGGCCAACTGGGGCGTTGAGCCAAATCTTGCCGCAGCTCGTCGGCGTAGTCAGTCATCCTTAAAAACCACTGGCGCAGCAGCTGACGCTCGACCTTCGCGCCCGATCGCCGCGATCTCCCCTCACAATCAACCTGTTCGTTCGCGAGCCCGATCTGCTCAGTGGGGTCCCAGTTCACCGTTGATGGTTGGGGGTAGGCCAGCTCCATTTCGAAAAGTTGAATAAAAATCCACTGCGTCCATCGGTAGTAGTCCGGCGAGCACGTGGTTAATTCTCGCTGCCAGTCGTAGGAAAGCCCCAACTGCTCAAGCTGCGCTCGCATCTGCACGACGTTCTGGTTAATCCACTCGGCTGGATGACAACGGTGAGTGATCGCGGCTCGCTCGGCAGGCAAGCCAAAGGCATCCCAGCCCATCGGGTGTAGTACCCGATAGCCCTGCCGGCGCCGCACGCGAGCGATCGCGTCGGTGATGACAGAGTTCCGCACATGACCGACGTGCAGGTGGCCAGAAAGATAGGGCAACATCGACAGGGCATAAAACTTGGGCTGGTTGGCATCCTCAGCGGTTGTATCCAGTCCTTGCTCAGCCCAGATCTGCTGCCACTTTGCCGCGATCTCTGCGGGCTTGTATCGCTCCGCCACGTTCGAACTCCTACTTGGTAATTCGCTTATCTCAAGAATTCTAATCGGCAGGCAGAAGGCGGAGTGGAGGGTGGAGAGTAAAGAGTAGAGGGATAGAAGACAGAAGGCGGAATTAGGAACTCCGTCGGGTTCTGCCCTTCGCGCAGCAGACTTAAAACTCGACTCCCTACCCTCCACTCTCTACGCACCACGCTCCCTTCCTTCCTCACTGTTGCGTTTTTCTAACAAGCTCCAAAGTTTGTTAAGCCAGCCTACCCATAAATAATTTTCTATCGTTTACTGGGGGAAGAAGCCAGGGATAGCGCGTGATGCTATCGCTAGGTTGCCATTAACTCCGCCGCCGTCGAGAAGCTGGCTAATCTGCTCGGCGGCTTTGTTTTAAGCAGTCCCTAATAGGTAAGCGAGATGATTTCTTCAGACTTGATGCATCTCGAAGCACATCCCGACCGGCTAGATCGCAACCAGGTGCAGTTGGCCCTGGCGCTAGCTGACGAAGCGATGCTGCAATCTTTGCTGGTCGATTGTTCACCGGCGATCGCCCTGCCGCATCAAATTGGGCAGTTGCGCGTGGCGATTGGACCGCCACCTGATAGTGAGCAACTCGACCACATCGACGCCGTGATTGAGTATGAGCACCTATGGTGCCTGCCGTCGGAGGGCGCTCCCTCAGAGACTGAGTTTTCGAGCAAGGAGTATCAGTCACTAACGCGCTGCCAGTCAGAGTTAAAAACTTTGGGTTGGCGGGTCAGTTTGTCGCAGGCGATCGCGTTGCTGCAGCACGGCGGCTTTCAAGAAGATCAGATTCAGCGGATTTTGCAACTGCCCTGGGAAGGTTGGCACCGCTCTTGGTGGGACACGCTGGAAGCACGGGGCACGCTGGGGTTGCCGTTTCAGCGATGGTTCCGTACTCGCTGTTATGGCGACGGCACCTACACCCTGCAATATCACGATCACTATTCTCAAGATGCGCCGCCTTGTTTTCGCGGCATTTGGCAGCAGGTACCGCTGATGATTACCCACCGGGGCGGGCAGTTTGGCGAAACTCTCACCGGCTTGCGTAAAGCTCGCCACACGCTGGAGACTGATCGCTGCCTGTTGCTGGCGGATAACCTGACCGATTTAGAGGCTGAGGCTTACATGCGTCAGGGCATTAGCCTTTATTCCCCGCAGCAATCTTCACTCACTGAGCAATCGCTTTGCCAACGGTGCGATCGCACTCAATGCCCCATGAGCGATCGGCGCGATGCTCCTGTCGTCAATTGCAAAGCTTACGTTTCTCATCCCTGAAACCTTCTCTAATTGCACTCAAAATCATTGTGAAGGGTGAACTATGACCCAAGATGACTTGCAGCAATTAATTGATCAAGCGTTTGAAGAGGGTTGGATAGAATTAAATCTATCAGAGCAAAACCTATCAGAACTCCCCTCGGAAATCAGCAAGCTGAATCAGCTTGAAGTCCTGATTTTGGGCTATGCTGACGACTATTTCTCAGGCATTGGTAACCAAATAAAAAAGCTACCGCTAGAAATTAGTCGCCTTAATTACCTGAAGGAGCTATATCTTATTGGCAACCAGCTAAGTGTCATGCCGCCAGAAATAATCCAACTGACCCAGCTACAGCGGCTTGAACTTAGTGCAAACAAACTCAATGTTTTGCCACTAGAAATTGGCCAACTCACCCAGCTAGAAGAACTCGACATCAGCA
>CALCCA010000197.1 GCA_937899725.1 uncultured Halomicronema sp.
CCTAATTAGCTGGCATTTTCCTGCCACGGCTGCATAGTTGACCCGGTAGAGCCGAAAAATTTTGCTATCGGCTCTGGACTACTCTGCGCAGCAACCTTGCTATTTACCGCTGCGACCCCAGCGATGGCTGGCAACCTCGTCGTCAACGGTGGCTTTGAGGAGCCCGGTCTAAGAGACGGCAGCTGGAAGCACTTTGGCGATGGAGAAGTGAGTGGATGGAAACCCACTGAAGGGAGCAGAATTGAAATTCGCAATCGTGTAGTTGGTACAGCTTACGAAGGCAAGCACTTTGCCGAAGTTGATAGCCATTACTATGACAAACAGGCTGATGAAATTGGTTTCTTTCAAGACATCGTCACCGAGATTGGCCAAAAATATACGCTTTCTTTTGCCTATGGGCCTCGCGAAGCCAGCAAAGTAGATGGTGATAATTTGCTCTCGGTTTCCTTTGGCAATCTCTCCGAAAATCTCGATGCGGGCAACAGCGTCGATGGCTGGCAGCGCTTTACCCAAACCATTACAGCTACCGAGACCACGACTCGCCTGAAGTTCTTGTCCTTGGGCAAGCGCGATACGTTAGGCGCTAACGTTGATGACATTTCTGTGGAGACGGCGGCAGTGCCTGAGCCCGCTTCTCTGCTGGGTCTGCTCGCCGTGGGTGCAGTTGCTGCCGGTGGTGCCCTGAAGAAGAAGCAAGCCGCTTAGATTTTCTGAGGCTAACTCGTCACTGCTCCATGCCCCTTACCTTAATGGTGAGGGGTTTTTTCGTGCGCCTGCACGACCAATAACCTGCGCGGAGAAACTCGACACAGCCGAATGGTAATTATTGGCAGCGCTTGAACAGACCCCACATTGCCCCTACAGACGCCACTAAGATATCTGCCAAGTTACCTGTCCAGTCGGATTGGTAGGCGTACAAATGTTAAGACATGTCGCAATTTTGGCACCTCCATCAGATCGTACCTCAATCAATACTGCTCCCACAAAAAATATTTTGCGCTCACCAAATCGCTGACTCCATAATGGTTTCAAGCTTTGGAAAATATAATTCGTTCGTGACGATAAAATGGAGTTCACTTCAGCTTAAAATCACTCTAAGTCAGAACCAACAATGATTTGACCGATCCACCACCCATTTCATCTGCGGCAGTAGTCGTGAATGATTTTCCCTGAACCAACATGCCCCCTAGGGGTATTGTTTTTCCCGGTTCTTATGGCTTAACTAAGGGGAGAGTTTGACAACGGAACATAGGGTTCAGTAACGGAATATAGGGTTCGACAACTTAATGTTTCGTTCGATAACTCAATCACTTCATGGATTATTGTTCAGACTTACCTATGTCTAAACTTTCTCTGGTTTTTCGCATCGCTAGCGCTACGCCGCTGCTCGCTCTGCTTGCCTGTAGCCCTGCCTCTACCCCGCCGGTAGAGCCGACCGAACCGGCTGCCGAAACCGAACCGGCTGATGATCAAGCCGCTGGCCAGTTAACCATTCGAGCCAATGGCGAAGATTTTGTGCGCCAGGGTTTTGTTACCAAAGATGATTGGCAGGTCACCTTCGACCATGTTTACGTCACGCTGGCTGAGGTGACCGCCTACCAGAGCGATCCGCCCTTTGATGCCGAAGCGGGGGGGAAGCCGCAGGCGACCGAAACCATCAGCGTAGGTGAGCCCACGACGGTGGATCTGGCGGAGGGCGGCGACGATGCCGAACCAGTTTTGATCACCACGGTGGATGCACCAGCGGGTCGCTATAATGCGCTGTCGTGGCAGATGCAGCCAGCGGCAGCTGGGCCAGCGGCGGGACAAACCATCTGGCTAGAAGGGACGGCAGCAAAGGCGGATGAAACGATCGCCTTCGTCGTCAAATTAGACCCCACTTTGCAGTTTGTCTGCGGCGATTTTGTCGGCGACAACCGTAAAGGCATTCTTGAGGCCGCCGCTCAGGCTGACCTCGAAGCCACCTTCCATTTTGATCATCTATTTGGTGATGGTGAAACTGCCCCTGACGATGACATCAACACTGGTGCTTTGGGCTTTGAGCCGCTGGCGGCGATCGCCACTGATGGCAGTCTTGAGGTCGATATGGCTGGTTTGGAGGCGCAGCTGGCCCCTGAGGATTACGCGACGCTGATCAACATTTTGCCGAGCTTGGGCCACGTCGGCGAAGGCCATTGTGAAGAGACGACCTTGGCCAATAACTAAATGAAGCCATTTAAATTGCGGCGAACGGTAATTTGGGCGTTACAAAGGTTAGGGCTAGTGTTGGCGGCGGGAGCCTGCACTCCCTTAGCAGCACTGGCCCATGGCGCTCATGTGCAGTCTCGCACAACCGCTGCCGTGGAGATTCAAGCGGCCTATGATTCTGGCGAACCGATGGCTGCCGCTACCGTGCAGGTCTTTGCCCCTGATGCTCCCGAGACGCCGAGGTTTACGGGGGTGACTGACGCTGCCGGTCGGTTTGTGTTTATCCCGCCGCAACCCGGCGATTGGGAAGTATCGGTGCGGCAAGCGGGCCACGGCGATATTGCCGTCATTCCCGTTGAGGCTGATGGGGTGATCGCGGCTGGATTTACGCAGTCGGCGGGGCTCACGCCCCTGCAGCGGGGGGTAGTGCTGGGCGCGGTGGCCTGGGGCTGTGTGGGCACGGCGCTTTTTTGTTTGCGAGGTAAGCGGTAGTGCATATTCCCGACGGTATTCTGCCAGCGCCGGTATGTGTGGCTGGGTACGCGATCGCAGGTGGGGTCACCTGGCTGGCCCTCAAGCGGATCAATCAAACCGTCGATCCCCAAGCGGAGGTGCCCAAGGCGGCGTTGCTGGCAGCAGCCTTTTTTGTCGGCTCTTCGATTAGTTTGCCGGTGCCCCCAGCCAGCGTGCATCTAGTGCTGAATGGCCTGCTGGGAGCGTTGTTGGGATGGTATGCCTGGCTGGCAATTTTGATTGGCCTACTACTACAGGCAATTTTACTGGGGCACGGGGGCCTAACCACGCTGGGGGTAGATGCCGTGATGATGGGGGTGCCGGCCCTGATCGCCGCGCGAGTCTTTCAGCTGCGGCATCGCTTAGGTAAGCCGCTTTCGCCCAAGCGATCGCTAGCAGTTTTCAGCTTCTTGGCCGGGGCGATCGGCGTGGGGCTAGCGGCTTTGATTTTTTTTACGCTGATTATCTTTACCCTGCCGTCCACCTTAGACCGCAGCGCCGAGCAAGGGTTTCTGACCGCCTTGATGGTGGCGCACATACCGCTGATCTTTTTGGAGGGAGTTTTTACGACACTACTCTGCTTTTTTTTGCTGCGTATCAAACCCGAACTTTTGGAAAGCTGACTCTTTATGGCGATCGCGCTTCATGCTGATGTGTTTATCCCCGGCGATTCTCCCCTGCATCGCTGGGCCGTGCGTCCCAAGCTGCTGAGCTTGCTGACGCTGATGTTTGCGATCTCCCTGGTGCGGCATTTGCTGCTGCTGCCCTGGGTTTTTGGCGTTGTCGGTGGTTTGTATCTGGCCTCGCGGTTACCGCTGCAATATCTGTTGCGGCGTTTGCCTTATCCAGGTGTCTTCATCGTGGCGATGGTGGGTTTGCTGCCGTGGGTTTCAGGCGAAACGGTAATTTGGCAGTGGTCATTTTTGGCCCTGCATTTAGAGGGGTTGCAAACGGCAACCTTGATTGCGGGCCGGTTTTTAGCCATTTTGATCACTGGCTTTGTGCTGTTGGGCACGACCCCCTTTCTCGATCTGTTGGCGGCGCTGCGGTCTTTAGGACTATCGCCGCTGCTCACCGACATGACCCTGCTCACCTACCGCTATTTGTTTAACATTGCGGCGCAGTTGGCGACGATGCGTCAGGCGATGCGCCTGCGGGGGCACGGCTTGCGGCGTCAAACGTTACAGCGCCAGTGGGGCTGGCTGGTCGCTTTGTTTGGCAGTCTGTTATTAAGAAGCTACGAACGATCGCAGCGAGTTTATCAGGCGATGCGCCTGCGGGGCTATGGCCAACAAGGCCAAGGGCTCTCTCCTACCCCTGCAGCTGGTTCGGCGCGAGCAGCCCCCGCGCCCATGACGGTTTTAACTTTGCTGTCTGCCTTTAGTTTTGTCATCGCCGAGTGGATTTTCCTAGCGTCATGAATCAATTTTCATCCAGTACACCGCCGTCCGTTTCGATTCTCACTGCTAAGGACTTTTTGACCCCGGCGACGGCGATCGCGCTGCAAAACCTGTCTTTTTCCTATCCCGACAATCCTCACATTCTGGTAGACATTAGTCTGAGCATTCGTGAGGGCGAACGGGTCGGGCTGATCGGCCACAACGGCTGTGGCAAAACGACGTTGTTTAGATTGGTCTGCGGCCTGTTGCCCCCTCAGGCTGGGACGATTCAGCTATTTGATCAGCCGGTGCAGCCTAATCAATTTCGCTCCGAGATTGGCTTTTTGTTTCAAGATCCTGAAGATCAGCTCTTTTCGCCCTCGGTGCGCGATGACATCGCCTTTGGCCCCCAAAACCTTGGGCTGACGGAAGCGGAGATTACCGCGCGAGTCGAAGCAGCCCTGGAACTCACGGGCATCAAAGCCCTGGAAGAGCGACCACCTCACCATCTGTCGGGGGGCGAAAAGCAGATGGTCGCGATCGCGGGCTTGATCGCCATGTGTCCGCGCGTTTTGCTCTATGACGAACCGACTGCCAGCCTTGATCTGCGCACCCGGCGGCGCTTAATTCGCTTCCTGCAGCGCTCCGACGAAACGCTGCTGCTGGCCTCCCACGATCTGGAGTTTTTGCTGGAGGTGTGCGATCGCGTGGTGCTGATCGATGAAGGTCGCATCATTGCCGATGGTGACCCCGTTGCAGTGATGGGTGATCAAACTCTGATGGAAGCTCACGGCCTCGAAAAGCCTCATTCGCTGATTCCCCATGTGGAGCCCCACCATGTTCAGCGCGATCGCTTGGCTCAACTGCCGCTTGAGGGCTAATCCCAATTCTGAGTGACTGGACTGCGATGCTGTTTGGGAGAGGCCAGGGAGCCTAAGAGGGCAGGGGGGCAGATTTGTCGTCTGATTTGAGAGAATCGGTATAAGCTGAGTGACAGTTCTGGGTGAGCGCGATGTCCGCAATGCTACTAGCGCCTGGCTTCACGACAGCTTTCGTTCAGGGAACTGTGTCAAAAATAGTGTCCCCGAGCGCAGAGGTTTGGCATTGCCAAACTTTCACAGAACCGTTTCTGCGCTGTGCCCTCATCATCAGACCCATGTTTGACAAACAAAATTTGTTCGCCGTGTCCCTATTTCCCTATCTGGGGTTCCTCTATTTTTTGACGCGCTCGGGGCAGACGCCTCGGCTAGCGCTCATTGGCTTTTATGTACTGCTGATTTTTGTCGCGGTCACCATCCCAGCGGGCCTCTATGCTCGCCAAGCCTTTGGCGCTGAACTTGCTGATATTGACTGGCTGCACGGCTCGGCTGAACTGTTTTTAAGCATTTCTAACATTCTGGTGGTTTTGGGCTTTCGGCAGGCGGTGCTAAAGCGACAACAGACCGAAGAGTCTTAGGGCAATCCAAAATAAGAAATATCCCACCTGAAGAACCCGATTTCTGGGAATCGGTCAACCGGCTGCGGTCAGTTTTTCATAGAAACCGGGTTCTTGGACAGGTTGTTTTTTGGCATACGCCTAGCTCATTGCGACACGAAAATAGCAACCGACACCGCCGTCTACGAAACTGATTGCGGCGGCTGGCCTTGATGCAAGATCAGTCGGTTGCCGTCGGGATCATAGGCATAGATTTCTCGCCCGTGGGAGGCCGTCTGGATGGCACCGGGGGGTGGATAGCCGAGTTGGGTGAGGTGGGCGATCGCCCCTTCCAAGTCTGTCACCTCTAAGCACAGGCTCATGGCCGCGCCTGCCGAATTGGCAAACTCTTCAGCATTCTGCTTTTGCGGCTGAAACAGGGCTAGCTTGAGCCCCGGCAACACAAATTCCGCATAGCGATCGGCTAGAAACATTTGTGGTGGCCGGTCAAAGAGCGCTTCATAAAATTGGGCAGCGTCGTTCACCTGACGGGTCGCCAGTGCCACAAAGGCTTCTGCACAGAACGTTTGATTGACCAAACTAGCTTCCTCAAACAGAGCCGCAATTAAATAATGTAGGGTGTATGGCGACGTTAGCCCAACGCACCACCACGGTGTCTGTGGTCGGCATCGCCTGGCGTGACGCGCTCTACGGGTTCGGGTTAAGCCAAACCCCGTTGCTTTCCCCTCTGGGGAGGGGCTAATGGGGTGGGTCGAACCACTCTCAGCGGGAGGATCGACACCCACCCCGCCTTGGGCACCCCTCCCCAGAGGGGATTGTCTCCTCAAAAGGCTGGTAAGCGTGCCTCATACCCTTATCCCGAACTCAGGTTGAGTATGGTCGCCTCATTAAGCGCAAAAGGTGTAAAGACTGGAATGATTAGTTGGATTTCGCCCAGCTGCAATCGTCTCCATCGGTAGTTTTAACCAATATTTGTTAGCCTCAGTCTGGAAAGTCGATGCGTCAACCGGCTTTGTCAGACCTGAACGATGGGCTGGGCTGTGTACGTTATCGACAGAGAAAGGTTCAGCGCTCTTTTTAGCATTCGTCAATATCCGCCGTCAGGCGAAGTTCCCAGCTTTCATAGGAGATCCCCATGGTTGTTACGGCTGCTTCCCCCCAGTCCATTGCTGACCAGCTTGGCGATGAAGCCAGTTATCTGCTCGACTACGAAGCGAAAGTATCCCAATCGCTGCTGCATTTGCCCAATCCCGACTGGGTCGAGAGCAACTTTGCTCAGAGCGATCGCAGTCCTCAGGTGCTCCGCAGTTTGCAGCAGCTCTATGGTACCGGTCGGTTAGCCCATACCGGCTATCTCTCAATCTTGCCCGTCGATCAGGGGATTGAGCATTCTGCTGCCGCCTCGTTTGCGCCCAATCCCATTTACTTTGACCCGCAAAACATTATTGAGCTGGCGATCGCGGGTGGGTGCAACGCCGTGGCGACCACGGTCGGCGTCTTAGGCAGCGTCGCTCGCAAATACGCCCACAAAATTCCCTTCATTGTGAAACTCAACCATAGTGAGCTGCTGACCTTTCCCAACGTTAATGACCAGGTCATGTATGCCTCCGTTGAGCAGGCTTGGAATTTAGGCGCAGTCGCCGTGGGGGCCACCGTTTACTTCGGGTCTAGCGAGGCGACTCGGCAGCTACAAGAGGTGCGAGCAGCCTTTGCGCGTGCTCATGAGCTGGGCATGGCCACGATTTTGTGGTGCTATCTGCGCAACAGCGCCTTTCAACAAGAGCAGGACTACCATCTCTCCGCCGATCTGACTGGGCAGGCGAACCATCTCGGGACGACAATCCAAGCCGATATCATTAAGCAAAAGTTGCCCACGACTAACGGTGGCTATGGGGCGGTCGCTCAGGCCACCGGCCAAAAGTTTGGCCGTACCAATGATCGGGTCTACAGCGAGTTGACGAGCGATCACCCGATTGACCTGACCCGCTACCAAGTCTTGAACTGCTATGCGGGGCGAGCCGGGCTGATTAACTCTGGTGGGGCCTCGGGCAAAAACGACTTTGCTGAAGCCGTGCGTACAGCGGTGATTAACAAGCGCGCCGGGGGCTGTGGTTTGATTTCTGGCCGCAAGACCTTTCAGCGCGATTTCAAAGAAGGGGTGAAGCTTTTTCACCTGATTCAAGACGTGTATCTCTCGTCTGAAATCACTATCGCCTAAGGTTGCGGCACCGCTCAATTCAGGCAGGGTGGTGACCTGATGCCTAATGATGAAGCGTTCTGAGGAACGGCAGTATCTGTCCTTGAATTCAGGTCTCAAAGCTCTCTTGTTAGACCCGACCAGAGAGCTGAGTAAGGGCCAGATTTGGTCAATTTTTAGAGGGAAGCACTATGAAAAAAGCGCTTTGAAGTATCATTCAAAGCGCTTTTGTAGAAATCTCAGTTAAAGGAATGCGTTTACACCGCGCGGTGGTCAGTTAAGAAGCACGGCGGCGACGTGAACTGCGCCGCGATCGCGTTGAAATGGCATATTCCACTACGGCCCCGAGCCCAAAGAACACCGCCGAAAACGTCCAAAAGACTTCCCACAGGCTGCCTTCTTCATAATTTGCCTGACTGACGTAATAGGCAAAGCACATGTCGGCGATGTAGAGACAGATCGCCGCGATCGCAATGAGCTTCCATGACTGCGAAAAGCGTCCGCCCCAAAACGCGACAAGCAGCGTCGCAGCGACCACCAGCAGCAGACAGTCACCTAGCACATAAAGTAAACCCACCGTGCCTTCAAACGGTTCTAGCTGGGCATCTAGCGTCACCACCCAGCCCGGTGCGTTAGAAGAGACGGCCTCTTCTTCAACGACTTCAGGAGCGGCGGCGGCATCCGGCGTCACTGCCGGATCAGCCGGTGCGTCTGGATCAACCGGAGCCGCGGGATCAGCAGGCGCTAAGGCCGGATCAACCGGAGCCGCGGGATCAGCCGGTGCCACCTCTTCAACGGGCACCGGATCAGGCACCGTCACCGCTTCTTCGACATCGGCCCCGGCTCGATAGCTCAGAAAGAACGCCAAACCGACGCCCAAAAGCCCCACCACGGCCACCAAGATCCACTGGCTTACCTCTAAGTTAAGGCGTCTCGGCAACACCGCCTGAAACATGCCGATCGCCAAAAATATATAAGACAGCAAATAAAATGCATCACCAAGAGACACCGCCGGGTCCTTGCCCCAAACGTTGCCCCAGAGATAAAACATCAGGTTGCCAAAGGCAAAGCACAGCAGGCCGAGACCAATCCAAAACCAGACGGTGCGGCCACTGACAATTTGGCCACTCTTCCAATTGCGAAAGCAGAGCAAGCTTGATAGCACAAAGGCCCCTGTTTCCAGCACCGTGATGCCGTTCAAATACCACTGAGGACGATCTTGTCCAGGCGGTGGAACGCTGAAAAAGAGGAAAAAGAGTAAAGCAATTAAACCCCAAACAATCCCGAGGGTGAGCAGGGCGTTGGTAGATAGTAAAGAAGATGCGGTAGAAGACTGCTTGCTCAATGGAATACTCTCCTCAGAGCACACAACAAAGAAAGTCAAATGCATGGCCATTGCTATCGGTCGGCCAATTGCAACCGCAGCAAGTTTAACCAGCAAGTTTTGTTTTACAACAGGATCAGCAGGCTGACAACGCTCGCCGACAAGCTGGGTTTAAGACCCAAATACTTTGTGCCCCCAGTCCGCTTAGCCCTGTTACGACAGGGTGCCACATCTTGACTGAAAAGCACGATAGGTCAATGTTTCTTAAACCTCAGGTCGCTAACTCCAAAGCTTGCTATGGGGAGAGTTTTGGAGCCAGGCTAAAAACTGCTTGCGATCTCCTGTCGGCAGATCTTCCAGCGCATCCAGCAATCGCTCGGTAAAGTTAGCATTGCCAAAGGAATCTTTGCCCAGGCGATGCATTTCTTCGAGGAGCCTCAGCAGGTGATGCTCTTCCCAAGGGGGGACTTGAGTGGCTAAGGGATCCATGGTTAGCAAGGTATTGACGGCCTTCGCCGATGTCACCTGCGGAAATCGCCACTGCGAAAATACACCGGTAATATCTTTCGAAAATAAATCAGCTTGCTTGTTGCCCAACAAGTCTTCAATATCGAGGAAAAGCGCTTGTAAAATCAACAAACACCCTTGAATCAAGGATTGTTCGGCCGGTCGATTAGCGTTGGCGTCTGACTCTTGCCCAACGACTTCGTCGAGGCGAATTTTGCCCCAAATGCTAAACCGTTCAGGCTCTTCCAGTAACACGCAAGCTTTGCCGCGGTTGTCGGTTAAATCGCGCCACAGAGCCATCGCTTCCTCTTCCTGAGCTGCCGCAAATACGCTCAGCAAGCGAAAAGTCTGCTCCTGATAATACAAAATTGGGATCGGTTGATCCTTACTCAGATGCTGTACATTTTTGATGTCAACATCTTGTCGCTTGAGAATGAACATGATGCAGCGAGTCGACTCTGTGGGATCAAGTCATACATCACCAGGCACGATCGCTCGAACCTGAGACTAGCCATCAGTGAGAAAGGGCTTCTCTCGACAAGTTGAGGAAAGTTTGCTCACGGCCACGTTATTGATACCTTACATTAGCCCATCCAAACCGTTCGCCAGCATGAATACTGGAAAATTTGCAGTCTATGCTAGGCGGCATCTGGGCAAGTTAGCCCGGTGATTGCTTCTCTACTGTGAGAATTGATCATAGAATCAGCTTAGTCATCAGCGCACCTGATTGACGATTGGGGCCTTTAGCTCAGTGGATAGAGCAACCGCCTTCTAAGCGGTCGGTCACAGGTTCAAATCCTGTAAGGCCCGTTTAGCGACTGAGCACAAGTAACCCATGGGGCAACCTTGATCCGCCCCCCTTGCTTGAACGAACGTTGTCTGAGTAGACACCGCCCGAAGCGGTAAAATCGCGGCTGAATCCGCAAGGGAATGCTAACGTTTGGACTGAGCAGTTTTAATTGCTTCTGACTATCGATAGTAGACGTGCCGAAAGTTAAATGCCGCCCATGTCTTGGAAGACTCTGTTTGCCTGTGGACTGCGATCGCCCGTGGTTGCAGCGGGGATATTGTTCGCCGGATTCTTCGCCCCCCCCATCCCCGCGATCGCCCAAGCCCAGACCATTGAGACGATCGAAGAGTGCAATCAATTTGCCGATTTGGTCAATCGCAACCAAGAGATCTTAGCAGCGTTTGAAGTGGAGATTAATCGCTTTTCGGCCAATGCGGTTGAGGCAGAAACCTTGGATGAAATTCGTCAAGCCGCATCGCAATATGTGGCTGCCGTCAATGAGGTGACCGATAATTTAGCCACGTTGGCGACGGATTTGGAGGACTTGGCGATCGCAGATGGTGAGCTGTCGATCTATCGAGATGACTATATCACTGTCGTGTCTGGCTTTAGCGCAGCGTTGGATGTAGTGAGCGGCGCGATGGCTGGGGTCGCAGATGCGGCATCAGAAGCCGAGCTGTCAGAGAACTTGGGGGCGGTGCAAACCGATACGACAGAGGCCATTGAACAAATTGATGAGTTGGCTATTGACGAGTCTGACCTATTGAATGACTTCAACGCCTACTGCGGTGCAAGCTAGTCTCCTGAGTCGATTGAGGGATTAGGGAGGTGTAAGGGGGCTGGGGAGTTAGGGAGCAAGGGCGCTAGGGGAGCAGGGGAACTAGGGAACGAAATCCATAGCTTGACGTTGAGAACATTGCACCAGCAAATATTCCCGGTCGCCAATATCCATTATTGGCTCGATGGCTGGTGTTAACTCTCAGGTTGATTAGCCAGGGCGATCGCGGTTTTGCCAGTTTGCCAGGCTCGCCACAGGTTGCCGCGCAGTAGGGACGCAACAGCGCTAAGGCCTTGGATCTCTGGGGATTCAGGGGCTAATTCTAGGGCAGGCGCTAGGGCAATTTGCGCCGCTTGAGGATGCAGGCCATAGAGGTTAACGAAGCCGAGATAGGCATGAGCGTAAGGATTCTCGGCATCGCGTTGCACTAACTGCTCTAACGAGGCGATCGCGGCGTCCACCTTGAGCTGTAGCACTTGCGCCAGCACCAGTGCATAGCCATAGTTCACCAGATCGGGCTGATCCTGCCAGCGTCGCTCTAGGCTCTGCTCAGCCTGCACTGTGTAGTTTTGAATTGGGTCATACAGATTGATCCGACCGATTGGATCAAACACTTCGTCTAAAAAGTCGGGGCCTTGGGGCAGCAGACCGCTCACTTCGCGCAGTTGTGTCACCCAATCGAGATCGGGGGCGAGCAGCGCCGGTGCTTGGGCCGCCAAGGTGACGGTAGCGGCGGCATTCAGAGGCTGGGGTGCCCCTTCGGCGTCCAGATAAGTCCCTGTGAGCTGATAGGGGCCAGCGATCGCCGTAGCGGGGGGCAGGGTGGCCAGCCGTTCAACCACGCGAAAGCAGCCATCTGGATTAATATCCGCGGCGCTCAGGGTGGTCTGATGGGGTTGGATGGGGTGAGGTCGCAGGGTGCCTAACCCGATGGCGTGGTCGTGAATCCAGGGCTGTGCCGTGCTGGGGGCAGCCGCTGTCTGGGGCGGCACGGGCTCCCAGGTCAATAGCACCAAGCCGGTGCGCAGGGCGTGCCACCGACCAATCCATTCATAGGTCACCGGCAGCGGTTGACCTGGGGGGGCTTGCGCGGGCACCTCAACTTGGGCCAGCTGGAGCATCGCGGTGGGGCAAGCCGTCTCAGGGAGGGTCGTGACTTCGATGGGGAACTGCTGCCGCCGGTACAGATAAAGCCGCGTGTTATTGGGCAAGTCCCAGGTGCGATCGACGGCAAAGTTGGGATCGGCTTCGAGCTGACGCACCAGCACCGACTGGGCATCTTCTGCCGTCGGGGGCCACGGAGCGGCTAGGTCACCCTGGGCATAAAACCACGACAGCGATCGCCGATCAAGTTCGTGCTTGCTGGGGCGGCTGCCAATCTGGCGGCCATAGACTTGATAATCAACCAGCTTGCCGTAGTAACTGATGTTGTGTTGATTGACCACCGGCGTTGACTGCAATCCCCCCACGGTGGTGAGCTGATAGGGTTGGGCTTGGGCAATGTGATCCACGATCGCTGGGTGCGGATACGGCTCTTCTAAATAAGGATAAAACGAGGCTTGGGGGGCCAGGGTATTAGCCACCCGATCTAAGGTCGGCAGCCCAGTCGGAAAGACCGTCAGCAGCGCCACCCCAATTCCGGCCACGTAAGTAGCGGTCGTGATCCAGGGCCATTTGCGCCACCAGCAGGCCAGTCCCCAAGCTAAAAACACGGCGAGGGCGGGCAGCAGCGGCGCAATGTAGCGCCAATCTTTATTGACGATCGCCGACCACAGCCCATAGCCGCCGACCAGATAGGCCAATAGCCATAGTCGCCCTGCCGGCGTGCCATCTAGCACTAAACTGGAGCGCCGACCGGGCAAAATCCCCAGCATCCACAAGGTAATGCCCACCAAGGGCACTAGCAGCAACACCCACGACACCGCTGAGGGCAAATCTTGCCAATAGTAGGTCCAGGCGGCCCAGGTGTTAAGCATGGGGTCACCTTCGGCTTGCGCCGATTTGACGTTGGTGTTGCCCAAGATACTGAACTGAAACAGCCAGTTCACTGAGAGCCACGGGGCCATCACCGCCAGGGTGACGAGTCCCCCCAGTAGCAACTGCAGCAGGCGGCCCCAGTGCCGCTGCCACAAAGTCGCCAAGCTTACCCAAACCAGCGGCACGACCAAGAACGGCAGGGCCGACTGTTTAGTCATCAGCGCTAAGCCATAGCTTGTGCCAAAGCCCAGCATCCACAGCCACTGTCTTCCCCCTTTGGGGGCGTCTCGCCAGACGGTTAAACACCAGAAACTAACCACCACACCGGTGGTCACGGCATAGTCGAGCTGAAAGTCGAGGGCGATGCGTAGCAGCCGTGGCATCAATAACGTGAGTCCGGCAGCGAGCACCCCAATTTGCGGGCTAAAAAGATGACGCCCCAAACCGTAGGTGGCGACCAGCAGTACTGCGGCAAACAGGGCATTGGCCACCATCGCAATATCGGGGCCTGGTCCCAGCAGCGTGTGCACGCCTGCACCGACCAGATAAAACACCGGCGGGTATTTCGGTGACAACATCCACAGATGCCGTAGCCCCTCGGCCGAGAGCCAATGGCTGTGGGTCAGCGTCCACCAATAGTTCATGGCCAGCGACAGGTGCTCAGCTTGATCCCAAGCGGGAGGCTTGTGATCCGCAATCACCCACACCGCCGCGATCGCCACTGCCACCGCCCACATCAGAGCTAGGCGTCCCAAATCTTTAGCCCAGGTCGAAACCCCTTTGGTCATAGCGAATGGCTATCTCAAAATTGCTCAGCCGTATTGTAAGGCGCGGCAGCGGCGAATCACTGCTGCTGATTTCCAATCACAGTCGCGATTCGGATCATAACCATTCGGCGCGTTGATAGTCAGCACAGGTGTGGCAAGGCCCGTCGGGGTTAACGGCACACCGAATGATTTCGGACTGGGCACTGTAGCAACAAGTGGCATCGCCCACGACCCAGCGATCGCCCACCCGACTGGTTTCGTTGGTAGCGGGCGTCGCTTGCACGTACAAGTCAATTTTGTGCAGATGATACCGACTGGCGTGAAATTGGTAGCGATGGCGGCGCTCTAACACGGTATAGGCCTGGCCATTGTGCAGCACCTGAGCACCAGGCTGGGGCGTCCAGTCAAGCTCCACACTGCCGAGCGATCGCGGGGGTTGAGTCAAAATCAGCTCGGTCTGAGGCAATGACGACGGCATACTCAACGGTGTTGTTAGCGATGAAGCGATCGTAGGCTTTGATTGTCGATCCTGATCCGAGCCGTGGCAGCCGAGGAATTTGCCGACTTGTCGATAACCGACCCTGTAGTGCCCATCATATACCTGATGCCTTTAACGTTTCAGGAGGCTGATCGGGAGATGACAGTGATGGATGACAGCGTGCACACAGGTGGCCAAAGCCGTTAGTTAAGATAGGCCAAGATGACCTAAGATGACGGAGATATGATGACTATCCAGCAAATGCAGTACGAAAATTTGCTGGCCACTTGCAGTGACTATGCTGGAGCGATCGCGCTGCTGAGGCAGTATCGTCCCTATCTGGAAGTAATTCCCAGCATGCGACGTCCCAAAGACAGTGTCGTTACCATTCCATTACCCGTCATCAAGGTGCACCACGCCGTTGAACCGACCGGCCATGCGGGCATCCATCTCACCGCTGGAGAATCGGTGCTGCTGCCCTGTGACGTGGCGTTGCTGATGTGCGACCCCGAGTGGAAAATCAAGACCGGTGTCGAAATTTTTGTCTTCATCCACCGCCCCCACGAAGACTTTTCGGATCTGCTCATGCGCTGGCGGCAGACCCAGATTCTGCTCGATCGCGGCTACGAATGGTTGCTACCGGCCCGCCACCAGCATCTCATCAGCGATAGTGCTAACCGCATTCGTCCGCTATTCGTCGTCTTTCCGGATAGCCCTGAGCGCATCACCAAAGGGCTCAAAGGGGCGGGATTACCGGCTATCACTTATGCAGCAGACTTACCAGCGGCAACATCAGAAACAGCCTCCACTCAAGTCCTCGCTGAGGGGGAGCTAGATGTCGAAGCGGCCGAAAAGTTTGACATGGCCGATTTGGACAATATTGGCTTGGGTGAGAACCCACCGGAGTAAATTGGTGAGTTCACCGCCAGATGGTGTCAGAGCATTGCTGTAAAAAGCCTCGGGCTCGCCGGAGTTGGGCATCCCCATCCCTGATAGAAAGCGTTTGGCTCTACCGGCATGAGCCCTGGCCAGCGCGGCGATGCCTACCCTTGAAGGTATTTAGCCTCCGATTCGCAGCCACCCTGCCACTGGCTCAAATAGGTGTTGACTGCGTCATACCTTTTGGCGAGAGGTATCACAAATAATGACCCGATTTTCCTTTCCGAAAGCTTCATTACTGATGAGCGGTAGTAGCCTGCTACTGGCGGCTGCCTCCATTATCTTGAGCCAGCAAGTGGACTATTTAGCTTATTTGCCCCTCTTTAACACGATGGCATTGCTGATGGTGGCGTTAGGCCTGGCAGCGCTATTGTTGGGAGTGTTCGGTCTGTGGCGCACCGGTGGCCAGAATAGACTGCTATGGTTTGCCAATATCGTGGCCCTTTTGGTTTTAGGACTATACGTATTCGATTCGTAATCATTCCCGCCGCGCTAAACGGTTTTGTCTCAAGCATGTCGGCTAAGCACAAAGCCTGAATGCCAACAGCGATGCTCACCTGAGGATGTCATCCCCCAGTGGCGAGTTGGAAACAATATGTTAGGAGCGATCGCCATGCCCAGAGTCGTCATTTTCAGAAATTCTGGCTCGGGTGAATCAACCAGTTTCTAGAATTGGTATCCCCCCAGGTTGAGAAACTGGTGCAACGTCTCTAGAATTGGGAACGAGAGAGCAAAATCGACTGTCACTGCCTCAGTCCTAGACAAGCCAGCAGTTAGCTTCTCATTGTTCCAGTTCGCTAAGCAGGATAGGAGATCTCAATAGTTCGCGTAAACTCTGACACCGCTCTAAGGTCGGAGCCTGCTACAGTCTGGTGGATCGCATTGTCTTTGCAAGATGATCGCCCGCATAAAGGTCTATGGCTGCCATTTACCACGACGAGACGACGATATTTGGCCTGCCGGCTGAACGAGGCCGCTGGATATTGCTGGCACTGGGCATCACGTCTTTGCTTTGTCTGGGCACTGTGTATTCCTGGAGCATCTTTAGAAAACCGCTGGAACTGGAACTCGGGATTAACGCCACCCAGAGCCTGCTCCCTTACACGGCATCCTTGCTCGGCTATTCCTTCTCAATGACGGTCGCGGGGTTTTATATCCCCCGTTTAGGCACCCGCACTGTCGCGGCTATCGGCGGTTTAATGGTGGGGCTAGGCTACATCTTGGCGAGTTTTGCCACTCACATCGGCATTATTACTTTGACCTATGGCGTGATTGCGGGGACGGGCGTCGGCACGGCCTACGGTGTACCCATGGTGGTGATGGCGCGCTGGTTTCCCGAACGTAAGGGGTTTGCCGTGGGCTTAACCATCATTGGCTTTGGCCTCTCACCCCTGATTACAGCGCCTCTGGCCAACAGTTTGATCACCGCATTTGATGTCCGGTTGACGCTGCGAATTTTAGGACTGGCGTTTATGGTAATCGTTCTGGCGATCGCCACCACGCTCAAACTGCCCCCGAAGGATTGGCAACCCGCCCACGCCCGCGCCGCTCGAACCAAGACGGTGCCGCAAACCTATCCGCCCCACTTGCTCAAAAGCCGCTCGTTCTATGGCTTGTGGATCTGCTACACCATTGGCACCCTAGTGGGGTTGAGTGCCATCGGCATTTCTAGCCCCGTAGCCGAAGAAATCATCAATATTGGTCCTCAGCAGGCGGCCATTAGTGTGGCCCTGTTTGCTCTCTTCAATGGGTTGAGTCGCCCGTTGTTTGGCTGGCTCAGCGATCGCTATCGTCCCCGCTATGTGGCGATCGCCTCCTACGTTTTGATGTTGGTGGCCTGCCAGATGATGATTACGGCCCAATCAGGTCAGGTCATCACCTATCTAATCGCCTTTTGCCTATTTTGGTTTTCCCTCGGGGGCTGGCTGGCGATGGCCCCCGCGATTACCCTACGGTTGTTTGACCCTGAGAATTATGCCCAAAACTACGGTCTGGTCTTTTCGGCCTATGGGGTGGGGGCACTCATCGGTACGCTGACGGCAGGGCAAATTCGCGACTGGTTTGGCAGCTATACCTATGCGTTTTATCCGATGGCGCTATTGGCGGTCGTCGGCATTGTGGTCGCTAGCATCATGCTGAAGCCTGACGCCCATCCAGCGCCAATTGATGACAGCCCCTAGAAATGGCGATCGCTGTCAAGGGATATGCGCTTAAATAACATCCCATTTATGGAAACGTTTTCTGTAGGGGTTTGGCAGTGCCAAGCCCCTACGATCGGGACGTTATTTTCAAGCAACTCCCTAAGTACCTTGGAAATAAAGTTTTCTGCCATTTAGAGAGCTTTGCCGACCTGA
>CALCCA010000198.1 GCA_937899725.1 uncultured Halomicronema sp.
CGGTCAGAGTATCGCCATCGACATCAGTATCATCGCCCAAGCCCGTGATGACGCTACCGTTTACCGGCGTATCTTCGATCACGTCTACTGGGCCATCGTCGGTCGCGACGGGGGCGTCGTTAACGGCATTTACATTGCTGAAGGTGAGCACCGCGTCGTCAGTCAGTTGACCATCGGTGATGGTGTAGTTCACCGCTGGAATAGCGCCAGTGTAGTTCGGCGCGGGGGTAAAGGCGAAAGTGCCATCCTGATCGAGGGTCAGGGTGCCAATGGGGTCGCCGTTGTTGTCTGTCAGGGCCGTGGGGGAGCCGATGGTGAGGGGCTGCTGATTGCCATCGCCATTGATATCGACGGTGGCTGATTGCACTGTCAAAGTATCGCCATCCACGTCGGTATCATCGCCCAGGCCCGTGATGACGCTGCCGGTGGCCTCAGTATCTTCGGTGACTGTGACGGGGCCATCGTTGACTGCCACTGGAGCATCGTTGACCGGACTCACATCTTGGAAGGTGAGCACAGCATCATCGGTATCGTTGCCATCAGAGATGGTGTAAGTCACTGCCGGTACTGGCCCCGTATAGTTCACCACTGGGGTAAACGTAAAGGTGCCATCTTCATTCAGCTGCAGGGTCCCGATGATCACGCCGTTGTTAGTCAAAGTCGTTGGGGTACCAATGGGCAAGGTCTGTTGAGACCCATCGCCATTGATGTCCACGGTGGCCGCTGTCACCGTGAGGGGATCGTTTTCTAGATCGGTGTCATCGCCCAACCCCGTAATGACGCTACCGTTCACTGGCGTATCTTCGGTCACCGCGACTGGGCCATCATCCGTCGCCACTGGCGCATCGTTGATCGCATCGACATCTTTAAAGGTGAGGATAGCGGTATCCGTCAGTTGACCATCAGAGATGGTGTAGGTCACGGGGGGCTCAGCGCCCGTATAGTCCGGGGCTGGGGTAAAGCTAAAGGTGCCATCTCCATTGAGTTGCAGGGTCCCGATCGGATTGCCGCCGTTGTCGGTAAGGGCAGTGGGCGTGCCCAGGGTCAGGGTGTCTTGGATGCCATCGCCATCGATATCGACGGTGGCCTCTGTCACCGTGAGCGTATCGCCATCGACATCGGTGTCATCGCCCAGACCGTTAATGACACTGCCGTTCACAGTGGTGTCTTCGGGAATCGTCACTGGCCCATCATTAATCGCCACGGGCGCATCGTTGACCGGACTCACATCTTGGAAGGTGAGCACGGCGTCGTCGGTGTCGGTGCCATCAGAGAGGGTGTAAGTGACTTGGGGTACCGGCCCCGTATAGTTGGCGGCGGGGGTAAAGGTAAAGGTGCCGTCGCCGTTGAGCTGGAGCTTACCAATTGGATTGCCGCTATTGTCGAGCAGAGTCGTCGGCGTACCAATGGTGAGCGATTGCTGTGAGCCATCACCATTGATATCGACGGTGGCCGCCGTCACCGTGAGGGGGTCGTTTTCTACATCGGTGTCATCGCCTAACCCCGAAATAACGCTACCGTTCACTGGCGTATCTTCGGTCACCGCTACCGGCCCGTCATCCTCCGCTACCGGCGCATCGTTGATGGGGCTGACATCTCTAAACCGCAGTACCGCTGTGTCAGTGAGTGCGCCATCAGTGATGGTGTAGTTCACCTCTGGCACCGGGCCGGTGTAGTTGTCGGCAGGGTCAAAAGTGAAGGTGCCGTTGGCATTCAGCGTCAGGGTGCCAATGAGGTCACCGTTGCTGTCGGTCAGGTCAGTCGGCGTGCCAATTGTCAGAGTCTGTTGGCTGCCATCACCGTTGATATCTACCGTTGCGGATTCGACTGTCAGGGTGTCCCCATCGACATCAGTATCATCGCCCAGACCGGTAATGACGCTACCATTCACGGGGGTGTCTTCAGTGACGGTCACAGGGCCATCGTCCACTGCCACGGGGGCATCTGGGACGGGGCTGACATTTTTGAAGGTGAGCACAGCGTCGTCGGTTAGTTCGCCATCAGAGATGGTGTAGGTCACCGCTGGTATTGGGCCGGTGTAGTTCGGCGCGGGTGTAAAGGAGAAGGTGCCGTCTGCGTTGAGCTGAAGCGCCCCGATGATCTGACCGCCGTTGGTCAGCGTGGTCGAGGTATTAATGGTCAATGGTTGCTGAGAGCCATCGCCATTGATGTCTACTGTTGCTGCAATCACGGTGAGGGTGTCGCCATCGATATCGGTATCATTCCCCAGGCCGGTGATGACGCTGCCAGTGGCTTCGGTATCTTCGGTGACATCGACCGGGCCATCATCCACCGCCACTGGCGCATCGTTGACCGGCGTGACGTTGCTGAAGGTAAGCACGGCGTCATCGGTTTCGACGCCATCGGTGATGGTGTAGTTTACCTGTGGCACCGGGCCGATATAGTTGTCGGCGGGGTCAAAGGAGAAGGTGCCGTCTGTATTCAGCGTCAGGGTGCCAATAGGGTCACCGTTGTTGTTCGTCAGAGCAGTGGGCGACCCAATCGTTAGCGGCTGCTGATTGCCGTCGCCATTGATATCGACCATGGCTGACTCAACCGTCAAATTGTCGCCATCGACGTCGGTGTCATCGCCGAGTCCAGTAATGACGCTGCCGGTAGCTTCGGTATCTTCGGTGACTGTGACGGGGCCATCGTTGGTGGCCTCGGGTGCATCGTTCACCGGTGTGACATTTTTGAAGGAGAGCACGGCCTCATCGGTCAGTTCACCATCGGTGATGGTGTAGGTCACCGATGGGATTGGCCCGACGTAGTTGTCGGCGGGGTCAAAGGAGAAGGTGCCGTCTGTATTCAGCGTCAAGGTGCCAATGGGGTCACCGTTGTTGTCTGTCAGGTCAGTTGCGGCACCGATGGTGAGCGGCTGTTGGTTGCCGTCGCCATTGATATCGACCGTGGCCGACTCAACTGTCAGATTGTCGCCATCGACATCGGTGTCGTCACCTAGACCGGTAATGACGCTGCCGTTCACCGGCGTATCTTCGGTCACATCGACCGGGCCATCGTTGGTGGCCACTGGCGCATCGTTGACCGGTGTGACATTTTTGAAGGAGAGCACGGCCTCATCGGTCAGTTCACCATCGGTGATGGTGTAGGTCACCGATGGGATTGGCCCGACGTAGTTGTCGGCGGGGTCAAAGGAGAAGGTGCCGTCTGTATTCAGCGTCAAGGTGCCAATGGGGTCACCGTTGTTGTCTGTCAGGTCAGTTGCGGCACCGATGGTGAGCGGCTGTTGGTTGCCGTCGCCATTGATATCGACCGTGGCCGACTCAACTGTCAGATTGTCGCCATCGACATCGGTGTCGTCACCTAGACCGGTAATGACGCTGCCGTTCACCGGCGTATCTTCGGTCACATCGACCGGGCCATCGTTGGTGGCCACTGGCGCATCGTTGACCGGTGTGACATTTTTGAAGGAGAGCACGGCCTCATCGGTCAGTTCACCATCGGTGATGGTGTAGCTCACAGCGGGAACCGGGCCGACATAGTTATCGGCGGGGTCAAAGGTGAAGGTGCCATCTTGATTCAGCGTCAGGGTGCCAATGGGGACACCGTTGTTGTCTGTCAGGTTAGTCGCGGTGCCGATGGGCAAGTTTTGCTGGTTGCCGTCGCCATTGATATCCACCGTGGCGGACTGTACCGTCAAATTGTCGCTATCGACGTCCGTGTCCTCGCCAAGGCCCGTGATGACGCTGCCAGTGACTTCGGTATCTTCGGTGACATCTACCGGGCCATCATCGGTGGCCACGGGCGCATCGTTGATCGCTTCAATATCGACGGTGATGCTGCCGATCGCGGTTAATGCCCCACCGCTGCCTTGAGCACCTGTGTTGCCATCGTTCAGCGTGTATTCAATATTGACTGAGGCTGGGGGATCTTCACTGGTGTTGCTGTAGGTGATTTGTTGCAGCGCCTCAGTGACGAGAGCACTTGTGGCGTTGTTATTGAAGGTGAGGGTGAGGGTGCCATCGCTGTTGGTAGTGACAGTAGCGATCGCTGTGCCATCCACAGTGACTGTATTACCTTCGGTCAGTGCACCTAAAGTGCCGCTGTTGCCAAACACATCTTCGTTGTTAGCACCCGCGTCACGTTCGAGGGTCAAGGTCGCCCCATTCCAGTCATCGATCGCGTCCAGCTCTAGGTCGTTGACCGAGGCATCGCCATCGAGCACCACGGGGGTTTCGTTTTCAGTAAAGTCAACCGTGCCACCCAGAGCATTCAAACCGGGCGCATCGTTGACGGGGTTGATCTGACTCGTGAGGGGCACCGTGGCACTGCTGTAAGGCGTAGTGGCTCCGATCGCGCCGCCCCCACTCAAGTCAACGGTGTTGCCCGTGGTGACTGCACCCGCCGAATCGTCGATCAGGTGAACGGTGAGAGCCGGTACGGGACCGTTGTAATCGGCACTGGGCACAAACCGGAATCGATCAGTCGCCCCTACCAACAGAGCGTTGGTGTCACTGGGATTGCCCACAGCTTGCCAAGTTGCACCGTCAAAATATTCCCAGGTGCCTTCAGTGGTGGCGGCGTTGCCCACCACGGCGACTCCGGCCAAATCGTTAGCAGAAGAGCCGCCGGACACCTCATCAGTGCCATCGTTAAAGCGGTCAGTGAATAGGTTAGTGACTGTTTCCCCAGGGGGATTCGTTGCATCTTCATCCACTGCTGTCAGCGTCGAGGCACCCGTCGCGATCGGCGCATCGTTGATGGCGATAACATCAGTGCGTAATCTGAGATCGTTATCGTTGTTGCTGTACTGCGTGATGCCGCCGTTGGTGCTCACATCGGTCACAGCGCCAGCGGTGACTGTACCTTGGGAACTGTCGATTAACCGCAGTCTTAGGTCGCCGGGCTGACCGTTAAAGTCAGCATTCGCCAAGAAGCGGAGTTTGGCTGTGGGGGGCAAGACCACCGCTGCGGTGTTAGACACATTGGTGGCCACGTCGTTCCAAGTAGTGCCGTCACTTGACCACTGCCATTTACCTTGGTCTGTCAGGTTGGCGTTGTTTTCATAAATCGCAATTCCGGCGAAATCATTGGCGGTTGAGCCGCCAGTCACCTCATCAGCGACATCCACAAACTTGCTCAAGAACAAGTCTTCGACGGTCGTGCCCGCCGGTGCGTCATCTTCATTCGTGTCAAATTCCACCCGTCGACCGCCATTGCGGGTAGGGGCGTCGTTGACCGGATCGACGGTGATGTTGATGGTGTCATTGACGATGCCTGCAGGGCCAGAGCCGGTATTACCTAAGTCGTCGACCTTGAAGCTCAAGGCATCTGCGCCGTTGAAGTTCAGATCTCCTTGATAGGTCAGGGTGGCGAGGGCCGCGTTGAGGTCGGCTTCGGTGCCGGTAATGGTCATCGACCCGCTGTCGTTGCTGCCCGCGTCGAAGGTCAGACCATCGGTGGTACCGAGGGTCAACTCACCGTCCCCGACTGACAGGGTGACGGTCAGGGGATTCCCAAAGTCATCTGGGTCGTCGATGAAGAGCTTATCCGTGCCAGTAAAGCTGAAGACCTGATCTTCAGTGGCTACAACAGCGTTGGGGTTCGTCAACACCGGCGCATCGTTGATGCTGCTGACCTGAAGGGTGATATCGTCGGTCGCCGTCAGCGCACCGGGGCCACCATTCGCTTTGTCATCAACTTCCACAGTTAAGTTGACGGTGACTTCTGAGTTGTAGCTGTCGGGCGTGTAGCTCAGGCCGTTTAGCGCGTCGTTAATTTGGGTCTTGGTGCCCGAGAGCGTAAGAGTATCGCTGCCCTGACCGGTAATCGAGGCCCCGGTGCCAGTGGTGGCGGTTAACGTGCCATAGGCTTTGTTGTCGGCAATGTCAGTCGCACTGAGGGTAACCGTGAAGTTATCGGTACCAAAGGGCGGCGCGTCGGCAAGGTCATCAATGGTGATGGCGTTTTTGTTGCCGGTACTAAAGACTTTAGGACTCGTTTCGGTAATCGTTTGAATGGCGTCAGGGGCCTCTAGCGTAGGCGCATCGTTAGCCGGTTCGAGGGTAATCGCAACGGTTTGAATCACCTCTTGAGGGTCGCTGGCACCGCTGTTTAAGCCCGTGTTGCCCTGATCATTGGCGGTGATGGTGAGGGTATCGCTGCCGTTGAAGTTTTTGTCGCCTTGGTAAGACAGACTGGCGATCGCGGCGTTGATGTCATCTAAACTACCGGTCAGTGTGACTGTGCTGCTGCCGTTCGCACCGCCGGTAATCAGACCCGGATTGCCAACGGTGACCGTGCCCTCGGTAACGGCTAGGGTGACCGTGTTGGTAGTTGAGTTAAAGGTGTCAACGTCAGTAATTTTGATGGTGTCGCCACCGGCAAACCCGAAGGCAATGTCTTCGGTGACTGTGACGGCGTTGGGGGCGGCAATCTCAGGAGCGTCGTTGTCGTTACTGGTGAAAAGCGCGATCGTCTCGGTGACCGTGGTGGTGTAACCGGCTGGAGCCGGGTCAGGGTCAGGCCCCCCGTTGTTCAAGTCATTGACTGTGACGACTAGTGACAGTTCGCGGTCTTCATCAGTGGGAACTTGCACCTGCAAGTCGTCAAGGGCTGCCTGCACAGCGGCTTTAGTGCCTTCAAAGGTGACGGTGCCACCTTGCACGCCGTTGTTGCCGGTAACCATCAAGTCAGTCGTCGACCCCAAGGTCAGCGTGCTGTTGGCATAGGTGGCTCCGCCCGCCTGCAAGTCAACCGTGACCCGCAAAACATCTGTTTCACCTGGCGTCGTCAGCGTCTCTAAATCGATGTCGTCAACAGTGATGCGGTTGCTATTACCGGCGCTAAAGGTCAGCGGTGTATCGGTGTCAAAAACCTGAGCGTCAGGCACCTTTAGCTCGGGAGTACTGTTAGCCGGATCAATGTTGATCACATAAGAACCGGGTACCGCTGCGCCACCGCCGTCACTGACGGTGAAGCTAAAGCCATCAAGGTGATCTTCAGACCCGTCGTGGGTATAGGTGATGCGATCGCCAGCATCCAAATCAGCCTGCGTAAAGACACTGCCCACTGACAGCGCTGCACCATTCAAAAACAGGGTGCCAAAGTCGGTGGCATCGGTAATGCGATACTGCCGCTGAATGGTGCTGTTATCCGGGTCAGTATAGAGAAGGTAGGGGTTGCCGTCGGTCTTAGCATCTGTGCCCCCGATGGTACCGGTACCGGCCTCAGCCACGGTCAGCGATTGTTTTGAGTCAAAAGACGGATCGTCATTGAGCGAGGCGATCGTCAGATTGATCGTGGCTGGGTTACTGAGGTTGTTGGCTGCTGTCGTGTTGTCATTTGCCTGCACCACAAAGCTATCGGCAAATTGCTCTTCGCCCCCGTGGACGTAGCGCAGCTTGTCGCCGTTTAACTCCGCTTGGGTAATGATTGTGCTGGTGGTGACATCCACAAAGCCGCTACCTTGATCAACTTGCAGCGTGCCATTGTCAGGTGTGTCTGTGACCTTAAAGGTCAGGTCGTTGACCGTCGAGAATTCTGTTGCATTTTTCTTTTCGCCGGAGCCATCAACATCTCCGAGAGAGATGTAAGTTTCATCAATGATGAGGGTGTCACCTTCTTTGAGGAAAGGGGAGCCTTTAGCGGCGATCTCTGGGACATCATTGATCGGTGTGACATCAATCGTGAAGGTCTCTTCAAAGGTGACGTTGGTGCCGTCGCTCACCGTAAAGCGGAAGTTGTCAATAAAGTCTTCATTGCCCGCGTGGTCGAAGGTCACCAATTTGTTGTCAATATCAGCTTGGGTAAAAGACCCAAACAGGCCCAAGGCTTTGCCATCCAGCTCGACGCTGCCGCTAGTCGGCAAACTGGTAAGGCGATAGACAATTTCACTAGGCAGGTTGTCGGTATCAGTTGAACGCAGCAGCGTGGCGTCGATGGTCGTGACGCTGCCTTCATTAACGTTAGCGATGCCCACGTTGATATCGGTGACGGGTGGGGTGTTTGCAGTGACTTCAGGATTTTGCGTGCCCCCAGCGCCACCACCACCCGTAGGAGGTACAACCGTGCTGATAGTAAAGGTCAACGTTTCTAAGGCCGACCCATCCGCGTTCCAGATGCCACCTTCTCGCTCAGACGGGTATTCGCGAATTTCACTATCGCGCACCTGAAACTGGAAACTATCGGTAAAGCTTTCATCCCCAGTCGAATCTTTGTGAAACTTATAGCGGACGCGATTGCTATTGAGATCATCTTGGGTGAAACCAACACCGGCGCCAATGCCCTGCCAAACGCTACCGTTAAAGACTTCCAGCTTGCCCAGGGTCGGATCGGGAGCAGTCGTGAGAGTATAGGTCAGCTGCGTCGTCGCGGAGTCAGGGTCACTTACGCTCAGGTCAGCCGCAGTAATAACTTTGGTCAGTCCGTCAGACGTAGTGTTAAGGCTGAGGCCGTTGTTGTTGACCAAGACCGGATCATCGTTGTTGGGCTTGATGTTGAGGTCAATCGTTGCGGTCGTAGACCCTGGCGTACCCGTACCGCCACCGTCGTCAGTCACGATAATGTCAAAGCTGTCGGGGGGCGGGTTGCCAAACCCCTGATCATTGCCGTCGTGGCTGTAGGTAAACTTCGTCAGATCGGCAGAACTGAAGGTTTGCCCTTTAGTGACAGCGTTACCGTCGAACTTTAAGACGCCATCAGTGGGCAGCGATGCCAGCTCAATCGTATAGTCGGCGGCGGTTTGATCGGGGTCAGCGACCGTAATCGTGACGGCATAATCTTCTTGACCTTCAAACAGGGTGTTTTTGCCTGTGGCTGTCGGCAACTGGTTGACCGGCGCAATCGCAATGGGAATGGTGGTTTCGGCAATGGTGCCGCCCGCGCCATCGTCAACTGTGACGGTAAAGCTATCGGCGGTGCCTCCCGTTGTCGTGGTTTGCGTCCCGTCGTGAAAATATTCCAGCTTGTCGATCTGGTCGTAGGAAAACGTCGATCCGGGAACGAGGAAATTGCCGTCAAACTTTAAGGTGCCTTTGCCAGGCAAGCTGGCAATTTTGACAATGATCTGGACGTCTTCGTTGTCCACATCCTCGATGCCAAAGTTGACGGCGGCAAAGGCACCGCTGTTGCCTTCAAGCACGCTCAAACTCGTGGGGGCGATCGCGGGTGTATCGTTATCTGGCGTGACCCCCAGAACAATGGCGCTAGTGGCGCTTTGATCGCCATCGTTGACCGTAATGCTCAAGCTATCTTCACCACTGAACTCGGCAGCGGGAGTGTAAGTCATGCCATCGATGGCGGCGTTGATATCCGTCAGCGTCCCAGAGAAGCTAACCGTGCCGGTCTCATCCCCCGTTAAGCCGGTTAGGTTCGCAGTCGAGGCGAGCTTGAGGGTTCCTTGACCGACAGCCAGTGTAACGGTTTGAGTTTCAGTGGTTTCGGGATCATCAATTGTGATGCCCGTAATGGCTAGAGCCGTTTCTTCGGCAGTGGCGCGATCGGCCGTCGCCGCATCGGCAATGGTGGGTGGGCTGGTCAACACACCCGCATAGGCCGCGAGGACATCAGAACGGATCGGCATACCAGCGGCAGCGCGACCCGTTGAGTAATCTAAATCCCAATTGCCCCCCAGTGCGGCGCTACCAACCAGCGTGGTAGAAGCGGCAATTTCAGCCCCAGTGAGGTGGTGCAGCTGCTCAATAAATTCGGCTCCGGCATCACCGGCGGCGACGTTGCAGCCATAAAGCACGAGTTGAGGCGCTAAGGCTGATCCGGCGGTGGCGAACCACTGCTTGAGACTCTGGCTGTGGGTATCGAGATTCCTTAAATTAAGTTGAGCGTGGCCCAGCTGCAGGCATCCAGGCGAGCCGTGGGTGAGAATGTGGATTTCTTGAATGCGATCGGTGGGATAGTGCTGGTTAAGCGTCTGGGTGATGTGCTCAATGCCGTCATGCGCAGCGTCGATCAGGTGCCATTGATACTCAGATCTGAGGCCTGCAAGCAGATTTTGATGGCCGCTGATTGAGCTGTCAACAAATAGGATTTTCATACCTGTAGAGAGTGCGTATTGCGACATGACGGTTACCAATTAAGTTGCTAGGACGATTCAGAACTGAGATAAAAAAACTAAACTCGAAAAGTTCAGTGATGTATTAAAGACAAGAGAAAGCAGGCACGGCTAACAGGGCGCAAGCAAGCTCCGACGCATCAGAGCTTTAGAAAGCGCGCATGACAGACATACGAATTTGTTCCGAACAACGGGTGTTCAGAAGGTTGAATGAGATAAAGTTGTTTAGAACAATCGGTGAATGAGCGATCGCGCTAGAAGCGATTTACGATCGCCAGTGCAGCGAGCTATTGCCGATTTGAGTCATAAAAATCATAGATTGCACCTTGTAATTTTCCCTTTGGCATGAGTACTGTGGGCTGATTATCTGAAATTCAAAAGTATTCAAGAAAATGGGGCTGGTTTGTTTACTTCTGAAATCAGCAGTAGTCTGGGGCCGTTAAAGTGCAGCCGTCTGAAAAACGGTTAACACAACTACATATTTATATTACCCGTTCATCAATTAGAGTCATTCAGTATTTCTATGGGAGTTGATTTGGCTCAAATGATGCACGTTTTTATCTAAATTCAGCTAACCATTGAAAGATCAATAGGGTGTGGTCATTCGAAAATTCTGCGGGGCGGGTGGTGACGGTCGCCCAACGCACTGTCAGCGTTGGCTGGAGTCGTGACGCGCGGTGATGATGTACCCGAAGATAATTTAAGCCCCGACTCAGATAATCTTAGGTATTGATTTAAAGAGAGGTATCTACCTATAAATTCAGTATGTCTACTGTTTTTTATGGTTTTTGTCTATGTAGCTGCCGACATCTTTTGGCGATTCTCATGGTGCCACAGGCGGGCTGGCCCGATTGTTGACAAAGTTGCCCGATTACCAACGAAGCCCGATCTGATGGCATTGATAGAGCACTCTTGCTGGCCGGGACGGGGACACAGGGACGATTGGGCACGTGAGATATCAACAGGACCTGAGACTTGACGTGCTGCTGGCGGGTGTTTAAGAGTGTTTGGTTGCCAAATCGAATTCAATTGATAGTTGTTTCAATTTCGCCAGCAATGATTTGAGCTGTATTTGCTGCTGCTTCAGAGATAGATTCGGAGCATCAACTATTTGCTTGAGATGGCCATAAAGATAGTCTAAGGAAGCGGCAAATCTCTCAGAATTGTCGACATTAGCCTCTGAGGCAACGGTGGAGTCTAGTGCAGAGGGTGAAGCCGTATTCGTTAAATCGACATTTTGGGTATTGAGACGCTGAGAAGATGTGGGGGAGGGTGAATTTGCTTGTTGTGCCTCCATTTGGTGAATAGTCTGCTGTAAATTTTCAATGACTCCATACATTTCCATCGGGTCAAACACGCGGAGTAAGCTGGTTTGAGTCACAATTCCTAAGCCTTGCCCCCAGTTCCAGGACACAACCAAACGTCCAACTTTGCGCGTTTGCATTTCTTGGTGGGCTGTCCACAGAGAATCTTGAGGACTGAGGAGAAACAACGGGCTGCTCATCACAGTTTGCGCTGCTGTCTGAGCAAAGTCGATTTGCAACGCCTGAAACTGCACGATATCGCGCTCTGTAACGATGCCGACAGGCTGTTCAATCTGATTGGCGTCGAGCTGCGTAATCACGATACAACTGACGCGGTGCGTGGCCATCAACTGAGCTAATTGCAGCACCCTGGCCGTGAGCGGCGCCCGAATCACAGTGACCGACATGACATCAGAAACCCGACGAAATCGCAGCAAATTAGCGGGGCGCAACACCTGACGAATGCTTTCGTGGGAAATAATGCCCACTAACTGTTGTTGTTCGTCAACGACCGGCACATGACGAATGCGATAGCGACGAAACAAAAATAGGGCGGCGAAAATATCTTGCACTGAATGCTCAGGCAAGGTAACCACGGGATGGGCCATCACCTCGGCCACCGTTGTCGTGCGTAGATCAAGGGCTTGAGCGGTCAGCCGCACGACATCCCGCTCCGTCAAGATGCCCAGCACTGTGCGGCCTTGAGTGATGAGTACACAACTCGCTCGTCCCGTGAGGGCTGGCCGATCTACGGACGTAGCCTCTTTGGTTAATCGACATGTTTGGTGATGCGCTTGACTGATCAGCGCGATCGCCTCAACCAGTGACGTGTCGGGTGAAACCATCAGGGGTTGGCGCTCGATCGCGTCTTCGAGGCGAGGCACCCAAGAACTGGCTGCGTCAAAGGGCATAAGTGTTACCGAGCAAATTGTGTGGTCAGGCTGCCAAAGGCAATCAACTGTCGAGCAGAACCTGCCTCTTCATACTCTATGTGAACGACTTCAAACATGAGCCCGCCGAGACCCAAAACAGGGATGTAACGTTTCAACTCCCAGAAAAAATGCTGGGAGGATATTTAAGCTGGATTTTGGTATATACTCCAGGGGTGTAACAATGAAAAGTGTGTATGATCTCTCTAGGTCTGGCTTTTGCGCTGTTGAGGTTGTCAGTAGCGGCATGGCCAAGGTCGAGGGCGCTACTGGCAGCCGTCATGGTTTCTGAGGATTAACGCCTCGGGTTCTCGGTGGGAGGCCATAAAGTCGGTCTAACACTCGCTTGACAGAGATGCGCTGCCAAGCCTGCCCACGCTTGGTGGTGTAGCCCTGCTGATTGAGCCAATCGGCGATTTTCTGCAAAGACTTGCCGGACTTGTGATGGCGGCGAATTAGCTCAATGATTTCACATTCTGCGGGGTCATTGATCAGTTCACCATTGACGGCTCGTTGGCCAAAGGCCGGAGACCCGTAGCCTGCGTAGCCACCGCTACTGGCTTTAGATTGCCGCCCTTGCTCAAGTCTTTCCCAAATTTCGTGATTTCTGAGGTGTTCAGCGCTCATTGCTAGTCGCAACTTAATGACTTTGCTCTTCAGCTTATCAATCTCTGAATTCAATCTAGCTAATTCAATCTAACTATAGGTCCCATGCAATTTATCTTTCTCGGCCCTCCCGGCGCAGGTAAAGGAACGCAAGCAAGTATTTTGGCCGATCGCTGGCAAGTGCCCCACATTTCTACGGGTGATATTTTGCGAGCGGCGATCGCAGGTAAGACTTCTTTGGGTATTCAAGCGCACACCCATGTTGAAGCCGGTGAACTCGTTCCCGACCTGCTCATCATGGCGCTCATCCGTGAGCGCTTTGGTGAGCCAGATATGAAGCGGGGGTGGATTTTGGATGGATTCCCCCGCACGTTAGCGCAGGCGCAAGCACTGGATGAATTGCTCACCCGCTTTCGGCAACCGCATCCTCAGACCCTTTACTTTGAGGTGTCTACGGAAAATCTGGTGGCCCGGATGCTCGCTAGAGGGCGTCAAGACGATACTGCAGCGACCGTTCGTCGCCGCCTGGAGGTTTATCAGACCGATACTCTGCCCTTGATTGACTTTTACAAGAAACGTGAGTGTCTCATCACCATTGATGGCAATCATCCGGCGGATGCCGTGACGCAGACGTTACAAGCATCGCTACTAGTCAATCAATCAAGCCAACTAGCACGAGTTTAGAAATCTGCTAGATGCGTCGGCTAAGACCTGTTGGCAGCGGACGGTACTGTTCAACTTGAAAATTTTTCTGAATAGGAGCAACCTATGGCTACGTATAAAGTCACGTTGATGAATGATGAAGGGCTGAATGTCGTCATCGATGTTCCCGATGACCAATACATTGTGGATGCTGCAGAAGAACAAGATGTTGATTTGCCCGTGTCTTGTCGGGCTGGATCATGCTCTACCTGCACCGGCAAGTTGGTATCAGGTACGGTGGATCAGTCTGATCAATCTTTTTTGGATGATGACCAGATGACGGCAGGCTTTGTCTTAACTTGTGTGGCTTACCCCACGTCTGACTGCACCATTCAAACGCACCAAGAAGCAGCCTTGTATGACATCTGAAGGCTTGAGCAGCGCCACGTTTGGCTCGGTAGATACTAGTAACACCACTACTTTGGAGACGCAGTCATGAGCACGGCTACATTTATTGCAAACGAAGCGACGTTTGATGCGCTTTTAGAGAATGAGTCTTTGTTAGTTGTGGACTGCACCGCAACTTGGTGTGGTCCCTGCAAGCTGGTCGCCCCTTTGATCGATCAGCTGGCTAATGATTATGGCGATCGCGCGCAGGTTTTTAAGCTAGACCTAGATGCTAACTATGCTGTGGCCAAGCGATTTAGTATCACAAGCATTCCTGCAGTCATGTTTTTTAAGCAGGGTGAATTAGTAGAAACTTTAGTCGGAGTTAAACCCTACGAAACCTTTACTGAAGCACTAGATAAACTGCTTTAGCCGCCATCTGTAAAGTGGTTTTCATGCTTTTTCTCAGAGATTTCGGAGATTCTTTAGATGGCAACAATTCAATGGGTGCGATGTCCCAATTGTGGTGACTTTGCAGAGCGTCAGCTGCTGAACGATCGCCAGGCAAAAGGGTGCGATTATATCGTTCAAACCGCCTGCACAGCCTGTGACTATTTAATGATTATGGGTTGTCCGGCAGGCCGAGTGATCGAGGCGTATGCCCCTGGCCAACTGAGTTCGATGAGTCTGCCTTCGGCCTGGAAATCTCTTACTAGAGAAAGCCTCAAGTATCAATCTCTCCTCGCATAAAAAGGGTGATTGAGACCCTGTAAGAGTCGTCTCGGACATATTATAGGAACAGGTTGAGAGTGTTTCGTTCTGATTTTGCCTACGCCTAGTCAATAGATTCAAATAGGTCACCCCCATGATGAAAGCCTCCGACATTATGACCAAAGCAGTGGTCACAATTCGTGGCTCGGCTACCGTTGCTGATGCTGTCGCCATGATGAAAGATAAAGGCCTCCGTGCCTTGATTGTGGAACCCCGCCACGCCGCTGATCCATACGGCATGGTGACTGAAACCGACATTATCTACAAAGTGGCAGCCTTTGGGCATGACCCAAAACAGATACGAGTCTACGAAATTATGACCAAGCCCTGTGTCGTGGTGAATCCCGATCTGGGGGTTGAGTATGTCGCCCGGCTATTTGCTCAAACCAAGATTCGCCGTGCTCCCGTCATTCAAGGTCAACTCCTGGGCATCATCTCCATCAGCGATATTCTGCGCAAGAGCGATTTTGTCGAAAAGCCGAAGCAAATGTTTTTGGAAGATCGCATTGAAGTGGCGCGAGAAGAAGCTCGGGCGATCTGCAAAGCGCAGGGCGATACTGCCCCGGCCTGTGCCGCGGCTTGGGATGCCGTTGAAGAACTCCAGGCGGCAGCGGCTCATCAGCGTAAGAACGAGGCTGGAAAATCTGCCTTTCAGAAATATACCGACGAGAATCCTGATGCCCCTGAAGCTCGCGTTTATGAGGATTAACGATCTCGTGAAGACGGCTTGAGCATAATGTCCTTGAAGCGCTCGAGACAGCGCAGTGAAGAAAGCAGGTGAAGGCCAGGGCAGAGGGGTGGATAAAAAAGATGTTATGGCTCACCTCTGGGAGAGGCCGATGCCATCAGGCTGATACCCAAACAGATTCCTCAGCTTTGTCGCCATGCCATGCGCTCCCTCTAATACGCCACATACCTGCTCACGTGACGAGTCGAGCCAATTGTTGTCAGTCAATCTAAAGGGAGGATACCCACCATGATGAAAGCAGAGCAGATCATGACCAAAAAAGTAGTGACCATTAAGGGCTCCGCGACGGTTGCTGAAGCTGTCAAGCTGATGAAAGACAAGGGGCTGTGAGTACTGATTGTCGAACCCCGCCATGAAATGGATCTCTATGGCATGGTGACGGAGACGGATATCATCTACAAGGTGGCAGCCTTTGGCTATTACCCGAAGGAAATGCGGGTCTATGAAATCATGACGAAGCCTTGCATTGTCGTGAATCCAGAACTGGGTGTGGAGTAGGTGGCTCGGTTGTTTGCCCAATCAAAAATTCGTCGTGCTCCGGTCATCAAAGGGGGCTGCTAGGCATTATGCTCACCCCCGTCAGCACGGCGATATCCTCTGCGGAACGCTGGTAAGACTCGTTGGCACTCACCAACAGACAGCACTTCTCCAGGTCCGGACTCCATTGGCTACGCGCTTTCAGCCCCAGACGTTCCCCTTGACGTTGACTGATACTGACATGGCCGATGATGCTCGCGAGGGCGCGATGCCGTCCACCCCTGGTGCCGCTGCTCGTGCGGATAAAAAATTCCCGATGGCTGGTCCCACATGCTCTAGCAAGTGTCCACGCACCGCTTTCTCGATCCCTTCCAACGTCTTGACTGCTTCGGGGTCAGTTTCCTCATAGAGCAACGCTGCGATCTCCTCAGTCAGGGCTTTAAGACGGGCTTCCTTAGAGACATCCATGGGGGTAACCGATAAGAGATGAACTCACTAAAGCTTCCTGCTCAGGCCATTATCCGAGAGTAAGCATTATTACTCACTGCATAACTGGGATGCACTCGGCGACATCCAGCGATTCCATTTGGTTTCGGAAAGTCTTAATTTCGCTAAATCGATTAGACAAAATCTGATCAATGTCGAGGGTAATCTCAAATTGGGCTTGGTTGAGACCATGACTGAGCCGGTTGTTAACGAGGGATTGTAGTTGTCGATCGTAGGTCAGCCATGCATATCGCGACGGGTTCAAGACTCGAGTACTAGACCAGGATTTTTCAGGGAATTTCCACACCTGCGCAGCGAGAGAATGATTGGCAAGATCGGTCGGCTCAGAGGGCTGCAGAGTGATTTTGGTTGCCCCTAAGTCGGCCAAAATTTGGAGCAATTCTCTTTTGCGTTCTTCAAAGAGATACGTAAAGTAGCTGTCAACCGGGTAATAGGTGCTTTTCCAGCGAGGCAATAGATGTTGGCGATACAGGCCATTGGGTTGTGGGTGCATCGCTGGGAACTGCAGACTCTGGCAGCCCGAACCATAGTGGCTGGGGATGACCATTGCCTCTAATGATTGATGGCGATCAGTACGCAGGCGAGTCATGAGTTGATTTTCAAACGTCAATCGCAGATGACCCAATAGACTCATATGGAGCTGCCCAGAATGTGGCATTGCGATATCCCGCTAAACGAAAAAGCGAGAGAAGCTCATGTTGCAGAATGTATGAGCACTACTCATGTTTTGTTAGAGGGAAGTGGGCTAAATGGTTAAACAAGCGGCGTCAGCGATCGCGCGTAAGTGGCGCCAACCCAAGCAGGCTCACAGTTTAGAGCGAGTCAATCGGATTTTGGATGTGGCTGAAGCCATCTTTATCGAGCAGGGATACGCCGCTGCCACCACCAAAGAGATTGCGGCAGTTGCCGAAGTGCCCATCGGGACGCTTTATCAGTTTTTTCCTGATAAAGAAGCAATTTTGCAGACTTTGGCCGAGCGCTATTCCGATTTGCTCAATCAGCAGGTGCAAGTGTTTGCCACGGAGGCCATGTTGGTGCTTCCCTTGTCGGAATATGTCCGGCAACTAGTGGAGGGGGTTGATACGTTCTTTCTAGAAAACCCCGGCTATCGTGCCGTGTTTGTGGAAATTACCACCACCATGCCGGAAACCGAGGAAGCTGGCGATCAGCAGTTGATTCAAACGATGACGGGGATCTTACCCAAGCTGAATAGTGCCTTTAGTCCAGAAGATTGTGAAGCGATCGCGTTTGTGCTCGTGAAGGCGATCGGCAACTTGATTTGGATCGCGTCGGGGCAGCCGCCAGCATTCCGGCAACGCCTGGTACAGGAAACACAGAAGCTTTGCTTGAACTACCTGCAAAGCTATAGCAATCCGCGGATAGATCTGGTCAGTCAATGAAGGCTTGGTCAACGACT
>CALCCA010000199.1 GCA_937899725.1 uncultured Halomicronema sp.
GGAAACAAATAGCAAGAAACTCTACTTCTCCATCATTACATCTTGGGCACTACCCCCTCACTCTGGGGTTGTTTTACGTAGTCTCACTGCGGCAGACATCTCAGAAACAATCGCTGGTGTCTCGGTCAATAAACGCTAGCGCTGGCTCTCGATTTGTCCTGCTCCGCCGGTTCTACATGGGGTTGGCCTCGGTGACTTGCTCCGGCAGGGGAATCCGCTCATCCTCATCCGGCACGGTGGCAAATCGGTTGGTGCGCCAGTCGGTTTTAGCCTGCTCAATGCGGTCTTGGCGGCTAGAGACAAAGTTCCACCATTTGAATCGCTGACCCAAGGGCTCGCCCCCGATTACCATGCAGCGTCCTGATGAGGCGGCTAGGGTGGCGGTTTGGCCGGGCTCTAAAATTGCTAGCTGTCGCGCGGGCAAGGCGGTGCCGTCAACCGTCAAGCCTGCATCGATGCTGTAGACGGCTTGCTCGCTGTAGGCGGCGGGCAAAGTGATGACTCCGGCCTGCTCAAATACGATGTCTAAGTAAAGAATCGGCGAGAGGGCTTTGACGGGGGAGGTGCGATCGCCCAATCGACCGGCAATCAGCGTGATTGAAACGCCATTTTCTTGCCAGGTGGGAATCTCATCCGCCGCGTAGTGGTGAAACCAGGGCGCCGTTTCTTCCTGCTCCGCTGGCAGGGCGACCCAGGTTTGGATGCCGTGGATGCTGGCCGCCTGCTCGCGATCGCGCTCCGGCGATCGTTCAGAATGCACAATGCCCTGACCGGCAGTCATCCAATTAACCGCCCCAGGACGAATTTCTTGCACGGTGCCCAGGCTATCGCGATGCATAAACGCGCCGTCAAACAGGTAGGTCACGGTCGCCAAATTGATGTGAGGGTGAGGACGCACATCAATGCCTTGGCCGGCTGGCAGTTCAGAGGGGCCTAAATGGTCAAAGAAAATGAAGGGGCCGACCATCTGTAGGCCCGGGGTGGGTAAGCTACGACGAGCAATAAAGCCACCCAGATCTTTGACTTCGGGCGCTAGCAGTTGATGAATTGGCATGGTGTTAAGAACAGACAGCTATCGTTGATGATGCCATCCCGTGACGCAGGTCGAGTTTAAGGATGGTTTGATCCGAGTTTCGCATTCTGAATTCCGCATTCCGCATTTCCCTATCGTGCCTTCGCCAATGGAAGTGAATTGAATGGGGTATGTCATCTTGGAAAGAGTTTGAGGAGAGTCGCATGGCCCGCCGCCGATCGTTCACAACCTGGTTAGAAACTCACTGGGTCGCGCCTGCCTATGCCGGGGGGGTGCTGCTAGGGTTGGCGATCGCCTTTTTTGGGGCGGCAATCAACAGTATGGCAGGCTGGCTGTACGCCATTAGTGGGGTGATGCTGGCGATCGCCGCGATTAATATTTGGTCATCGCCGCGCAGCCTGCTGGGGTTACAGATTCACCGGCAGCCAGTCCGCCCGATTAGCGTCGGCGAAGCGCTCTCGGTCGTCATCACGCTCGATAACGCGACCGCTCGACCAAAGACCCTGCTGCAGGTGAGAGACCTGGTGCCGGAAGCGTTTGGTTCCTGGCCCGAGACGGCGATCGCGGTGATTGCCCCTCACCAGCAACACCAGTGGGAGTACACCTGCTATCCCACCCGTCGCGGTCTTTATCACTGGCCCACGTTGGCTCTGCGCACCGCTGGTCCCTTTGGCTTATTTTGGTGTCAGCGCCCTCAAGCGGTGGCCGCTCACGCCACGGTCTATCCGAGAATTTTGCCGCTATCGCACTGCCCCTTAATTGATCAGATGGGCGTCGCGACCGGGACGCGGTGGGAAGCTGACCGGCGATCGCAGCAGTCCAGCGGGGGGCTGACTCGCGCAGTGCGGCCCTATCGCTGGGGTGACCCGACTCGCCTGATTCACTGGCGTACCAGTGCCCGCTATGGCGAACTGCGGGTGCGGGAGTTAGAGGAACAAACTGCTGAGAACCAGGTGCTCATCGGCCTCGATGCGAGTGCCCACTGGCCTGGCGAAAGTTTTGAAGCGGCAGTCATCGCTGCCGCTAGCCTCTACGTCTATAGCTTGCAGCGACAGCTGTCGGTGGTGCTGTGGTTGCCCCAAACGGGCCTGCTGCAAAATCACCATACGGTTTTATCGGCGCTGGCTGAGGTCATGCCCGCTTCGGCTCCCCCGACGACACGCCTGCCGGATCAGCCGTTGCTTTGGTTGAGTCCGAGTGGCACCGTTCCCGCATTGCCGTCGGGCAGTATTTGGGTGCAATGGCCGGGGACTGATGGGGCGGCCGCCGCACCGCTTGCCGCCACGTTACCCACCCTGATGATGACAACCACGCAAGACCTGACAACTCAACTCCAGTCGGATTGGCGGCAGACGGTAGAACCGCGATGAGGCGAGCGATCGCTGATTTTCTGCCATTAATGTGAGCAAAACGGGTAATTGCCGCTAAATTTGAAGCTAGGCGTTGACTTGGTGACAGCGACTATGCACTTCTTGAAACTCAGCGGTGCCGGATTCTTGCTGCTAGTGGGCTTTTGGTGTTTGGGCCGCACGGTCGAAACGGGGCTGAATCAACATCCTGGCTTGGTCGACCGGCGCGAAACCATGACGGCGGGCCTGCTGCTTGGACTGCCCGCGACCGCCCTCGGCAGCTGGCTGATTTGGCACGATCGCCAACAGCAGCAGCGCCAGCAGGCTCAGCAATTGCGGGCCGTCTTTTTTGACTTGGTGAAAGCGGGGCGTGGTCAAGTCACGCCGCTGCGCTTAGCGATGGCTGCGCAAATTGACGGCGACTTGGCCAAAGCCTACCTCAACGATCGCAGTGTGGAATATGACGCCACGTTTCAGGTGGATGATGACGGCACGATCATCTACTGCTTTCCCACTGTGGGCTTGCCGATGGGAGAATTAGCCTCATGACGTCTCTTCATCCCTTATTGTCGGCAGCGGCGATCACCGCCATGCCTGAGCACATCTTTAGCCATCCGCTCAATGCCAATGCCGTGCGCCATACGCGATCGCTAGCAGCGGCCACCGGCTGCCTGCAGCTGGGTGTGCATCTAGTGCGGGTGTTGCCAGGGCAAGATTCCACCGAATATCATCGTCATCGCGGTGAAGAAGAGTTTATTTACATTCTTTCGGGTCGCGGCATTGCTCACATTGGCGACGACACCTTTGAGGTCGCCGCTGGTGACTTCATGGGCTTTTGCCCCGACAGCCTCGCCCACAGCATGCACAATCCCTTTGAGGAAGACCTGGTGTATTTGATGGGGGGCATCGATTTGGATTATGACGTGGTGGACTATCCCCATCAAGGGAAACGCATGTATCGCGTCGGTGATCGCCGCACCTATGAAGCGATACCAAAAACTCCCCCATGCTAACGACTACGCTAACCGGGGGCTGCCTCTGCGGCGCCGTGCGCTATCGCAGTACCAAGCCGCTAATTGATGCGGGATACTGCCACTGTAAGATCTGCCAAAAAAGCTGCGGCGCTCCTGTCGTGGCTTGGGTTTCGGTACCCCAGCGAGGATTTGCTTTTACCCAGGGCACGCCGACTGAGTATGCCTCTTCGGCTCAGGGGCGTCGTCACTTTTGCCCGACCTGTGGCACGCAGCTCACCTTTACCCGCACCGACAGCCATGCAATGGACATCACGGTGACGACGCTCGATCAGCACAGCGCGATCGTGCCCGAATATCACATTTGGACGGCGCATCAAGCGCCATGGCTCACGATCACTGACGACCTGCCTCGCTATTTGGATAACGGGCCTGACCGCTGAGGAAGTCTGCTCCAGTTATTTGTGCGTGGTTGACTCCCCTTACTCGCAACTGGAGACTTGATTAATCCAAGCGGGCGATCGCGACTTGGATTGTCATTGACTGTGGCTCAGGATTCGATTGCGTAGGTTACTGCTAGACGATAACTGTCGTTGACCGCCACCGTGACCACGTCGTCCGCCGCATTGGTCGTTTCGACGCAAATGAAGCCGGTGTAGCTATCATCGGCCAGATCTCCTGACTTGGCTGCAATCTCTGACCAGGGATTCCACACGACCGCCGTTTGGTTGCCCGTTGACGTAATTTTGAGACGGCGGTTGAGCCCGGTATCTTCAACAGTGAGTTCACTGGGCACCCCCTGATAGATGCGGTCAACTTCGCCCGCGATCGCCACCGCGCCAGACTGCGGCTTCACCTGTTGACCATCCACCTTATCGATATAGGTGGTGCCGTCTAGCCCCAATACGGTGGTTTGGGTGATGTCGCCCACGGTGAAATAGGTATGCAGCGCTTGGGTGATGTCAAAGGGGCGATCGCCGGTATTGCGGCTCACTAGGGCGATGTCGAGCGTGCTGCCCACGGTAATCTCAATCGCCAAGTCAAAAGCATAGGGCCACAGTTCGCGCGTGTCTTCGGTATCACTGACGCCAAGGGTGACCTGAGTGCCTCCGTTCGGCAACGCTTCGGTGCTCTTGACCTGCCATAGTCGATTGCGCACAAACCCGTGACTGGGGCGACCCTGTCCCTCTGGATCGGGGCCGAACCAAGGCCAGCAGACCGGCGCGCCGCCTTTAATCGCCTTACCGGTTTTGTAGTAAGCGCGATCGCTCACAAACATCAAATCCTGAGCTACGCCCTGAGGCTTAAACGACAGCACCTGCCCGCCATAAAGTGAAATCAGCGCCGTTGCTTGATCGTTGGCGACTTCAATGTAGGGAAAGTCACCCTTGCCGGTCACAAACGTTACCTGGCCAGAAAGGCCATAGTCTTGATTGAGCTGAGCCAGATCCATGTTGCCAATCCTCTTGCTTGCCTCTCAATTAAACCGTGTTCACCGATTAACTTAGGGTTAAACAGTGGGGGAAATAGTAGGGGGCGATGCGGAAGCTCGTCAGTGAGTTCGCGATTTGCTAAGATCGCTGAAGCTGTTTCTCGTTCTACGCCCATCCTCTGCAGATATGTAGATTGCTTGCGATGTCGATAGTCAGTCAGGACATCGATGATTGATGGTAGTTGGGATATTTTGCTTCTTTAGAATTCTATGCATGTGATTACCCGCTCTCGATTGGTCGAGTTTTGGCGAAAGCATCCTGATGCAAAGACAAGTTTGCTGCTCTGGTACAAGCTGACCACTGCCGCAGCTTGGCAAAATTTGGTAGAAGTTCGCGAGGTGTTTGCGACCGCTGATCCGGTGGGAAACTTTACGGTCTTCAACATTGGCGGCAACAAATATCGGTTGATTATGTTTATCGATTACGGATATCAAAAAGTTTTCATTCGTCATGTGCTGACCCATGCAGACTATGACAAAGAAGGTTGGAAAAAAGACCAGTGGTATGAGTGACCGATGGCCGATTGCCACTCAATACAAATCCAAAAACGATTGCCAAGCTGTGAAGAATTATGTTGACCTCCGACCCTAGCTGTTACCTCGAACTTCTGCGAGAATTTCCACCCCGCCCGATCAAGTCCGATGAGGATTTGATGACCACTCAGGCTGTGATCGATACGCTGCTGGATGCTGAGAAGATGACTCTTGAACAGAGAGATTACGTCAATGTGTTAGGAATCCTGGTTCAAGAATACGAAGAAAGACACGTCCCCATACCAGACTTGAGGGGGGTAGAGTTGCTCAAGGGCTTGATCGATGAGTTCAATCTGAAGCAAAAAGATTTGGTTCCTATCTTCAAAACTGAATCAATTGTGTCTGCGGTGCTCAACGGTCAGCGTCGATTTACGGTGGGCCACATTGAAAAGCTAGCGGAATTTTTTCACGTTCCCCCATCGGTCTTTTTTGATGCCTGATGGGGAGTAATCGCTGATGTGAATCATCCAACCAAAAGCTGTGTAGGCAAACATAATGGGAGCACGTCATCCGCTGGGGGATGAAAAATAATCAAGTTGCTGGTTGAGATAA
>CALCCA010000200.1 GCA_937899725.1 uncultured Halomicronema sp.
GACGAGCCATAAGATGAACCTCTACGATGGCTCTAAATGGTAGCCTGATTCGCGCAAAGCTCAACTAGGGAATCAAAAGCGGTGCTTTCTGGCAGCGCCAAAGCATCCAGAACGCCGCTCTGAACCTTGCCAGTACAACAGCTCTCAACCGCACTTGCGGCTAGCTGCACCGAGGCATCCGTAGCCCGGATCGACTGAGCCGATTTTGCCATGCGGCGGGTCCAATATCCAGTACCGCAGGCGACTTCAAGTACTTGGTGCCCGGCAATCAAGCGAGATAGTTCCTGATCTAGCCAAGCGAGATCATTCTGACGCTCGGCCTTGGCGTAGATCGTCTCGTACTCAGAATGACGTTGCTCGTAGTATTCCAACATCTTTGCTAACTGCCAATAAAAAGGGGACACGACACGCGCGTCCCCTCAGAGATTCAGAGAAAGTGTGGATCGAAAGCCTGCAGTAGAGGCTTTCAGTCGCTCGCAGAACGGCCCTAGAGCTGCTGGCCCATGAGTTCAGCAATTTCATGATGCTCAATCGGCGGTTTAGCCAATTCGGCTTGGCGAATGTCAGTGATCAGCCAGTTCAGTGCTGCCTGCTGCATGTCAATCGAGGCCCCGGTTTTGTCTACACAGTAGCGACCAAACACGAGCTTATCGACTAGGCGCACGCCGGAGCCAATCCGCGAATATTCGAAAATGACGCTGCGATCGACAATGGCGTTGCTGCAGATCAAGCAGTTAGGCCCAATCATCGTGGGGCCAACGATTTTGGCTCCATCCTCAATGTGGGCGCGCGCGCCGATATACACCGGCCCTTGAATATCCACTTTGTCCCAATTGACCTTGACGTTTAAGCCAGTAAAGATGCCGGGTTTGACCTCTTCGCCAGGGATGTCAACCAGCTTCACTTGACCGGTCATGACATCTTGAATCGCCTGCCAATAGTCTGGCACCTTACCAATATCAACCCACTCGAAGTCCATGCGGATGCCATAGAACGGCGCCTCTGCCGCCACCAGCTTCGGAAACAAATCGCCCCCAATGTCATACTCCATGCCAGCAGGAATGTAGTTAAAAATCTCGGGCTCGAAAATATAGATGCCCGTGTTGATATCAGTGCTCAGCGCCTCTTCGACCTTGGGTTTCTCTTGGAAAGATTTGATCCGCCCATCGTCATCGGTGACCACCACGCCATAGCTGGGTACCTGCTTCAGGGGCACAGATTTCATCACCACCGTGGCGATCGCGCCTTTGGCTTTGTGTTGACGAACGGCTTCGGTGAGATCAAGGTCGATGAGGGCGTCACCACACAGCACGACAAAGGTGTCGTCAAAGAATGGCGAAAATTCTTGAATTTTTTTCATGCCGCCAGCGGACCCGAGGGCATCGCCGACTAGCTGACCATCTTCGATGCGGCCTTCAAAGGAATAGGCTAGCTCAACACCAAAGCGCTGACCATCGCGAAAATAGCCCTCAATCTCATTGGCCAGGTGACTCACATTTACCATGATCTGGTCAAAGCCATGATGTTTGAGTAAGTCCAGCAAAAACTCCATCACGGGTTTTTGCAGAATGGGGATCATCGGCTTCGGAATGGTGTAGGTAATCGGCCGAACCCGAGTCCCCTTACCAGCGGCCAGAACCATGGCTTTCATAAGGCATCCTCTTTGAACTTAAAAATACGACTTGGCTTAATTAAAGACAGCACGCCTGGGGCTTCTTGTCTGTTGATTGGGCTTACACCCCGCTGGCACATCATGGTGACTCGGCAGACATGCAACTGTTAGCCGTTTGATGTCTGAGGTCAGATTGCGCCAACCGATGAACCTTTAGACAAGCGTATGCTAACAGAGGATACCCAGTGGCGCTGAGAAGTTCACCCTGTCGATAGCGATTAGGTTTACCCAAATTTTGAATGACCTTGCCTAGATTTACGGATTCCTGTGGCCCCAGTTTCCGCCCCCTTTAGCGATCGGTCTCAAGTGCTGGAGCAGGCCAATTCTTAGGGTCCTCAGTGATCGGACTCCCGCTATCGGAACAATGCTGACAAGCCGAGGGGAAGTATTTGTCGTCTGTTTATCAAGTCGCGATTAGATCATGCCGGCTCGTTCAACAGAGCGGCGTTTAGCCCGATCTCGCTGGGGAGACTGTCATTAACGATCGGTCGAGCAACGCCAGGCCATCGATACTGGGAAATCTTCTAAATCGATTCCGTCAGATAGTCGAGATAGCGCTTGACGCGTTCAAAATCGCCTTGCGCGATGCAGGCCACCTTAAGACTCGATAGGGCTTGGCGCTGTAGCTGCGGATCTTGCAGTTTCATAGTCGCTTTTAGGCGGTCTTCTCGCGCCTGCAGCGCTTTGCTGACTTCGCCGAGGATGTCGTAATTAATGGCCAGACTTTCTAGGGTTTGCGCTTCACCCCTAAGGTCTTGTAGACGCCGCACGAGCTGTAGCCGCTCTTGTAGGTAGACAACCGCTCGACTGTAATCGCCGATCGCATAGCAGGCACTGTGGAGATTGCGGAGGATTTTATTGACCACGGCGATTTCCATGCGATCGCGGCAGAGTCGGAGCAGGCGATCATAGTAAACAATCGTCTTTTGCGAGTTCCCTAACGCATGGTAGGCGTTGCCCAAGTTTCTCAAGATGTGTTCTAGCGTTGCTGTGTCGTCTTGGGTTTCGGCCAATTCCAAGCTGCGCTCGTAAAGTACGACGGCCTTTTCAGACTCGCCAGACACGCGATGGATCAGTGCCAGATTGCCCAAAGAGCGCATTTCGGCCTCAACATCTCCCATTTCCTGGGCGAGGCTTAGACTTTGAGACATGCAGTTCTGAGCTTTTTCTAAATCGCCGAGATGGCGATAGCTGTTGCCCAAACAGCTCAGCGCTTGGTGCAAGAGTGTCTTATCGGATAGCCGACGGGCCAGCTCCAGCCCCTGGCGGGCATAATCCACCGCCCATAGATAATCCGCCAGGCTGTAGCATAGGTGCGCCATCACCGACAGCACCTTGGCTTCAGAGCGCACCTGTGCCAGCGTCTGAAACGCCTGCAGAGCCTTTTGAAAGTCGGCAAAGGCCGCCATCATATTGCCCTGACGCTGTTGGGCCGCGCCTTGCTTAAGCCACTGACGCGCCTCGGCAGAGAGACACTTGTGCTGCTCTGCAGTGAGCGATTGCCGAATGAGTTCGTCGCGAGATGCAACCACAGTTTTTTCTAAAAGTAGTCGTTCGACCACGTTGTTAGGGGTCTGCTGCATAAGTTGAGGATTACCTTTTCAGACATGCTCAAGAGAGCCCTGAAGTATTGATAAAGTGTGAAAAAATGTGAAATTCACCAGCTCTGAAGTCAGTGCGGACGCTGTAAACCCGTTCAGAGACAGATACGTATATACCTTGTCATGTTAGTTAAAGCACCAATGAAGTGGAACCGTGCATTTGACCAGAGCTAGAAGTTAGCCCTTAGCCGTAAAGTCCGCAGATCAGCCAGACTGAGGCCTGCAGTTCAGCTGCGTCGCTATTTCATCGCATCAGCGTGGGTGTCTTGATTGACAGCAATTCACCGCGTTGGCCGGTGGGGCAAATACCAGGTCGATGAGCGCACTCAGTTTGTCCGTGATTCCCGAAGATTGGTCTAGGCTGTAAAGGACTGCGCCTCACGCCAATTTCCCTGAAATCCTGCCAATACGGAGATACTCGTCCTTGACTGCGCCCTTTCATGCCGAACGATTACTATTCACCCCTGCCACCCCGATCAGCACAGCAACTCCGGTAGTGTTCGCCTTTCCGAATGAGTACAGCGTGGGCATCACCAGCTTGGGCTATCAGGTCATTTGGGCGATGCTGGCACAGCGTTCTGATCTAGCGGTCTCGCGCTGGTTTACCGATATCCACGAAGCGTTGCCGAGCCCTATCGAGCTGCTGGGCTTCTCAATGTCTTGGGAACTCGACTACGCCAATATTTTGTCGATGTTGGAATCGTTGGATATCCCGATTGAAGCCGCCGATCGCGGCAATGAGCATCCGCTAGTGTTTGGCGGCGGCCCCGTGTTGACGGCCAACCCCGAACCATTTGCCGCATTTTTTGACGTGCTGCTATTGGGCGATGGCGAGGTAGTGCTGGATGCCTTTATTGATGCCTATCAAACGGTGCGAGATTGCGATCGTGCCACTCAACTCAAACAGCTGGCACAAGTGCCAGGCCTTTACGTGCCCTCACTTTACGAACCGACCTATGTCAGTGCCACCGGCCCCTTGATCGCAGTCTCGCCCCTTGATGCTGATATTCCTGTCGTGCTCCAAAAGCAAACCTATCGCGGCAACACCCTATCGGCCTCTTCTGTCGTGACGGCACAGGCAGCTTGGGAAAACATCTATATGGTGGAAGTGGTGCGCAGCTGCCCAGAGATGTGTCGCTTTTGTCTGGCCAGCTATCTCACCCTGCCGTTTCGCACCGCACCGGTGGCCGGGGGCCTGATCCCCGCAGTGGAAAAAGGTGTGGCCGTGACGAACCGGCTCGGACTTTTGGGGGCTTCTGTCACGCAGCATCCTGACTTTGACGAACTGTTGGACTATCTCAACCAGTCGCAATTCGATGACGTGCGACTGAGCCTGGCCTCGGTGAGAACCAATACAGTCAAGCCCAAGCTCACAGAAACGCTGACACGTCACGGTACCAAGTCGATCACGATCGCGATCGAAAGCGGCTCCGAGCGAGTGCGCCAAATCGTCAATAAAAAGCTCGAAACCGACGACATTCTGGCCGCTGCCGTGAATGCCAAAGCGGGCGGACTGAGTGCGCTAAAGCTCTATGGTATGGCGGGCATTCCGGGGGAAATGCCGGCAGATCTCGAGACCACTGCCGAACTGATGCTACAGCTTAAAAAGGCGGCACCGGGGCTCCGTCTGACGCTGGGCTGCAGTACGTTTGTGCCCAAAGCCCATACGCCGTTTCAGTGGTATGGCGTCAATCGTCAGGCTGAAAAACGGCTGAAGTTATTGCAAAAGCGCTTGCGTCCCAAGGGCATCGACTTTCGCCCCGAAAGCTATAACTGGTCGATCATTCAAGCATTGATTTCGCGGGGCGATCGCCGCTTGACGCCGCTGCTGCTGCAGGCACGTGAGTTTGGCGATTCCCTCGGTAGCTACAGGCGCGCGTTTAAAGAACTGAAGGGACAATTGCCGCCGCTAGAGTTTTATGTGCACGAAAATTGGGAGCCCAATCAAGTACTGCCTTGGGATCACATTCAAGGGCCGCTGCCCAAAGCCACTTTGCTCAAACACCTGAATAGCGCCACAGAGCACTTTCCGGACTCGATTAAATTTCCTGTTTCCGTTTAGCTATCTATGCAGTTGTGTCTATCGTTGGGGCGTTGTCCAATAATCTGGTAGCGCATTCACATCTTCGAGCAAAAAATCCTGGTACACCCAGACGCGAGCATTGTCATAGAGCTCGCTCAGAATGGGCTTTCGATTGCCAGATTTGTCCCAAGGTTGCAGATCAGTATCTAACTCACAAAAGCCCACCCAGGAATAACCGTCCTGTTGACACACTTCAGCCTTAACTAGGATTGCTGCCAATATCGCCAAATCATAGGGTTTGAGAGAAAGCTCCATGGCCCCGATTAATACTTGCCGCTCTAACATCGATTGCGACAATGGAAAGACGTCAAGATGCGGATTTTGCACCAACGTTTCCAGTCTTGCGGGCACTTTAGTCAGTTCGTGGGCAACTAAGCCATCAAACTGGTCGAATATACGAAAGGCAACCTGGGTATCCGTATCGGATACCCGGCGTTCATCGCGAGCCCAGCGGACAAATTTGCGAAAGTCTTCGGAACGAGATCGAGGCGTAAACCGCCGAGGCACTGTTTCACGCGCCTCAGCTAAACAAATTGCCGGCACACAGAGCTGAAACTCACCGGTCTGGGCGCGCTGCATCAACTGTTTGGCCTGGGGATTCTGCAGATGGGCAGGGGCAATAATGTCAACTACCCAATTCGTTTCCACCAGAACTACAGGCGGTTTCATCCCGCTAATTTTCTCCATCTAGGGCCGCCAGCCCTGATGTCACCAAGCCGCAATAAATTCATGACAGATGCGCTAAAAAGCTCTTTCAAGTCATCGGGGAGCTGGTCTACGTTAGATGTTAGTTTCGAGTTTTCCAGCCATCCTTGCACTTTTGATTCGAACTCAAGGTGAGGGTGACCTCGCCATTGTTCGTCAGCTGGGGGTAGCAAAGAATTGGGCAATTTTGCTTCACCAACCATCTTGATGGACTCACCATTGGCCAATTCCAAGGAGTCACGGAGAAGCACTAACCGCTCACCAGCTACCACTAACCCCATCGAACAATCAACAGCAGTCATGAGTCGCTTAATGTGAGCGATCGCCTGATTGACGCAGTGATCAGAGTCGCTGAGGTTGACCTCAACGACCATTAAATACCCGCTATCGGGGTCGGTCACTACAATGTCTGGCTGAATAGTTTGCATGGTTTTATCGTAGCATCGGCAACTGCCAGCCTTTCTGTCTCTATCGTCGGCATCGCAATGGGGATAGCATCTGCCATCCGACATTTAGCGACAAGGCGTTCACCATTGATAATGGAGCATGAGTGTTTGAGCGGGTGAGTCATGGCGTTGCCGACGGTGATTATTCCGGGATATCTCGCAGGAGCTGGACCCTACCGAGGGTTAGAGGCCGACTTGCAGGGGCGGGGAGTCTGGGCGAAAACGGTGCCGCTGACCCAGGCCAGCTGGTTGCCCACCTTTGGCGGGCGTTCGGTGCAGCCGATTTTGCAGGCGATCGCCCACACCGTTGAGCAAGCGCTGGAAGTGACGGGTCGCGATCGCGTCAATTTGGTGGGCCATTCGGCGGGCGGCTGGATTGCGCGAATTTATTTGGGAGACAGGCCCTACGACGTGCATGCCAAAGATCGCGATCGACCCAATGTTTGGTCGGGGCATAAGCGAGTCAACACGCTGCTGACATTGGGCACGCCGCATATCAGCCAAGAGCGCTGGACTCGCCTCAACCTGGATTTTGTGAATGACACCTATCCCGGCGCTTATCAATCTCAAGTGAACTATGTCTGCGTAGCGGGCAAAGCGGTGTTTGGGCAGCGCTGGCGCACCTGGTTTACCTATAACAGCTACAAGCTGACAGCGGGCGCTGGGGCCTGCTGGGGCGACGGTATTACGCCCATTACGGCGGCGCACTTAGCAGAAGCGAACAATATCGTGCTGGAGCAGGTCTACCATTCGCCTAAGCCAGGGATTGCCTGGTATGGTTCCCCGACAGTGGTCGATCAGTGGCTGCCCTATTTGCTGCCGTGAAGGTGTTCGATTCAGCCACCGTGACTGCCGTTCACTCAGGTGATACCAGTTCTACGAATTACAGCTACACAGACAAGTCGGCTTTCTCCCTCGGGGAGACGCGATGCGAACGACTCCGCTCAGCCGACGTTCCTTGAGCGGAGTCGAAAGGAAGATCTGTAGCCCAGTTTCAGAGAATTGGTATGAGCCAAGACTCGGAGACATGAAAAAGCGTCTCGGGGCGATCGCCCCGAGACGCTGGCAGAGGGAGTGTGATGACCGGGTCTACAGGTTCAATCCGGCTTTCGCCTGGTCGTAGTCATCTATCGTGACCGGTAGGGGCTTGACCTTCCAGATGTCTTCGCAGTATTCGCGGATAGAGCGATCGCTGGAAAACTTACCGGTTCGCGCCGCATTCAAAATCGACATACGAGTCCAGTTATCCTGATCTTGATAGGCCTGGCTGACCCGATCTTGACAGTCGATGTAGGACTGGTAGTCGGCCAGCAGCAGGAAGGGATCCTGATACATCAGGTTATCCAGCAGCGGCTTGAACAACTCCGTATCGCCGTGAGAGAAGTATCCCGACGCGACCAAATCGAGCACCTGCTTCAGAGACTCATTGCTGCTGTAGTAATCGTAGGGGTTGTAGCCTTGGGCTTTGAGGTTCGCGACTTCCTCTGTTTTGAGACCAAAGAGGAAGAAGTTTTCGGCCCCCACCTCTTCGCGAATCTCGACGTTGGCTCCATCGAGCGTGCCAATGGTCAGTGCCCCATTCATCGAGAATTTCATGTTGCCGGTGCCGGAAGCCTCTTTGCCCGCTGTCGAAATCTGCTCAGACAGCTCGGCCGCCGGATATACGCGCTGGCCAAAGGTGACGTTGTAGTCAGGCAAAAAGACCACCTTGAGGCGATCTCGCACATCGGGATCATTGTTGACCACGCTGCCCACTGAAGTGATGAACTTAATCATCAGCTTCGCCATCACGTAGCCGGGGGCCGCCTTGCCGCCGAAAATAAAGGTGCGCGGCGTGATGTCGATGTTGGGATTCGCCTTGATGCGGTTATAAAGGGTGATGATATGCAGGACATTCAAGTGCTGCCGCTTGTACTCATGAATCCGCTTGACCTGCACATCAAACATTGATTCTGGATTCACCACGATGCCCGTCGCCTGGCGAATGTGAGTGCCTAGATCACGCTTGATGGAAAGCTTGATCTGCCGCCATTCATGACGGCAGCCGCCATCATCAGCAAACGTTTCTAGGCCCCGCAGGTCGTCCAGATGTTTGATCCAGTTATTGCCAATTTTGCTCGAGATTAAATTGGCGAGGCGCGGATTGCTCTGCACCATCCAGCGGCGGGGGGTGACGCCGTTCGTTTTGTTATTGAACTTCTCTGGTGAGAGCAAGTAGAAATCCTTCAGGATGGTAGACTTCACCAGCTCCGTGTGCAGCGCGGCGACCCCGTTGATCGAATAGCTGCCGACACAGGCCAAGTTAGCCATGCGCACCGAGCGACTGCCGCTTTCGTCAATCAGCGAGAGGCTGGCGAGATGGTCTTCATTGCCCATAAACCGCAGCCGCACCTGGTCGAGGAAATGACGGTTGATTTCGTAAACAATTTCCAAATGGCGCGGCAGAATGCGGCCAAACAGATCGACCGACCACTTTTCTAGGGCCTCGGGCAGCAGCGTGTGGTTCGTAAAGGCAAAGGTTTGGCGAGTAATCTCCCAGGCCGGGTCCCAAGCCATATGATGCTCATCGACGAGCAATCGCATTAGCTCAGCCACCCCGACAGCGGGATGAGTGTCATTGAGCTGCACCGCAAACTTTTCGTGGAACGTGTCTAACCGGCGACCGCTGCGCAGGTGAATGCGAATCATGTCTTGCAGCGCGCAGGAAACGAAGAAGAACTGCTGCATCAGGCGCAACTCTTTGCCCTGTACCTGCTCATCATTGGGGTAGAGTACCTTGCTGATGTTTTCTGACACGATTTTTTGGTCGACCGCGCCGTAGTAGTCACCCACGTTAAAAGTCTGAAAATCAAAGGATTCTGGCGCTTCCGACTTCCACAACCGCAGCGTATTCACCGTGTTGACCTGATAGCCCGAAATTGGCGTGTCGTAGGGAATGCCTTTAACGATTTGGTCGGGCACCCAGCGGACGCGATATTGGCCCTGGTTGTCGGTATAGGCTTCGGTGTGACCGCCAAACTTAACGGTGACCGCCATCGACGGGCGGGCAATTTCCCAGGGGTTGCCAAACTGCAGCCACTTGTCGGTGATTTCGACCTGCCAGCCATCGCGAATCTGCTGGTCAAAAATACCAAATTCGTAGCGGATGCCGTACCCGATCGCCGGGATTTCTAAACTGGAGAGAGAATCCATATAGCAGGCGGCTAAGCGGCCCAAGCCGCCGTTGCCTAAGCCGGGTTCTTCTTCCTGGGCGACGAGCTCGTCAAAGTCTAGGCCCGACTCCTCAATGGCTTGACGCACCTCACTCTGCACGCCCAAGTTGATCAGATTGTTCTCTAGGTGTGGCCCCAGCAAAAATTCCGCCGACAGATAGGAAACGATACGCGTCTCGGGCTGCAGGTAGTTGCGTCGGGAGTAGAGCCACCGTGGCATCAGTCGATCGCGTACCACAAAGGCGAGCGCGAGATAAAAATCATTTTTAGAGGCCAGTTCGGGCAGCTTGCCTTGAATGAAATATAGGTGGTCCGCAAAGGCGCGCCGCAGCGTTTCGACACTGAGGCCGGTGCGATCGTCTTCAATCGTAATCGGGCAATTCACCAGGGAATCAGCAGTAACCATAGAGCAAATCCTCGTCTTGTGAGCAACATCTGGCAGAGGGCGGTGCCTTCAGTTTTGATTGAATTGTGAGATCCAAGGGCAAAACTTAAGACTCCTGTAATTCTTAGCGGGTAGAAATCATCAGACTAGAAGGGCGGCGATAATCGCCCTGCAGGGTAATGCCGCGATCGTTGGCCGCCAGGTGGCGCAAAATTTTGTACACCGTTTCAATTTGATCGGCTGCCTCCGCCTTGGCGGCCACCGTCGATAAGGGCAGGGGCTCGGTCACGGTTTTTACCACCGCCAGCACCCGCCGCTGCAGATCGATGACGGTGGCCGCCGCCTTTTTGCCCGCCTCGACCCCGGGCTGATGGTAAGCGTTGATGTTGACCAGCGAGGCATACAGCCCCACCGCCCGCTCGTAGAGGGCAATCAACGCCCCGACCGTGCGTGGCGTCACTTCGTTAATCGTCACCGTGATGGATTCTCGCCGGTTGTCGTACAGGGCCGCGCGGGTGCCCTGTAAAAAGCCGGAGAGAAAGTCACCCGAGGTGGCGTCAGGCTCGACCTCAATCGATTCGCCCTGGCGGTCTTGGAGCACTTCAATAAAGGTGGCAAAAAAGTTGGGAACCCCTTCTCGCAGCTGCTGTACGTAGGCGTGCTGGTCAGTCGAGCCTTTGTTGCCATAAACGGCGATACCCTGGTACACGGGGTTGCCGTCGAGGTCTTTTTCCTTGCCGAGGGATTCCATCACTAGCTGCTGCAGATAGCGCGAAAACAGCAGCAGGCTGTCTTTATAGGGCAGCATCACCATGTCTTTTTCGCCCTGGCCATTACCAGCGTAATACCAGGCCAGGGCCAGTAGCGCCGCCGGATTATTTTTCAGCTCTGGCACGCGAGTCGCCGCGTCCATCTCTTTGGCTCCGGCCAGCATGGCGCGAATATCGATACCCAACAGTGAAGCCGACAGCAGGCCGACGGCTGACATTTCGGAGGTGCGGCCCCCCACCCAATCAAACATGGGAAATTCCGCCAACCAGCCCTCCATCCGCTCCAGCTCGTCCATTTTGCTGCCGATCATCGTGATGGCCACCGCATGGGAGGGAAAATCGAGCCCCAGCTCTTCAAATCGGTGCTTGACTTCCAGCATGCCGTTGCGGGTTTCGGGGGTGCCGCCCGACTTGCTGGTAATGATGACCAGCGTGCTCTTGAGGCGATCGCCCAGCTGATCTAACACGTGGTCAATGCCCGCCGGGTCAGTATTGTCTAAAAAGTAGATGTTGAGAGGGGGCGCAATCGGCGCTAGGGCCTCTGACACAAACTCCGGGCCGAGGGCCGAGCCGCCAATGCCGACAGAGAGAATATCGGTAAATTTATCGGCCTCTGCCGGTTGAATCGTGCCCGCATAGACTTTTTTGACAAATGCTTCAATGTCGTCGAGCACGGTGGTCACTTCTTGGCCTAACCCCTCAGGAGCCAGATCGGGGTCGCGCAGCCAGTAGTGACCCACCATGCGATTTTCATCAGGGTTAGCGATCCCCCCCTGTTCAAGCGCCGCCATGTCAGTAAAAGCTTGGTCAAACTTCGGCTTGAGGGTTTCGACAAAGGCCTCGTCAAACCCGATACGGCTGATATCGACGTAAAGCTCAAGGCCCTCGTGGTAATAAAGCCACGCTTCATATTTTTGCCAGAGGTCAATTGCGTTCATTGCGGCAAACCTGCTTGCATGTCAATTAATCTATCGATCGGATTCAGAAACCTCTTGAGCATAGGGGTAGTCAACCGGTGTCGCCTCTAATCTTTCAATCACCTTTAGAAAGGCGCAGCGGGTAGCGGGCGATCGTGGCCTCGCTCTGGTCTTACAGCCGACGCGCTTTCACCTCAGCTTTTCGCCTTGATGGCGCAGTCAGCGACCGTGAGCGGGGTCGGGCGCTTGCTTTTCGGTGTTAGTGAATAGGAAGGATGACTTGCCCCCCTAGCCCCCCAATTCTAGGGAGAACCAATTTTTGAAGTCCCCCGGAATTCGGGGCTAGAGGGCTAACCCAAATCTAGGGCTTTGACTAATTCATCCCTTGAGCAAGTTACACCGTGGGCGGGGATCAACCGATCAGCACTCAGCCGCCGCTGGGACATAGCACTGCTATGCCCCAACCTGTGGAGCAGTCACGGTCAACCACCTTCAGAGAGACAGCGCCTCCGAGGGCTGAGTCCGGCGCTGATTACGAACAGCTGTCGCTGCCCGAATAGGGCCACTTCCAGTTCGTGATCTCCTCAATGTCGGTGCCCTCTTCAAACGCGTAGGTCAGACATTTAATAATCTGGTTTTTCATGCGTTCTTTAACATGGGCCGCCGCCGAGCCCAGCTTGGGCACCCGGTCGATCACATCAATGACCAGGTTGAATCGATCCACCTGGTTGCGAATGGCCAGCTCGAGCGGGGTGTTGATATTGCCCTGCTCTTTATAGCCCCGCACGTGAATCCGCTCTTGGTTCTTACGGCGATACACCAGCTTGTGAATCAGCCAGGGATAACCGTGGAAGTTGAACATGATGGGCTTATCGGTCGTAAACAGCGAGTTGAAGTCGCGATCGTTCAACCCGTGAGGATGCTCAGTCTCCGACACCAGGGTGAAGAGATCGACCACATTGACAAAGCGCACCTTCAGGTAGGGAAACTCTGCTCGCAGAATTGCCGTTGCCGCCAGCGACTCCATCGTGGGAATGTCGCCACAGCAGGCCATCACCACGTCGGGAATGTCGGGCTCGGTGCCGCAGTCGTCATTGCTGGCCCAATCCCAAATGCCAATGCCCTTCGTACAGTGCTGCACCGCCTCATCCATCGTCAGATACTGCAGGTGCTTCTGCTTGTCCGACACGATGACGTTGATATAGTCCACGCTGCGGAAGCAGTGATCCGCGACGGACAGCAGGCAGTTGGCATCGGGGGGAAAGTAAACCCGCACCACATCGGGACTTTTGTTGGTCACCAAATCCACATAGCCCGGATCTTGGTGGCTAAAGCCGTTGTGGTCTTGCCGCCAGACCAGCGACGACAGGAGGATATTGAGCGAAGAGACCGAGCGCCGCCAGGGCACATGGTTCTTACAAATATCGAGCCACTTGGCATGCTGGTTAAACATCGAATCCACCACGTGGACAAACGCCTCGTAGGTGTGGAACAGACCGTGGCGGCCCGTCAGCAGATAGCCCTCCAGCCAGCCCTGCAAGGTATGCTCACTCAGCATCTCCATAACGCGGCCATCGCGAGCCAACTCGCTGCCGTCTAAGTCTTCGGGGTACATGTCGGCCATCCAAACTTTTTTGGTGACTTCATACACTGCGCTCAACCGGTTGGAGGCCGTCTCATCTGGCCCCATGAGGCGGAAGTTGTCGAGGTTATCGCGCATGATGTCGCGCATCAGATAGCCCAGCACCTTGGTATTTTCAAACTCGACGGTGCCGTGCTCCGGAATCTCGATCGCATAGTCGCGAAAGTTTGGTAGCTTCAGCTCGCGCCGCACCAGGCCCCCGTTGGCTTTGGGGTTGGCGCTCATGCGGCGATCTCCCACCGGCGACAGCTCCTGCAGTTCTGGCAGCAGCACGCCATTGTCATCGAAGAATTCTTCCGGACGATAGCTCTTCATCCACTCTTCGAGGCGCCGCAAATGCTCAGGATTGCTGTGCATGCCGCCCATCGGCACCTGGTGTGCTCGCCAAAAGTCTTCCACTTTATGACCATCGACTTCCTGCGGCCCCGTCCAGCCTTTGGGCGTTCTGAGGACGATCAGCGGCCAGCGCGGGCGTTCCGCATTGCCGCTGTTGCGACATTCTTGCTGAATGGCGCGAATGTCGTTGACGCACAGCTCCATCGTGGCCGCCATCTTCTGGTGCATCTCAGCTGGGTCGCGACCCTCAACAAAATAAGGCGTGTAGCCATACCCCCGGAAGAGAAACTCCAGCTCTTCGTGGGAGATGCGGGCCAAAATTGTCGGGTTCGCGATCTTATAGCCGTTGAGGTTGAGCACCGGCAGTACGGCCCCATCCCGAATCGGATTAATGAACTTGTTTGAGTGCCAAGCCGTCGCCAGTGGCCCGGTTTCCGATTCGCCGTCACCCACCACACAGGTGACGATCAGGTCAGGATTGTCGAGCACCGCCCCATAGGCGTGGGAAACGCTGTAGCCTAACTCGCCCCCCTCATGAATCGACCCCGGTGTCTCGGGGGTGACGTGGCTGCCAATGTGACCGGGAAAGGAGAACTGCTTGAAAAACTTCTGCATCCCCAGCTCATCGAAGGTCTTGTCAGGATAAAACTCCGAGTAGGTGCCTTCGAGATACACCGGCCCCAGCACCCCCGGTGCCCCGTGACCAGGCCCCGCCATGAAGATCATGTCGAGGTCATACTTTTTGATCAGGCGGTTGCAGTGCAGATAGGTAAAGCTTAGAGCCGGAGACGCGCCCCAGTGCCCCAGCAAGCGGTGCTTGACGTGCTCAGGCTTGAGGGGTTCCTTCAACAAGGGGTTTTCCCTCAGATAAATCATGCCCACGGCCAAATAGTGGCAGGCCCGCCAATAGGCATCGATTTTTCGCAAGTCTTCATCTGACAAGGGCTTTGTCTGAGGAAAAGACGCAGTTACCATGGTGCTAAAGCTCCAAAAAAATAGCTCTGAAAACAAGGCCTCTCTAAGTGGCCAAGGTCACGTTCATAAGGTAGACCCTAAACGGATGTATTTAAATTTTGGTTATGGAAGCTACATTTGACCGACAATGTCGGCAATTCATTAATTTTCAGTGATTAGAACTTAATTCCAAACCCACAATTTAAACGCTTCAAAAGTTAATAATCACTTAACTATCTGGCACCAAAAGCGAACATTTCTATTCCAATCATTGCTCACAGCCTATGCTGGCCTGACGATGCCCTGAGTTCTAGCCCCTCACTCGCTCCTCTCAGAAAACTCAGGTCAGGGACAACCCTCCATTGCTTATGGGGTTTTTCACTGCAACTCATTTACGAAAATCTATATCCAAGATCAACCTTTCTATTAATCACATATTTTGCAGAATTCCATCTGCTTAGCTTGAATTTAGGTGAAGGATAATCTCATGCAGACGTTAGGTTGGCCCTAGGAAACAATCAAGGCGGGCATGAAATTTCATCTATCTGCTGAACATGACTTCTCAACATCTGGCAAATGTGTTTAAAGCGTTCGACAATAAGTCATCGTCGGCGTATTTCTGTGGTTTGTACCCCCAAATTTTGCACCATCAGTATTCAACTTGCCCTTTGCCCCTCACCCTCAGCGCAAGTTGAATGGTAATAGGAGCAATATCGCTGGGCTTGAGTTTTAGAAGAAATTCTCGGGCTCTCACGGCGATCGCACCCCCACCTATCGTTGCGAGCATCGGTTCCCTGATATGGCAAACGGCAGTTTGATGAGGTTATCCCCGATGGCTGAAATCACCACCGGGTGAGGTTGTTGACTCCGACTTCCGACTTCTGCTAGGGGAGCGATACTCTAACCTGCCAGGCTGGCTCTGCTTGTCGGCGATCGCCGCCACGTAGCCATGGCCGCAGTCACCTGAGACGACTTACTGACCCGTCAGTTTTTTTGATAAATCTCTCGAGTCCCCTGCTTGGCCACCAACGTGTATTGCTCCTGGAGATGATGGGCAAATACGCTCCAGACGGCCTCCTCGTTGCGTAAATACCAGGGAATGCCGCTCTTCTTGACAATAAAATTAGGTTTCAAGGCCAAAATTTTATTCATTTCGGATTGCGGCGTCGGGGCCACATCTGACGAGCAAAAAGGCAACAGAGAAGCTCTCACCACATTCGACGGATGGGTGCTGCAAGGCGTGATGGGTGGCTCATTGATCAGCCAGTAGACCAAGTGATCAGTCATCATATAGACCGATTCATCCGATCGCTTCTTATCCATCAGGTAGGTCGCGGTTCGATAGGACAGGTTGGACTGCAGCAGCCCATAGGGCGAGTCCATCTTGCTGAACAGGTGCCCATAATCTGAAATCACAGACGACGTCAACGAGAAAAACAGCACCGCAGTCGTGGCCACTGCCCCCAACCTTGGCAGTCTCAATCTTTGACTGGCCGACTTAAAAGTCGTCAACATGATCACCCAGAGACTGCTCAAAAACGGTACCAACTGAATCAGGTAGTGATTTTGCAGCGATCCGCCTCGCAAAATTGAGAGCGCGATCGCTGCAAGAAAGAGCAGCGTGACGACGCAGACGTGATCGGGCGCTGACAACGGTGACTTTGATACCCGCACCAGTAGGTAAATCATGCCCACCAGCGGAATCAGCCATCCCCAAGCATGGGCCAGAGTCAACCAAGACAGGCTCCAATCTGGGACTTGAATATTCACGACTTGAGCGCTGGCATAACTGACGGGGGCTAAAATTACGGCCCGCCACCACACGTCGATCTTGTCTGCCCAGGCATAGGGAATAATGGTGAGCAAAAAGCAGGTGACATGTCCTAAAACATAAGCACTCTGCTGATAAAAAATTACTGCCAAAGGCAGCTTTTGTCGCCCAGCAATCAGGAGTAAAAGAAGACCGCAGCTCAAAGAAACGTATAAGAGATTGAGTCGAATCAGAGAGGCGATCGCCAGCAGCAAACCGATCCCAAAAGTTTTGGCAATCCCCGGTTTGGAATGGGTCGCCACTCCCCAAAAAGCCACGCTAATCGGTACCAAGGCCACGATTTCACTCATCGTCGCTTGACCTGAGGGGATTTGCCCCACCATGAAAACAGCCAGCAATCCCGCTATTAAGCCTGATTTTTTGCCATAGTGTTCTGCCAAAGTGAGGAAAACCGAGAATGCCATCACGGTGACGCACAACGTCCCGGCAAACCTCACGGCAGTGATGCTCTTGCCGAACATCACGATAAAAAGGGAATAGCTAAAAAAGGCGATCGGGGGTTTCAGATCCCAGAATTCACCATAGGGAAGATAGCCATTGAGAATAGACCCTCCCATCACAATGAAGGTACTCTCATCCCAATTAATGACATCTTTGAAATAATACGGAAACCGCAGAAATAAAGCGAAGGCAAAAAGCAAGAGCAATACAATTATGCGATCGTAGGAAGCATATTTCTGGCGCAAAGTTCCCGATTTCACAATGCCAGTCTTTTCATCAAAAGCCTCTAGTTTTATCTAACTGTGTCCTGAGCCCAGTCGCTAGCGCAGCCTGCCCGTAGGACAGTAGGACATCTCACCTTGCTCAGCCAGCGTCAATTTTAGGATGCTTTTAGCCATTCTTGGTGAGCGGATGGCCCAGTCAATTTTGGCTACGCCGAGGAGCCCTAAGGCAAGGGAGCCAGATTTGTGGTCTGGTTGCAGAGAACTGGGTATGACGCTTGATGAAGTGCCGAATCAGGCAAACTGTGAGCAGAAAATAACATCTCTTCAGGCCATCGATTGAAGCTTGTTAGCCCCCGGATTGTTACTGCGATGTCGGGCAGACAGGACGTTGAAAAACCTGACCGGCCCGGCCACCAAAACCAGATGTCGTGATCAGCTCAGATTGCGCGCGGTTGCGTCCGCTCCGCCACCTCCGGAGCATAGGAGGTGCAAATCAACGTGCCCCCGCAAGGGGGCAAGGTCTGCAGTACCGTGAGTAGCCGCTCTAGCGAGGTCAGACTGGCCCCACTCGGAATCTTGTCCAACCGGCAGATTTGTGCGTGTACTGGAGGCGATCGCAATCAAACCTCGTCTCAACGTAATTTGGCAGTGAGGTGATGACGGGCGTTAAGAGGCCAGATATTTTAAGCGATATCGTTTTAATTCGGCATTGAGCTTGGCACAGGCAGTCAAATATTGACAGTCTTCTTTTTCACGAATCCAATCAACCAGGTCTGAATAGCTGGCCTGTTGGCGGATTAATACGTGCAATTCATCCATGCTTTTTCTGCCAATTAAAAATTTTAACGAGGGCAATCTTGGTGCCACTAAACGACTTTTAGAGACGTCGTTCCAGGTCACCACTCTAACCGATTCTGGGCTCTCTGTAGTGACCTGACCATGATTCTGATCAAGCCAGCCCAGGTCAGGAATTCAGGGGCAGACCTTTAGCACAAGCGCAGTCTCAGCGCGATCGCTGCCATGATTGTTAGAGTTTCCTTACAGGTATAAACATCGGCTAACAATCCCTGTAGTCTTAATGGTTAAGGGCCAGAGCAGGTCAGGCCTTTTGTCCTATGCAGGGTTCAATTGAAGAGACTTGGCCACTGATGCCAAAATTTGGGCAAGCCTGTGAACGGCTGCAATACCTTGCCTGAGATTGCTATCCTAGCGACGACTTTCTTTTAAGTCATTTTTTATTAATTTAACTTTTGTTAGCAAGATGCCCCCGAGGCTTCAAATCACTCCCGAAGATTGCTCGCCCTTGGGGCGGATGCTCCTTAAGTATCTAGATGCTGAAGGACTCAGTATGAACCGTCTGGCTGATCTATCAGGGGTGGCTCAGCCCCGGCTCAGAGGCGCTTGCCTAAAAGGCACCTGTCCGACGCCAGAAACCCTGAGAAAATTGGCCCGAGTCATGGGTATGCATCATCTAGAGCTGTATACCCTGGCCTATGAAGGACGCTTTGAAACGAGTCCGATTGAAGGCGAACCCTATACCCTCAATACGCTCGTACGAGAACTGTTCGAAACTGCCCGAGAGATGGGACTAACCGCCCCGAAGTCGGCCCCTTCCAAGTCACAACTCTGCAAAGCCTTGATTGAATTAGGGTTCTTTCCCAATCAAGAGCAGGCTTGACGCCACGCATCTTGGTGACTTTTCTTAGATGGCTTTTCAGAGAAATGGCTCGTGATGTCGGCGCAGCCCTCGCAATGAGGCCAGTGAGGTGGAGCACGCCGGTTGAGAGCGGTGGGACAGAGGCCTCTCTCGTTGGGTGTTTTAAGCGATCGTCGGGGGGTGGGCTGACCCAGACTACACGAAATTCATTTTTAGGGGAGCCTCTTAATTTTCCCTTGATCAACTGCGAGTCAGGAGAATCAGCTCACATGTTTAATCGCACCGCTGACTCTACTGGGAGGAGCACCTGAGGGCACTGCAGTTGCACTAGACGTGAGCAGAACGCTGACTCTATCGCCGCTGGTGAATCAAATGGGGCTCAAGAAAACCCCATCGCTTTGAGTTCATCCGGCCCATAGCGCGGATCTGATAAGATTCGTTGCCACTGACCGGGTGAGGTTCTCAATAAAGCCGACCATTGACGAGTGCGGTGGGCCATTTGCCTCAACTGTTCAGCTGAGCAGAGTGAAACCCGCCACTACTCCCCTTGACTTCTCAGACGGCTGCGAGTTCTGCGCGCCGGTTAATCATGGTTTCATGAGGATGACGTCTCATTTTTCAGCCGGCCATGAGATTAACGTTCAAAGCCCGATGCCTAATGAGCATTTGTCTGAATTGAGTGGCTGAATCACCTGCATCTCGATAAACTACGACACTTCTAATTTATGTCAGAGTCTCAAAAGATTAGCGCAGCGGTGGCCAAACTCTACGATACCTACCCGTTTCCGCCAGAACCCTTATTAGATGAAGCCCCCCCCGGTTATAACTGGCGCTGGAATTGGTTGACCGCCTCTGCTTTTTGTACCGGCCAAAAGCCGGCGAGTACCCAAGCGCGGATTTTGGATGCTGGCTGCGGCACCGGGGTGGGAACGGAATATTTAGTACACCTCAATCCTGATGCCACCGTGGTCGGTATTGACCTCAGTGCTGGAGCTTTGGCTGTAGCACGAGAACGGTGTCAAAAGTCGGGGGCGACTGGCGTTGAATTTCATCACCTGAGCCTGTTTGATGTTGATCAGTTGCCGGGCGAGTTTGACCTGATTAATTGTGTGGGCGTTTTACACCATACGCCCGATCCTCAAAGGGGCATTCAGGCCCTGGCGCAAAAGCTGGCCCCCGGCGGCTTGCTGCACGTGTTTGTGTATGGCGAACTAGGTCGCTGGGAAATCAAGCTCATGCAGGAGGCGATCGCGCTTTTGCAGGGCGATCGCCGGGGTGACTATCCCGATGGGGTGGCGGTGGGCCGACAGATCTTTGCGGCCTTGCCAGAAAACAATCGACTGCGGCAGCGAGAAAAAGAGCGCTGGTCTTGGGAAAACCAGCGCGATGAATGCTTTGCCGACATGTACGTGCATCCCCAAGAAATTGACTACAACATCAATACCGTTTTTGAGCTGATTGACGCCTCAGGGCTAGAATTTGTCGGCTTCTCGAATCCTCAGGTGTGGGACTTAGAGCGGTTGGTGGGCACTGCCCCAGACTTGCTGGAACGGGCGCAAGGGCTGAGCGATCGCCAACGCTATCGGCTCATTGAACTGCTAGATCCTTCAGCCATCACCCACTATGAGTTTTTCCTCGCTCGTCCGCCGCTGAGCCGACAAACCTGGGCCGATGACAATGCTCTACTCAACGCCATTCCCGAACCTAGTCCCTGTTTAGAAAATTGGCAAGACAGCCCCCAATTCTTTAATCAGGATTATCAGCTAATCAAGCTGGAACAGTCGCCGTGGCAGTTTTTAGTCGCCTGTGGCCAAACTGCCGGCAGCCAGACCGTTGGTGAGCTGCTAGAGACCGTAGAAAGTACGTTGGAGGATGTGCGATCGCTGCAGCGGCAAAACCTCGTCTTGCTCAGCCCTGGGCAGGCTTAACCCACTAGTCATCCTCCACGACTGGGCATTCCATCGGGTTGCTGCCGAGTTTCGCCAGCGTGCGGATGACGCTTAGAGAATCGCGCTTAGCTAACATACTGATAAATCCGGTTTGTTCCGCAGGAGACGCGCCGCAGGGGCGCAGCCTGCCCGCAGGGCAGACGACTCCGTTCAACTTCCGTATCCCGAGAGCTGAGCGGAGTCGTTCGCGCTAGCGTCTCCGTAAGGAGAAAACTCGTCTCGCAGGGACTTTATTTGCAAACGTATCCCTTAAGGCTCCTGAAGGGTGCCGACACTCAATAGCTCTCGATAGTGCTGTGGATCCCCTGCGGATAGTACAGTTCTTTCTTTTAGCTTGCGATTGTATAAGCGGGCCAAGATCTGCTCCCAATCGGTGGAGGTGAGCGATGACTGCTCTACCTGCCGAGAAGCTTCCGCTTGCGGAATCGCTTCTTTGAGATACTGCTGAGCTTGCCAGACGCGCGCCTTGACGGACACACTGGCTTCCTCATGGGTCATGCCCGCGAGCTGCTGCTGGATCTGTGATCGCCGCAGGCCACTCCCTGCTTGGGTCGCTAGAGCCAACGCTTCTAGTCCCACCACAGCGGCATACCGCACGATCCATTCTTCGTCTTGCTGCGCCACAAACAGCAGCGCTTCTAAGGCTTCCGTTTGGGCAATTTCTAACAGTTGGGGGGGGAACTGCGGCCACTGCATATTGCCCAACCCCCGTGCCGCCGCCCGCCGGACACTCATCGAGATATCGGCTGTGGCAGCGCCCAAGAGAGTGAGTAAGCCCCGGGGGTCACCAATGCTTGCCAAGGCTCGAATCGCCCAAGCGCGCGCCGTGTAATTGTTGAGATCAAGCTGTTCTAACAGCGGTGAGACGGCAGGGGTGCCGAGCGTCACTAACCCATTGACAGCGGCCACAGCGGCGCCAGGGTTGTTATAACTCAAGGCTTCTATCAAGTGCGGAATTGACTCAACCAGACCCGCGTCTGCCAAGTCCTGAACTGCATCGGAAAGCGAAGTGGCAGAATCTGCCTTTTCGATCGCGTCAAGGAAAGGAGCAAGCACGTCAGACATTAGGATTAGGATGCTAGATTCTGGAGCAAGCAAGAGAGCATTTCAAGCCCAGCTTTGACTGTTAACATTCTCGCGCGATTCGTTGCATTGCTTCACTCATCAAGCATTTGTCACAAAAAAATTAACAACCAACCGCCCTCTACGGCCTTTCACCCTGGCGGGAATTGATTGTCCGAGTCGGGAATTGACCGCCAAAAATTTTCCGAGGGGCGGCGACCGGGTCGCGATGAGCCTACAGTAAAGCATCCATCAGCGCCATCACTCGTTTGGCCCCGGCTGACAAATCTGGCCCTGGGGTTCCAGCCAACTCTCGCTCCAACAATCCTTTGAGGGCAATGAGTTTGAGGCTGTTTTCGGCGAGGGTTTCGGCAATGGCCTCAGCGGCCGGCAGATAACCGATCGCCCCCAAATCGGCCAAGACCGTCCGGCGGAGCTGCAAATCCTGATTGGAGAGGGCTGCGATCAGCTGATCTCCATACTGCCGAGCGACTTCTGGCTCAGGCGTTAGCTGGTACAAGGCGCGAGCCGTCGCGTACTGCACGCGAGGCACGGCATGATCGAGAAACGGTTGAATATCGGGAATTGCGTCAACGGCAGCCAAGGTCCCCAGGGCCTCAATCAGCGCGTCAAAGGGTTGCTCTAGCTGCGGAGGTTCGAGCGCGGGTAAGGTCCCGGCAATCTCACCGCGCAACAAGCCCAACAGTTGAGGAATCGCCGCCGGGTCGCCCAAACTTTCCAGCGCTTTAGCGGCCGCTTCTCGCACATAGAAATCGGTGCAGGACAAGACCTGAATGAGGGGGGCTACGGCTTGCCGATCAGCCAATTTTCCTAAAGCTCTGGCCGCATTCCGACGGAGTGGATAGCCTCCCGCCTCAGTGCGATCATCTTCATCCAACAGGGCGGCAATCAAAACTTGAATGGCTGAGTCCGTATTGACGCGAAATCGCCCCAACCACCATGCCGCATAGACCCGCAATCCCAGGTCTTCACCTTGGAGATTGGCGATCGCGGTTTCAATCGTTAACTGACCCTCATCCCGGATATCCGGCAGATCACTCATCGAGAAGCCCTCCCAGTCATCGTCCCCTGTATCCATCAGCCTATCAGCCTGACCGGTCTGGTCAGGCTGATAGGCTGATGGATAGACAAAACAAATCCCTGAGACATAAACAACGCCTAACCGCAGTCAGTGGCTGTATATCTCTCAGGGACAGAGGCTGCTTAATCAAGCACTAAAAATTGAGCAGGCGAACTAGCTCAGTGCGTTGATGGCATAGTCGAGGTAAGAGTTGGCCTCAACTGCCGGATCACCACTCAAACCGTGGTTAGCTTTGATGTGCTTGAGGGCTTCGATGTACCAGCTAGGAGACAACTCAAAGGTCGAGTTGATTTCAGCAATACCGGCAATCAAGTACTCATCCATGGGGCCAGTGCCGCCGACAACGCAGCAGTAGGTGACCATGCGGAGGTAGTAACCGATGTCACGCACACACTTGTCTTTACCACGCTGGTCAGCCGCGTAGTTAGGACCCTGCATTTGGGTGGTGTAAGGGAACTTGTTGTACACCGCTTGAGCCGCACCAGAAGCCAAGCTAGACGCTTTCTCAGTCAGCGCTTTAGCAGCAGCTAAGCTCGCATCTGCCTGGCGAAAACGACCAAAGGCAGACTGAATCTCAGTGGAACTTAGGTAGCGGCCCTGCGAATCAGCAGCAGCGACAGCTTCGGTCAAAGGGGTTTTCATAGTCAAAATCTCCAGATAGAAGTGGACTCAGAGGGAGGCAGGCAATGCCTAACCACTCCGAGAAGAGGGACGAAGTAGCTAAGGAACTAAGCAACCGCAGCAGCAGCTGTATCGAAGTAGGAGCCGATTTCAGAAACCAAGCTGGAGCAATCACCTTGGGTAATACCCGCAGAATCGTTGACGATTCCGATCGCAGCCGCTTTCATCTTCTCTACACCAACTGCCACAGAAGTGCCGGGAGTGCCTAGAGCGACATAAGTTTCCCGCAAGCCATTCAGGCAGCGATCATTCAAGACACTGGCATCACCAGAGAAAACCGCGTAGGTGATGTAGCGCAAGATGATGTCCATATCGCGCAAACAAGCAGCCATGCGGCGGCTGGTGTAAGCGTTACCACCCGGAGCAATCAACTGAGGTTGCTCAGCAAACAACTCACGTGCAGCACTAGCCACAATCGCCGAAGAGTTGCTAGTGATGCGATTCACAGAATCCATCCGCTTGTTGCCATCGGCAACCATCGCACTTAAAGCATCAATTTGATCAGTGCTGAGGTATGCACCTCGAGCGTCAGCCTGGGAGACCACTTTTGCAAAAGCGTCAAACATTAACTCAATCTCCTTAGAGTTTGTAGAAGGATTTTAAGGTGTGACTAATCATCCACACTCGGAATGTCCTCGGACTACGAGACAAGCCATCATCAGCGGGCTGCAGCCCTAAAGACACCGACGAGACTTTTTCTAACACTCCTGAGAATCGGAAGCTTAGAAACGTTTACCTTTCTTAAACAAAGAAGTTGGATCTGGGAGACAAAGCCCCAGCCAGAAATACATCCGGCACCCAACCTCTTGAACTTTCCTGTTTATACTATGCCGTTGAATCGATTTGCTATTACGAATTGTCAACTAATCAGCCCTGCCCCGAAGTCCTCTGCTGAAAAGGGTTTGGGCGATCGCTCAAAAATGCTGCCTGACATCAAAATGCAACAAAAGATGAAGAAGTGCGGCGTTTGATGGATCGACAGTAGAGTTTCCTGGGCGATCTGCCCCCCTGCGAAGTTTTCTGAGAGCCGGTCGGATGGCGGCTGAGTTTCTAATAAATAACCAGAATTTTGGGCGTCGCTGTGCAGATGGCACCCTGCAGGGTTCATTGTTGGGCGTGGGGTGATCGCATCATGCTCCGTTGCTTGAAAGTCGCCTCGCGATCGTGGTCAGGATTAAGCAGGGCTGCCCTGACCGCAATTGTCTTTTCTAGAGACAGGGATTGGGGCATCGCGCCCTTTGACTGGTAGATGTCGTTCTGATCGCTCGGGACTATCGAACCGCGCGAACATGAACGAGAAGTGGCAGTTGGCAATCATCCGATAGCCAATTTTTACCTTCACTCTCCTACTTCTGACTAGTTGGGGAGGAGGGTTCGCTTGCGCGGCGTCACCCATGCATTCAGAGAGCGTCTCCAGCTCAGAACGCTAGCAAAATCCAGCAAAATCGGCCTAACTAACGGCTTGAGCTCAGCACGTGAGGTCGCCCTCGTTATTTTGTGAAGAAATGTAAACTACAATAAAGGTAGCTGCATTCTGGTTATCGCTGCGTGGAACTACATCAAATTGAATCTTTTTTGGCCAGCGCCGATCCCCAGGATCGGTTGAAGGCGCTGGTGGAGCTGCGGAAACACGAGCCTCAGGACGTGGTGCCGCTGCTGACTGAGCATCTACATGACAAAGAGTTTGTGGTGCGCTCATTTGTAGCCATGGGCTTGGGCTACAAGCAAACCGAGGCGGGATTTGCCGCCCTATTGAATCTGATTGAGCATGACCGCGATCCTAATGTCGTGGCCGAAGCTGCTAATTCGCTCGAAAAGTATGGCGATCGCGCCATCCCTCATCTAACGAAATTATTCGAGCACAATTCTCACTGGCTTGTGCGGCAAAGCATTTTTGCTGCTTTAGAAGAAGTGACGCCAGAAATTAGGTTACAGCTCTGTCGCTGGGGCTGGCAGGGCACTGATATCGTCGTGCAGCACAACGCGATCGCCAACTTGGGTCGGCTTCAAGACACTCCCCAAGCCACCGAGGCCTTAGCGCTCATTCTTGAGGCTGCTGTCGCTGATGCCCCGATGCTGCGAGCACAAGCCGCAAGAGTGCTTCCTGGCTTTGACGGGCCAGCCGCCCAAGCGGCATTAGCAGAACTGCGGCAAGACGATAACCTGCAGGTGGTGGGAGCCACCCTCGAAAGCCTCCTGTAATCGCTCAGTTAGCAGTCGCTCTCATGACTGCTAACTGAGCGGTTTCAACATGGGGGTAATGTTCTAGACCAGTGGAGGCATGCTGTCAGCTTGCCCGCCCCCGTTCGTAGTGATTAACAGTCCGATGACCGTCTCAGGCCTCAAAACCGACTTGGGAAAAAAGTCAGTCAGTAGCCGTCTACCCGCCTCTTCTAGCAAGCTAACTACCGTCTCTCGCTTGACGGTTGGAAAGCCATCTAGAAAATCATCAACTGACTCACCAGCTTTGAGATACTCAAAAAACGTCGCGATCGGCACCCGAGTGCCAGCAAAGACAGGGGGTGCCACTCATGATCTCGGGTGAAGTGCTAATGATCAACTGGTCTTGCCACATTCCTCGTTGTCTGTGAGAAACCTAGCTTTATTCTATCCAGACTCCTTCAAGGGTTTTACCAAGAACGAGAGCGGCTCAATGCAGATTTATCACAGCTTTCAAACTTTGGTGCAGTTGCCGATCTAACCAAGACATTGCTGCTTATAACAAAGAGAGTTTGAGGGGCGATCGCGCTCTAAACACCTTGATAATCTCAGGCGCACGATTGCTCTATCTCCCGGTGTCGAGTGGGTGCTATACAGCCAATGTCCTTCTCATCGCGTGAGCCATGGGCACAACGTAAGGTGTGCTCGCTGCTCAGTTCGCGATTTCTGTCAATCGCCTAATGAAACCACCCTGACGAGGGCTCTGGCCACAGGACTCTATAATGCCAAGGCAGTTGCGACTCGGATGTTTGGCCTTATGAGGTCTCGTGATCGCCCGTCACGACAAATTGCAAAAACGCCAGCGTTTCTTCCCCCGGTAACCGAAACTGTTGGCCATCGTATTCGATGATGTAAGCACCAGTCACTTCACCACAGGCATTGCAGGTGAGGGTTGAGGTCTTGAGGGCGGCGATACTGAGTTGACGCACTTGAGCCGCGAGCCAGGCTTCGTAGCCGGGTACAACCTTGAGGTCAAACTTCGTCAAATCCATCGGGTCTCCTATTCGTGGGCACAAGGGATAGTAGGGGCGCGTGGTTCTCGATAATCCTGTAAATTGCTGACCAAACGCATGGTGGCGGTATCGGTGGCATTTAGGGGCACCTGCCTTGGCTATTGATCACCATTTCATCTCGCGATCAATAGCCATTGCCAGAATCATAAGGCTCTGGCAGTGGTCAAAGGGATAAACGGTTTGCCGCACCCTCAACAATATAGGGGGAGCAAGGCAATATTCGAGTGATTTCACGAGATGCGGAGCAGCAAGAGCAAGGCTGAAAATCAGCCACCGTTGAGTTTAAAGCTCGAAGTCACCGATCGCGGTCAGCAATGAGGTGCGAAATTGAGCATCGAACTTGCGATCGCACCGCAGCTCTAGCAGCCGGATGCCCTGTTCTGGCAGGGTTGCCAACTGTTCCTGCAAACATCGCCAGGAGGCAACCCGAACGTATTCAACGTTATGGGCCGCGGCCAGCGCCGCAAAATCCACCTGTTGCGGCATGGCAAAAAAGGCTTCGAACGGTGGCTCAAACGCGGCGATCGGTAGCGTCTCAAAAATGCCGCCCCCTTGATTGTTGATCAGCAAAATCGTCAGGTGAAAGTCTCGCTGGCTCGCATTGAGCAAGCCATTGCTATCGTGCAAAAGCGCTAAATCGCCTGTCAGCAAGACTGCCCGACCAAAATTCTGGGCTACCCCCATCGCGGTCGAAAGCGTCCCATCAATGCCGTTAGCTCCACGACTAAAATAGGGCCGCAGCCCCGTATCATTCAGCGGTAGAAACCATTCAATGTCGCGTACGGGCATGCTATTCGCAATCACCAACGGCGTCCCAGGGGGCAATAGCCGTGGTAGTTGCCAGCTCAGCTTGCCTTCAAACAACTCGGGTAAAGGGGCAAGCTGAGCGGCTAATCGCTGCCGGGCGATCACATCGCGCTCTAGCCAGGTTTGGCTATAGGAGGAAATCGCCCTGAGTGACTCTGATGGGACGGTGGCTAAGGCCGCAACCAGCGTCGCCAGCGACCAAGGCACCGCGATCGCCCGGCCATGCAGCGGATCCTTGTTGCGATCGCGGGCCTCTACGATCCACCGCAGCGGATCAGTTTGCTGCAGCCACTGGCGCAGTACTTTGCTAGTGGGCAAGGTACCGAGTTGCAGCACCTGCTGTGCCGCCAAGGCCTGAGCATGATAGTCATGACGGAGCAGCAGGTCATAGCTGGTAATCAAATGAGGATTAAGGCTGGCATGGTTTCTTAAAGGCGATAGGCCATCGGCCAATACTGGCCACCCCAAAAGCTGCGATAGGGTGGCGATCGCCTGGCAATAAGCCGGAGGATCTGGGGGTTGAGCAGGCCCGGCAATGATTAAACCCCGCTCAGTTTGGCCGAGTGTTGATCGCGCGATCGGCTCCAGTTCACTCCCCTGCTGTGCCCACGATGCGGTTGCTGACAGCAGCTCTAAATGGTCAAAAAATCGGTTATCAATGATCCCCGCCAGTTCTGCTGCGGCCCCCGCCGGCACGGGAGCCAGCGGGTCGCGAAAAGGCAAATTGAGATGAACGGGACCTGGCACCGGCCAACCACAGCTGCGCCAGGCATGAGCCGTGATCTGACGCAAATAGCAGAGCTGCCCAACCGTGGCCTCGGGCAGGGCCACCTCTAGATAGCGGCGCACATAGCGGCCAAACAGCTTTTGCTGGTCAATGGTTTGCCCGGAAGCACAATCGCGCAGTTCGGGGGGGCGATCGGCAGTTAACACGATCAGCGGGATTTCGTTCTCATAGGCTTCGATCAAAGCCGGAAAATAGTTCGCCCCGGCGGTGCCTGAGGTGCAAACCAAGACCGTCGGCTGACCACTGGCTTTCGCGACCCCAAGGGCAAAAAAGCTGGCCGATCGCTCATCCAAAATCGGCAGGGCTCGCAGTTGAGGATGGCTGGCAAAGGCCACGGTTAAGGGGGTTGAGCGTGACCCGGGTGAAATTACCGCCGTTTTCAAACCCAGCCGCGCCAGCGTCTCCACTAAAACGGAGGCCCACAGCGTATTCGTGTTTCTAAAATCCAGCATTCATCGAGGGGATCGGGGCTCTCTCAATGTGCCAGATTTCGCGCAGTCTATGGACCTTCTCACGCTTCCAGGCAGGAAACAGCGTTGAGGCCCCGTCTGCGTCGATGGCAATGCTTGCTGATGGCTTGGTCAGCCTGGCTGAGCCACCGACCCACAGCAACTCTCGCTTAGTCGTCGGTCAGGGTGATCAAATCAGCCACCAACACGGGCAATTCGCGGTACTCGACTTCTAACTGCTCTATCAAGTTCAGATCCCAGGTCAGCTCGTACTCTTCTTCTAGCTCTGCAATAACGTAGGGACGCAAAATACCTGACACGGCTACTTTGGCATCGTCAGTGGGCAAGGGCAGGGCCGCGTCGCCCGTCTGAATCACGATGACGCCTTTGCCCTCAAATAGGTCAGGATCTTTCAAAATAAAGGTGTTTTCCGCTTCCACCGGCTCGACCTCACCGTAGACAGTGACGTCTTGGTTGTAAAACGTTTCGGCCTTTGCTGTCAGGCTGGCGGGCTCGGGAGCTAGCGTAATGCGCTCAGCGTAGACTGCAGACTCGCCAGCATAAGCTGCCAGCTCAGCCGGATCAATGCCATCAATGGTGGTGGGATCTAAAGGCAAAATCGTGCCGACGGCCCACATGGGCGTTCCCGCCTCCGCTGGGACGGCAAAAGCGCGATCGCTGGAGTTAACCACCAGCACGCTGCCGAGTTCTTCGTTACCGGTCTCTTCTAACAAAAATACGGTGCCTCCCACATGAGACTCGAACTGACCGTATAAGGCGATCGCTTCGCCGTTGATAGTATCGGCTTCATCAGACTCTAGCGTTGCCGAAACGTCCTCTTGTTCACCGACATCCTCAACATTTGTTGGCGTCGGATTGGCACAAGAGACTAAGGTCGGCAGTGCTAATGCCCCAATGAGAACCGTGCCCCAAAATGCTTGCCGTTGCAAATAAATAGCCATTAAAAATCACCTGAATAAATAACCAACTGTTCGCGTCACTGGCTGATTTCCATCACACGCTGGACTGAGCAGTTACAAATGTGTTTGGTAACAGCAAGACGCGTTACTCTCTTTACTCTCTAAAAAGTAAAACGCCTTAAAACCTGAGACTCTTGGACTTCAGCTCCTTCCTGCTATATTCACTTTTATTATGAAAATTCTAGGTACTTTTTTAGAGGCAGACATCTATCTAAGGCTCAGCTTCTTGATGTCTTAGGAATCTATCGTTTGAGTGATAGAGCAGCGTTCACTTTACGCAGTCTTGAGACATTGCATTGAAAAAGAGTTGCCTGACAAGTAATGGAAAAAGTCCTAAATTTTCCTGCGGACACCGACAGTTTCGCTGCTCACGTAATGTCTGCAGAGACTGCTGTGTACAAAGCTTGAGTGTAGGAAAACCATCCGTACATTCAGGCAAAGCCAGAAATCGACATTGAATCGACATTGATACGTTGGGTGATCAGACCGTTGATCACTCGGGTGGGGCTAACAACTACGCCATTAAGCCCGGCATGTCTATCGCCGAACCCAGGGTTGGCGATAGCGTCGATAATAGAAAAAGCAGACTGGTGCTGAAGCCCATCATTAAGGCTTGTTCTGGAATGTAAAAAAATGTGAGGAAGCTGGCCGTCGCCGTCGCGGCAGGAGCGTTTACTGGTGTTTCAAGACTCTCTCTGTGAGAGTCTTACAGCCGTTTCAGAGAAAGTCCAATGGAAGCTAAGAATAAAAAACACAGGCTACAATGAGGTGTTTTTCTGGCCAGGGTTTGAGGCATTCTGAACATAGAAGGGGCATCGCGACCGGCGATCGCCCTGACGACATCAGTGGCTCCAACACCTTTAGTTCAGACTGATCGTTGCGTCCAACCATCAGTAGCCGCTCAGCAGGGCTGAAAGCTTTCGTTCCCACCGTCATAGATGCAGATTAGAGAAGGGTCTCTCATGATTAAGATTCGCACCATGAAACATATCGCTAGCAGCAAAACCGCTGATAGTTTCCGAGCTTGCCGTGCGATTAATCGGGCTCATCGGGGGGTGATGCTTGAGCAGGGACGCATGGTGTTGGGATATGCCAAGGTGCTGACCCACGATGAACATCGCAAGTGGCGCAACGGCATGTGGCAAGTGTGTAAGTAGTGTAATTTTGATTGGCAGACACTTTATCAGGGCGGTCTCGGTGAGTTGGCGGCGAGGCGTCAGCAAAGCGCTAAGCTGAAGCCATGACATCACCGGATAATCCGCCTTTAGAAAGTGAGTTGGCACTGGCTCGACCCAGTAATGCTGATGCGGGCCTAGCCCCCCTGTTGCTGACTGTGACTGAGCTGATTCGTCAACTGATGGAAGCTCAGATCATTCGACGTATGGAATCAGGTGACTTGGGCGACGATGATTTAGACCGCGCCTCCGATAGCCTGCGCCGTCTCGAGGTGGAAATCGTCCGCCTGTGCGAGATATTTGAGGTTGACCCGGCTGATTTGAATATCGATCTCGGTGAGCTGGGTACACTGCTGCCGCGCAACGGGGGTTATTATCCGGGCGAGCACTCAGAATCGCCATCACTTTTAGAGTTGCTCGATCGCCTGCTTGATACGGGTGTCGTTGTCGAAGGCGATGTCGATTTGGGCTTGGCTCGCCTCAACCTGATTCACGCCAAATTGCGCTTGGTGCTGACCTCTAAACCCGTGAACTGAGATAAGCTGGCAACGCATTCAATCATTTTTTTGCTGGCGAGCTATGCCTCAATTTTTCTACCTTTATGGAATTTTTCCGGCACCAGGGCCTCAAGATTTAGACGTCAAGGGGCTCGATAACCAGCCGGTAGCCACCCACCTCATCGACAATTTTGCCTTTCTATATTCAGAGGCCCAGCAAGAGCGCTATTTAGCCAGCCGCAAAAATCTTTTAGGCCACGAGCGCGTCTTAGAAGCGGCGATGCAGGCTGGCGATCGCACCCTACTGCCGCTCCAGTTTGGCCTGGTGATTGAAACTTGGGAACGCGTCACGCAAGAGCTGATCACGCCTCGGGGCAATGGCCTCAAGCAGCTTTTTGCTCGCCTCGATGGGCATCGAGAAGTCAGCGTCAAAGTGCTCTGGCAAGCGGATGTCGAACTCAATCAGCTGATGGCTGAAAACGCCGACCTCCGTCACCAGCGAGATCAGTTAGAAGGTAAGCAGCTCAGCATGGATCAGGTAGTTAGCATTGGCCAATCGATCGAGCAGGCGGTCAATGCCCGGAAGGACGACATTGTGAATGCCTTTCGCAATACGCTGAATGCCTTAGCAGTCGAAATGGTCGAAAACGACCCGATGACGGATGCCATGATCTATAACGCCGCCTACTTGATCCCCTGGGAGGGTGAAGCGGCTTTTAGCGCTGCAATTGAAGCTTTAGACGCACAGTTCGAAGACCGACTCCGCATTCGCTACAACAATTTCACCGCGCCGTTTAACTTCGCGCAGCTTGATCAGTTGGAGTGAGACGCACATTAGGGCAGGAATTGATGCTCTGGCCCGCGCCCGAGGCCTCGGCTGTCCGCGTCCCTGAGGTTTCCGACGTGGCGGAGTAAGTGGGGGCAGGGGCGATCACCAAGCGAGGGGATCGGCTTATAACAGTTCTACGAATTACAGCTCTACAGACAAGTCGGCTTGCTTCCAGTCGGAGACCCTGCGGGTTGGCCTGGCCTGCCCGTCGGGCTGACGCCGCCGCTCAGCTGACCTTCCTTAAGCAGAGTCGAAAGGAAGAGCTGTAGCCCAGTTGCAGAGAATTGGTATTTAGAGGCGTTAATGGGCGGGCATCGTTGCCGTCGACAGACGGAGTTTTTGAATACTCTGCGGTAAAGGTCAAACCCGACGCAGAGGGGAACGTTGCTGTAGATGAGTTCCACCCCTCTAGAAGGTTCTGACGACCCCGGCGGCGGCAATACCAGAAAAAAAACTGTACCTGTCCGGATACGGTTGAAAATGCCGAGAAAGTTGGAATGGTAGATGCACCCTGATAGAAATCCCTGGCGAATCAGCCAGGGATTTTTTTTGTCTATTCGGTCTTCTCACTGGCGTCCGAGACGTCCTCAGCTGGGGGCTCTGTCGTTTCAGCCGCAGCTGCTTCAGGCGTCGCTGCTTCTGCCGGAGCCGCTTCCTCTTCGGTCGCGACGACTTCGGGCTCGGGCTCAGGGGCTTCGACTTTAGGCTGAGGTCGGGGCCCACGCATCAAAGCCGGTGAAACCGCCGGGGCTTTTTCTTCACGATCGCGGCGTCCCTTACCTCGGCCACCTTTGCGACCTTTATCATTGCGGTCACGGCGCTCGCCACTGGGCGCCTCGCGCTCGCTGCTGCCTTCCTGCGCTTTGCGGGCAGCAAGTTCCGCTTTCTTGATAGGACGTTCAACCATGACTCAAGATTTCTTAACAACCTATCGATACTACCTCGAAAGCTGCGATTTCCTTGCGAGCCTCTCACCAACCGTAACGTGGGCAATCGCGATCGCTAAACCCCCAATCTAAAGCAAAATTTATCACTGTGTTAGGGGCTCAAGGCTTGGGCTACCGCTGCTGCCAGCGATATGATGGCCCAGTTGAGCACATCACGATTAGCCCTGCAATCAGTCAATGCCATCAACTAACAGACGCGATCGCCCAACGCCAAATCGCCCGCCATCAAATTTTGCTAACTGACGAATTCAACCATTTGCATACCTGTCATAAGGAGTTGTGATACCTCATCGGGGAATAGTTGCGTTAGAACGGATAGCAGTGGCAATTATCTAACGGTCTAAAACGATACAGAGCGTTAGAGATACCAACGCTAAGTTTAAGCACGCTTAGCGTTGGTATCCTCTATTGCCAGCGGGGCATCATTCTGTATCTTCAGACAGCTTTAGCCGCACGCTTACGCTGTCCTATGCGTAAATCTCAAACAGGTTACTTTGCACATAAGTGGCGCTGAAATCATGAAGACAATCTAAAGGTTTTGTATTTAGAGTATAATTCTTGGAAGTAAAGGAGAGTTGCCATGTTCGTCCGATTGGCAGAACAGCACAGAAGCTTTGTGCAAGATCTAGTAATGAACCTGCAGGCTTTAGCCACGGTGCTGGAAAACCGCGGTTACCTGGCTTCCTGCTATACCTGCGGCGGGCAGATGAACAGCGCCTCCTTCATGGTGAGTCTGGGCGACAACCACCTCATTCGCTTCTTGGTCTCTGACTACGGCATCACCTGGACTGAGATGCGCGATGATCGCGAGCTGATGAAATTAGAAGGCGCAGAAGCTATTAGTCAGCTGCAGGAACTGGCTGACTTGGTCAAGTTTGGCATTAAACCTTCTGGCCATACGCCAGCTGTGGTCTCGCACTAATTCTTGGCGGCAACCACACTGCAAGTGTCAGTTGTCCGTGACGTGAACTGCTCGAATGATTCCGCTCCACTGTCGGTGTTCAGTTTAGCGCTGTCTTCCGAAGGTTCTGATTCGGTTGTGTGTGAATTTTTTGTGGTCTCAACGCTAACTAGCGCGAGGGCGCTGATCGCGATGTCTGATGGTTCGGTCTGCGATCGCTCTTCCTGGCGATCGGCTGAGTCTTCAGCGTGCCGCTCCAGTGCCGGTCAAAGCCTGGTCGAATCTCCCGGCTCTGAAGCAAGGCGACCAATCGGGCTCCTTGGCGTTGCTAAACTGACCCTGAGCGTCTGAATCCCACCGGGTGGGGATACTTTTTGCCGTCAACGTGTTGTAGATGATAGAGCTGCGAGTGCGATATCCGGTTCAATAGCGGTAACCTTTTTGGCCCTGATGAAAGATGGAACAGTGCCCTTTTTGCGACATCGTTAAGGGTGTCGGCCCCGTCAGCACGGTGTATGAAGATGACAATACGATGTGCTTCATCCCGCTGCAGCCCATCTATCCGGGTGCTTGCATCGTGATTCCCAAGCCGCACATTGATCACTTTACGGATGTGCCAGATGACTTGGCGGCCCAAGTAATGGTGACCGCTCAGCGCGTGGGCCGCAAGATTCGCGAGGTGTATCAGCCACTCAAGGTCGGCATGGTCGTGCATGGATTTGGCGTACATCACGCTCACCTTAATTTGGTGCCGCAATACGATCCCCTCGATATTACCTACAAGCATCTGGCCTATATCGAAAACGGTGAAATCCAGTTTGGGCTCAAGCCCTTACCGACGCCGACTCGCGATGAACTAGACGCGATGGCCCGATCGCTGCGACTCGATGACTAGCGATCGCTACCAACGCAAAAACGCTAAATTGCAGTTCCGTCCGTGAGATGCGAGCTAGTGAGATGGGGGCTGAGGAGCCAACTTTTTTGACCGCATCACGTTACACCGCGAGCTGCTGGCGAATTTGAGCAACAATCTGTGCGGTCGTGTCTGTGGCGGTCAGGTTAATCGTGATCGCCTGGGTCGGTTCTTCTAACGTAGCCAGTTGACTATCCAGCAGAGATGCCTGCATGAAGTGGCCTTGCCGCCGTGTCAGGCGCGATCGCAACACAGCGGGACTTGCCTTGAGATAAACAAACTGCAGAGTGCTGGGGGGCTGGGTGCTGTACAGCCCCTCGCGATAGCGCTGCTTGAGAGCGGAACAGGTGATCACGGCGGCTTGTTTGGCCTGCTGTAGCTGACTAATTTGCTGCCCAATCGCCTGCAGCCACGGCCCTCGATCAGCGTCGGTGAGGGGAATGCCCTGACGCATTTTCTCGACGTTGGCGATCGGATGCAAGTCATCGCCCTCAACAAAGCACCACCCCAGCACCTGAGCCAGCTGCTGACCGATGGTGCTCTTACCTGAGCCTGAGACCCCCATTAAAATCACAATCATGTCAGTGCCAATGAGTTATCCCAATTCTCTGAAATTGGACTACCGATCTTCCTTATTCCCTACGGGAAGGCTACGCCAACGACTCCGCTCAAGGAACGTCGGCTGAGCGGCGTCGTTCGCATCGCGTCTCCCCGAGGGAGAAAGCCGACTTGTCTGTGTAGCTGTAATGTGTAGAACTGGTATTAGACAATACCCATTTTCAATGATCAGGCTCCCAGCTAGCTTGGCAACACTGATGCGCCGAGGGGCAGGAGAAGCCTCATGTACGTCTACAGCCATGAGGCTTAGGACGTAGACTGGCGGGAAGGGTTTGATAGTACCTGAATGCCATGGTGCAGCCCCGTAATCTTAATTGACATGAAAAGGACATCAATGCCATCGAACTTGATGGGATGAAGCAGTGTGAGGCCAGCCTCGTCTTTCAGCTCAGCCATAACACTGTCGTCATGGTGAACCTCGCGCCGATAGTCAACTCAGCCTTGTGAGGCGGCAATCCCTTCTGGGGAAGGGTACCCAAGGCGGGGTGGGTATCGCTCCTCGCGCTGAGAGTGGTTCAACCCACCCCATTAGCTCCTCCCCAGCAGGGAAAGAAACGGAGTTTGGCTTAACCCGCACTGGCGTTCAAGTGGGCAGCGTCCTCACTTGAACGGCTACAGCCATCACTCGTAAGCGCTGGAGTGCCGGGGCTGCGGGCATAAGGACAAGATTATCCGCGCGATTTGGCAATGCCGCTGCAAATCCCGAAAACATCGCGATACTTACCGGCTCTTCACCCTGTCCCTGGCACCCTTTAACCTCCACGCTCCCATCAGGTGACCAAATTTGGCAAAAAGCGCGCCGTTTTCATAAAGGCTTCGGCCTCGGCGGCCGATAGGGGCGGGGCAATCAGATAGCCCTGAATGGCCCCACAGCCCAAGTTGTTTAGCCACTGCTGCTGCGATCGCGTTTCGACGCCCTCAGCCACTACGGTCATCTCAAACGCATTGGCGATTTGAATAATCGCTGCCACCAAACTGGCATCACTGGCCTGCTCCAGACTGTCAACAAACGACTTATCGATTTTGAGCGTATTAATCGGAAACTGCTTGAGATAGCTCAGAGAGGAATAGCCGGTGCCAAAGTCATCTAAACTGATTTCGATTTGGCGGTCTTGCAGTTTGGAAAGGGTGGATAACACGGCTTCGACATTTTTGAGTAAGACGCTTTCGGTAACTTCGAGCTTAAGATTGTGAGCCGCCAACTGAGTCTGCACCAAGGTCTGATCTAACTTTTCAAAAAACTGCGCGTCTTGAAACAGCCGGGACGCGATGTTGACGCTCATTTTGAGGGATTTGGCGGCGGCCATGGTGGTACACCAGGTCTGCATCTGACTACAGGCTTCTTGCAAAACCCATTCGCTGAGGGGAATGATCAGGCCCGTTTCTTCCGCTAAGGGGATAAAGTCATTGGGCGCAATCACCGGGCCGGTGGGCGGACACCACCGCACGAGCGCCTCAAACCCCATGAGCTGTTGGGCGGGCAGATTGATGATGGGTTGATAGTGCAGCTTAAATTCTTGATGCACCAGCGCTTGCCGGAGATTTGTTTCGAGTTCTAAGAGTTTGACAGCACTCTGATGCATGGCCGGGTCAAAGACAGCGTAGCCTGATTGGCCTTGCGCTTTGGCACGATACATTGCGTTGTCAGCATCGCGCAAAATATCTTGGCCGCGGGCATAGCCCAAATTGCTCAGGGCAATGCCAATGCTAGCAGTGGTAAAGACGGTGTGCCCCATGACGGTCATGGGGCGTTTGAGATCCTGTTGAATGCGCTCAACCACCTGAATCACTTCTTTGGGGCTCGCAATCTGCTCCAGTAAAATCACAAACTCATCGCCGCCGAGACGCGCGACGGTATCCAGACTTCTAACATGACCGGCTAGCAGTTGAGCCACCTGCTTGAGTAGCTGATCGCCGACGACATGTCCCAAGCTGTCATTCACCACTTTGAAGCGGTTTAGGTCAATAAATAAGATGGCAAATAGATGATCAGGCTGCCGTTTCAGCCGTTGAATCGCATGATCTAGCCGCTCGACGAGCAAGGTGCGATTAGGCAATCCGGTCAGCGTGTCGTGTAGGGCTCGATAGCGTAGTTTTTCTTCCGCAATTTTGCGATCGGTGATATCGGCAAAGGTCACGACGATTTGCTGGAGCTGCCCCGACGCGGCAAATGTGGGGAAGGCGTTAATGAGTACCCAGGTCGAATCTGGCGACTGGGCTGACTGAATCCCGAGCACAAAGTTATACAGCGGTTGGTGATTGGCCAGTACCTGGTTGACGGGGTATTGTTCGAGGGCTAGGGGGGCACCAAACTCATCCACCATCGGCCGGCGAAAGTCTGCGGATTTGAGGCCCAGCAGCTCCTGGGCTGGGGTCTCTAATAGTTGGCAAGCGGCTGGGTTACACATCACAATGGCGCTCTGGCGATCGTGCACTACGACCCCAGCATGCAGGTGATCGACGAGGGAGCGATAATTGGTTTCGCTATCGTGTAATTGCTTGAGGGTCTGTTCGAGCGATTGGGTTCTTTCTTGCAGGGAATGATTGGTACTGGCTAAGGCCTGGGTGCGCTCGAGGACCCGCTGTTCGAGCGTGGTTAGCGTCTGACGTAATTGAGTCACCATGTGGTTAAAGGTGTCAGCTACGACGGCAAACTCATTATTGCCGGGGAGATGTAGCGAGCAGTTGAGATCACCACGACCAATTTGTTCGGCCGCCCGATGCAGGGCAGTAATTGGCACCAGCAGGCGCTGCCCCAGCCAGAGAATCGCCCAAACGGTGAGCGCTAGCGCGATTAATGCCGTGGCCAACAGCGCCGCGCGGCTCTGATTAGCCGCTTGGGCTAACTCTGATCGAGCGGCCTCAGTGCGTGTGCGACTGGTGTCGCCAATAGTTTGAATAATGGCGTCAATTTCTTGGTTGATGCTGTCAGCCACGATGGTGTTAACCTGCACCTGCTGCTCTAACAGCAAAACGGCATTGAGGTTAGCCAGATAGTCTTGCGTTAGCGCTTGCGCACTACTCTGATCGAAGGCGAGGTCGGTGGTTTCTAACAGATAGGTGAGGCGATCTAAATTAGCCCGCACTTCGGTGAGGTATTGCTGATTTTGGGTATTGAAGTAGGCCTGCTCATTCGCTGCAATCATCCAGAGGGTGAGCTGAATTTGGGTGTTTTCGTCGCCCGCCACCGTTTGCTCGATCGCCTTCATCAGAGGCTGTATGCCGTTATATAAAGGCGTCTCATCGGCGGCGGCCTGAATGCGGGTGGTCGTGGCTTGCAAAGCCGCCTCATAGTTGAGAAATAAGGACTCTAATAGTTCTAGCTCTTGGGAAAGTTCCGAATTCGGCTGTTCAATTTGCTGCAGATCGGCGAGATTTTGGTAGGCGGCGGCGAGGTGAGCTTGATTAGCCGGTACAAACTCATCCGTCGAGTTGGGCATAGTTTTCCAATGGTGCAGGTAGTTCTCTTCGGCCTGTCGAGCGCGCAGAAAGTTACTTTGCAGCTCGAGGCTGAGTTCTCGAACCCGCGCCGACTGCTGCAGAATGGCGCGACTACTGTCGCTGAGATGCTCTAAGCTGCGGTAGCCGATCGCAGTGCTGACAAAGCCCAGCAACAAAATTGTGCCAAAGCCCAGCCTGATTTGACCTCTAATGGTGGCGGGTAGCTGTAGCCAGGGGTGCATTATGCGGCTTCCTGCATGATTTGGATGACGTGATGCTGGAGCTCAGCCGCCGCGACCGGGGCGGCAGTCCCATCGTAAATCGGCTGAATCGCGGTGGCGATTGCGATCGCGACCTGAGGCCATTGGGGATGCAGCACGACGGTGGGGCGAGAGGTTTGCATGGCGGTTTGCACTGCGAGTGCATAGTCAATATTCATCGCCTCGGTATAGGCCGATGGGGTGAGCCAAGACGAAAATCGCGGCGCACCGCCAGTGGTCATAGCGATTTGCGGCTCCATTTTGGGGCTGATGGCCCATTGTATAAATAACCAGGCCGCGTCGCGTCGCGGCGACTGTTGGGCCATGCCTAACCCCCATAACCAGTGCCCCGTCCAACTGGCTGCCTGCGATCGCGGCAACACCGTATACCCTACCTGACCCGCGATCGCACTGGTTTCATAACTAGGGCCAAAGAGACTGGCATCAATATAAAACGCGGCTTGGCCAGATTGGAACAGCTGAGTCGCCTGGGGCCAATCAATTTCTTTAACGTGGGGCGGGCCTGCCTGCATCAACTGAGCATAGGCCGCTAAGCCTGCGACCACGCGCGCATCGGTAAATCGCGGTTGCTGCCAGTCGCCGTCAAACCACAAGTTATGGGGTAACGGCGTGGGCTCTGGCCCCCAACAGTTCAACAGCAAGCCCGTGACCGTATCAATGATGGCGTCTGACCGGACTCCCCGCATCACCGCCCCAAAAAAGTCGCCGTTCCCAATCTGATTGATTGTCTGCGCTGCCTCGATCAGTTCTGTCATGGTGCGGGGCACTTGACCGTCAAGGTACCGATTAACCAGTTGTTTGTTGTAGAACAAGATATAGGCTTCAAACGTGGCTGGCATCCCAAACAATTGCTGTGCTGGCTGCGCGGGGGGATACATAGCTGCGAAGCGAAAGCCTTCGGGAAAATCAATCAGATTGTAGCTAGATTCGGTGAACTGACGGTTGTTAATCAAAGGTGTCAACGGCTGCAGTAAATTGTCTTGCCACAGGCGATAGGCGGTTGAGTCCATCGGCAAAAAAAACACGTCTGCGGGGACGGGGCTCTGCCGCAGCATGGTTTCCATAAAGTCAAAATAGCCGGGCTCTGGCACCATCTCTAGCTTGACGCGAATGCCAGTAAGCGCCTCAAAATCGGCAAGATAGGGTTTGACCCCCGCCGTCCACGGATGATCATTCAGCAATACTGACACCTCTTGCCCGCGCCAGCGCTGCCATTGAAATTCAGGGCTTAAGTCAACAACATTTTGTGTGAGGGCGTCATGCTCGCGGGGGGGACGGCAGGCGGCCAAAAGTGTAGAGAGGGTGGCCAACTGCACGAAATGACGGCGAGAATAGTGAGTCAATAACTTGGTTGGGTGATGGACACGGCCCCCCATAGAGTGGGCTAATTCCACGCTGCCGCAGGGGGATGCGATTTTCTAAGAATGCCCCAGACTGCGTCGATTAGCGAGTTGTCAGCCATATCATATTATTTTGATGGCCTGAGTCGAGGCAGAGTCGAGCCCCCTGGCTGGGTCAGTTGGGCTAGTTTTTGCCCCCGCTGACCGATGCCTGAAACGTCGGCAGAGTAACCATTCCGAATTCTGCCTTCCGAATTCACGCTGCTCTCGATACCCTAAAGTCATCCCCGCCACCTTATACCTTGTATGCCGTCGAAACCGCGCAGTTTTCTAGCCAGCCCTGAGGGAGTACAGCAGTTGCAGGCTGCTAAAGCCAAGCGCCAGTTGAGCTTTGCCGCCATTGCTAAGCAGGCCGGGGTGAGCGCGGATACTGTAAGCCGATTTTTTCATCCAGATTGGGGTAAGCCTGTGAGTATTGACAGTGTGGAGGCTATTACTGGGGCATTGGAATTAGAGGCTAATCCGATCGTGCAACCCCTCAACACTGAAGCCGATGAAGCTTATGCGGAAGCCAAACAACGCATTGCCAAAGCGAAGAAAAAAAGAGCATCGGGTCTGGACCTGAGTTGCATGGGAATAAAGTCAATCCCACCAGAACTAGAAGAACTTTCTCAGCTGATATGGCTCAATCTTGACCGAAATCAACTGACTGATGCACCTATAGAGGTAAGTAAACTTACTTGTCTGACGGTGCTAGATCTTTCTCAAAATCAGTTGACGTCAGTACCCAAAGAGCTATGCCAGCTGCAAAATCTCACAACGCTTTACCTCTTCCAAAATCAGTTGACGTCAGTACCCAAAGAGCTATGCCAGCTGCAAAATCTGACAAAGCTTTACCTTTACCAAAATCAACTGACGACGGTGCCGAAAGAATTGGGCCAACTGCAAAATCTGACAAAGCTTTACCTCCACCGAAATCAACTGACGATAGTGCCGAAAGAATTGGGCCGACTGCAAAACCTGAGAGAGCTTGACCTCTCTGAAAATCAACTGACGATGGTGCCGAAAGAACTGGGCCAACTACAAGAACTAACGGTGCTTTACCTCGACGAAAATCAACTGACGCAGGTTCCGAAAGAACTGGGTCAACTCCAAAAACTAACTCGGCTCTATCTTCATCAAAACCAACTGACAGCGGTGTCGAAGGAACTGGGCAAACTGCAAAAACTTTCAAAGCTTGCTCTCTCTCACAATCAACTGATTCAAGTACCGAAAGAACTGGGTCAGCTGTTCAACCTAAAAACGCTTTACCTCGGCAGAAATCAACTGATGCAAGTGCCTAAAGAACTGGGTCAGCTGTCCAACCTGAAAACACTTGCTCTCGACGAAAATCAACTAACCGAGATGCCAAAAGAACTGAGACAACTGAAAAACCTGACAGAGCTTTACCTACATAAAAATGATCGCTTGGGCTTTTCTAGTGAAATCTTGGGGCCGATTTGGCCGCTGGTTGATAAAGGAGCAATCCCAGGCAATCCGCAGGACATTCTCAACTACTACTTTCGTAATCTGTCAGATCACACACCGCTGAACGAAGCCAAACTCATTCTCGTCGGCTTCGGAGCCGTCGGTAAAACCTCCCTTGTCAATCGTCTCATTCACAAAAAGTTCGATCGCGACTCCAAAAAGACTGAGGGCATCCAGATTACCCAGTGGCCTGTCACCCTCAACGGCAACGAAAACATTACCCTGCACGTCTGGGATTTTGGTGGGCAGGAGATCATGCACTCCACCCATCAGTTTTTTCTCACCGAGCGCAGCCTCTACCTGCTGGTGCTCAACGGTCGACAGGGGCACGAAGACGAAGACGCTGAATACTGGCTAGAGCTGATCGAGAGCTTTGGCGGCGACTCCCCTGTCATCGTGGCGCTGAACAAAATTACCGAGCACCCCTTCGACGTCAATCGCGGTGCCCTCCAACAAAAATTCCCCAACATTCGCACCTTCATCTCCACCGACTGCGCTGCTGAGATCGGTCTCGACGAGCTTCAAGCCAAGATCAAGCAGGAAACCGATCACCTAGAGTTCCTGCGCACCCCCTTTCCCGCTAGCTGGCTCACTATCAAAAACAAGCTGGCCGGTATGCAGAAAAACTACATCTCCTACGAGACGTATCGCGACCTCTGCCAACAAGACGGTGAAGCCGACACCGGCGCTCAAGATTCCCTCGCTAACTGCCTACACAGCCTCGGCATCGCCCTCAACTACAAAGACGACCCGCGTCTGCGTGACACCCACGTACTCAATCCCCACTGGGTCACCAACGGCATCTACACCCTGCTCAACGCCTCCGAACTGGCTGCCACCCAGGGCGAAATGGCGGCGGACTGTCTGGATCGCACTCTTGACCTACAGCGCTATCCCCGCGAGCGCCACGGCTTTTTGCTAGAGCTGATGCGCAAGTTTGAGCTGTGTTTCCGCTTTGCCGACGACGACAGCCGCTTCCTCATTCCCGACCTGCTCGACAAACAGCAGCCCGCCCCCGCCGCCGAGTTCGACCTGGCGGAGTGCCTCAACTTTCGCTACGAGTATCCCGTGCTGCCCGAGGGGTTGCTGCCCCGCTTCATCGTCCGCACCCACGTGCTCAGCAAGCACCAACTGCGCTGGCGCACGGGCGTCATCCTCCACTTTGAGGGCAACCGCGCTCTGGTCAAGGCCGATCGCGCCGACAAATGCGTCACTATCAGCGTCGATGGCCCGGTCAACAGCCGTCGCCGCCTGCTCGCCATCATCCGCTCCGACTTTGAGCGCATCCACAGCAGCTTCAAGTTCACGCCCCAAGAGCTAGTGCCCGTACCTGCCCACCCTGACGTGATGCTGCCCTACCCAGACCTAATCGTGATGGAGCAAGCTGGGTTAAAAGAACAACCTCAAGTGATCAACGGCCAGATCGTTCACCTCAACGTCCGCGATCTGCTCAACGGCGTCGACCTAGAAGGCAGTCGTCGCCCCGACACCGACCTCAAGCGCCGCCTCGACACGCTGCACCTGTTTATCAGCTACTCTCACAAAGACAACGTCCTGCGCGAAGAACTGGAAACTCACCTGAAAATCCTACAGCGGCAGGGGTTGATTCAAACCTGGAGTGATCGCGGCATTCTCCCTGGCGATGAGTGGGAAACTGACATTGACGCCAACCTTAACCGGGCCGACATCATCTTGTTTCTCATCAGCGCCGATTTTATCGCGTCCAAGTACTGCTATGAAATCGAGATGCCCCAGGCCATGGCGCGCCACGAAAATGGTGACGCTATGGTTATCCCCATCATTCTGCGGCCCTGCGACTGGCGCAATACCCCTTTCAATAAATTGGGCTGGCTACCCCAAAACGGCGAGCCCGTAACTCAGTGGCCAGATCGCGATGCCGCCTGGCTCAATGTCGAAACGGGAATTAAGGACGCGATCGCGGCCATGAAAGCCCGCGACTGAGTCATTTGAGCGTTCTCAATCGCGCTGCCATCGGCGGAGCTGCGACGGGGCACTTCAAAAGACGCCGGTCTCTAGTAGAGTGCTGACCTCACCTAACCTCTCCTTATCAAGGAGAGGCACCGGAGCATCCTTAAACCTCTCCTTGATAAGGAAATGTGCCGCAGGCGGTGAGGTTTCCCTATCCAAGCGGAGTCTAGTATCCTTGCCAAGCATGACTTTAAGTGAGCTGAGCCATGGCCAGTTTTCCCAAAATCAAACTCATCGCCATTGGCAAAGTCAAAAAAGGCTGGATTCGCGAAGGCATTGAGGTCTACCACAAGCGCCTGCCCGAGCTCGACCTGGTAGAACTCAAAGACTCAACGCCAGAAAAAGAGGGCGCTCAGATTTTGTCGATGATTAAGCCGAGCGATCGCCTGCTGGCCCTCACCGAAGAGGGCAAAACCTGGTCATCGCTCGCGTTTGCCGACTTTGTCAGTCAGGCGGACTCGCACAATTTAGTGTTTGCGATCGGCAGTGCTGCCGGACTCAGCCCCGCCATTAAACAGTCGGCAACTCAGTGTTTAAGTCTTTCGCCGATGACCTTTCCCCACGAAGTCGCCCGGCTGTTGCTGCTAGAGCAGCTGTATCGCACCAAGAGCATTCTGCAGGGCAGTCAATATCACAAGTAAGGGCCGCGCTGAAACGATATCCCCACAATAGACAGTCGGGGGTTTGGAAAGAAAAAAACCACCAATAAGGAGGGAAATTTAGGAGAGAGGAAAAAAAACAAGAAGAGAAAACAGATGATAAGAAGAGGGGAAACACCACCCGCC
>CALCCA010000201.1 GCA_937899725.1 uncultured Halomicronema sp.
AACGCTAGCGATCGCCGACGCTATTTTTCTCTGCTCGGAACTTACCAGGTCGTGTCTTCAGAAAGAGTGTGTGCCAGAATACTTTGCCTCTATTTATAGATGGAAAGCTCGCTGCGTTTAAATATGCTGTCAATAACTTATGAATGAGTTTAACTGTCATCAACTAAGTGCTGACATTGAGCCATTCGTGATTATCTGAATGAGGAATACTGTCTCCATGAAAAATTCATTTTATAAAGCCGCTGGGATTTCTTTACTGTCTTTGGGATTGACGATCGCCCCCATCACGCAGATTGCTGTCGCCCAAGACAACCCCGCTGCTGAAACTGAAAATGCTGAGACGGCGGGGGAAGAGTTCAATGACGCCGGCCAGTCTCTACAAAATGCCGGTGAAGAAACCGTCGATGGTCTCCAGCAAACGGGCGAGAACCTTGAGCAGGGCGTTGATAACACCTTGGAAGAGGCGTCAGAAACGACTGGTAACGCAGTCGAAGCTACCGAAAACGCCGCCCAGGATGCCGCGCAAGATGCAGAACAAGCTGCTGATCAGGCTGGAGTTGCTGCCGCTGACGCCGTTAACGCGGTTGAAAACCAAGCCAATTGGGGTTGGCTGGGGCTGCTCGGCTTAATTGGTTTGTTCGGTCTGGCCGGTGGTAGTAAAAAGCAGGAGGTCGTTGAAGTACGTCAGCCCTACAGCGTCAGCGATCGCCCTGAGATTTACACCAACAGCGGCAATACAGAAACCTATCGTCGCTAGTCTTTGACCCAACTGGGTCAGAAAATATAGGGCAAAAGCCTGCTGAGACAGTCTCAGCAGGCTTTTGCTGTAATGATCTGCTGGTGCATTAGCAGAAGCCTTTGCAGTGGCAAGCAGTGGCAAGCAGTGGCCCCAAGTATTACTGAATGGCTAATTTCCTTATTTCGATAGAGCAATTTTCATATCTATCTTAAAAAATGGGTTGGGATATATTTCGTTCTAAGATAGCTTTTACAATACCAAGAATCCTTGGATTGCTAAAGATTGATTTCGGCACAATAACACTTCATCTCGCATGAGTTGGCTCAGCTTTACATAAAGCAATTAGTATCATTCGTACAAGCTAACAATGCAGTTCTAGTGTCGATAAAACACCTGTTCCTATTGATTTTAAGGGACATTCAGCGGCTTTTTATAGAGCACACGAGCACAAAATCCGCTGTGGTTTCGGATCTTTAAAGAGGGGAATTATAGTTTCGATTCATCCCCCAAGTAGATGGCGAACTAACTTTTTTGATCGTAGATGGAGTTAGTCTTTTCAGAGTATTCGCTGGCTATGTCTCCTCACTTAGAAGCTCACCAATCGTTTTGGATCGCCTCAACCCTGCCATCGACCTATCCAGCGCTGTCTCAAGACATCGTGACGGACGTGGTCGTCGTCGGGGCCGGTCTCGCTGGCATTACGACCGCGATGTTGCTAAAGCGAGCGGGCAAACGCGTGGTCGTGCTGGAGGCCGAGCGCGTTGGGCAGGGGGCGTCGGGTCACACGACGGCCAAGGTGACGTCGCTGCACCAGCTCAAATATCACGATCTGATTAAAAACAAAGGGGCTGACGAGGCCCAGTGGTATGGGGAGTCGAATCAGGCGGCGATCGAGCAGATGGCCAAATTGGTAAAAGAAGAGCAAATTGACTGCGATTTTGAACGCAAGGATGCCTATACCTTTTCCGAAGCGCCCGACCTGCTTAATCAGGTCAAAGATGAGGTCGAAGCAGCCCAGTCTTTGGGGTTGCCGGCGACGTTCGAACGCCAGGTACCTTTGTCGTTTGAGACACTGGGCGCGATCAAATTTAGCAACCAAGCCCAGTTTCATCCTCGCAAATATTTGCTGGCGCTAGCCGCCAAAATTGACGGCGATGGTTCCCATGTATTTGAGCAAACGCGGGTGATGACTGTGGATGACGATGGCCCGGTTCATGTCAGAATCCAGAATGGCTGTACGATCACGGCTCAGGATGTGGTCATGACCACGAATTTGCCAATTTTGGATCAGGGTCTGTACTTTGCCAAAACGTATCCCCAGCGTTCTTACTTAATCGGTATCAAAATGGCAGCTAAGCATGCCCTCAACGGCATGTTCATCGGGACGGGGGATAAGTACCGTTCCATTCGGACGACGCCAATGGATGATGGCAGCGCTTTGCTACTGATTGGTGGTGAAGGGCATAAGGTGGGCGAGGCTGATGATACTCCCCAACGCTTTGAGCGATTAGCCGCCTATGCTCAGGAACGCTTTGGGGCCACCCAAATTGACTACTACTGGTCATCACAGGATTTTGTCTCTTTTGACAAGGTGCCCTACGTGGGGTCGCTGACGCCGGTCAATCAGCACATCTATGTCGCCACGGGATTTAGCCTGTGGGGCATGAGTAACAGTACCGTTGCCGCGATGCTGCTACGTGATCGCCTCTTAGGGCAAAAAAATCCGTGGGCTAGCTTATACGACTCGACCCGCTCGACCCCCTTTATGACCACAGCATCCCTCCAAAACAATTTGGACGTGGGTACTCGGTGGGTGGGTGATCGTCTGAAAGGATTGTTTGACAGCCCGCAACAGACTGAGCCGGGTGCCGGTAAGCTCGCTAGCCAAGGCATTGATAAAGTTGCCGCCTATCGAGACGAGGCAGGCGAGCTGCATCAGGTATCAGCAGTTTGTCCGCATTTGGGTTGCATCGTCGCTTGGAATGCCGCTGAAAAGAGTTGGGATTGTCCGTGTCATGGTTCTCGCTTTGACGTGGAGGGTCAAATTTTGCATGGTCCTGCTGTTAAGCCCTTAGCGGCCAAAGATGCCTAAGATAGTGAATTCACAGAAGAAGAGTCGTCATCAAAGCCCGGCGAGGATGACGGTGTGAGGCTTATGGAAGCACTAGTTGAGCTTGGCGCGAATCAGGCTACCATTTAGAGCCATCGTAGAGGTTCATCTTATGGCTCGTC
>CALCCA010000202.1 GCA_937899725.1 uncultured Halomicronema sp.
TAATTAGCTGGCATTTTCCTGCCACGGCTGCATAGTTGACCCGGTAGAGCCAAGAGGTTTGAGAATTCAACAGGGGTGTCCAATTAACCTCAGCGACGCGCCCTGATACGAATCATAGCGAGCCCCACAGGTTCCAGTAACCCTCATAATCTTGGCTCAAGCGTCGATAGCGGTTAAACCAGCCAAGATGCGCTCGACCTTCCGGCACTTTTTCAGCAAGACCAATGGTGCAAGTGACGCATCCTAGTAGACTGAAGCGTGATTTCACCAACCATTGCCAATGGCTAGGGAGCCTTGGGGGCAAGGGGGCCAGAGAACTGGAATAGCCGTCTTACTGCTGCTTTGGAGTACTAGGAATTAGCCATGCCCGCGTCCTCAAGCATTGGTGTCGCTATCAATCAGCGGTGGCTCCGCGAAAGCAACCAAACAGTAATGCTTAAAAGCGGCATAGCCTTGAGCTATCGGCTCAGCGAGAACCCCCCTTAAGAGGCCACTCATCGCGATCTCAAATGGGTGACCAGGGCCTGCAACCCCCACCGATAGCTCTCGACGCCAAAGCCAGAGATCTGCCCGATCGCGACGGGGGCAATGTAGGAATGATGGCGGAAAGCTTCGCGGCGATGAATATTGCTGAGGTGAACTTCTACCGTCGGAATGGCCACAGCGGCGATCGCGTCACGAATGGCGACGCTGGTGTGGGTATAGGCAGCTGGATTAATCAGCAAGCCATCAAAAACATCAAAGGCGCCTTGAATCTGATCAATCAAGACGCCCTCATGGTTAGACTGTTGCGATAATATTTCGACTCCAAGACCAGCGGCCTCAGCTTTTAACAGAGACTCAATGTCCCGAAGCGTTTGCTGACCGTAAATATCGGGTTCACGCTTGCCTAACAAATTTAAGTTAGGACCGTGCAGCACTAAAACTTTGAGTAAAGCTGAAGACACGCCTTAGCGAGTGCGACGGTCGTCAACGGGAATAGGAATCGGTTCAGCTTCAGGTTGAGCCTGAGGACCAAAAAGAGCGTCGGCTAAGCGATTTAACCACTCTTTCAACTTGTCTAAAACCTTTTCGATATCCATGAAGGCGTTCTCCATTTCAACGTTGCGATGCACGCTTTGCGCTTAGGTTACCCCCAGTATAGGGCAAACTCACCCCTTCAACAGGCAGGACTGCGGACGCATCTCTTCATCATCATAGCCAATCTCCCCAAATCAACAAGGTTAAGAAAATATTAGATTTCCTCTGTAGCCGCCATGCCGCACTGCCAACTGGCACATCTGAAATATTGCCAGCGAAAGCGTGGGGATCACAGCAATTCACTTTCGGCTTTTTCTCAATAGTTAATCCTTGATGAGAAAAAAAGTTGTTCCAGCACCCTAAAAAGACTTGGTGGTGCTGTCTCTGATCCAGCGGCTCGCCCACACGCGATTTACCACAGCCCTTGAGTGCGCGAATACCAGCGCATCAAAACCTTTGCCAGCCGTTGCGGATGGTGGCGCACCGACCCTCGGGCCGATTCTTCCATCACGTTGGCCAGAATAATGCGCCGCCCCGACACCAGCACCGTCTCGCGATCAAGCAGCACCGGGGTAGCGCCCACCTGGGCATAGCGCTGCTGAGCCATTTCTGAGGGGGCGCGTCGCTGCACCAGCACCGCGTCAAACAGCGGCTTGCCACAGGCTTTGTCGATCGCCCGAATGTGGTCAGAGACGGCATACTGCAGCGTTTCGCCCGGCTCCGTCATGACGTTGCAAACGTAAATGCGGGGCACCTTGCGAGCGGCGATCGCGTCGGCGATTTCGGGCACCAGCAGGTTGGGAATGATGCTGGTGTAGAGGCTGCCGGGGCCAAAGACAATAAAATCGGCCTCTTGGATCGCTTTGATTGCCCGGGGCAAGGCCGGCGGAGCCGCCGGCGTGCAGCCCACGTTGACGATGTGGCCCGCCGCCGCCGGAATTTTAGATTCGCCTTCAACGCGACGACCATCACTCAGCTCGGCCCACAGCTTGACGTCACTCAGGGTGGCAGGCAATACCTGGCCCCGGACCGCCAAAACCTTAGAACTGGTCGCGATCGCCTGCTCGAGATCGCCGGTGATATCGTTCATCGCCGTCAAAAACAAGTTGCCAAAACTGTGGCCAACCAGACCATCGCCCGCCTTAAAGCGATATTGAAACAGTTCTGTCAGCAGCTTTTCTTCATCCGCCAGCGCCGATAGACAGTTGCGGATATCCCCCGGTGGCAGCACCCCGATCTCTCGGCGCAGCCGCCCTGATGAACCACCATCATCAGCCACGGTGACAATTGCCGTAATGTTGTAGCTGTATTGTTTTAACCCCCGCAGCAAGTTAGAGAGACCGGTGCCGCCGCCGATGACCACCACCTTAGGGCCACGGGCCAGGCGACGCTCCTGCATCAGCACGTCTACCAGTTCCGTTTCGTTGCCCGGCAGCAATACCTCGGTAATCGCCCCCAGGGTGCGGGTCTGCCCCCAGAGAATGAATGAAATGCCCAACAGCACCACCAACGGGCCGCTGACATAGCTGGGCACCAGCGCGGTCAAAAATCGTAGCGTCGAGCCCAAAAATTGCCCCGTGTAGAAGACAGGGGTAAGCTTGAGGGCAATTAACACCCCAAAGCCGACAATTAAAACGCCCCCCACGCTCAAAAATAGCCAGCGTTTGACCAACAGCCCCGGAGCGAGCCATTTGACCATGCGGTTGACCCGAGCGGGGGGTTCTGGCGTGAGCCAAGGGGTTTCATGGCGCAAACGCCGCAAAAGCTGGATCAACGATTTGTTGAGGGCGTTAAAGAACATTTCCTATAGGTCAGCTCTCATGAAGATTCAGCCGATGACGGGCATTAACCGGAAGAAACTGCGACGCATCATATCTCAAAGCCAGTATTATCAGTTAACTTAACGGTGTCTATTCAGACTGTTAATCTTTAGCATTAAAAGGTAGGGGTGTGAAGGCGATGGCAGTCAGTTTTCGACCTGTCCTGCCGAGCCTATTCGCCTTAGACTTGAACTGCGCTCATTGTGCCTATGACAGACGCTACCTTTAACGAAAAGCCCGCCGTCACCCTGCCCGACTGTGACAACGGTATCCCCCTCGTAGACCTCCGAGGGATTGCCAAAACCTTTGGCACTAACCGCGTGCTCGATGGCCTTGACCTGACCATGTATCCCGGCGAGGCGATCGCGATCATTGGGCCCTCGGGTACGGGCAAGTCGACTATTTTGAGAATTATTGCGGGCCTGCTAGCCCCCGATAACGGCGACATTTATATTGCGGGTCAGCAGCGCCTCGGGCTGATCGAAGATGCCCAAGATCCCGTTGGCATCGGCATGGTGTTTCAGCAGGCGGCGCTGTTTGACTCCCTCACGGTCGAAGAAAACGTCGGTTTTTTGCTCTATCAACATTCCACGTTGTCAGCACGGCAGATTCACGGCCTGGTGGAAGAGGTGCTGGAGATGGTGGGGTTGCCGGGGATTGCCAGCCGGTATCCGGCAGAACTTTCGGGGGGCATGCGCAAGCGGGTGAGCTTTGCCCGCGCGATCGTCTCCAACCCGCAAAATCCGACCGATCGCCCGGCCCTATTGCTATACGACGAGCCCACAGCCGGCTTAGATCCGATCGCCTCTACGGTCATTGAAGATCTGATTCGCGATATTCAACGGAGTCGGGGCTGCAGCTCATATCTCATCGTCACCCACCAAGACAGCACCATACGCCGGACAGCGGATCGAGTGATATTCTTGCACCGGGGTCAAATTCAATGGAATGGCACCATTGCCGACATCGATCAGACTGACAATCCCTTTGTGCGTCAGTTTTTTAGTGGCAATATTGAAGGGCCGATTCAACTGGTTCAATAATCGAAGGCGCTACCGAGCTGAGTCTGTCCTTGCTGTGGTGATGGAGTAGTGAAATGCGGGCGAGAGCAATTCGAGAGGGCTCTGTAGGGCTACTCATTTTGATTGGTGTGGGCCTTTTTGGCGGTTTGGTGTTGTGGCTGCGGGGCTTAAATCCGGGCAGTCGGAACTACAACATGACGGTGACGTTTGCCGATACGGCAGGCATGCAGGCGGGCACCGCCGTTCGCTACCGCGGGGTGCCTGTGGGGCGCGTGGTCAATATTCGCCCCAGCAGTAACGCAGTGGATGTGCTGGTAGAAATCACCCAGTCCGATCTGCGCATTCCGGCTGAGAATATTCAGATCGCCGCTAACCAGTCCGGCTTCATTGGTGAGACCACGATTGATATTTCTCCCGCTGAGGAACTGACGGAAGCCGAACAGGCCGTCAGCCCGACGGCAGCGGATTGTGACGCCGGTGCAATCATTTGTGACGGCGATCGCCTGGCAGGCGTCACCGGCGTGAGCTACGAGTCACTGCTGCGATCAGCCGAAACCCTCGCCAATACGCTGGCCGACCCCGTCCTGATTGAAGACCTCAAGAAAACTCTGAACAACGCTGTCTTGTTGACAGAGAAAACCACTCAACTGACCGGTGAATTGACCCAGCTCACCCTGACGGCCCAGGAGGAAGTGGCGCCCCTCAGTGACTCCATTCAGCAGGCCACCAATACCGCCGCAGTCGCGGCCCAGGAAATTCAGCTCACAGCGACTGACGTGCGCAGCCTGGTGGATGCTAATCGCTTTAACCTGACCACGACGCTGGGCAACATCACTCAGAGCACCGATCGCCTCACAGTCATTATCGACACCCTCGCGACCGAAGTCGAAAATCCTCAACTGCTGGCCGATCTGCGTACGCTATCGGCCAATGCCGTCGCGGCCTCAGCCAGCTTTCGCGAGGCGTCTTTAGACGTGCAAACCTTGACTGGCTCGCTCAATCAGCCCGAAAACGTGCTGCTGCTACAGCAAACCTTAGAATCTGCTCGCGACGTGTTTCAAGGGGCGCAAAAGGTATTGTCAGACGTGGATGAGCTGACGGGCAACCCAGACATTCGGGAAGATCTGCGGCGGCTAATTTTTGGGTTGAGTGATTTGCTATCAAGTACTGAAATTTTGGAACAGCAGGTGCAACTGGCCAGAGCCCTCAGCCCGCTGACCAGCCTAGAGGCATCGGCCACGCTGACCGGGCCGGCTCCCACCGCTACCCTCACCCCCGCCGACTATCAGGCCCTGCAGCAGCAGATTGAAGCCTTAGCCGCCCTCAATGCCGCCCCCCCAGCGGCAGCACCGACTCCGGCAGCGGCACCAACTCCAGCACCGGCAGCACCAGCAGCGGAATAATTGCCCCCGACAGGGAGCTGAACAGCCCGCATCGATGCAATCGCCCTAATGAGCCAACCCAACATGAGCATTCTGATTGATCGCTGGGGCATGGCTCAAGGTCGCACCGGGAGAGTCCGTCGCGGAGATTTGACATCACCGCCCTACGGCCGCATTTAGAACTGGGCCACAGCATTTTACGATTTCGCCATCCCCCATGTCCTGGCAGTAGCCAGTCCGGGATGAAGCCCTGGCTGACTTTACCCTGGACTGTGGTGGGCGATCGCCCACCACAGTTCGGTCAAGACAGGCCCGATTGCTGCAGTCGTAATTGAACCAACTTCTGCATTCCGCATTCTGCCATCACGTCCCTCAATCAAACGCCCCACGTACCAGTTTGGTCTTCTACCGGCCAAATTCTCCTCAACGCTCCGGCTCTTTTGGGTCGTCAGTGTCGTCTCAACATCAAGGTTCTACAGCGGGATCGGCCCGAAAAACCTGTAGTCGACTTTACAGTCCGTATTACTGAAACAACTCATTGCCTAAAACTGTAAAGCTGCCGCAAATACCACAGGGCGATCACCAGTGAACCGTACTATCAGGTCAAGGCCAGAGAGCGCTCGAAAATCCTACCGATGCAGGCGATCACCAACAACTTTGGTATCTACCCAGGGCAGTTTATACCCCAGCGATCGCACAAAGAATTGATAAACCCCTGGCTCATACACGGAGCGCTCTCGTCAATCCTGAATAGTCTAAAGACAGCCGACGGTTGACTGCGGGATTTCCCGAACTCCTAAGACTTCTCATTAGGGGCGTGACCCGTCCTCAGTTCACGAGTCAAACGCGGCCACAGGGCAAGCCATCACCACCTTTCTGTATTGCAACAAGCTGCTCTTAAGAATCAAATACCATGCGAGTACTGTCTACGCCCCCTAAACCTGTACTTTCGACCGCCCCAGTTCCTACCGTTCAGAACCACCGACCTCAACCGCCGACTCTGCCCGCCTTAACGCTAACGATTGTCTGCGACCTCACATTCTTGTTAATGACCGCTGGCGCTGGGGTGTTGATGCATGCCCTCGTGGTGGGCATCTGGCCGGTGACTCAAAGCTCTTTAGAAAAAGAAATGCTGGAATGGATGCCCTTTTGGGCGTTGATCAGTACCGCCGCCTGGTTTTTGCTGACCGATGGCCTGCGTCACTGGCGAGCCCGCCGCCCTTTACCTTTTGATTTGGCTCCTGAGGCCGCACAAGAACTGTATTGGCAAAGATTTGAAGTGATTGTGTGGGCGATCGCCTCTCACCTCGTGTTGTTATGTCTTTGCTTACTGATGCCCGGCCAACCGCTTTTCTCTAAGGTATTTCTCTCAAGCATTGTGGCGCTAGTGGCTTTAGCTGCCCGCAAAAGCGTGCGCTCCCGCAAAAACGCCTTTGCCGCTTCCATGAGCATCTTTTCCATCGTCATGCTGATGATTAGCATGGCGGGGGTGCTGGGCTGATTAGACCAGTCACCCCCACTCAGACTGTTTAGGCGCGATCGCGGCGCTGGCGATCGCGCGGCCTGCCTAACAGAGGTCTCCCCATCTTGGGCGCGGTCACCCTCTTGACACCTAAGCCGTGAACCGTGAACCCAGTCATCGCGAATAGTGGGATCTTTGCGCTGCCCTCTCCGAGCTACTGTCACCGGCTTGTCAAACTGCCAGGGTAACAAGCTGGTGACGGACTCTATTAACTTAATTTCACAGCGAGTCAGGATTCACAAAGGCCCCATGAGGTAAGGCGCGTCCCGTCGTCGTGCTGACCCAGCCCAACCCTTCGCTGGTGCCAATCCACACCTTATTGCCCGTATCGGGAGAAATTGCCAGAGTTTGTCGTCCGGGCAGACCCAGCACTTGCCCAAAAATCTCGCCATTGTAGGGATTCATCGTGCTGAGTGCAGCATCGGTGCCAATCCACAGCGCTTGATTGTCATCAAACGCCAGTGACAACACGTTTTGCCCCAACATGGCGGTCACTTGTCGAATCAGGCTGCCGTCTTCGGGGGTGACCACAAATAAGCCTTCGGGCGTGCCCACCCACAGCGCGCCTTGAGCATCGCGGGCTAGTGCCTGCACCATGCCGCCGGGAATGTCGCGCACGACTCGAATTTCTGCCGCGCGGGCGGTATCGACTTGGGTCAAACCATTGAGCGTGCCCACCCAGAGGTGGCCGTCATCGTCTAGCGTCATCACGTTAGCGCTGGTGCCCGAGAGTTCTTGCATCGTCGTCATCAGCTGCCCTTGGTCGGGGCTAACCATAGCCAGTCCCTGATCGGTGCCCACCCATAAAAATCCTCGGGTATCGATCTGTAAAGACAGCACTCGGTTAGAGGGCAGCGATAAATTTTGAGCGGTCACTTGATTCGTGCGGGGGTCAACGCGTACCAGCCCAGAATAAGTTCCAGCCCAGATGCGTCCGACCCGGTCTTGAGTCAGCGCGCCAATCGTTTTGTCAGGCATGGTCAGCCGGGCTTGCACTGCGCCAGTTTCAGCATTGATACGAGCGATTTGTCCTTGCCAGGTGGCGAGCCAGAGGCTGCCGGTAAAATCTTTTTGCAGCGCCGGCACGCGGTAATCGGTGGTGAGTCGCTGGCTAATCAGTGACTCCGCTGCAGCGGCGGGTGTCGTTAGAGAGCTTAGATCGGCGATCGCGGCCCCTGGCAATATGTTGGTTGTCATGCCAGTCGGTTCGGCGATCGCCCCACCCACCAAAACTGTTGTTGAGACCACCAGACTGCTGATCCCGAGGCTAGTCTTTAACCACTTCATCTCCGTCACCTGCTGCTGAACCTTCCCAGCCGTTGGCCTAATCGCGCTGGCTGGCAGAGATCCCTTATCGGCTAAAGGGTACAGCAGTTTTCTAAAAACGGAACTGAAAGTTTTCTCACGCTACTGCTGCCCCTCCAGTCTTGACTCCTCACGCTGAGCGGCTTTGTTGTACGAATCATCGCTAGAGCTGCAGGCTGGTGGCGGCGAAAATCGAGGATTTCGCCAGATTTCAATTCATAGAACCCAAAAGTACGAATAATTTTATCCATGCCACAAAACCGTCCCGACCTTCGAATTCCGAACTCCAAATTCCCAACTCTAAGCTCCCCACTCAATCCCGCAAATCCAAATCCAGCATCAGCTGAGTAAACTCCACCTCAGAGGGCAACGGCTCTAGATTAGAAAGCGCCAGCCCCAGCAGCCGCACCTCGGCGTGGCGATTGAGATGCTGATGCAGCAGAGCCAGGCTTAGCCGCGCGATCGCCTCAAAATCGCGAATGGGCTCAGTTTGCGTGTAGTTGCGCGTGACTTGCTGATAGCTGCTGTATTTAATTTTGAGCGTCAGCGTGCAGCCGCCGCGCTGCTGATCCTGCACGCGCTGCGCTACCCGCTGCGCCACTTGAGTGAGGGCCGCTTCCATCTCTGGCAAAGTAGCCAAATCAGGAGAAAACGAGTTTTCTGCGCCGACCGATTTCCGAATGCGGTTGGGATTAACGGGGCGATCGTCCTGGCCGCGCGCCGCCCGATAATAAAACCGCCCCGCTTTGCCAAACTGTCTGACCAAGTCGGCTTCGGACCACTGCTTCAAATCAGCCCCAATCGCGATGCCCAGCTCATGCATTTTGTTGGCGGTGACGCGGCCAATGCCGTGAAATTTGTCGATGGGCAAAGCTTCGATAAACGCAGCGGCTTGCTCTGGTCGAATTACATAGAGGCCATCGGGTTTGTCGAGATCAGAGGCAATCTTGGCGAGAAATTTGTTAATCGAAACCCCAGCCGAGGCCGTAAGCTGCGTTTCGTCACGAATGGCTTGGCGAATCGCCTGGGCGATCGCGATCGCCGAGCGCTCCCCGACCAGATTTTCTGTTACGTCGAGATAGGCTTCATCCAGTGACAGGGGTTCGATCAGGTCGGTATAGCGAGCAAAAATCGCTCGCACCTGCTGCGAAACTTCGCGGTAGACCTCAAAGCGCGGCGCCACAAACACCACATGGGGACACCGCTGACGCGCGATCCGGGCGGGCATCGCCGACCGAATGCCAAACTCACGCGCCTCATAGCTCGCCGCCGCAACGGCCCCGCGCTGCTCGGGCGTGCCCCCCACCACAATCGGTCGCCCACGATAGGCCGCCTGATCGCGCTGCTCGACGGATGCATAGAACGCATCCATATCGATGTGGATGATTTTTCGCAGGGTTGCCATGATTTCGATGGTGACCGGGGGTCGCTCTCAATCGTAGTCGCGCGATCGCCCTAAGATCATCCTCAACGCCGAGCAGCGGGCCAGTACCGGATGGTTGACAAAAGACGTAATCAAATCGTCTGATCCCATAATCTTTCTAAAGCTTTTGAATGAAATTAAACTGGTTTTAGCGCCTTGCAATGACCATTAGCAATAGGCAGTGAAAAGTCAAAATCTGGGCAGCTCTTAGACGATTCATCAGGTCACACTTCATGGCACAACCGGGGCTTGTTCTTGTCGATGTTTTTTTTAATGAATTCCCTGCTTTCATCTTCCAAGGAAGCCTTCAGGTGACTTCTCTAAAGGGTTTCCCGCTCTGAGGTCGAGCTTGAGTGCCGCCACTTTCAGGAAAGTGAAGAGGCAATCGATAAACAATCTTTACTAATCTAGAAAAGCTGAAAAAGTCCGATAAAGTAAAAGCATTCTAGAGATAAAAATAGGTAAAACTATTGCCATTTCAGTGAGTTCCATCAATGGTTCTGGCTGTTATCGATTGATTGAGGAGGCGAGTTAAATGACTGATTTTTTGGACTGTCTCAAGCACAAGTATGCCTATGTAGCAATCGGCGAATTTAAGCCCGGTTGCTTTTCAGAGGCGCGTCAGCTCTACGAAAAAGCGGTCTCTACCTACACCGACGGCTTTGACGGCGCGTATCTGCTGCAAGAGCCCGACAGCGATCGCGGCATTGCCATCATCCTGTGGGATAACCCCGGCGATATGGAAGCTCACCACAACAAAACCTACACCGAGGCCCTGAGCCAGATTTCTCACCTATTTGTAGAGCCGCCCACCACGGCCTTTTACGAAGTGTGCAGCGAAATCATGCCGATGCTGGCCGGGGTGATGGCGGGAGCTAAAAGCAACTAATGTGACGCAGTGGTGGACTGGCTATAGAAGGCCTGCCGCCATTAGGTCATCAGCCATTTCAAAGTTAGCGGTGACCGATTGCACATCGTCTAAATCTGCGATCGCATCCATCATTTTGAGTAGCGATCGCGCATGGTCGGGGTCAACGACATCAACCGTGTTGCTGGGAATCCACCGGTTCTCGATCTGGTTGATGCTGTAGCGTTGGATTTTGAGGACCTCACTGAGCGTTTCTAAATCGGTCGGATCGCAATAGACCTCGGCTCCGGCCTGGTCTTCATCAATCATGGTCAGCTCATAGCTTTCGGCTCCCCCGTCAAGGGCCGCTTCGAGCAGGGCTTCTTCGTCAATGGGGCCAGCTATCGTCACCACGCCTTTGGGCTCAAACATCCAGCCGACGCAGCCAGTTTCTCCTAAGTTGCCACCGTTTTTGCTAAAGGCCGATCGCAAATCCGCCGCCGTGCGATTCCGGTTGTCGGTCAACGCTTCGATCAGCACCGCCACCCCACCGGGGCCATAGCCTTCATAGCGAATCGCGGCGAGGGCATCATCGCTGCCCAGTTGGCCCGCGCCCTTGGCGATCGCCCGGTCGATATTATCGTTCGGAAAGCCCGCCGCCTTGGCCTTGTCGATCGCCGTGCGCAACTGAAAGTTACCCGCCGGATCGGCTCCGCCAGTGCGCGTTGCCACAATAATTTCCCGCGAAAGCTTGGCAAACGTCTTGCCTTTAACGGCATCGACGCGGGCCTTTTGGCGTTTGATATTCGCCCATTTACTATGACCAGCCATAACAATGAAGGTGAAAAACAAAACGATGAATAAGGTGTGGCGTCGACGATGCAACGGGGTAGCAGCATACCCGGCAGGAAGGGCAAAGCCCGATGGAATACGGCCGTCGGAGTACAGAATTGAGATGCCGACCCTCTACGCTCCACCCTCTATGCTCTCCCCCTCTCCTCGCCAACTCAGCTCAGCTTCCGAACGAGACTGCATTTCTCCACTGCGCCCCTAGAGTTCAGCGGCCCGGCGAGCCGCGCCAATTAGCCCTACGCGGGGATTCAACACAATCCGTACGGGAATATCTTCGAGTAGTTTGCTGAGGCGGCCTTTGTGGCTAAAGGCATCTAAAAAGGTGTCTTGGGTCAAGAGCGGTAAATTTTTGGCGGCAATCCCGCCGGCCACGTAAAGGCCCCCATAGGGCAAGAGCTTGAGTGCGAGATTACCCGCCTCCGCCCCATAGGCTCCCACAAACAGCTCCATCGTTTGTACCGCGAGGCTGTCTTCTCCTTTGAGGGCAGCTTGTGAAATGGCCGCTGCCGCATCGACCGATTTGGCGCGTCCGGCCTCGCGTTCCCAAGTGGTGACAATCTCAGCCAGTTCGGGAGATTCTGCCGCCATGCCGCGATCGCGCAGAAACTGATAAATCGCGATGATGCCTTGCCCTGAAACCACACGCTCCACCGACACCCGCATGATTTGATGTTTGTCGAGCAAATATCTGAGCAGTTGAAAGTCAAGCTCCGAGCGCGGTGCAAAGTCGGCATGCCCGCCCTCGGAGGGGAACACCTGGAAGCGCTTGCCCGCTGGAATCGCAAATCCCTGGCCCAGCCCCGTCCCCGCGCCGATAATCGCCACGGGTGCCGTGGCATCAGCGACACCGGCCTGCAAAACATGAATATCGTCACTCGCTAACCCCAAAACGCCATAGCCGATCGCCTCAAAGTCGTTAATCAACTCCACGGCTTGCAGATCGAGGGCCTGGGCTAGGCGATCGCCGTCCAGATTCCACGTCAGGTTAGTCAGGTGGGAGGTGTTGTCGACCACTGGCCCGGCGATCGCAAAGCAGGCTTGGGTCGGCGCTCCCGGTAGACTGTGCTCGTCTTGAGCAGCCTGCAAAAAGGTCTGCACCATCGGCACGAGATCAGGAAACTGGTTGGAGACATATTCCTGTTCGTAGCAGGTGACTAACGCCTTTGGCTCAGCGGTCACCAGCCGCAAAATGGTCTTAGTTCCGCCAATATCACCCGCCAGGAAGTACCCCATGGCCCCCACCTCAAGTCCAGCACAACGGTTATTCGTGACAGTAATGTATCTTACTGAAGGGTCAATGAACGAGGAATGAGCGGGGTCGGGCAAAGCTTCATGAAGCGATCGCCCCATTCACTCCGTCAGTGGTCATGTTAAGACTATGGCCTGTCGTTCGTCAGAAAGAGAACCTCACTTACATGCTTTTACGATTGCTCATGGCCCCGGTGACCGCTCCCCTCGGCGGCGTCACCTGGATCGCCGAAAAGATTTTAGATCAGGTAGAAGACCCAACCGATGAGCTAGAAGCGCTGCAAAAGCAGTTGCTGACGCTGCAGTTGGCCTTCGATATGGGCGACGTTCCTGAAGCAGAATTTGAGGAGCAGGAAGAAGCTCTGCTGTTGCAAATTCAGGCGCTACAGGATCAGCGCGCCGCCGATGAAGCGGCCGCGGCCGCGGACGAAGATGGATAAGCCCGCAGGCAGCGGCAGGGAACAGGGGCAACCGGTCAGGCCAGGGAGCATAAACCAGATAATGGTGGCCGCTGAGAGAAACCGCCACTAATCCGTGCCATTCTCTAAGCGCTTTTGCCACTCGGCATCGAGCTTGTCGCGCTGCTCATATTCCTGTTCGGTGAGATCCTTCGCACTGGTGTAGGCCAAATCGGCTTGATCGACCACCGTCTGAGCGGCAAATTGGCGAGCAAAGTCGATTTTTTCGTCGAGTGCTGGCGTGACTGAATTGAGGGCGATCGCCCGATCTTGGCGACTCTCATTCCGTTGGGCAATCTGTTTGTTCTGACGCTGCGTCCAAAAATAGCGGACTGCCGGAATCCCGAGAAAAGCCGCACCATAGCCCAGCAGCAGCCAGTAGATGGCACTCACAAAAGCCACCAGCCCGCCCAGTTCAGCCACCATTGCCTGGTCTTGCAGCAGCGTGCCCAAGAAAATCGCACCGATGAAGTTGACGACACCCAGGGCGATCGCCCCAGTGATTTGACCACTGCTGGCCTCACTAAATTTTTGCGGCGTCTCTTTGAGATAGGCAGCGACGGCACTGCGTTTTCGGTCTTGGGCCGTGACCTGCAGCTCCGGGAAGTGATAGATAATCTCGCCTTTGGGGCTGACTTCGGGAACGCCGTTGAAGCGGGTCAGCACAGGCAAAATGTAGTCTTCGTCTGCGGTGGTCCAGTCCTTACCGACGTCATCCAGATATGGGACGACCTGCTCAGCCGCGATCGCACCCCCATTATTTTGAATCACGGCACCGACTTCGCGCCAGCGGCGGTCCTCCAGCTCGGCATTGGGGTCACCATCGCCAAAGAGGAAGGAGAAAATTGCCTCTAAAAAGTTCATGTCGTCGTCATTGCGTTGACCGCGACGATTGGACCGCTGATTGGGGCGCTGGTTCACGCGCCGGGGCGCGCGCCGACCATACCGGTCGTAATTAAACAGCCAGTACAAATCACCAATCCAAAAGCGCGGCACAAACATCAGGCCGCCGCCACCAAACCCACCGCCGCCCCCGCGATCATCGTCGCGTTGAGACGCCGACAGGGCAATCAGGATGATGGCGATCGCCACCATAATCAGCAAAATTGACAGCAGCAACAGCACTCCAAAGGAAATGCGAATCAGGTAGAACAGCACCCCCCAGATCTTTTCCCAGGTTTGCTGCCACCGTAGTCGCCAATATTTGTTGCGCAAAATCGCCCGAAAGCCTTTGGGAAACTCGTAGGCAATTTCCCCCGCCTCCGAGACTTGTAAATGCGCCAGGGTGTCGGCCGCTAGAGCATTGAGTTGCTGTTGAGCCACTGCCAACTCTAAGCCTGACTTAGCCGCCACATCGCCCACTGTGACGCGATAGTCTAGCGACTCGACGGCTTCCATTACGGCGGTGTTTTGGCTCATGAGCGCTCCTTTAATCGGTGCTAATACAGCCAGCAAGGCCTATAGCTTGCTCGTGTCTCATCTCACCCTACTCGATAGCCGAGGCCATTAGGCGGCAATGCCAGCAGCGAGAGACGACGCGAGTTACCTTGCCAACCCCTCTAGTATAGAAATTCGGTTTGGCCGTCAGCGGCCCCAAAGATTCTTTAACTTGAGCGGATTTCCGTACTGGGATAACTAACCACCCATAAACCTCCTCTGCATGTATAGCAATCCGCGGATAGATCTGGTCAGTCAATGAAGGCTTGGTCAACGACTTG
>CALCCA010000203.1 GCA_937899725.1 uncultured Halomicronema sp.
GCGCTCCTTCGGGTTCTGGTGTGTTTTCGGGTTCGCGTTGGTGCTCTGGCTCTGGAGTCGGCGTGGGCTCCGGCGTCGGCTCGGGTTCTGGTGTGGGCTTGGGTTCAGGCGTGGGCTCGGGTGTGGGTTCGGGCTCCGGTTCCGGCGTTGGTGTGGGTTCCGGTGTCGGCGTTGGGGGGGACGGATTACCCGCAAGCGATTTTACGGAGCCTTGCCCCTCGCCATAGAGTGAGCGGATGCCGTTGATGTCATCGGTCAATAAAAAGGCCGTCCCTAAACCCGAGTAGCGATTTTGGACGGAGGGGTTCATAATCGCGTCGGTGCCGGATTCGTGGGCGAGTCCCAACGCATGGCCGATTTCGTGAACGGCCACTTCGAGAAAGTCGAATGTAAACCCGGACTGGTCGGTACCCCAAGTATCCTGGTTATCAAACACCACAGTCGTCGCCAATTCCCCTGGCGCAGTGGTGAGATTGGCGCGTCCGAGGGTGCCCCCCGCACCGCCTAAATTTTGATGGCCAATGCGAATGTCTGCTGCGTCGAGATTGCTTTTGGACTTAGGCCCACTATCTTCTACCTCGACAAACTTTAGGGGCGCATACTGTGCCCACAGCGCGAAGGCTTCTTCGATCGCTGCTTTCATCTCGTCAGCAGTGATATCGCCTTTAATGCCGCCATCAAAGAGATTGGTATAGCTATAGGTGATGGTCGTCGGGCTGCCTTGGCCGTTGGGTTGAGGCCAGCGCAGGCCAAAGGCCTTAAAGTCTGATTCGGCGACCGTACCATCGGAGGAAAAGTTGGCTTGCGTATTGGTACAACAAGTCGAACAGCTACAAGCATTCACATGGAGGCTGGGCAGTTGGGCCGTGCCAACACTGGGCTGATTGCTCAGATTGAGCACAGCCTGGGTCAAGGTATTGTTAATCGCCATAGTGTGATTTGAGGTGCTGTCAGTACATCATCAGTCGGCAGTTCCCTCAGGATTTGCACAGGCCGTTGATCACAGCCTTAGCGCAGTTGATTGATTCAAGATGAGACGGGGCATAAACGCGGCGGCATCGCGATCTCAGTCTGATGTGGCCTGGAGGCTGAGCCTCGGGCGGTGGCAAATCAGAGCCGACTTTTCCTGATCGCGATGACGGCGATGGCGCTCACTGGCGGCCATCGAGCCGAGGCTGAGGCTGGGGGATGGCTCAGCGTCTCATCCTAAAAAGGGGGGAGAGGGTACTCAAGCCGTTGGGTAGCCTGCACTATCAAGTCACCTGTAGAAAATAGTGTTCAGACGAATCGGCGTTCGTAGAAAAAGACTGTCTCGCGTGGGGGCTCCGGTTTAGCGTCGCCTGATCAACGCTGGAGCGGAGCTGGCCCAAAGGGCGATGGGAGAGCTTCTCCCAAATGTGTACAGATCAAGTAATGCCCACCGGCAGGGGCATTTAAGCGCTTTATGAGGTTGGTCATCGGTTGAGTCTTTTGGAGAAGAACAGCCCAGGGAGCTTTTGAGGGCCATCGGGCGATCACCAAGCGCTTCAATTTGGGGGCAAAAGCGTTAGGGTATCGCGGCAGTTGAAAGGTAGATGATTCTGCAAATAGACTCAGCCTCAAGCCTTGACGAAGCGAGCGCCCAATTGTTCCCGAACTTGCAGAACGATGGCCAATAAATTTCGATGCTGACGCGTTAGCGAGATGCACCGTGCGGGAAATAGCCTTGGCCATGGCGTTGAATGTTCTGCCAAATCAGGCGATCGCCTGCATGTCTTTGCCGTGTCCATCAATCGCCTCGCACGGTTGGCCGCTAGCCAAGGATTAGATCTTGGGTAAAGATTAAAGTCCGATAACCCATCGAGTTCTGAGCTTTGTCTGGCCCTCCGATTGTTTACCATCCTGACTATGTTGCGCCGCTGCCGCTGAAGCATCGCTTTCCGATGCCAAAGTTTGGCCTGTTGCGCGATCGCTTATTGCAAGATGGCGTCGTCACTGCCGACCAGATTTATCAGCCCGGTGCCCCGCCGCAGGCGTGGATTGAGCAGGTGCACCAGCCCGAATACGTACAGGCCTATTGCACTGGCACCCTCGATGCCAAAGCCCAGCGGCGCATCGGCTTGCCCTGGAGCCCTAACTTGGTCAAGCGCACCTGCACAGCGGTAGGGGGCACCATTCTCACGGCGAAGCTGGCGCTGCAGCACGGCATTGCCTGCAACACCGCTGGGGGCACCCACCATGCCTTTCCCGCCTATGGTTCAGGATTTTGTATTTTTAATGACTTGGCGATCGCGGCGCGGCTGCTCTTGGCCCAGGGGTGGGTACAGCGACTGTTGATTTTTGACTTAGACGTGCACCAGGGCGACGGTACCGCGTGGATCTTTCGGGACGAGCCGAGGATTTTTACCTTTTCGATGCATTGCGAGATTAATTTTCCTCGGCAAAAGCAGATCAGCGATCTGGATGTTCCCCTAGCGGCGGGGCTGGGAGACGAGGCGTACTTGCAGCAGGTGCAGGCCTATTTGCCCGACTTGCTGAGTCAGGTCAAACCCGACTTGGTGCTATACGATGCCGGTGCTGATATTCACCAGCGCGATCGCCTCGGCAAGCTCGCCCTGACGAATACAGGGTTGTATGAGCGCGATCACTTTGTGCTGGCCACCTGTGCCGCAGCGGGCTGTCCGGTGGGCTGCGTCATTGGCGGTGGCTATGACAAAGACATGGCCGATCTGGTCTATCGCCACTCGCTGTTACATCGCGCGGCGGTCGCCGTCCATCGGCACTATCGCTTATAAAATAAAAGCGGTTGTCATTGAATATTGTGGGTACTGGCCCGCCCCTGATTGCATGTCTGTTGCTGTTGCCACCTTCTATAAATTTGTCCCCGTTGAAGACTGTCCGGCCCTGCAGCGATCGCTGCAATCGCTCTGCGAGGCCCTCAACCTGCAGGGCACGATTTTGCTGGCGACAGAGGGGCTCAACGCCACCGTTGCCGGTCACCAAGACAATGTCACCCAGCTGTTAGATTGGTTAGCCACCGACGATCGCTTTGCCAATCTGTCGCCCAAATGGGCGATCGCCCCAGCACCCCCTTTTGGCCGCCTGAAAGTCAAAATCAAACGCGAGATCGTCACCCTCGGGCAACCCGACGCGAAGCCCAGTGAGCAAGTCGGCACCTATGTCAGTCCCACCGATTGGAACCAGGTGATTACTGACCCTGACGTGGTTGTTGTCGATGCCCGCAACGATTACGAGGTCAACATTGGCACCTTTAAGGGGGCAATCAATCCGCAAACCGAGTCGTTTAAGCAGCTGCCAGACTATTTGACGACCCATTTCAACCCTCAGCGCCATAAAAAGGTGGCGATGTTTTGCACCGGTGGCATTCGCTGTGAAAAAGCCACCGCCTATCTCTTGAAACAAGGGTTTGAAGCGGTCTACCACCTGCAGGGGGGAATTCTCAATTACCTAGCAGAAGTTGACGAACCCGATAGCCTCTGGCAAGGGGAATGCTTTGTCTTTGATGAACGGGTAGCGGTGGGTCAAGGGTTGCAGCCCGGCAGCTATGACCTGTGTTACGCCTGTGGCAATCCCATCAGCGAGGCCGACAAAGCCCACGCCCATTATGAACCGGGTATCGCCTGTCCCCATTGCTATGCGGCGCTGACCCCAGAAAAGCGAGCCAAGCAAGCCATGAGAAAGTTGCAGCATGACCAAAAGCAAGGCTCTGCCCTCTAGATCGCGATCGCTTGGGCGGGCTATTAACGAGAGCCCCTAATTAAAGTCAAGACGGGGAAAAGAGAAAGTCGGTTCGCGCTGGTCGCAGTTTCTTATTCCACATTCAGGCTAATCCCATGTCAAACCCTTTAGGTTAGATAAGAGGGCGTGTTTGTGGTTGAGACGGGTCTCGTCCTCGCGTTGGTCATGCCCTTTGGGCTCGCTGGGAGAGCGGCTCTAGCGGCGAACCCCCACCACTCGCCTGGGTACACTACCAAGCAGCCGCATTTGCGGTAAGCCAGGCACTCGGGTCTCGCGGCGATTAGGACGCAAAATAGTGAACTTTTGGTCACCAACCGCAACATCCGCGATCGTCCTTAGGCGGTCTATCGGATCAAAAACAGACGCATCCACCTATCCGTTTCTTACTCTCTATTCTCAAGACATTCGCCATGCTAAGTCGGCTTAAACTCGCACCCAAATTTACGCTGATTCTGCTGTTGGTCTTTATTCTTGGCAGTTCAGTGGGAGGGCTCGTGCTCTCTAAGACACTGCAGTATCAGGTAGAACGGCAGGTCACCGCTGAGGGCGTCATGCTGATGGAATCAATGCGGGCCGTTCGCCGCTATACCGACCAGCAGGTGCGACCCATCCTAGAAGCCCATGAACGTGCCGATATCTTTTGGCCAGAGACCATTCCGGCTTACTCATCGCGGCGTGTGTTTGAGCTTCTCTCCGAAACGGCCCGCAGCGAGGGTGAGTTTGACTATAGCTATAAGGAAGCGGTGTTGAACCCGACCAACCCCAATGACTTAGTTGATGACTTTGAAGGGGTTTTGGTGGCAGATTTTCGCGCGGATTCTGCTGTCGAAGAATTATCGGGTTACCGCGAACTGCCGGGTCAGGGTTCAGTCTTTTACAGTGCTTTGCCCATCATTATCAAAAATGCCTCTTGTCTGGAATGTCACAGTACGCCAGAAGCTGCGCCCCCCGCGATGCTCGCTCAATACGGTCGCGAAAACGGTTTTAACTGGCCGCTCAATAAGGTGATCGGCACACAGGTGGTGTACATTCCGGCTGATGATGTTTTTCTCAGCGCACGGCAGGCTTTTTCTTCCGTGATGGGGCTGCTGTTTGGCATCTTCGCAATCGCCCTCGTCTGTCTCAATACGCTGCTCAAACCCTTGGTCGTGCAACCTGTACAGAGCTTGGCCAAAATCTCTGAGAAACTCGCCGCTAATGACTTGCAAACGACTCAGGATCTTGACACTGCTGAAACACGAAAGCTCGCCAACGTGGTGAACCGCCAGGACGAACTAGGTCAGCTGGGGCAAGTCTTTCAAAAAATGGTGAATGAGGTGATCGCTCGCCAGCAGCGCCTGCAGCAGCAAATTCGTGAACTCAAAATCGAAATCAACCAAACCCGCAAAGCCAAAGACGTCAGTGAAATCGTCGAAACCGACTACTTTAAAACCCTGCAAAATAAGGCTAAGGATATTCGCACCCGAAATGCGGATCGAGAAGATCATTCCTAGCGGATCGAGAAGATCATTCCTAGTAGTTTGTGAGGTTTGATGTTGTCGGTTGGGCGAGCGCTAAAGTAACCCCACGAGAGCCTCGCTGGCTATGCAAACTTGGAATGGCAAGTTTCGCACTCCGCATTCTGACTTCCGCACTCCTCACTCCATAGGGCTACTCTCCGAGCCGCCGCTATCCGTCTAGTACTCCCTGGCGGGAATACCTCGACCATTATTTAAGCCTTCAAAGCCTTCC
>CALCCA010000204.1 GCA_937899725.1 uncultured Halomicronema sp.
ATGGGGCTCGGCTATGCCGAAATGTCCAACGATGGGGGCGACGTTCAATTTGGTCGCTATTGGGCACAGGTCTTTGCTGCGCCCGAAGCCGTTTCTCCCGATCCAGAAGTGATCCCAGCCCCGGTCATGCCGCCGGTATCGCCGACTGTGCCCATGTCGCCGTCGATTGTGGGCACTGATGGCGACGACGTGATTCGCGCCGGGGCTGACAATGACGTAATTCAGGCGGGTGCCGGTCGGGACAGCATCTTTGGCCGCAAAGGTGACGATACGATCTGGGGCGAAGCCGGTGACGACAGAGTGCTTGGCCAGCGAGGCGACGACACCCTCAAAGGCGGGGCTGGCAACGATCGCCTCAACGGTGGCCTCGGCAGCGATCGCCTATATGGCGACCAGGGCGATGATCGGCTCAATGGCCAAAAGGGAGATGACTATTTAACAGGCGGCAGCGGCAGCGATCGCCTCCGGGGCGGCCAGGGTCGCGATTGGCTGTTGGGAGCAGAGGCCCAAGTGGGCGTGCCGGGCCGGCACGAACGCGATGTATTGATTGGCGGGCAAGACGCCGACATCTTTATCTTGGGTGATGAGTCCCGAGCCTACTATGACGATGGCCAAGCCAACACCACTGGCTTTGAGGATTATGCCTGGTTAAAGGATTTCAGTCTGACACAGGGAGACGAAATCCAACTGCATGGCGCAGCCCAGGACTACTCACTGGGCGCAACGCCCAAGGGTGTCGCGAAGGGCCAAGGTCTGTTCTTGAAAACTGCTGGTGCTGATGAATTGATTGCGGTGGTGCAAATAGAGGATGCCTTAACGCTGCCAAGCGACGCTTTCAATTTCGTGTAGCACTCACTGCGATGGCACGAGAGAGCGGCTGTCAGGATGAGGATTGCTCCCTGGAAGCCACTGCCCAACTGCCTCTAGCCCATAGCCTGAGCAACTTACCGCTCAGGCTATGGGCATTTGATTGAGTATCATCTACAGAGATCGCCCTGAACTGCCCCGCTTCGCCGAGAGCCAACGGTCTTCTCAGCTTCCCCAACATCGATTCAAGCCAAGAGGCGACCGTCTGCTTCAACCGCTGGCGCTTGCACCAGGTAGCCGCAGCGATGCTCACCCTCCACGAGCCAGTGAGTGCGCTGCACCGTGCAATCAGGCAGCGCCAATTGAAACATCTCTAGCTCGTGGCCACAAACGCTGGGAAACGACTCGGCGATATGAGAAATGGCGCAGTTATATTCTGCAATAACGTAGCAGGGACCAGCCGCCGCCGACCCGTCACCCTCTGGCTGCACTTCTTGCCACTCCGCCATATACCCTTCTCGCTTGCGGAGTTTGACCAAGTGATCGACCCGATCCGTGATCGCTCCCTCGCCCATCTGCTTGCGATAGTCTTCGGCCTTACGCTGCCACTGCTTTTGCAGAATCGTGCCCACCTGATCTTGGCCCACGGTTTCGGCCAGGGTATCGAGCAGCGAAATCGCAAACTCGTCATACTGGGCCGGAAAGCGATCGCGCCCTTTGCGGCTCAACCGGTAGAGATAGTTAGGACGACCCATCCCAGCCTGCTCGGCGCGATGCTCGATCAGGTCTTCCGCAATTAAATCTTTGAGATGTCGGCGAATCGCCTGGGGGCTAACGCCGAGGGATTCCGCCAACGCCTGGGCACCGGCCTCGCCCTGCTTCAACAAACTTTGCAGAATGTCTTCCTTAGTAGACGGCGGCTGTAGAGAAGTCATTTTTGCAACCCAGTCAACGCTGACAGACACATCAAGTCAATGGCACACCCGAGTTCCAAGCACCTCGGCATCGCCCTGTAGCCGACTGCCGTCGCCGAACCGCGACCCAGCCATACCCACATTCAAGCCGTTCAACCGCCCAGCTCACACCAGCAAATCACCTAGAGGCAAATCCCAGTAGCTGGCCCAGTCGGTTATCAAACCCCAATTTAACAACATTGAAGTTGTTTTACTTTGACAACATCTGTGTTGTTAAAGTATTCTAGGCATACATTGAGCAACCTAGAGGTTGTTTTAATTATAAGATTGAACTGTTCATACGCCACTTCATCCCCAAAAGTCAGATGCAAGATAATACGACAACTCAAGGTACAGAAAAGAATTTAGAGCTGATGCGGAACTTTGCTCAGAGTTACGCCAAGCGCACAGGCACGTATTTCTGCTCTGACTTGGGCGTCACCGCAGTGGTGCTAGAGGGCTTAGCGAAGCATAAAGATGACTTGGGTGCACCGCTCTGTCCCTGTCGCCATTACGAAGACAAAGAAGCGGAAGCCAAAGCCACCTATTGGAACTGCCCTTGCGTCCCAATGCAAGAGCGGCATGAATGTCACTGCATGTTGTTTTTGACTGAAGACAATCCCTTTGCCGGTGATCAGCAAGATATCTCCTTCGAAGAGATTCGCTCCGAAACCAACCAGTATTAAATTCCCAACCAGGGCTCAGCCTGTGGGTTGGGAAACGCCTTGATCGGGCGATCGCCCGGATACTTTATTGCTGTCTCTCCCCCTGTGTCTATGACTGCCTCTGTTAAGTCTCTCGTTAGCCAGCCTTACAAGTACGGTTTCACGACGGATATCGAAGCCGACACCATTCCCCGTGGCCTGACTGAAGACACGGTGCGGCTGATTTCGGCCAAAAAGAATGAGCCCGAATTCATGCTGGAGTTTCGGCTCAAGGCCTATCGCAAATGGCTGACCATGACCGAGCCCGACTGGCCTAACGTCGGGTATCCGCCCATCAGCTATCAAGACATCATTTATTACTCCGCCCCCAAGCAAGAGAAGAAAAAGCTCGATAGCCTCGATGATGCCGACCCGGCGCTGCTGGAAACCTTTGAAAAGCTGGGTTTACCCCTCTCCGAGCAAAAGCGACTGGCGAACGTCGCGGTTGATGCCGTCTTTGACAGCGTCTCCATTGGCACCACCTATAAAGAAAAGCTGGCCGAAGATGGCGTCATCTTCTGTTCCATTTCGGAAGCCTTGGAAGAGCATCCAGAGCTAATCGAAAAGTACTTGGGTACGGTGGTGCCGGTCGGTGATAACTACTTTGCGGCGCTGAACTCAGCAGTCTTCAGTGACGGCTCCTTTGTGTTCATTCCCAAGAACACGAAGTGCCCGATGGATTTGTCCACCTATTTCCGCATCAACAACGGCGACTCGGGACAGTTTGAGCGGACGCTGATCATTGCCGAAGAAGGCAGTTCAGTTACCTATTTAGAAGGCTGCACGGCCCCCATGTATGACAGCAACCAGCTGCATGCCGCCGTAGTAGAGCTGGTGGCGCTCGACGATGCTGACATCAAATATTCCACCGTCCAAAACTGGTTTGCCGGTGACAAAGACGGCAAAGGCGGCATCTATAACTTTGTGACCAAGCGCGGTACTTGCCACAAAAACGCCAAGATTTCTTGGACGCAGGTCGAGACTGGCTCAGCCATTACTTGGAAGTATCCCAGTTGCGTGCTGCTGGGGGACAACTCGGTTGGGGAGTTTTACTCCGTCGCGCTAACCAACAACATGCAGCAGGCCGACACCGGCACCAAAATGGTGCACATCGGCAAAAACACCCGCAGCACCATCGTGTCGAAGGGCATTTCGGCGGGCAAGTCCAAAAACAGCTATCGCGGCTTGGTGAAAATTGGGCCAAAGGCGGCAGGCGCGCGCAATTATTCCCAGTGCGACTCCATGCTGATTGGCGATACCTCCAACGCCAATACCTACCCCTACATCCAAGTCCAAAACAGCACTGCTCAGGTGGAGCACGAAGCCTCAACTTCCAAAATTGGGGAAGACCAGCTGTTCTACTTTGCGCAGCGGGGCATTTCCCCCGAAGATGCGGTATCGATGATCATCAGCGGCTTCTGCCGTCAGGTCTTTAACGAGCTGCCGATGGAATTTGCCGCCGAGGCGGACAAGCTGATGGCCTTGAAGTTGGAAAACACCGTGGGTTAGAGCCATGATGGGCATCACCTACGCCGATATTGAACTCATCAGAGGCGACGATCTGGCTTTGGAGCGAGCGCGCTACCTCAAACCCAGTCAAGTTAGTCGTGTCCAAGTCAGCGCGCTCGTCGATAGTGGGGCTTCAATGCTGGCAATTTCTCGCTCTTTAGCCCGTCTGCTCAACCTCAACAAAGTGGATGAGGTACAAACAGAATTGGCCCATGGTGAGGTGATGCAGGCAGAGGTTGTCGGGCCGATTGAGGTGCGGTTTGCTAACCGTCGGGCATCAGTAGATGCCGTTGTGATTGAGGCGGAGACTGAAGTTTTGCTGGGCGCAATTCCGATGCAGGGCATGGACGTGATGATTGACCCTAAATGCGAGCGGTTGATTGTCAACCCAGACAGTCCCAATCAAGCCCGCATGTTACTGAAATGAGCTTTTTCCAGCGTTTGACTGTGTATTGATTTGATTTTGACGTAGTTAGGATTGCTAGCCCCGAAGACCATGATTAACGAGAACAGTAAAGTAATTTTGTCCGTGCGTGACCTGCAGGCCACCGTCGACGGCACGACGATCCTAAAGGGGGTCAATCTGGAAGTAAAGGCGGGAGAAGTGCATGCCATCATGGGGCTCAACGGCTCTGGCAAGAGTACTTTCTCCAAAGTGCTGGCAGGCCATCCCGATTATGAAGTGACCGGCGGTGAGATTCAGTTTCAGGGGGCCGATATCTCGGAGCTAGAACCCCACGATCGCGCCACTGCCGGGATCTTTCTGGCTTTTCAATATCCGTTAGAAATTCCCGGCGTCAGCAATCGCGACTTTTTGCGGGTGGCCTTTAACGCCCATCGCAAGTCGCGCGGCGAAGACGAGATGGATGTTTTTGACTTTGACGACCTGATCGAAGAAAAGCTAGCAGTCGTCAAGATGGACGCCGCATTTTTGGATCGCAGCGTCAACGAGGGCTTCTCAGGCGGTGAGAAAAAGCGCAACGAAATTCTACAAATGGCGCTGCTAGAGCCGTCTCTGGCAATTCTTGACGAGACGGATTCGGGCCTCGACATTGACGCGCTGAAAACAGTCGCAGGCGGCGTCAATCAGCTGGCTAATGCCGACAATGCGGTGGTGATGATCACCCACTACCAGCGGCTGCTCAACTACATCGTGCCGGACTATGTGCACGTCATGGCCGATGGGCGCATCATCACGACGGGCGGTAAAGAACTCGCCGAACGTTTAGAAGCCGAAGGCTACGAAGATATCATGGCGGCGTACACAGCAGGGGCGGCAGTGTAATGGCAATTCCGGTTTCTAGCATCGACCCACCCACGCAGCTAACCAAACGCGAGCAGCGAGCCGCGTATCTCAAAGCGTTGCTCGGCACCCTGCAGGCCAACGTTCCCGCAGCCGTGGCCCTAGAGGACTTGCGCGCTCAAGCGGCGGCGATCGCCCATGAGCACACCTTCCCCACCACACGGGACGAAGACTGGCGCTTTACCGATTTAAGCGCCATGCTGTCGGTGCCCTTTCAGGCCATGCCAGCGGCCCCTGAGGTGGATGCAGGAGTCTTAGCAGCCATTGAGATGCCCGAGGCGATCGCCCGCATCGTGCTGGTCAATGGTCAGTTCAGCGCCGAGCTCTCCGATCTGGCGCAACTGCCTGCGGGTGTTGTCGTAGGCAACCTGGCGGCGCTGCAAACGGGGGCCATGGCTGACCAACTAACAGCTCGGCTAGCGCAATCGAGCGGCGGGCATGACCTGTTCACCGCGCTCAATACCGTGGGCTTTCCAGCGGCGGCGGTCGTTTGGGTATCGCGTCATCAAGTGATTGAGCAACCGATTCACGTGGTTTACCTGTCGGTAGATGGCGGCACTCCCACCGTCACGAGTCCGCGGTGTGTGGTCGTCGCGGAAACGGGTAGTGCCCTTACCTTGGTGGAAGACTTTTACGGGACTCACAACCAGGCTCAGTTCAACAACAGCGTGACGGAGGTGTGGGCTGATGAGAATGCCCAAGTGACCCATGTGCGGCTGCAGCGCGAAGGGCTCGGCACCTTTCACATTGGCAAGACGGCCATCACCCAGGGGCGCGATAGTCGCTACACCATCATTCCGGTGAGCTTGGGAGCGCAGGTCTCTCGCCACAACTTAGAGATGCATCAGACAGGCCCCCAAACCGATACCAATCTGTACGGGTTGGCGGCGATCTCCCAGTCGCAACTGGCTGACACCCACAGTCTGATCGCCATGAATCATCCTCACGGTACAGCGGAACAGCTGCACAAATGCATCGTGGATGATGCCGCCCATACGGTATTTAACGGCAAGGTCTGGGTGCCTCACAACGCGCAGTTGACCAACACGAGCCAGCTCAACCGCAACCTGCTGCTCTCGAACAAAGCGCGGGTCGATACCAAGCCAGAATTGGACATTGTGGCCGACAATGTAAAGTGCGCCCACGGGGCGACGGTCAGTCAACTCGATGCCAATGAGGTGTTTTATCTGCAAAGTCGGGGCATTAGTGCTGAGGCGGCGCAGCGACTGTTGATTTATGGCTTTGCGATGGACATTATCGATCGCATTCCGGTTTCCTCCTTACAAGAGACGCTGATGGCCACGGTGACCCAGCGAACGCAGTAGAGAGGTTGGCTGTTAGTGTGTTTACTTACCCTCCGTTTGAATGCTTCCTATGACTCTGGCTCAAGAACTCACCCTCGCCACTAAGGTTCGTGACGACTTTCCGATTCTTCATCAGGAAGTCAACGGCCATCCGTTGGTGTATTTTGACAATGCCGCCACGTCACAAAAGCCAAAGGCAGTGCTGGAGAGCATTCGCCATTATTACGCCGCCGACAACGCCAACGTGCACCGGGGGGTACATGCGCTGAGTGCGCGGGCGACCGATGCCTACGAGGGCGCCCGAGACAAGATTGCGGCCTTCGTCAACGCGGCGTCACGGGATGAAATCGTCTTCACTCGCAATGCCAGCGAAGCCATCAATCTGGTGGCCTACGCTTGGGGCATGAACACGCTGCAGGCGGGGGATGAAATCATTCTGTCGGTGATGGAACACCACAGTAATTTGGTGCCCTGGCAGTTTGTCGCCCAGCGGACAGGCGCGGTGCTGAAGTTCGTCGGGCTGACAGAGACCCACGAGCTGGATATGGATGAGCTGCGATCGCACCTTTCCGACCAAACCAAACTGATCACGTTGAACCACGTTTCCAACACGCTGGGCTGCATTAACCCGGTGGAAGATATTGTGGCGCTGGCTCAGCGCTATGGCGCGAAGGTGCTGATCGACGCCTGCCAGAGCACACCTCACATGCCGTTGGATGTGCAGGCATTAGGCTGTGACTGGCTGGTCGCCTCCGGCCATAAGATGTGCGGCCCGACCGGGGCCGGCTTCCTCTACGGCAAGCTGGATTTGCTGAAAGCCATGCCACCCTTTTTGGGCGGCGGTGAAATGATTGCCGATGTGTTTTTAGATCACTCCACCTATGCGGAGCTGCCCCACAAGTTTGAAGCGGGGACGCCAGCCATTTGTGAGGCCATCACCCTGGGGGCAGCGGTGGATTATTTAAACGCGGTGGGCATGGATAAGATTGCTGATTATGAGCATGAGCTGACCCAGTACCTCTATCAGCAAATCAATCAAATTCCCCACATCACGCTCTATGGCCCTCAACCGCAGGCAGACGGCAGCGGTCGGGCCTCGTTGGCCACCTTCACGGTGGATGGCGTGCATGCTCAAGATCTCTCGACGCTGCTAGATCAATCGGGCATTGCGGTGCGATCGGGCCATCACTGCACACAACCCCTACACCGAATTTTGGGCGTGACTTCCACAGCGCGGGCGAGCCTGTATTTCTACAACACCCGTGAGGAAATTGATATTTTCATCGCGGCGCTGAAGGACACGATCGACTTTTTCGCTAGCGTGTTTGACGACGATTGATGGCATGGGGCGATCGCGCCAACCCGACAGGCATCGCCTAACGAGATACCGTTTATCCCAACGCATAACGGCATTATTTTGATTACCGCAATTGATCGAGCCCCCAATTTTGCGGATTGGCGTGGATGTAGGCGCGAACGTTGTCCAATTGTTGCTGGGTGCGGATGATGCGATCGTGATAATTGCGTTGCCAGACCGGGGTACCAGGGGAACGCCGCAGGCGGTTGATTTGCCGGGTGGAAACGGATTTGTAATTGCCGATAATTGCGCCGATGGATCCGGGTGGGGGGCCGTTGGGGCGATTGGTGCCGGGTTTCACCGATCGTAGGGGCGAGGCATTGTCGCCAGATCCATCTTGCTTCAATCCAGAAAGTTGCTCCGACAATGCCTCGCCCCTACCGGGTGTGGGTGGTTCACAAAATGCCGCGCCCCTACCGGATGTCGGCGATGCCCCCTCCGCATCATCTGCAATGGATATATCGGGCGCTTCAACAATTTCGATGATGCCGTGAACGTGGTTGGGCATCACCACAAAGGCATCCAACCGGATGTGAACAAAATGGTGCATCAACCGATGCCATACGCCTGGGCGGCGCGACCCGCATCATTCAACACCATGCCCTCATCTCGGATTTCCCCAAACAGATGCTGTCGCTGGTGGGCGCAAATGGTCACGAAATAATCGCCAGGTAAGACGTAATCATACTGCCGAAGACGGGTTGACCGCCGTCGATGAATCGCTGGGTTGTAGGGCACAGCCGTTCATCCTGATCAATGCTGTGCTGATAATTCCCCGATCGCAACGTCAAGATGCGGTCAGGGGGCGATCGCCGCGACGGTTGCGATCGCCTCCTGGCCAAAAGCATCACGCCTAATACGCCAGCCTTTTTGCTGATTGGGCATCGCTTATCGGTAGCCGGCCTCAGTCAACCAGTGGGCCAGCCATGGGGCATCGGCACCGGCTAGGGCGGGCACAGGATCAGCCGCATAATTAATCGCCAGGTCATAGCCTGACTGGTCATAAATCTCATCAAGCAGCGATTTCAAATTCACGATGGGTTCAGCATCCCCAGCGGCCAAGGGTAACGGAAAAGCGGGTACCGCATCTTGCAAGTTGAAGGCATACACACTGGCCTGGGGACGGAGCAGGCTGGCGCTCACCAAAATCCGGTAATGGGTGGCGAATTCGTCTGAGAGCTTGACACAGGGCTGCCACTGTCGCAGCAGGTCAATCTCAACAAAGTTGGTGGTGCTGGCTAAAATCGTCTGGCGCTTCGCCAGATACGTCAGCCGCCCCTCACCTGGACGCTTGTTGACGGGAGACAGCACTTCTAAAGCGGTGACGACCTCACTCGTGGCCACATCTCGAATCTCTAGGTATCCCTGGCGGATCACTGTCGGTATGGGCAGTTCGACCTCAATGGGTTGAGCAATGGCCACGCCACGGGTTGGGTGTAAGTCAGCCGGTTGGCTAGCACGCGCAGCCTTTTGTACTGCCACATCGGGAATGCCGACAAGGACAGAATCTTGCTGAGCGGTTTGATAGATTGCCTCTTCCACAACGACACGATATTTAGGGCGCAGTTGGGGGCCGAGAGAAATGGCAATAGCGGTGATCAGCCGATGTTGTAGATTTTGCCAGGAACGGGGATGTTCTAGATAGGGATCCATTCCAGGCAGCGGCGAGGGCATCTAGGTTCCTCAGGGATGGGCTGAGTTTATTCTAAGCAGTGATCGCGGTAATAGTTGCACGGCGATATCGATAGCAGTTACGAGAACGTACTTAATTTTGGGTGTCATGCACCTGAGATTCGTCAAGAATATCGAGGTCATAAAGCTCAGTAGAAATATTAGCTAACGCTTTCACCTGTTGCTCTGAAGGTGGCATTCTATTGGCTATTTCTAATGCTTGGTCAAGCCAACCAACACTAAGCAGGACGCCGACATTCCCCTCGTCTCTTTGTGAAATCTCATTGACGTACTTTATGTCTGTGGGGAATTCAAATTTGTTTTTCCGACGGTCATAGGTATTGATCAGATCACTTATATCGGATGGCAGACTCTCCAAAAACTTAGCTGCCAAGTCAATCTGATCAGCTTCGTCAAAGGCAACTGCAAGATTAATTCTTGCAACAATGCTTCTAAACAGTCTTCCCTTATCTATATCCTCAGCAATCTCTAAACATAACAAAAGATCTCCCGATTCCCTTGCACTACACCGACTTATTTCTTCATAGCCGAATCTATTAATGAGTAACTGTTTACTTTCCAAAAAGACAGCTTGAAATATTCTTTCGGCAGTATCATAATCTCCAGCTTCATTCAGATCATCGCCAACTCTAATCAACAAAAGGAGAACAACTAATCGATCTCCAGAAAAGTCAGGTACCTCTTGAAGCTTGCGTGCCGCATAAACTGCGGCGTCTAGTTTTCCTTGTTCTAAAAACGAAGTTGTTAGGTGAGACCAAACATATTCCACCGCATTCCAGCTCGCATCATGCTGCCTTACAAATTGAGTTTTATTTGCGACATTAATCGCTTTATCTACGTCGCCCAACTCCGCTAGCCGAATTGCAAATTCAGCTTTTGCTGCATTTGTATCGAGAAGATCGTTAGTACCTTCCCAGTGTGCAGGCAAAAATCTTATGACCTCAGATACTGTATTGAGATCATCCAGTATGTCACGAACTAAATCTCCCCTATCACCAGGCACCGAACTAGGAAAACCAACTGCACTAAAGCAGGTGTTGACATAGGCAACTGCTTCACTAGCTTCTTCCAGTGCATCAATTTCGGCAAAACTCCTTGCAATCTGCGCATAAACACCAGCACGAGCATTTGCACAGCTACCATTACTCATATATCCGTAAGGTAATTCTGGAACTAGCGCTAATGCTTCGTTCAAAATTTCGCGCGCACGGTCGCTTTGTCCATTCTTTGCCACTGCCACTGCAATCGCAGCTAGAGCGCTGACTTTACCTGACGAAAAAGGTTCTCCATATCCTGTAGTTGTAGATAGAACTACAGGCTGCTGTTCTGCAATACCCAATGCCATTTCAATTTTTCCGCTTTTTGCTAAAGCAATAGCGATAGCCAGCTGTTGTCCTGGCGTAAAGTTTTCATGTTCTAGAAGAGCTAAGGCATCATCAACAAAACCAACACCTACCAAATATTCAGCAAACAGAGCATTTTGCTCAAGGGTCAACTCCTCATTTTTGACAGCTTCAATCAAAGCATGCGGCGTATTGGCTTCATTATCACCTAGTTGAATATAGATCTTGATGAGATTGAGCTGCTGCTCTATATCGAGTGGACTAGAATTTAACTGTATTATTTTAGAGGTAAGCGCATCGGCCAGATCAAGCTCTTCAAGCTCAATTGCCCTATCAACTAAAGTGATTAGATATTCAAAATCCCCAGAATTCAAAGCTTGAGAAAGCTGATTATCAAACTCACCTTCTAAGAGCTTTTCCTGAACTAGCTCTGATGGGCACCTCTATTAATTCAAGGTTATTGAGAATTGGGTCTCACTATTGAGAAGCAATGACGAGGTCTCAAGGGTTTCAGTCACTGATTTTTAAGGCCGAGTCAATTTTTCGAGGTGCCCTGATGCAATTTCTCTTTTCAAGTCTTCCATTTCAGAGAAATATATTGAACTCTGAGCTCGCGACTGACTCAAAACATCAATCAAAGATAAAGGATAAAGGTTTACTTCTAGATTGTCAGCATGGCTGATAAGTTCAATAGCTTTGTTCACTCTTCCAGCTTCAATTAGTCTTATTGCTATTGAGTGAAGTAGGTGCCTAGCATCTTGTTCTGAAAAATTGGAATCCGGATCTTGAATGATCTCAATTGATTGCTCAAGAATCTCGTCAGGATTCTGCTCAGGTAGTCGTAATCTTGTTCCGTCTTTCAGAAAAGCATAAGATTTTTTATGAAGGAAAGAATTGGCAAAAGAATTCTCTAGTGGATCAAAGCTCGTATTTGATAGTATTACCCCTCCAGTGAGGATAAATAATAACAATCCGATATAACCAAATTTATTCATGGTTGTAGGCAAAAAATACTAAACTTCTGTGCTACTCAGTGAAAGACGTGATCCCACCTAAAGACAACATCTATTTTGGCATTGCTGAATCGAAGTATGGATCTACTTAGAGTTGCCATGATCTCGCCCCCTTTTCTTGTATGCCCGAAGGGCTTTAAGCCCCCAATTCTGGGGGACTTTGAGAAATCCGGCTCCCCCAGAGTGGGGGGCTGAGGGACGAATTCATCCTGTAATTCAGCAACGCCGAATATTTTTGATGTGGAAGTACCCTAAGAATCGTCAGCGGGTTCAGCTGCATCGGGCGATACCGGGACATCAATCAAACCAGGAACCAAATCATCCAGGGTTTGAGCGTCGTCTTCAATATCTCGCAGTACCGGTGCCGCCGCTTCCCGTTCTTGCACAAAGATGGCAGAGAGGGCATCAGCGAGATTTTCGGCCATGGCGATGCGGTTGCGATAGACCAAAATCACCCGTGCCAAAATCGGCAGGCTGTTTTGCTCCGCTTCCAGATACAGCGGCTCGACATACAGCAGCGATCGCTCGATCGGAATCACCAGCAAATTGCCTTGAATCGCCCGCGACCCCTGCGTGTTCCACAATGAAATGCGTTGAGAGATCGCTGGGTCTTGATTGATGCGGGCTTCGATTTGCTCTGGCCCAAACACCAACACCTGCTTGGGAAAGCGGTAGAGCAGCATTTCACCATAGCGATCGCCGGTCGAACTGGCCGCCAACCAGGCCACCTGATTATTGCGCTGGGCAGGGGTAAAGGGCCGCAGCTGAATGAATTCTTCCGTCTCAGCGTCAGGCAACCGCATGATCAAATAGTAGGGTTGCACCTCCTGCGCTTCGTTGGCATAGATCTCATTAGGGGCGCGCCACTGATCTTCGCGGTTGTAGAACACCTGCGGATCGGTCATGTGGTACGTCATCAACTGATTCGACTGCACCTCAAAATAATCCTGCGGGTAGCGGATATGGTCGAAGAGGGCCGGAGGCATCGCCTCAATCGGATGAAACATGCCCGGTAAGAGACGGCTCCAGGTTTGAATGATCGGGTCACCCGGATCGGTGATGAAGAATCGGGTCGCCCCGTTGTAGGCGTCGATGACAACCTTCACCGAGTTGCGAATGTAGTTGAAATCGTTGCCCAGCGGGTCGGAATAGGGATAGCGATCGCTGGTGGTGTAAGCATCGATCACCCAATACAGGTAGTCGGGCTCAGTAGGCGGAGCCGAGGCTTCACTTGCTGGGGCACGCGTCCGCCAGGTGCGCGGATCTTCGCCAATGTCCGCGACTACCAGGTAAGGATCAGTATCAAAGCGCAGAAAGGGGGCGATCGCTTCAACGCGATCGGTAATGCGGCGACGAAAGAGCAGGCGTGTCGAGTCAGTGAAGTCCTCCGTAAAGAGCATTTGCCAGTCTTTGAGATGCCAGGCAAACAGCAGCCGCGTGAAGGGATTGGCCAGCGCTATGCCACTGTCACCGCCATAGGTGGTATAGGCATTGTCGTCACCACTGGGGTAGTCGAGTTCAGGCACCTGGGTATCGACCATGACGTAGGAATCGGTCAGCTCGCCAAAATAAATGCGTGGCTGGCCGACGGGAACGCTGCGCTGCACCGCCGCATTGCTGGGGGTATGGTCGATGTCTTGAATGAAGTAAGTGGGCAACCCGTCTTCGTCAGCAGTGTTCACTGGGCTCATGGTAAAGCCGTAGCCGTGGGTATAGACCAGATGCTGGTTGACCCAGGTTTTAGCCACGTCGGGCACCTGTTCAAAATTCAGCTCGCGGGCCGAGATCAATACCTGGCGCAGAGACGCCGAGCCATCATCTTGCTGAAACGCATAGCGATCGACATCGGCATCCGCAAATTCGTAATACAAGCGAATCTGCTGCAGCTGGCGGTTACTTTCCAGCAGGGGGCGAGTGTCCCACAGGCGAATGTTGTCTAAGGTGAGGCGGTTTTCTTCGAGGTCGGCAGCGACCAGATCGCCTTGTGGCTCAAAGGGCTGCACGTCAATATCGTCAAGGTCAAAGGCGTGGCGAGTGAGGGCGATCGCCCGCTCGATATATGGGGCTTCCCGCTGCAGTTCATTGGGTTTAACCACAATCTGCTGCACCACCCTCGGCAACCCCAGCCCGCCCACCAAGGCTAGCAGCAGGTAAGCGGCTAAGCCCCATAGCAACGGACGGGCCGATAACGGTCGAGCGGCGATCGGGGGCAATTTGGCATAACGGCGCTGGCCCACTTCCCCCAGCCAAACAAACACGTCGCGCACCCCCACCGCCCAAAACACCGTGCGCCAGAGCATGCCCAACCCCAACAGCAGCGATATCAGACTTAGTGCGGTATACACCGGCAGCCCCACCGTCACATCGGTGTAGCTCGCGCCGTACACCACCCCCTGGGGAGAATACAAAATCTCGTAGCGACCCAGCCAGTGATTCAAGCTAGTCGCGAGTAGCAGAACGCCGCCCAAACCGTAGAGATGGCGCTGCTGCGAGGGCAAAAAGCCGGGAAACCGGCCGTTGCTCAAACTTTCGCCCGACGAAAGATAAATCAGCGTCACACTGACCAGGGCAAAAAACATCAGGCTGATCCACCAAAATTCCAGCACCTCTAAGAACGGCAGCCGAAACAGATAGTAGCTGATGTCTTGATCAAATAATGGATCGGTGGCCCCAAAGGGAACCGGATTGACGGCGGTGAGCACCTTCGTCCACTGCTCCGACAGCACCAGCCCCAGGGCAAAACTGGCAAAAATCGCCGCGATCGCCGTGCAAAACTGCGGTAAAAAGACCAGGGCGATCGCCACCAGCAGCAGCGCCAACCCCTGCCAGGGCGCATCAATCAGCTGCTCTAGCACGGTCCCCAGCGCTTCGGGCTTCGCCCACAGCGGCAGCGGCGGCGCGGGATTATATACCGAAGACGTCAGCGCCCAGTAGCTGGCCACCACGCGGCCCAAATACAGCATTTGAATGCCGATGAGTAACGCCAGACCACTGCTCAGCATCAGCAAAGGCAAGAGCCCCAACCCCGGCGGGGAACGGCGCGACTCTGTCGTGGATGCTGGTCGCGCGGCGGGCAAGGCCGGAAACCGACGGGCGATCGCCCAATTGCCCCACAGCACTGCCAGACTCACCCCCGCCACACCAGTGCCCAGCAAAAACTGACTCCACAGCCGCAGTTGAAAGACGTCGCGATAGCCCGCATCCTCGAACCACAGCCCTTCAGCCCAAAAATAGGTGACCCCCTGAAAAATCAGGAAGCCTCCCAGGATGACGGTTACCCACGGCCAGCCGGGCCAGTGTCGGAGTCGTTTCTCTAACATGCCTGCATTTTAGTCGGAAGTCAGAAGGCGGAAGTCGGAGTTCGGAAGTCGGAACCCTTGAGGAAAAGATAGAGACCGACAGAATTTCAATTTCGCATGCCTAATTCTGCATTCCGCACTCTCTACTCACAGGTTTTGTTAGCAAAGTCACACTGATACACCACTGGCTCCTGCCAAGAGAGGGGAATTTCGAGCAGGTCGCGCGTGCCGGTAACGCCCATACCCACAAACAGCAGCAGTGCGATCACATTCAAGGCAATATGACTCCGCCGCCAGGCTTTCGATTTGTAGATTTCAGGCAGAGCGGCGACGGAAATCACCATCAGCACAGCGGCCACGATGCCGTAGTAATAGTGAGAGATAAACCACTCGTTAGAGCGACGAAAGATGCCAGGCTGGCAGCCCAGAATGATGATGCCCATGCTCGACAGGGTGGCAAAGGCTCCGCGCCAGGCAGGGGTTTTGGCTTGATAGAGCACAATGAACGCCGCGATGGTCAACCCATACATGGCCGCGATAAACACCACCTGAAATGGCGCTTCGGCCCACACGTTATTGCCAATAATGGTTTTGATCAGAGGATGCGCCATGCCTAAGAGAGAAATACCCACGACCGATGCCGCCAGCAATCGGCCAATTTTGACGTGCTCTTGACCCACGACCGGAGCGATTTTCGTCTTCTCCTTATTCACTGCAGCCAGGCGGCGCTGGCGAGTTTGCAGGGCAAAATAAGTCGCGATACCAATCAACGGAAACACATAGAAAACCGCGATCGCGGGATGAACCAGGCGAAAAATGTCAGTGGTGTTCATAGTCTCAACTTCAGCAACAGTACCAGTTAGCCCTTGGGAGAATTGTAGAGACTAATTCCCCGAGGTGATGTATTTCCTAATCAAAAAGACTATAGGAATCTTGCCTGAGAACTGTCTGAGTAAGCCCTGATAAGCTTTAAAAATGCCGATCGCTCCAGACAGCACAGTCAGTTGCTCAATTGAGTGCCGTGGTTCATGGCCTGACAACAGTAGACCTCTTGCACGAATAAAATCAGGCCCCCTTCCGTCCCCCAAATTTGGGGGAAACTGCTCTTGAAGGTTCTGCATATCCCTACTATGGGCTTTAAGTCCCCTAGGATTGGGGGCTTAAAGCCCTTCGGGCAGACAAGAAAAGGGGGCACTCAGCATTGATGCGAGAGGTCTCGTGATTCAAAACGACTTCATTAGCCCAGTGATGAGGGCTTTGTCAGCTCCCAAAGAATCTTCTCTCTGCCCCCCGAACAAGTGAGTGAGGTAAGGCGATCGCACCGGACTCAAAATTGCCAGCGACGTCGCATCGGGCAAACCACACGGGGGAAAATCAGCCGTTGGGAGAGGGCTCCTGAATATTTCCTTGGCAACTCAGCGCTGAGAGAAACCAACAGGCAGAGTTTACCGTCGAAATTCTATAGCCCTCATTGCAGAACTCTCTTTCCCTTCCTTCGGCAACCTATCTTGCTCAGGATATTGGCTTAGGGTGGCTTGCAACGCTTGAAAGCTGACATTTACCAGAAAGCTAGTCCAGCTCACAATGCCTAAAAACTTAAAGGAGTCTTCCACAAAGACTCCAGAGTTAAACGACAGAGGCACAAAAGGGGCATCAACCAGGAAGTCAACCCCCGTTGAGGCACTAAAGAATACAAGTGAAATCCAAAACAGAATTGACTTTCTAACAAATAGAATCTTCCGAAAATATTGCATAGATAAAAGCAAAAAAGCTACATAAATTGGAAACAAAATCATTTCATGGATATGCAGTGCATATGTTCCTTCATGCAGCATAAAAAGATCATCTAACAAGAGCATAGAGGTAAACAAACCAAAGCTCAGAAAAAAACGAGCTAAGAACGTAGAATATCTAACTTGCTTATAGATGATGCGAGAGAAAAGGCATATACTGGCGGCGATCGTCCAAAGCAATATCCCCACAGTTGAGACTAGCCCAGTAAGCTGATGTCCTTCAAGAACTGCAATTGGATCACGAGTTAAATCAGATAGGCGCAGCTCAAGATCAGTTGCCGCGATCACCGCGACAATACATAGAAACAGCAGAGACCCACCATACAGTGCGATCATTACTGTGGCACCCTTATGCTGATTGATGGCCGCAGAAAAAGACGAGGACTGATTTGGCATGCTTTATACTCACCAAGCGCTTTAACACTCACTACTTAACTTACTCTTAAACTCAAGATAATGTGGCGAGAGCTCGAATTTTGAACGCTTTCTTAACAGAAATATCGAGATTTCAAGCACAAAGTACCCTCAAGAAAAATAGAATCCTGAATTATAAAAATTTTTGAGATATCTAACATGAGAAAAATAAGAAAAAAGTAAGAAAAATAAGAGTTGAAATGAGAAAAATGAGAAGTTATCGATTTCTATAATGGATGTTGAAGCAGCAAAATATTTCCAGAAGCAGCACAAGCGTTTTGTGTTCTTAGGCTGGCTTGAGGTGCTGCCGTCAGCGACCATTCAACGTTGCAGAAGTGGCTGGCATATGCTTGTTTAAGATTTGAAAGTCAGTTCCCAATAAACGCAAAGGCTGAAAAGACAAAGCCACAGTGGATAGGCAACCTTTTCGAATCGGCGAAATTGATGATGTGCTAACCCATGAGGATCAATGAGGTGAGGCGGGTCAATCTCTGAGTGATTTCATCGGCACGGTGAGGGGGCGTTTCCGCCCAATTGTGATCCGCTCTTGGGGGGCGTGAGTCTCTAAGAAAACGTCCAGAAGCAATCAATCGAAGGCTTTTAAGTCAACGTAGCTCTGGCCAGAGTTGAGCTGCTGCGATCGCTCCGGCGACAATTACTCGGCTAAGTCCCCAGTAGTGAGCCATATTGTAGAGATAGGCCAAATGCCTTTGCTGGAGAGCTCCTGGATGGATCGGAGATGCTTTTGAACACCGCTTGGGCAGATATCAGTGCGTTGCTGGAGACGTCTGATGTCCGTTAACGCTGCACCGAGGCGCCGCGAGATGCCAGGGGCCGATCCGTGGTTGGCCGTGAACTATGCGCTGATCTGGCCGGGTTTGGGCCAGCTGTATAGTCGCCATTGGGTTAAGGGCAGCAGCCTTATGGCGATCGCCCTGGGCCTGTTGCTTTATGCCGTGTGGTCAATTTTTGCGGCCAACGGCAATACGGTGTGGGGGTTGGGGGCGATCGCGGCCCTGATACTGCTCTATGCCTTCAATATTTTGGATGCCTATCGCGGCACGCAGCGGGGTTACGCCGCCCGCATTACGGTGCCCAAGGGCCGTTTAGATCCTTGGTATGCCGTCTTTTTATCGCAAATTTTGCCCGGTCTCGGCCATCTCTATACGCAGCAGGTGGCGATCGGGGGGGCCTTGCTCGTATTGGGCATCGTCACTGCCTGGCTAGCCTCTCAGCTTCCTTGGCTGCTGCCCGTGCCACCCGCGATTTGGGCTTTCAGCTGTTATCACCTGTACTCCATCTTTCCCCATCGAGCGAAACGCCAGTCGGGGGCCATCGCGGCCTTGATTTTAGGTCTGTTCTTAATACGGCTGGGGTTGGGCCATGCCCCCCATTGGGTGCATCAGTCGTTCATTCAAGGTATTGTGCCGAGCGACTCGATGACGCCAACGCTGCAGGTGGGCGATCGCCTGTTTGTGCGGCGCGATCAGCCCTATCAGCCGCGAGTCGGTGATGTCATCGTGTTTGCACCGCCGCCCGCTGTCGCGCAGCGATCGGCGGCGGCCGCGTCCACCCTCTTTGTCAAACGCCTGATCGGTTTGCCCGGACAGCAGATCGCCGTGGCGCAGGGACAGATCTTGGTGGACGGGCAAGTGCTGGCGGAGCCCTACCAACCATCGCCGCCGACCTATCAGTGGGGGCCAGAACGCGTGCCCCCTGACAGCTATTTTGTGCTGGGTGATAACCGGGACTTCAGCGATGATTCGCATATTTGGGGCTATCTGCCCGCCGACAATCTGCTGGGCAAAGCCTACAAAATCTATTGGCCCCCCGGACGGATTCGTCCCTTGCAGTGAGGGTCAGGCAGAGCATCGCCGTTCTGGCAGGGAGGTCAGACGACAGTTCCCCTTGGTAGAATGGAAACCGTTTGGAGCTGGGCTAGGCTGGCTTTCCCAGGCGTATTCCAATCAATAGCGTGTTTAAGAACCCGGTTGCTGGGGACAGGTCAATAGTCTCCAGCCGGTTTTTCATAGAAACCGGATTCTTCAGGTGAGATTTTTGATGTGGGATTACTCCAGTGACTGATCAGCCAGGCCAAGCCGTTTCACACTGTGTTTTCTGCCGATAGCGAGCCCGATTGTTCATGGCTGCAACTGACCCCAATGTTTGGCTCCGCCGCTTGCCGATCGCCACCGGCATCCTCGGCAGTTCATTGCTGATGGTCAACCGGTTGCTGACGCCCGCGCTGACTGAATCGCAGGCCCGATCGGACGTGATGGGGGTGATTCTCTGTGCGGTGCTGGTGCTCACAGGGCTGCTGTGGCAGCGCGTGCAGCCGCGATCGCCCGATGCCGTTATCCTCGAAGGTGAGGCGGGATTTGAACTGGATGAGGCGCTGCCAGAGACAGTTCAAACCGAACTCGCTTGGGCCTCACACCTGCTGTTGACCAATACCGTGACGCGATCGCTGGTGGTGTATTACGACGGTCGGGTGCTGTTGCGACGGGGCGTGCTGGGGCCGACCGCTGAGGTGACGCCGGGAGCCATCCTCCAACGAGTGTTGACCAAAGGCAAAGCGGTTTACCTGGTGAATACGAAGCTATATCCGGGCTGGCTGGAATTTGGCTACATGCCACCCAATACTCAGGGCTTGATTTGCCAACCGCTGGGCGATCGCGGCGCGTTGCTGTTGGGCGCTAACGCCCCCCGCAGCTACACTCGGCAAGACGAAATCTGGGTCGCTGGCATTGCCGACAAGCTGGGCGAAACCTTAGATCGGGTCATGGCTGACGAGCCGTCAGCCCCCTCAGCGCTCACATAACGTCCACAAGATAGCAACATCAGATCTCTTGCACGAATAAAATAAGGACCCCTTCCGTCCCCCAAATTGGGGGAAAACCGCTCTTGAAGGTTCTGTATATCCCTAGCTATGGGCTCGAAAGTCCCCCAGTATTGGGGAATTTAGGGGGCACTCAGCATTGATGCAAGAGGTCATTATCTGTAGGGTTTTGGCACTAGCCCAAAGTCTCCAAAAGCTGTTGCTTGGCGGTTTGTAGTGCCTCGGGCAGCTTGGTGGCATCGCGTCCACCGGCCTGCGCCAAATTCGGTCGCCCGCCCCCCCCGCCGCCACACAGTTTGGCGATCGCGCCGATGAATTTGCCCGCCTGCAGTTTTTTCTCGATGACAGCCGGACTAAAAGCCGCGACCAGGCTGACTTTGCCCGCTTCCGGCACCGAACCCAAAACGACGGCCCCTTCACCGAGTTTTTGCAGCAATCGTTCGGCAGCAGTTTTGAGGGCTTCGGGGGCCACTCCCGCCATTTCTGCGACGAGAACTTTCACGGTGCCCACCGTTTCGGCCTGATCGACCAGCTGATCCGACTTGACGACGGCCAGCTCCGACTTCAAGGTTTCCAGCTCCTTTTGGGCCGACTTCAGTTCTGCTTGCAGGCTGGTGATGCGCTCGGGCACCGCTTCGGGCTTGACCTTAAAGCGATCTGACAAATCTTTAACGACCGCCTCACGCACGTTGAGATAGTCAAGCACCGCCGGGCCAGCGACCGCCTCAATGCGCCGAATGCCGGAGGCGACACCCGTTTCAGAAATGATTTTGAACAGGCCGATTTCCGCCGTATTGCCCACATGGGTGCCGCCACACAGCTCCATCGAGACGCCGGGAAAGTCGATAACGCGGACCTCCGCGCCGTACTTTTCGCCAAACATCGCCACTGCACCCCGTTGCTTGGCCTCATCAATGGGCATCACCTCTACGGTCGCGGCATGACCTTCCGCAATCCAGGTATTCACCTGGTCTTCGACCTGCTGCACTTCGTCTGCCGTCAGCGCGTGAGAGCAGTTGAAATCAAACCGGAGGCGATCAAAGTCGACCAGAGAACCGGCTTGGGAAATGCCATCGTCCACCAGTTTTTTGAGGGCCGCCTGCAGCAGATGGGTGGCCGTGTGATTCGCCATAGCACGACGGCGACAGGCCCGGTCGATTTGAGCCGTGACGTGATCGCCCACCGTCACCGTGCCTCGCTCGACTCGACCGACATGCAAAAAGAAATCCTGCTCTTGGCGCACGTCTTCGACCCGAAAGACAAAGTCTTCGCCTAATAGATAGCCGCGATCGCCGATTTGGCCGCCCGACTCGGCATAAAACGGCGTCTGATCCATCACGATTTGGCCAGCGGTGCCCGCCGCTGCCGTTGCCGCCGCTGCCCCCGCCACCAAAATGGCCTCGACCTGACTCGCACTCACCGGCTCCGTGTAGCCCAAAAAGGCCGTGGCCCCTACCCGCTGCGCCAGGCCATCCAGGCTGCTGAGGGCGGTCAGATCAATCGTTTCGTGAGCATCTTTCGAGCGCTGCCGCTGCTGCTCCATGGCCGCTTCAAAACCGGCGACATCCACCGTCAAGCCATTTTCCTCAGCGATTTCCTGCGTCAGCTCAAGGGGAAAGCCGTGGGTGTCGTAGAGGACAAAGGCATCCGCGCCAGCAATTTGCTCAGTTTCCTGCGCTAGGATGTCGGCCAGCAGCTTTTCGCCCTGTTCTAGCGTTTCTAAAAATCGGGTTTCTTCCCGCGCGAGTTCGGCCGTGATGACTGACTCGCGCTCGCGCACGTTGGCATACACCGCCTCTGACAGGGCGATCGCCGTGGCCGCCACCTGATTAATAAAGTTACCCTCAATGCCCAGCAGCCGACCGTGGCGTACCACCCGCCGAATCAGTCGCCGCAGCACATAGCCCCGCCCCACGTTCGATGCCGTAATGCCATCGGCAATCATGTGCACCACCGCGCGCACGTGGTCGCCAATCACTTTGAGCGACACCTGGGTTTTGTCATCACCGTCGGCGTAGTTCAACCCGGCCAGGTTAGCCGCCGTCTCAATGATGGGGAAGATCAGGTCGGTTTCGTAGTTGTTGGGCTTTTGCTGCAGAATTTGCGCCATCCGCTCTAGGCCCAGCCCGGTGTCAATGTTCTGCTTCTGCAGCGGCGTTAGCTGCTCATCAGCGTCACGGTTGTACTGCATAAAGACCAGGTTATAAAACTCGATAAACCGAGTGTCATCTTCCAAGTCGATCGCATCATCGCCCCGCTCTGGGTGAAAGTCATAGTAAATTTCGGAACAGGGGCCGCAGGGGCCGGTGGGGCCAGAGGTCCAAAAATTATCCGCCTCATCCATGCGCAAAATGCGCTGAGGGGGGACGCCGATCTGATCACGCCAGATGGCAAAGGCTTCGTCATCTTCGCGAAAGACGCTCACCACTAGCCGCTCGGCGGGTAGCTGAAACACTTCGGTCGAGAGTTCCCAGGCCCAAGCGATCGCCTGCTCTTTGAAATAGTCACCAAAGCTAAAGTTGCCCAGCATCTCAAAAAACGTATGATGCCGTGCCGTACGACCGACGTTTTCAATATCGTTGGTGCGAATGCACTTTTGCGAAGTGGTGGCGCGATCTACCGTGGCAGGGCGCTGCCCCAAAAAGATCGGCTTGAACTGCAGCATGCCCGCGATCGTCAGCAGCACCGTGGGATCTTCTGGCACCAGGGAGGCACTAGGCAAGATCGCATGCTGCCGTTGCGCATAAAACTCTAGAAAGGTTTTCCGAATATCGGCACCCTGAGTGACCACAGGCTGAGAGGGAGAAGTAGACATAGGACGAGAAACGCGGGGCGATCGGGGACGCGAATAATTTTGACGACTATTTCCTTATTGTGAGGGATGTTAGCCCATCTCGTGGACAAACCCACAATAAACTCACCACACCGCTCAAGGGCGACGATCTGGCATCCTCACCATCGCCCTTCAATTCGGCTCTCGGCCTGAATGAGGAGCAACTTTTGTCCCTGCCGGCTCAGTCCGAGGATCATCAATAATCAGCACTCGATAATCAGCACTCAATTGCTCAACCTGTGAGCATAGATGTCTTTCGGCATTCTCCCGCAGGACGCTATGGCGCCGGGGCAACGGCTGCAAACGTTGATGCGCATGGTTTATGAACGAATCTGGGAGCGGAGCGGGCATTTAGCTAGGGGCTGACAAAGCTGACGTGATTGCGACCGAGGCGCACGGCAATTCTCAGGATGGCGGCCGTTTGACGAGGAACCCAAGCCGATTTTGGTAGGGAGATCGCCAGATTGTCCGGGAATCGTCAACATTAGATTGAATAAAAGTTAACCGTTAGCTAAAGTCACAGACCAACCGAGCGCGTGTTCATCAAGTCCCCTGGTCTTTCACAAGCGTGATTTAGCCACAGCGGCCCATCAGCAGAGAGTTTCGAAACCCAGCTTCCAAGGTGTCGAAGTTTTTTCTCTACCCTAGTGCGTCCACGTTTACAGATCTGGTGAGGGTACCTCAAGATGAGTATGTAGCAGTGAATTACACTCTTCATATACTTGTAGGCACTTGCTCTCCCGTGATCTCTCTTTTCCGCACAGGCTCACTTCTTATCCGGCAATGAATGCATCGGTTTTAATCGTTGGCGAGTCTGAATTCTCTGAACGCCTTTGTGAACAAGTTCGGGGGCTCGCTGCCATGACGTCTTGGCAAGCAGAGAGTGCAGCTGCCGCTTTCAAGCTCTTAGAGTCAGAGACGCCAGACATCATCATGTTGCAGGCCAATGTCTCAAGCAACTGGGAGTTTTGTCGCACGCTCAAGCAACAGCGTCATCTAATGTGGTGCTACTGCATTTTGTTAGACGAGCGTCTCTGCCCTGACGAACATACGTCAACAGAAATTCTGCTCCGTCAAACGGGTCTGACCACCACGGCGATCGAAACGGGAGCCGATGCTTACCTGTGGTTGCCCAAAATCGCCGAGAGCACCTCGGCAGCTTCGGCAGAGCATCTCAACCGCCTGCTGCAGGCCCATATTAGAGCCGCCACTCGGCGTAATCAGGCCTATCGAGAGCTATCTCAGGCGAATGATTTGCTATCGGCGATCGCCCTCGTTGACCCCCTCACGCAACTGGGCAATCGCCGCGCCTTTGATTGGGAAATGCCGCGCCAGATTCAAGTCACCCGCGAGCAAAACCATCCGTTGAGCCTGCTGGTGCTCGACATTGACTTCTTCAAGCAGGTGAATGACGCCCATGGTCACCTTGTGGGCGATCAGGTCTTGCGCATGTTTGCCGAACGCCTGCGACATCACATGCGATTTTATGAAACGCCCTTTCGCTACGGGGGGGAAGAATTTGTCGTAATTTTGCAAAACACCTCTTTTGAGGAAGCGGAGCAGGTCGCTGAACGGCTCCGGCGGCTGATTGATAATGCCCCTTTTGTGGTTTCTCAACGGCTCGATTTGTCGCTGACGGTCAGCATTGGAGCCGCCACCTTAGATATTGGTGATGATAGTAAGGGCGAAGACTTGATTCGCCGCGCCGATAGCAATCTCTTAAAAGCCAAAAACACCGGTCGCAACCGCGTCATCATTAGCTAGCGGCTGAGTCTTGCTGCGGCAAGCGGTTCAGCCGCTAGCCAGGTTTACGAAGCGGGCGCGGCAATGCCCATACTGCCAGGTTTTCGCGTTTAATTGAGGATGCGCCCTGGTGGACTCGTGTGCGTAGACAGTACCGTTCACCCAAGTGGATTGAGGCGAAAGTGGCCCGTTCTAGTGACGCCCAGGCGACGCCATCAGCCTGGGCACATTGGGGACAATGATGCCGTCTGTTAAGTTAAGCCCAACCCACGTTTTGAGACCTACATTTTTCTGGAATTGTCTGATGCGTTATACCTCGATCGCTCTTTTTGCCAATCATTTAACGGGCGATCGCCCTCGCCGTCAACGCCTGCATTGGCGGCATCAGGCTCTCTCCTTGAGCAGCCTGCTATTGGCCGTCGGCAGCGTCTTTTTGCCCTTCTCTAACGCCAGCGCCTTAGAAGAAGTACGGCTGTCATACCGAGGGTTTCAGTTTGGGAGCCTGCTCGTCAGTGACTTGGCGACCTTTTCCGAAACGGGACAGCCCTCGCAAAACTTAGAAACTTTTTTGAATGTCATTGACGTTGATGAGGCCACCGCGATCGAGGCGTTAACCACAGAAGTAGCGGTTGACAGCTCGCTTTTGAGCGAGGCCAGTCAAACCTTTGCGGGCGAGAGTTTTTTTCAGTTATTGGGCACCACAATCAAGATGACCGACTCGTCATCTTCTCCCAGCTGGGTCTATCTGCGCGATGCCGTAGTTGCGTCAGCCTCTGATAATCAGGTCACCGCGTTAGAAATCTTGCAGGCGTTTCCCACTAGTGCCATCGTGCTTGAAACTGACAAAATTGGGCCAGTCGTTGAGCAAATTCAATCCGATAGCTCTGTCCTGGAAGCGTTCTTAGAAGAGGGCTTTCTCGAGTCTTCTGACTAGGCGATCGCCGCCAACGGCACCGCGACATCCCCAGAGCAACGCCGCTCCGGCAGCGCCGGTATCCGGCAGTCACCGCCCGCTGCCGAGGGAAAGTCGGGCCACTGAGTCCGAGCAGCGCCGGCGCAGACTGGGCTGGTCTTGCGGCGGGTAAGATGCCAAGATATGAGGCCAGAGAGTTGCTCCACCATCGCCTCCAGCGCGGCAGAGTCAAACCCTGACGGCGAATTGTCTGTCCTTGAGGATGTGATTGGCCGGCAGGTTCCTGATGAGTCTTTCATTAACTGCCCCAGTGCAAGCGTGGGTCAGGCTTGGTGAGCAAGGGCCGGTTCTATTAGCAATGACCAAGAGAGGTAAGCGTGAGTCGATCTGATCAGGTGAGACGCCACATGATGGCTATCGGCATTTGGGCCTTGAGTGCTGGAGTCGCGATCGCTCAAACGCCCCCGGCGACCCCAGCGGAGGAGTCACCGGCCGCCGCTCCCGCCGTGGTGGAAGACACCAACCTTGAAAGCTTTGAGATCTATCGATTAGTTGATCGCTTTTCAATCGAAATTCCGGCGGGCTGGTTGGTGCAGGAAGATGACACCGGGCAGGCAGTGACCATCACCAGCTACAGTGCCGACGGGCCACCGCCCCTAGCAACTGACATCAAAACAGAAGTCACCCTGGTGAATGAGCCCCCCACAACCTACGTCGAACGAGAACTGGCTAGCTTGATCAGCCAGGCCAATGAGCAGGGTTACATCATCGATCAGTATGGCCTAGCAGCAGTGGGCAACAACGAAGCCCTGCGACTGTGGATTATCGACCTGCCAGGCGAATTTTCTGAGCAAATGATTACTTTCGTTGGGTACGAGACCGGCCAAACTGCGAAAATCGTCTCCTATTTCAACGACGCTTCTATAGCGACTAAAGACACGATTCTGCAAATGCATGGTTCCTTTGACTTTGCGACAGCGGCAGAATAGGGCTGCTACAGTAGGTGGAACCTTTGAGGCAACGTCGGGGGCTGAGGCGCATGAACCCAATTTTAGTCATCGTTCACCAACCCACCTCAGATCCCGGTTTGGTGGGCGAAAAGCTGCGATCGCGCGGTTACGCCCTCGATATCCGCTGTCCGGCTTTGGGCGATGAGCTGCCGCCGACGATGGCGCATCATGCCGGGGCCGTGGTGTTTGGCGGGCCGATGAGTGCCAATGATGACGAGACCCTACCCTTTATTCGCACCGAATTAGACTGGATTGCGATCGCCCTCGCCTCGGGCCAACCGTACTTGGGCATTTGCCTGGGGGCGCAGCTGTTGGCCCGAGTGTTGGGGGCTGAGGTTTCGCCTCACGCTGCAGGCATTAGCGAAATTGGCTATGGCGAGCTGCGGCCCACGGCAGCAGGCACTCCTTACATGCCAACGCCGATGAGCGTTTACCAGTGGCATAGTGAAGGGTTCACTTTACCGGTAGGGGCCGTGGGTCTGGCAACGGGGGAGACGTTTCCGCATCAGGCATTTACCTATGGTGAGAGGGTGTTTGGTCTACAGTTTCATCCTGAAATGACGACAGCCCTGATTGCCGACTGGACAACCCGAGGTGCTGGCCAGCTGCAGCGACTGGGGGCTCAGCCCCGCGAGCAGCATTTTCAACAGCATCACCAGCATGGTGCTCACGTTGACCAATGGCTGGATCATTTTTTGGCCGCTTGGCTCAAGGGTCAAGCAGGGCCAGTTCAGCAGTCAGCTGAGGGCGCGGCGCTCTTGGCACATCAACGCTCGCTTTGACCAAGTTGCCGGCGGGATGCTCATGCGACACTGTGGGCAAGGGATCTGCGTTTAAATAACATCTCCAGGGACAGACACGCTTCCTGTAAGGGTTTGGCAGTGCCAAACCCCTGCGATCGAGGAGGCTATTTGTGAGCAACGCCCCAACTGCTTTTAACCGTAAATCATCGCCATGATGACACTCTCAGAGTGGGCGATCGCCCTGGCCCATGCATGCGATTATTGGTGCGATCGACGACAAATTACGGCCCAACCTGGGGAAAAGTCGGCCTGATTCTGTGAAAAACGCCAATAAACTGGGGAAAAGATGTGAAAGTTGGGATTTTAGGAACAGGACTCATGGGCGCGCCGATGGCGCTGCAGCTGCAAGCCTGTGGCCATGAGGTGGTGGTTTACAACCGGTCAGCGACCAAACTGCAGTCGTTGACGGCTAGCGGCATCATCGCTAAGGGCACGGCAGGGGAAGTCCTGCAGTCCACTGACTGCACAATTTTGATGCTGGCAGACGCAACCGCGATCGCCGAGACGCTACTCACCCCGACGGCAGCGGCTGCTCTGGCAAACCACACCGTCATTCAGATGGGCACCATTGCGCCCAATGAAAGTCGGCATCTCCTGGCGCAGGTGACCGCCGCCGGGGGCGCTTATCTAGAGGCTCCGGTGCTGGGCAGCATTCCCCAAGTCAAAACGGGGAGTTTAATTGTCATGGTAGGGAGCACAGCGGCTCAGTTCGAGCAGTGGCAGCCGCTGCTGCAGGGCTTGGGCAATCAGATCACCCACATCGGGCCAGTGGGCGCCGGGGCCGCGGTGAAGCTGGCCATGAATCAACTGATTGGCTCACTGACTGCAGCCTTTGCCCAAAGCTTAGCCCTTGTGCAGCGCGAAGCGATCGCGGTCGAGCAGTTTATGGAAATCGTGCGTCACAGCGCCCTATATGCGCCGACGTTCGATAAAAAATTGAGCCGCATGTGCGATCGCGACTTTGACCATCCCAACTTTCCCACCAAGCACTTGCTGAAAGATATGCGGCTGTTTTCTCAAGCCGCCACGACGGCAGGCATCGTCCCCACGGTGGCCGATAGTGTTGCGGCACTCGTCGAGCAGGCGATCGCCCAAGGGTTAGCCGACCAAGATTATTCAGCGCTGTATGCAGCGGTCGATCCCTTGCCAGCAGCAGCAGCAGAGGCCATGGGCTGACTGATGATGTCGCTCAGGGGGACGTCCCCTCGCGACCGGTTATTAGACCTCTTGCACGAATGAAATAAGGCCCCCTTCCGTCCCCCAAATTTGGGGAAACGGCTCTTGAAGGTTCGGTATGTCCCTCATATCGGCGCGAAAGTCCCCCAGTATTGGGGGCTTAAAGCCCTCCGGGCATACAAGAAAAGGGGGCGCTCAATATTGACGCCAGAGGTCTATTCAATCCTCACTTCCCCCTTCTGTACTATGGCCAACGGGGAAAACGGCCTCACTGCGGTGGGACATGAGCAACGCGGTGGCCTGAGCGTTGGGCGAGCTGCCGGAAGGTTTCCTGCGCCGATCGCCGTGGTGTGTCAGGCGGCGAGGATGGGCGAATGTATTGCCCGTTGGGCTGCAGGTGCCAGCTATTTTGAGTGTCGGTTAACAGACACTCAAGGCGCTGGTGCAGATCGGCAATCAGCTCTGGGGCATCGATCGGCACCATCACTTCGATCCGTTGGTTCAGCCCCCGAGGCGTCCAGTCGGCAGTCCCAATCCACGCTTCGGGCTGTCCCGCATTTTGGCAATAAAGAATGCGACTGTGTTCGACATACTCGCCCAAAATGCTGACGACGCGAATGCGATCGCTGAGGCCCGGTACGCCCGGTCGCAGGCGACAGATACTGCGCACAATCAGATCAATCTCGACCCCGGCCGCCGCCGCTTCGTACAGCGCCTCAATAATGTCAGGATCGGCCAGCAAATTGAGTTTGGCCATCAGCCGTGCGGGCTGCCCCTGGCGAGCATGGTGCGCTTCGCGCTCGATCAGGCCGGTGAGCTGTTGCTTGAGCTGGCCCGGTGCCACCATCAGCGTGGTGTAGTCAACCTGACGCGAGCAGCCGGTCAAAAAGTTAAATAAATGGCTCAAATCGACGCCTATGTCGGCCCGACTGGTGAGCAGGCCGAGGTCTTCGTAGGGTTGTGGGCGATCGGGCAGATAATCGCCCGTCCCCAGGTAGGCATACTGACGAATCTGCTGCTTTTCACGGCGGGCCACGAGCACCAGATTGGTGTGCGTCCGAAATCCCACCACGCCATACACCACATGGGCTCCGGCTTTTTCTAAGCGTTTGGCCCAATGAATATTGATGGCCTCATCGAGGGGTGCGGTCAGCTCGACCAGCACCACAATTTGCTTGCCGGTTTTGGCGGCGGCCATCAGCGATCGCACAATCGGGGCATCGACAGCGGTGCGATAGAGGGTCATCTTAATGGCCAGCACCGCCGGATCGAGCGCGGCCTGAGCCACGAAGCTTTCGACCGTGGCCGCAAACGAGTGATAGGGAAAATGCAGCAGCAGATCACGCTGGGCGATCGTCGCCAGCAGGTCTTGGGTGGGCTCAGGGGCGGGGACCCATGACAGCATCGCCGGCTTGGGCGGAGTCACTAAAGCGGCGGGGACAACGGGCTGCCAGGTCGGCACAAAGAGGTCAGGTCGGGGAATCCGAGCAAGTTCTTTGAGGTCACTGAGGCCCGACCAGCCGTGGAGCTGATAGGTATCAGCAGGGCCGAGCTGCAGGTTGGTGGTCAAGTGCGATCGCACCCAATCGGGCATGGTTTTCGACACTTCTAAACGCACGGGACGCCCCTGCTGCTGGCGCTGCTGCAGGCTCTCTTGAATCATCTCCAGCAGATTGGCAGTTTCGGAATCGAGGGTGCCCAGGTTGGCGCTGCGCGTGACGCGAAAGGGAAAACAGCCGCGCACCCGATATTGGGGAAATAGCGCGGGCAGATGAGCCGCGATCACCTGCTCTAGCGGCGTGGCCACCCACTCGGCAGCCCCACCAGTGCCCGACAGGATGATAAAGCGCGGCAGCACGCGCGGCAGCTTGACCCAGCCCAACTGGTCGCCCTGGCCAGTTTCCAACCAAACGGCCAGGTGCAAACTGAGGTTAGAAAAGTCAGGCGTCGGTTTGAGCGGTGATGTAATCAAGGCCGTCAACACCGGCACCACTTCATCTTCGAAGCGTTGATAGCCGTGCTGTTGTTGGCGATCGCTCAGGGCAGCATAGTTCACTAAATGCACGCCGTGCTGCGCCAAGCAGGGCTTCAAGTTGTAGATAAAGTGAGCCTGCTGCCGGGCCACAAGTGCCCGCAAATAAGGGCGAATATGCTGCAAAGAATCGGGATGATCGGCGATCGCAACGGGGCCGTGGGCAGTTTTTAATAGCGGCACGCGCACCATAAAATATTCGTCCAGCGCTGCGGCCGCTTGAGCGAGCCGGAGCAAACGGCTAAACGGCGGTTGGGCGGTGTCAGCGAGGTCATAAATCAAGCGCCGATTAAAGGCAATCCAGCTGAGTTCTCGGTCTAACAGCCGTGGCGGGTGATTATTTGCGGTGAACTCAGAAGATGACAGCATATTCAATAATATTCGGGCGCGATCGCCCAACGACTGAATGACGCCTGCTCGGTGCCCGTGAGCGGCCATGACCCATGGGGAACGACTCAAGACATCAGTTATCAGCGCGTAGGGGATGGCCTAGGCTATCACTTCATCCCGGTAGTCACTGTGGTTTCTCGAACAACTCAAATATCCCGCGAACAATCTCCAGCATTTTTACGGGTAAAGCCGGAGATTGAGCTGTGGCTGCATAAAAACCGGCAACAAATTTTGCATTGGGCTCTCTGGGCCTTAGCTTGCTGGCTCTATGCGCACTAGCTGTGCAGCCCTGGCAGTGACTCTAGAAGCGGTCATGATTGAGCTGACAAATGGTGCAACCTTGAGATTGCCCATGTGCAATGGTGCGTTTGCCGCCCCGAGTTGCTGGGGTTATGGCAAGCGTGGTCATCCGTCACCTCCCGCTCAGGAAACGGCCCCTTAAAAGACTTCGTTTTCCTGTCCTTGCCACCATTCCCCCAACTTCATCAACGACTGATGGAGTTCTGACAGCTCTTCGAGGTAAGTCTCAGGCGCCATCGTGGCTTGGCGCTCCCGCAGCTTTTGCAAGCGCCACTGAATTACCATCCAAGGTTTGGAGAGACTATCAGTCTGTTCAATATAGCGAGCGATGTCGTCACTGTTCATAGCGGGCTCACCCAAGAACTTGAAGATTAGCGGTGTAGACACTATAGCGCTGGTCGGGTCGAGCCCTCGGCAGCAGTCAGGGATAGCGCCAAAGGATGAAGGCTGAAAGCAGAACTCAAAGTCTTGCTAAGTGCGGATTGCAGCAACTTGAGTTAGCCGAATCAAATGGCGGTTTACGAGACGCTCGCCCCAGTACGCGACCTTGATCACCAAAGCCCCCCCGTTAGCAAACCAACGAGAGGGCTTTGGGATAAGACAGGGGACGAATCGCGTTAACGCTGCTTAAAGGCGTTTAGCCATTCGCGCATTTGCTCAGCTGCCAGGTCACGGCCCCCCAACCCAAAGGCGATCGCGATCGCCACAGAGATGGCCCCTAACAGCAGACCAAAGGCCAGATTGACGATGTCAGTGGCAACGCCCATCTGTTGCAGACCCATCGCGCCCACCAAGGTAATGATGGCAATGCGGGCCGCCTGCGCCAAGAAGTTGGCTTGGCGCCCACCCATACTGCGAATCAAGCGGAACGCCAAGTTGGCAAAATAGAGACCGACCGCAAACACCACCAAACCGCTCAGCACGCGTGCTGAAATCCGCAAGATCGCCTGCACGATTTGCGTCAAGGTGGCAAAGCCGAGAATTTCGGTAGCGGTGATGGCCCCAAACAGCACAATGGCGACTAGAGTCACCAGTCCAGCAATATCAGCGGGAGAACGCCCGGCCTCTTCTACCCGGACTTCAGGCTGACCGGTCGGATAGACATCAGGCTGAGTGCCGGCACCGGCAGCCGCATCCGGATAGACCGTAGTCGGCGGCGTGGTTGTGAGTTCCGGCAGCCCTAAAATACTGAAAATGTTGTCAAACCCCACCGAGCGGAGCAGGCTCGTCACCAAGTCGCCGACAAAGCGACCCACCACATAGGACACGACTAACACCACACCCGCCATGATGATCTGCGGAATGGTATCCAGGATCAGCTCCAGCATGGAGATCGCTGGCCCCGAAATCGCGTCGATGTCCAGCTCGTTGAGCGCCACCACCACCGCCGGAATCAGAATCAAGACAAAGACAATCGTGCCCGCCAACTTGGACAGTGAGATGCCCTCAGTGGCTTCTGTCGAAGCCAGCCCAAAGCGAGCACCGATGCTGTCGGCCTGAGTTGCATGCAACAAGTTAGTGACGATATCGCGCACGATACGAGCGATAAACCAGCCCACTGCCAAGCTGATGCCAGCGATCAGAATGCGCGGAATTGCCTGCAGAAATTGCTCAATCAGCCCCTCAATCGGCTCCAACAGACCCGGCAGATCCAGCGCACTCAAAATGAGGGGAATGAACAGGAGAAAGATGAACCAGTAGAGAATGTTGCCAATTGACTCGTTCACCATGATGGGGCTGCTGCCATCGTCCCCCATTTGCTCAGACAGGCGATCGTCTAAGTTAAACCGCGATAACCCTTGAGTGACTAAGACTTTGACAATGGTCGCCGTCGCCCAAGCCACGGCCAGCAGCAGCAGAGCGCCCCCAATGCGCGGCAAATACTGAAAGATTTCTTGTAAGAATTCGTTCAGAGGCTCAGAAACCACCTCTAAGTTGAGGGCATTCAAGAACGCCACCAGCGTAAAGATCATGATGAGCCAATACACGGCGGTGGCCACCCACTGCTCGATCGGCACATCACGATCGCTGCTTTGACCCATCACCATGTTGGTGAGGCGATCGTCCAGAGTGGTGCGCAGCAGTAAATTTTTAATAAGGGAAGCCGCCACAGTCGCCACGATCCATCCCGCGATCAAGATGACGATGGCCCAAATTAGGCTGGGCAAGAACGCGCCGAGGGTGCGGCTCATTTCTTCCACAAAGTTGCCGAGTGGCGTGATATCGACTTGAGCAAGTAGAGGAGCTGGCTCCAGGGGCGGAGACACCGAGGCGCTCAGTAAGTTGTTAGGGCTGACTATCATGGTTCCTGAGATACGATTTCTTCACTGATTTCTGGCGTTTTTGGCCACAACGCACGATCTACGCGACCTAAATACCGTCGAGTCCACTTATGGAGCTATATTTGCGTGAAATCACCATTAATACAACCCTGCCCCCCCTCCCATTAGATAGAAATTATTGATATCTCTCTGGGGATACGCCTTGGCTACCGCGATCAGAGTCATTGCGGGCGCTCGCGAGGAGAAGCACGCCTCCCAGTCGCTGCCAGCGCCCGCGATCGCGGCGGTGAGCCAGTGGCTAGAAAGTTTGTCAGAATTGAAGCATGACCAGTCCCCAAGTCTTTGAGCAGTCGATTCAGATTCAGGCCAGTGCCACCGTTGTCGAGCGCTGTCTCGTCGAGCGCGACCTCATGGGGCAGTGGCTCAACCCGGCCCTGCGCTGCGAACCGCTCGGCGAGACCTGGGATACCGCACTCGGTGGCCAAAGCCGCTTCGTGATCCAAGTGCCGCTGATTGAACCCGCGCTGATCAGCACCGTTGTCGAAAGAACGCCGGGCCTGATTGTGTGGGGGTTCTCTGGCTTTTTTACGGGGCACGATCGCTGGGAATGTCAGCCCAACGCCACCGGTACGCGTTTGCTCAATCGATTTGAGTTTGTGATTACGAATCCGCTGGTAGCCTTTGGGTTTAAGACCTTTGCCGCCACGTGGACGAAGCAAGATATGGTGGCTCAGCTGCAGCGCCTGAAGCAGGTCGCCGAGCGCCTGTAAGCCAGTTGCGCCGCGCCTCACTAGTCGGACGGTCTGCGCCTAGGGCAGCTATCCCCTTAACCACCATAGGCTCCCCAAGGTCAGCACCACCAGGGCGATCGCCGCCAACAGAAAACCGTTATCGCCGGTATTCATCTGACTGAGATCCTCCGGTTTGGGCTCAGCACTCAGGGAGGGCCGTGATTTTCGGGGGAGATCAGCTTGACTGAGAGAAAAGCTCGCCCGGTCACTCTCGTCTAAAGCGCTGAGGTCAGGCAGCGGCGTCAACCAGTCGGCACGGCGCTGCAGTTGGGGTGCCTGCAAAATTTCGAGAACTCGCTTACTCTGCTTGCGCACATTGACGTCAGGATGCTTAGTGAGTTTTTCTCCCAGGGCGATCGCGTCGGCTTGTCGCCCTGCCGCCGAGTAGGCATTCATTAACCAGAGCTGAATGCTGCCGCCCAAGAGCGTTGCGCCCCCGGCCAGGCGGCTGCCCGTTTCCAACGCTAAAACGGCATCCCGATAGTTGCCCCTTTCAAACGCCAGTTGGCCCGCCGCATAGAGTGATTCGGCTTGAGCAATTTTCTCAGAGGACGGTGATGTCATGGCTTTGCAATGTCTGGTCGAATATCGACGGGGTTCCCTTCGATTAAAGTATTCATCAGTCCGATACATTTTGCCGTCAGGTTGGCTAGGTCGATGGCCAGGGGCGGTTAGCCCAAGACGCTCTAATACTGCAGAACGGCAGGCCGCCGCACCCGGACCGGGTTCCCTGAGCCCCACCATTTCGGGAAACCGGATGCCACCGCCCGAGTTGGGGGGGACACCGGGGGCCAAGGTCGTTCAGAAAAGCAGACTTTGAGGCTCAATGAGCCCCCCGTTAGCGGCCTCACTTTCCGCACCCAGTATTAAGCTTCGTGAATTTAACGAAGGACGTTGGTAGGATCACTAATGCGAGTCAGCTTAGGTGTCTCAGCGCTTTTTTCCCACAAGCCTCGACGTTCAGCCAGCTCGCGCCTTCGGCACATCTTCATAATCATCATTTAGACGTTTTATCTTATGGATATCAAGGCAATTTTGTTAGTGCTAACCGGCATTTTTGTCGTCGCAACGCTCTTTTTCGGTACTCGCAACGGTTTCTACGACAGTGATGATTACCACGGCAATGGCTCTGCCCACTAGGTCGAGTGCTGTCAAGCTGCCATAGCGTCTGCTCTTTCGTCACTGACTCAGCGAGCTTGTGTACTCGTGACAGTGGCTCTGATTGATGCACCTTGAGCGGGGCAGCTAAGGGGGTGATCATTAGCTAGGAAACCGGTGAGCGAATTATCTTGTTTACCCTACGGCGTCGGTCACGCTGAAGAGGGGGTCTGCCTGCAGGTACAGATGGGGCCTTATCGCGTGATGTTGGACTGTGGCTTGACGTCTCTCGAAGCCCGATTGCCAGCCACCGACCCGCTTGCCCCAGTTGATTTGGTATTTTGTAGCCACGCCCATCCCGATCATGGGCGATCGCTACTAGAGCTGCATCAGCGCTGGCCGGAGCTGCCGATTTATTGCAGTGAGGCGACTGCCGAGCTACTGCCGCTGAACTGGCCGCTAGAGACATTACCGGCGGGGGCTGATTTTTGTCAGCGCTTGCCTTGGCGACAATCGGTTGAGTTGGCGGCGGGCTTAACGGCTCAACTCTGGCCCGCCGGGCATCTGCCAGGTGCCGCCTGTATTTTCATCACCTATGCCGCGCCCGAGCGACACTACAGCGTTTTTTACACTGGCGACTACTTTCTCTCAAACTCACGGCTAGTCGAAGGCTTGCCGCTCGACGAACTGCGCGGGTTAAAGCCCGACGTGCTCATTGTCGAAGGCAGTCAGGGCACAGCCCGGTATCCCCATCGTCGCCAGCAAGAAAATCGGCTCGCGGATCAGATTAATCAGGCGATCGCCACGGGCCACAATGTGCTTTTGCCAGTCCCGCGGATGGGGTTAGGCCAAGAACTGCTGATGCTCTTGCGCAGCCACCATCATTTTACCGGCCGTGATTTGACCATCTGGGTCGATGCCTGGGTGGCCCAAGTCTGTGACATCTATCTCGATCTGCTGCCGCACCTGCCGAGCAATGTGCAAAACTTTGCCCGGCATCAGCCGCTCTTTTGGGACGATCGCGTGCTGCCCCATCTGCAGCGCCTGCCACCTACCTTGCCCGACGACCCCGGCCATCCCGCCATTCTGGTGGGATATCAAAACGCCAACTTGGCGGCACTGGTGCGCTGGGGCAAGCGACCCTGGCGCATCTTTTTGCCCGATGACCTGGCCAGCAGCGTGGTCAACGCTGGGTTAGACCATGACCCAACGCACTCCCAGCCCACGCTCAATTGGCTGCAAGACCTCGGCCCCGAACTAGGGCAGGGGCAAGTGCATTTGGATGCCTATTTGTTGACGACCCACAGCGATGGCGCGGGGACTACGCAGCTGATTCACAATTTGCGGCCGCACCATGTGGTATTTGTCCATGGTTCCCCCGGCTTTCTCGCCGATTTGGCCAGTTTAGAAGATTTGCAGAGCCGCTATAAGTTACATTTGCCGTCTGCCAGTCAGGTGGTGGAGCTGCCCATTGGGGATACCTTTTTACAGCCCGTCGCCCCGGATACGGTGTTTGAAGGGGAAATTGCCGCCACTGAGGCCGGGTTAACCGTGACCCTGCCCCCCGAATTGCAGGACGACCCCCGGTGGAACCGATTAGCCGATACCGGCGTGGTGCAGATTCGCTGGCAGGGCAATGAGCTAGTGGTGCGCGGGCTGACGCAACAGTCGCTCCTGCGGCAGAGCAACTCGCCCGCCACCCTGAATCCGTCGGTGCAGTGCTGTTTTAATTGCGTGCACTGGCAGCAACCGCGCTGCAATAACACTGCCTCGTCGATGTATGGCTTTCCGGTCGCAGCCGAGGGCTATTGCCCGCAATTTGCGGCCTCACAAGACACCGAAGCCAACGCAGACTGAGCCCCATCGGCGACGGGGTTCAGGCGAGAAATCTGAGCCCACAAGCCTCCCCAACTGCCGGACATGGCACGGTTCAACCCTGCCCCCACGCCAACTAGTTACTGCCGCCAGATGACATAATCTGGCGGCAGTAACGCGATCAATGTGGGGCTGAGTCACAGTTAGTCCTCTGGCAACTAAGTTTCTGGCCGTATCGCTGCGATGGTAGCTTGATCCCCCGCTGTCGCCGCCCCCTTAAAAGAGGGGGCTATTCACATCCAGGATTGGGCTGCCCCCTTTTTCAAGGGGGGTTGGGGGGATCAAGCCTCCATTACTAACGGTCAAAAACTTAATTTACGCTGTAGTTAATCGGGGTTTGACTCGTGGCGATGGGGGTCAGAGAGCTGCTCTGTCTCCGGGCAGTCTTCTGCCAGGGGGAAGTCAAATTCGCCGCGGGGCACTGTGGCCAACCGCTGCATAATGGAGCCAATGCTTTCGAGGCGAATCAGCTCCTCCCAAGAACTCACCTCGTCTTCTTCATCGGTTTCGTAGCGAACGGTGACGAGATCGCCTTCAATATCTAAAATCGTGGCGCGTTCGAGCCAGCGCTGCTGGTCCCGTAAGAAAATCCAGACCTCTTTACCCTCACAGCAAAGTTGATAGATCTTGCGGTGAAGCATGAAACGTAACTCCTCAGTAGTGATATTCAAACGGGTTCGATTTTTAGGTCTTTAGGGTTTACATGTACAGCCATCATCGCCGCGATCACCGTTTAACTGACGACCCGCGAATAGACCTTTGCCAGGAAGCCCTAGCCTGATTGACCATCACACGTCAAATGACTTCTCTCTAGTCTATCCCTCCCTTAGACGAACGAGATCATTTGCCCTGGTAAACACTTAAAAAAGTGACGGGATGTCCCCCAGCAGGTTCCCCAGGGCAATTTTCCTGGCCGCCAGCTCAAGGGCGAAGAAGCTAGTCAGGCAACGGTTTGAGCGGACGGCACGAGCGTTGAGCGATCGCCCAACCCCGGTTTTTTGATGGGTCAGGTTGTCGCCCTTTAAGATGTAAAAAATCATACGGGGGCACGATCGGCCCAGCCCATAGATCGTCAGCAGCACCTATCGAGCAGTATGCGACAGCCATAACAGGGATTTTATGTCCCCTGTTTTTCAAGCCAATTAGGACTGATGCCGGGGCATCGGGTGTGGTCTCTCGCGTCCCCCAGTTTGAGAAACCCAGTGCCACACCCTGATTCAGGAACAAACGGTGAAGGCGTCAGTTCGCCCCTAAGAGATGAGGAAACGGTGGTTTCGACGATGGCCTATCCCCACTATCAATGGTGTCTCGCAGATACCTCACCGCCCCCCGCTGACTGGCGGCAAGCCTTTGTGCAGTGGCTCTCGACGATTGAGGGGGCCGGGGCCTTTGCTCCACTACTGGGGCAATTGCTCTGGCAGCGGGGCTGGCGTCGCCTCGCCGACGTTCAAACCTTTATTCAAGCCGAGGCCTATCAACCGACATCGCCCTGGGCCTTCGGTGACGAAATGGAGTGGGCGATCGCCCGCCTGCAGCAGGCCCACGAGCATTCGGAAAAGGTGGCAATTTGGGGTGATTTTGATGCGGATGGTCTGACCGCCACTGCCGTCTTATGGGAAGGGCTGGGGCAGTTTTGGAGGCAGCACAGCCACCTGCGCTACTACGTGCCGAACCGCTTCACCGAATCCCACGGGTTGTCAAAAGCAGGGCTAGATGACCTCGCTGATTGGGGCTGCACGCTGATCGTCACCTGCGATACGGGCAGCACCGCTGAGGCGGAGTTAACCTATGCCCAAAGCCTCGGCATGGCGGTGATCGTGACGGATCATCACACGCTGCCAGAGACGCGCCCGCCCGTCGTGGCGCTGATCAATCCGCGTCAGCTCGCTGAGGCCCATCCCCTGCACGATTTGTCAGGGGTGGCGGTGGCCTACAAGCTGCTCGAAGCGCTCTATGACCGGTTACCCACCGTGCCGTCGCAGCCCCTAGAGACCGTACTAGATTTGGTGGCGATCGGTCTGATTGCCGACTTAGTGGCGCTGCGAGGCGACTGCCGCTATCTCACTCAGGTCGGACTCAAGCAGCTCGAAGCCCAAGCCAAACAAGGATTACGGCCAGGGTTAACGAAGCTGCTGCAGTTTTGCAAACGCACGGGCGATCGCCCCTCCGATGTGGCGTTTGGCATTGGCCCGCGCATCAATGCGGTCAGTCGGATTCACGGCGATGCGCGCTTTGGAGTCGAGCTGTTGACCAGTCGCGATCGCCCCCGCGCCGAAGCCCTCGCCCTCGAAGCGGAACTGGCGAACACCCGCCGCAAAGACCTGCAGGCCTCGGTGATGGCTCAAGCCGAAGCTCAGCTGGCCCAGCTTGACTTGAGTACAACCCAGGTGATTTTACTCAGCGATCCGCAATGGTCACCAGGAGTGTTGGGCCTGGTCGCCAGTCAAATTGCCCAAGCCTATGGTCGTCCCACCATTTTGTTTCAAACGGAGACGACGGCAACGGCTGGTCAACCCTTGATGGCGCGGGGGTCCGCGCGATCGGTGCGGCAGATTGATCTGTATGAATTGGTGCAGGCGCAGTCACATCTGCTCACCAGCTTTGGCGGCCATCCCTTGGCGGCGGGCATGAGCCTACCAGTAGAAAATCTGCCCTTGTTTACGGCGGGCCTGAACCGAGCCGTGCGATCGCAACTCCCCACAGCGAATCTGACTCAGCCGCCCCCCTTAACCCTTGATTTGAAAGTTACAGTGGCTGACTTGGGCAGGGATCTCTTTCGCGCCCTCAAGCTGCTAGAGCCCTACGGTATGGGCAACCCGACCCCGCGCCTCTGGCTCCAGCAGGTGCAAATCGAACACCTGCGAGAAGAGCGGATTAAAGATCGGCGCGGCGGTAAACAGCGCTATTTCAAAGTAACTTTTGACATGACTGATCCGGCGACCCAAACCACCTTTCCTGGTCACTGGTGGGGCCATCGCCGTCAAGACTTGCCAGCGGGGTGCCATGACGTCGTCATTGAGCTGGACTTTAATGCCTATCAGAAACGCTACGAAGCACGTCTCATCGATTATCGGCCCTTGACCACTGCCCCGCCGCCGCCCGCCGAAACCGCTGGTTGGCTGGTTGATCGGCGCCAAACCGCCCCCGCGAAGGCGCCCCCCCCAGCACTGTTGACCTGTCCGCTCGACTGGTCAGCATTTACCCGCTATGCCGATGAGGCGCAGCCGCTAACCTTAGCCTATCCGCCGCCGCCCGCCGCGCCGCCCGCCCAGCGCTGGCAACAACTGCTGGGCATTGCCAAATACCTGGCTCGCACCGGCGAATGGCATGCCCGATCGCAAGTGGCGGCGAAATTAGGCATCAGCGATCGCACCCTGCAAATCGGTCTGTTGGCCCTACAGACCCTAGGCTTTACCCTGCAGCAGACGGAGACCGAGTTGGCGCTAGCGGCACCGGCGCAGTCACCGAATCCGGCGCAATCCGAACTCGCTGCGGCTGACTTTTTAGTGGCGGTTCAAGAAGAGTCCTTTCGGCAGCGGTACTTCTACGAGGTACCGGTAGCGACCCTGCAGCAGGTGTTGACTCGGGCAACTCCGGCAGCAGCAGCGCCCCAGCCTAGCCAGCCAGCCACGCCGCTGTCCGGGGAGTCTACCGAGCGAGCAAGCGACGCCGTCTAGCAACTGCGCATCACGCAACGGCTATTCCGCATAGCGGCGCTCTAGCCACATCCGGACTTCTCGCTCTGACCCACAGATATCGCGTTGTCGGGTGAGCGGATCATAAACCCGCCAAAAAATGCGTCCGTGCTCATCAAAATCCTGACAAATTTGCGGCTCAGTGCGATCGCGCGTCAGTTCTCGAATCAGCCACTGACCGACTTGCTGAGAAAGTTGGCGCAATCGGACGTGCGCTGGGATCACCGATGATCGCTGATAAAGCGACTCTAACTGTTGACGGACTTGAATCTGATTAGGACAAACCACCTTCAACCTCGCTTGCGCATTGGGCGCTGTAAGTTTTGGCTGTCTGTACCCTACGAGGTACATCCCCCAACCTTCAAAGCACAAAGCAGATTGCTACTATGCACAACATCGATGGTGCAGCTTGTGACAGCATTCGTCATACCTGTTGAGACCCAAATCTTCACGTAGCAGAATCCGGCAGGCAGCAGTCGAAATCCCCAGCCGGCAGAGTCAGTCCGACAAAATTGAGAGGCTGATCAAATCACGATTTCAACGACCGGGCGTACCTGAGCTCAGACAACCGCGCTTAAATCAATCTCCCCAGGACAGCCAATTTCTGTGGCGGGTTGCCATCAGCTAGCTTGCCGACCGGCAAGATTTTGAGGATTGAGCGGAGTCGTGAGCCCCAGAGGCAGGCGGTGCCCACGCAACACGCCACCGCCAGCAGAAACCTCGTCCACCAGCTCATGGTGTCTGCCAACTGACCAGGAACCACCGCCAAACATGTATCGTCACACTTCAAAAAGTTGCTATCAGTCAGAGTCAAATCGCCTCTTAACGGGGCAAAGAATTTATCGCTGATTGGACAATGCCTTAAACCGCCGGTCTTTGGCAACGGTTAGGCCAATTATGGGCTCGGTTCAATAAAATAGCCCATGACTCTCTAAAATTGGAATGCCTGTTGGGGTAGACGTTTCTTTGGCCGAGGCGATCGCTAACAGGACGATTCGCATTACCATAGGGTGCCTTAGTAGCGTCCTTCGCCCAGATTCAGGAGGTGCCTGTTGAATATCACAGAACTGTTTGCCCGAGGCGGCATTGCCATGTGGCCATTGCTGTTCCTCTCGGTTCTGGCATTTGGTACCATCATTGACCGCATTTGGTTTTGGTCGCGCATTTTGACCAAAGAGCGTGAAGTTGCCGGTCGAGTGCTCGAAGCGGCCCGCCGCGAATGGGCCGCCGCCAAAGACATTGCCCAGCGAGCGAACAAGCTGCCGATGGGCCGGTTTTTGCAATCAGCGCTGTCGTTAGAGACGCCTGATCCGGAAGTGTTTCGCCTCGCGCTGGAAACCTCTGCCGACGAAGAACTAACGGTCATGCGCAAGGGTGAGAAAGGGCTGGAAGCCGTGATTGCGCTGGCCCCGATGCTGGGGTTGTTAGGCACGGTGTTGGGCCTGATCAACTCCCTCGGCTCAATTCGCTTATCGGACTTGGCCAGTGACAGCACCTCCGGCACAGTCTTAGGCATTGGGGAAGCGTTGATCAGCACGGCCGCCGGTCTGGTGATCGCGATCGTCAGCCTGGCGTTTTATCGCTTGTTTCAAGGCTTTGTGTTTGGTCAGGCAAAAGTATTTCGGCAGTCAGGCAGTGAGCTAGAGCTGTTATATCGCCAGGCCTGGTCGGCCAATGAGCGCGCCCAAGCGCAGGCTAAGCCCGATGGTGTCGTCGCTGAGGTGCGCACCGGTCATGAAAGTTGATCTCCTCGATACCCCTTCCGAAGACGTCAGAATTGAGATCATTCCGCTCATTGACGTCATTTTCTGCATTCTGACGTTCTTTATTTTGGCCGCCGTGGGGTTAACGCGTCAGCAGGCCATTGATTTAGATTTGCCCAACGCCAGTACGGGCAATCCGTTACCGCCCCAAGGGCTCGGGGCAGAAGCGCTCCAGCGAGAGCGGCTCTATGTCAGCGTGGATGCCATTGGGCAGGTTTATCTTGACCAGCAGCCAGTTACCTTAGATTTGCTGTACGACGTCCTGTTGCAGCATCAGCAGGTGTCTCCCGAGGGGCTGATCGTGCTGTATGCCTCTCGCGATGCCCGCTACGAAGACGTGATTCAAGTGCTCGATCTGTTGCGGTCGGTCGGGGGCGATCGCGTTGCTCTGGCGACCCTACCGGGCGAGTCGTTTGAGGCACCGGGGACAGGCCTCGAAGGGCTGCCGGGCAATGACCCCCTAGACGGTGGCCTGCTGGATTTGACGCCGCTGCCGACCAATCCTCAGCCGGGTCTAGATGAGTCGGGTCTACTCGACCCCTTGGAACCGTTGCCAACGGAACCCGCTGACGCCCCGCTCCAACCATCGACTACCGACGAATCAGAATGACCTCAATTTCGAGGTCGTCATAGTCATCGAGTAAGTTGAGATCTTCAAAGCTGATCTCATACAAATCACCGTTGCTATAAATCGTTTTGCGGACGCGCACCGCTTCGGAATGATCCCAGCCCACATTGCCATTAGGCCGATTGTCCCCATCAAAATAGTAGGTAAAGAAATTGCCCTCGGTGCCTAAAAAGAACCATTCTGATGAGTTGCTGTTGGCCACCTCGTAAACAATGTTTGACTCGGGGGGCAACATATCAGGTGAGCGCGGCGGGGCTTGCTCTTTATACACCCGCAGACGCTGCTGAAAATCGGCTTCGCCGCCTAAAATGCGAAACCAGACTTCATGCCGTTGCTCTTGGCCTGCGTTCCAGAGGGCATAAGCTGTTGCTTCGGGTCGCTCAATATCAAAGGAATGAATCACCTGTTGCAAGCGGGGCGGACCGCTTTGCGCCCACAGCGCTCGCGACGGCACGAGAGCCGTGACGAATGCCGCTGCCAATAAACATTGACCAATTTTGCCAGGTCCAACGCGATCGCCCATCTCCTCAAGACCTCAAGTGACGTTTTTCTGCCCTAAACGATACCTTGCTTGGCGATTTTTGGAAGCATTACGCCCCAAAAAGCTAAATTCATCAAAATTCACATGTTTTTCTCCAAGGTTCGAAAACGAACTGGAAGCAGATCTCTGCTGATCTCACCCCTGTCTGTTGAGGGGAGCTGGTGATCGAGATCGCTAGCTCCACTCCATCAATCGATTAGTTTTGAGAATGATCTAGACCATTGGCTAAAACCTTCGAGCGCTGGCAGCAATCAGGGTAGGCACCCGAACTCACGTTACTGAGGAAGATGGCGCAAGGTGCGAGACTGTCAGTGAGCTAGCCCCTTCAACCGAAGGCGATAAAATGGGGCCGTCCCATCGTCCCGCCACCGCTTGTCCTACAACTGCTTTTGTGGCCATGACTCCTCCGGTAGACGTTCCCCTTTGGTTGCTCATTGGCCTGCCCGGCAGCGGCAAATCTACTTGGGCCAGCCACTTTAATCAATCAGCGCCGCCACTCGCCATCATTTCGACCGATCAAATTCGCGCCCAGATCTTTGGCAACGCCGCCACCCAAGGCCCCTGGCTGCAGATTTGGCACCGTGTCACCGAGCAGCTGCGGGCCACAGCCGAGCAAACTCGACAGGGTCACATCAGTGGCGCGATTTACGATGCCACGAACGGACAGCGCCAGGGTCGCTGCACCGTGATTCAGGCAGCGCAAGCAGCCGGTTTTACTCGCCTCTTAGCCGTTTGGCTGGATGCGCCAACCGCCCTTTGTATGCACAGAAACGGGCAGCGATCGCGCCAGGTGCCCACTGACGTGCTTGAGACTATGGCCCGACAGCTGGCCGGCGCCCCACCCCATTGTGATGAAGGCTTTGATGCGCTCTATCGCCTTCAGTTCCCTGGCGAGGTGAGCGCGACGACAGCCGTACCGCCCAGCCTGATCAACACTCGCCGCTAATGCACCTAAGTTGCCGCGACGACGGCCTGCATCGCCTGCTCAACCGTGGGATATTGATAGGCAAAATTCTCGGCCTGCAGATGTTTGGGCAGCACCTGTTGCCCCTCCAGCACGACCACCGCCCCATCACCGAGCAGCGCCTCAATCACAAAATCAGGCACGGGCAACCAGGAGGGCCGGTTGAGAGCCTGTCCTAGGGCCTCACACACGGTGGCCATACGAACAGGCGTCGGGGCCGTGGCATTGTAAACTCCTGACATGGTGTGATCGGTCAGCGCTCGCACTAACACGGCTACCAAGTCGTCAATGTGAATCCAGGAAAACCACTGACGGCCACTGCCGATTGGCCCCCCCGCAAATAAGCGAAAGGGTGTGAGCATGCGCTCTAGCGCCCCGCCCTGGCCCAACACGATGCCAATGCGAGGAATCACTAAGCGCACGCCCTCGATATCTTTCACCTTGGTGGCTTCGGCTTCCCACGCCTGGCACACGTGCGATAAAAAGTCCTGATCGGCGGGCGCACTGGTTTCATCAAACGTTTTGGTTTCGCTCGTGCCGTAGTACCCGATCGCCGAAGCGCTGACGAGGACTTGGGGTTTAACGTCAGCCTGGGCGATCGCTTCAACGATTTTGGTCGTGCCGACTTGGCGACTGTTGAGAATAGCCTGTTTGTGAGCCGCACTCCAGCGCTCAGAGATCGTGGCTCCGGCCAGATTGACGACGCCATCACAGCCAGAAATTGCGGTTTGCCAGTCACCAGATTGCTGTGGGGTATAGGCTACCAGCGTCACCTGAGGAAAGGTCGCCGCTGGCAGCACGCGACGGGCTCGGGCCACATCACGGGTTAACACCACCACCTCATGCCCTGCCTGCTGGAGGGCGGCGGTAAGCTGGCTCCCAACGAACCCAGTGCCCCCGGTAATGGCAACTTTCATGAACCCCGACTCCTTTGCTGTGATGTGAACTGACTTACCTGGCCCAGTAGGCAACTGGCAGAGCAACTATTCTATGCTAGCGACCGCTGCGATCGCTCAGCTGTGAACTGCCCACGCTCCCCTCACGTTGGGGTAGCTGTCGGATGAATCTCAGCCCGTCTGAGAACTCTGCGTGTCCAGCGGCGCAGTGCCGATTAAGCCGCCAGGCTGCAAGTGCCTGATCCAACCCTGACCGACCGACACCGTGACGATCGCCCGCCCTGGGCAGCGGCGGCGCTAACGCACAGGGCTAAGGTCCGCCATGACTAGACTAATCTGCCGCCGCCGGTTCACCATAGGCCATGCCGTTAGCTTCAGCATACCGGTGCATAAAGCGCATGAAGCGCTCCCAATGGTCGGGGCGGTCAATGGCGAGGGTGCATTCAACCTGCTTCAGATCATCGCCCTCTGGCCCACTGAAGATAAATTTGACGCCCGAAGGTTCGATGGTAATGACGCCTTCGCTGTCGGTGAGCTTGAGCGCTTTCGAAAAGCGACTGCGGAAGCTTCTAAATTCTTCGATCGCCTGCAGTCGTTCAAACAACAGCAGCACGATGCGATCGCCCGTATCGTTGTCTTGCCGCAGACTCACATTACTAATCTCTTCAGAAATGCCGTCAAAAAACTCGACGGTGGGGGTTTCAGAGGCCATAACCACACGGACTAACTCAGGTGTTTAGTATAGCGACTGCCGGTTCACCCCCCGATCAACTCCCAAGCCGATAGCCCTTGCCGTACACCGTATGAATTAAGGGCAACGTGCCGCTGGGCTCAATTTTGCGCCGCAGCAGTCGCATTTGCGCCGCCAAGACATTGCTAGCAGGCTCTTCGGCATCGGCCCACACCGCTTGGTGAATCTGGCTGCGGGTCAGCACCTGATCGGGGTGCCGCAACAGATAGCTCAACAGCTGCGTTTCTTTTTCTGACAGCTCAATTGTTTGATCCTGGCGATAGGCTAGCTGATTCGCTTCGTCTAAGGCCAGGTCTTCATATTGCAATCGCGTGACGCGGGGCGCGGCCTCCAGCGTCGGGGGGCGTCGCAGCAAAGCTCGCACCCGTGCCAGCAATTCTCGCAGTTCAAAGGGCTTTACCAGATAGTCATCGGCCCCAGCATCTAACCCTTCGACCCGGTCATTCAGCGTATCCTTAGCGGTTAGAAATAAGACAGGGGTAGCATCCCCGCGTGATCGCACCTGCTGGCAAATTTCTAACCCGCTGTAGTGGGGCAGCATCCAATCTAAAATCAGCAGATCATAGGTAGCGTCAGCCGCCAATTGGCTACCGACCTGCCCATCCGTAGCAATATCCACCTGATAGCCCTGCCGGGTCAAAACTCGACTGAGGGGCTCGGCTAATTCTGCTTCGTCATCTACCAGCAAAATTCTCATGGGCAGCCATCGGCAAGCATTGCCGCATCTTAGAGCAGAAACTGATGGCCATCAAATGTAGCCTTGACAAGGCGAAGTGTCACATTCAACATCAAAGCCGAAAACCCTGACAAATCAGCAGCAATTCAAGCCTTGATAGTGCTCTTGAACGGTTTCACGCTGTTCTCAACAAGGATGCACGATCTCGCACAAGCCGAGAATGAATTGCTGTGAGCCGCGTTCTTGCATTCTTAATATCAGGTGTGCCAGTGGCAAGTACAGAATTAAGCGTCTTTGCTGAGCCATCAGAATCAACAGCGTTTCAATCTTGATTGTCCAACGTGAGTTCGATGAAATAAAAGCTCAAACCCCCCAGAAATACGTACGCTTGGAGATCCGCCCTCCTCAAAGAATTGTCATTGAGTCGCCCTTATTGAGAAAATCTCCTATATTCGCAATAGTCTACCTCTATTGCGAATAAATTTTGGGGCAAGCTTTTCAAAAGCCCTGGATCTGCCTGGATTTCAGCAACAAAATCCCGTCGAACTCACGTTGTCCAAATTATTGCCTGCCTTGGCTATGAGTAGAGCGATCGCCCGATTCATGCGCTTATTGATCAGCGGCTAGCGCCAAGCGCTTAACACCGGCAACATTGCGACTCTGAAAAAAGCGAATCATTTGCTGATCTTCACCGCGAATGTGATGCACCATCCAATCAGCTAGAACCGGCGTCACCTCCGCCGTTGCCGTGTCAGCAACCTGGTCAAACTTAGCGAGTAAAGCCGTCACTTTATTGACCAGCGCCTTGTGAGTGCCACAGTGAACTTGCAGATTGGGGTAATCGTGCTCAGCCATCAGCCCTTCTTCTAACTCAAAGTGCTCAACCGCACAATCAGCGAACTCCGTGAGGCGCGTTTTGATCACAGCCATGGGCGGTGTCGGCAGCTGAGTCAGGTCGTAGATTTCATTCACCAGGCTGAACAAACGGCGATGCTGCTGATCGATCGCCTCGTGTCCAGTGCAATAGTCATCTTGCCATACTGCAATTGCCATAAAACTCCACTGTTAAAAGCTGCTGCAACGGTGCAAAACCGTCTGCTGGATTACCGTAAACCACTCTACGCCAGCCGTTATTTGAGCCCTAGGCTCTGTCATAATTCTTGTCGCAACGGTAACAATATGGAGTTCAGAGCCGCCCCACTGTTCTACCCACGGATCCCCTCACTCATCCCCACTACTCCCGACTCTCTATCCGCTACTCCCCACTCTCCACCCCCTACCCACTACTCCCCACCCACTCGCGATCTCTTCACTCCTCACTCCAAATTCCTCACACATCTTCCAAACCAGGTCGGGGCATTGGCGCAATACGCGCTCGTTTGAGCCGCTGTAGCCACCAGCTACCGAGCACTGCAAACAGTAATGCGCCCCAGCCGACCAGCGGCTGCAGCAGCAAAAAGCCACCCACCGTAAACATGGCACCAAACAACAGGCACAGTGCTGCCAACACCTGTTGCAGCTGCAGCAACAAATCTTGCTCAGGGTTAATCCCTGGCTGGTCAAAATACAGGCGTGGCCAGCCACCGGCAAAGGTAACTAATTGAATCGGTCGCTCGCCCAGGCGAGTGCGCTGCCGGTTCCACCCAGGGCCGCCGGGATGCACTTTGCGATAAAAGCGATCGAGGGTTTCGTCGGTTTCGGGGGTAGTGATGAGCATAACAGTCACCCAAATCACCGTGGTGATGCCCGCAATCACCAACAGCCGTTGGCCAAAATCAGTGGTTTGCAACACCGTCACCCGAGCCTGAATCAACCCCACCAAGGTGAGCACCGGATTCTGAACGGCCTCATCAGCAATGGGCATTGTCAAAATGCCGATGATAAATCCGGCCACCATCGCCGCCAGCTCCGCCGCCGCATTGATGCGCCACCAAAACCAGCGCAAGATCAGCACCAGCCCTGGCCCAGTGCCGATGGCAATCACCAGACGAAAAATCGCCGTGACATCGGTCGAATAAAACGCCGCGATCGCGCCCAACACCGTCACTAACACCGATGCCATCCGCCCTGCGAAAACCAACTGGGCATCGTCAGCCGCCGGCGCGATGAAGCGACCATAAAGGTCGTTGGTCAAGTAAGACGCGCCCCAGTTGATCAATGTGGACACCGTACTCATAAACGCAGCAATCAAAGAGGCGACCACCAGCCCCAGCAGCACCGGCGGCAAAAAGTCGAGCATGAGCTGCGGATAGCCCAGTTCGCGATCTTCCAGGTTGGGATAGACCACCAACGCCACCAGCGCCACGATCACCCACGGCCAGGTGCGAATCACGTAGTGCAAAATGTTGAAAAACCAAGCGGCCTTTTCGGCTTCCGCCTCATTTTTAGAGGCGGCCAGCCGCTGAATAAATTCGCCACCGCCATCGCTGCGGCGAAAGGCCCACCACTGCAAACCCAAATAGGCCAAAAACGTATTGGCCGAAATGCCCGCCGCTTCGCTCCAGCGGAGGCCGCCCCCCTGCCAATTCAGCGGCACCAAAGACAGCGTTTCGGCCCCAAACTGATTGCTGACCTGCTCGATCAGCGTCGGCATGCCGCCGATTTTGATCAGTGCCGCCCCCGCCACGACGATTGCCCCAAACAAAGCGAGAAAAAACTGAAAGAAGTCGGTCGCAACGACGCCCCACAAGCCCGACAGGCCTGCATAGACCAACACAAATAAGCTGATGCCGACCACAGTCCACAGTTTGGTTTGGTCACCAGGGTCAATGCCCAGACTTTCCCAGAGCTGCAGGGCCGTGATCACCTTGACCATCGCCAACATGGCATAGCCGATGCCGATGCAGTTGATCGGCACCGCAAACAAAAAGGCCTTGATGCCGCGCAGCGCTGCCCCCATCGCGCCGCCGTAGCGCAGCTCCGTGAGTTCCGCGTCGGTGACAATTTCCGATCGCCGCCACAGCCGCGAAAAGACATAAATCATTACCACATGAGCAATGCCAAAGCTCCACCATTCCCAGTTGCCCGCAAGGCCGCGCGTGCCCACGACTCCAGCGATGTAAAGGGGCGTGTCAATCGAAAAGGTCGTAGCGGCCATGCTCGTGCCTGCTAGCCACCAGGGCAGCGATCGCCCCGACACAAAAAAGTCCACCAGTGACCCTGATGCCTGGCGCGACAGATAAACCCCCAACCACAGGGTCGCCATCAGATACGCCAACACAATCAGCCAGTCAATCCAAATCATCGGGGGCAACCCTCCAACCCATTCCCGCTATCTTCTCATAAGGGATGAAACCCCAGCGGGCTTTAGCGTTGGCGGATCAACTCCGGTGCGGTTCAAGCCTCGGCAGCGGCGATTGGCAACCACAGCACAAAGGCCGTCCCGACGGTGGCTGCGGGGATAGGCAGGGCGGCTGGCAGCGCCCAGGGCAGCTTCGAGAGCGGACTGTAAACCTCGATTTGGCCGCGCATTTCCCCCATCAAGTCGGCCGCGATCGCCAATCCCAAGCCGCTGCCGTCCAGTTCGCCCGCCGCCTGCAGCCCGCGATAATGACGTTCAAAAATGTGTTCCTGATCCAGGGAGGGAATGCCGGGTCCCGTATCCCCGAGCAAAATGCCGCCCAGGGTAGACTGATCGGGGCGCGATAGACCCCACTGCAGCCAGACGTCGGTCTCTGAAGATGAATATTTCAGCGCATTGTCAAGCAGGTTGTTGAGAATTTCCCCCAGTGCCTTGGGATCAAACTGCAGCCAAACGTCCTCAGCGGGCGGCACTAAATGTAACCTCATCTCGGCGGCTTCGGCCAAGGGCTGATTCAGTCTCACCAGGGGCTCAATCATCGCGGCGACTGAATTGGCCTGCACCGCCAAAGCACCGCCAAAGTGAGCCAAAGAATCCGCTGCCGTCAGCAAAGCCTGCGGCTCATCGGAGGTTTCATCGGCAGGCGCTAAGAGGAGGGGGGCTACTGTCGATGCGGCTTCACGGGTATCGTCAGCGGCCTGCAGCGTCTCGTCAAAATAGCCCAGCAGCTCTTGCAGGCGATCGCTCTCCCGCAGCATGTTGGCCACTAGCAGCTGATTTTGATCTTCTGAAGGCAGGCGCTTGATCAGGAGCTTGCCAAAGGTTTTCAAGGCGGTGAGCGGGCTCCGCAGCTGATGCAACAATTCGTGAAAGCGATCGGACTGTTGAGCCTGAATGCGATCTAAAGAAGATGTCCGACGGCTCAACCACTGACCCCGCTGATCAAGCACACAGGCCAGCGTCAACGAGTGGGCACATTCTGCCATCTGATCGCGTTCTGGCTGCTGCCAGGGCCGATCGGCACGCCAACTGACTAAGACGCCAAATACACCGCCCTCATGCATCAGGGGAATCGCGAGCCGTTGCCGGGTCGTGTGATCGGCATCGCGAGCCGTTGCATAGGTCGGATCAGACAACACGCGCGGATCAGGCTGACTGGGCACTGCATCCGTCGCGGCCGCGAACTGAGCCGAGACTGGCCCGCCGCCGCTGGATGTTGCGGCTGGCAGCCGGCGATCAAGCCGGGGCGCCGGCGATTGAGACGATTGGGGGGTGGGATAAACCGCGATCGAAATTAGCTGCGGGACGGCCTGATCAGACCAACCTTCGGCCAAATAGACAGCCGTTGAGTCAGCCCCGACCACCCCAGCCATCATAGTAATTTGAGATTGACAGAGCGCCGCAAATTCCGCGCTGGCAGGCATTAGTATCATCAAACGTCGCGGGTGATTATCCCTTCGTCACAAAGAAATGCGGGTGGTTACGAGCTGAATGAAGCACATATCAACATGCTAATCAAGAAATGAATAGAAAGTCTATTATTTTAACCATGTCGTTACCCAAAAGACATGCAAATAAGTTGAAATTTTAGTTTGTACCGGATATACTTTGCAAGGTTAGGGGTTTTGTAGCACAAACTACATACCTTGGCAGTTTTGTACACCAGAGAGTAGGAGGTAGGCAGGTTGGCAAGAAGACGTAAACGTAAGAGCCGCCGTCGTCTAGAAGGTAGGCGAATTCTGGAGTGTGTACCTCAATATAGTATCGAGAGCGGGACGGATAAACCAGTCACCGCAGCTCGTAATTTTATCCACAATGAAAACATTGCGCCCCCGGCACTGTTACTTGTGAAGCGTAACGAGCACACCACTGATCGATATTTTTGGGCTGAGAAAGGTCTTTTCGGTGCCCAGTATGTTGAAGAGAACCACTTTCTGTTTCCGAGTTTGAGAGCCCTGCTCAACGAAGAAGAAGACGAAGTTGTGAGCTTGTCGAAGTGAAGTTTCAGCTTTAATTGCTGAAATGACGAGCAATCGTCTGACTTTTATAGCCTCAAACCCCACAGCTAAAGCCCATTGCAAGCCAAGAGACGGCAGTATCTATTACTCCGTCTCTTGGCGTTTTAAAGCGAGCTGAGACTCTAAAACGGCCAGCTCATCACGATGAGCTGAGACCCAAAGCTGGGTAACTGATCGCTCAACGTCACTGATGCTGTCAGCGGTCGATCGCACTTGAAAATCGACCTGCTCGACGCGGGTTGACCCCTGCCAATAAAACCAAGAAGCGAGCGGTGAGAGCACCAGCAATCCGTAGGGCCAGTAGCCCAATTGAGGATAGGCGATCGCCAATACCAGGGCCAAACAAGCAAAGCCAATACCCGCCAGGCTGCCTAAAAAGACCGCCATAAAAATGCTGGCCCCAACCTTGCCCTTGAGGGAAATTGAGCCCGACTCGGCATTGACCGCTATGACCTGATAAGCCCGATTGGCGAAGTACTGCTGCAGCGTTTCCAGCAGAGAAACGTCATCCATCTCGGTGGCGTAGAGCGCGGTTTCAGTGCGGTCTTTAGTCGAAGCGCGGATAAAAAAGACCAGCCCGATGGCGAGCACAACGGTCAGGGTAAAAATTGAGGGCGAAATGAATTGAATCGGTACAGTCATGGGGTTGAATTAGGAAGCTATAGGGCCTGGTGGAGCAGCCGACGCTTGGATCTCTCCTATCCTCGCATTTCACGAGCCCAAGGGAAGCAAAAGCGGTGACGGTCACCCAGATCAGCAGTTCTTCCCTTAGACCAACAATTTCACCGGCATCCACTCAATTTGCCTTTGTGAGTTCAGGGCAAAAATCCATGGGGCATTCAAGCGGCATTCACGTTGCAGACGCCCCCTGGACGACCACCCCCCCGGCGATCGCTCTCCACGGCGGCTGTAGCGGCACCCTGCCAGCCTGATGCTTGAATGATGGTGTTGACTTAGAGTGCACTCTAAGTTTTATGGTAAGAGCCATGGATACGGAACTGTCAATTCAACAGGTTGCCGCCATCACTCAAGTGAGCGCACATACGTTGCGTTATTACGAACGCATTGGCCTGCTGACCGGGGTTGCCAGGGCAACCAGCGGTCATCGTCGCTATGCCAGTCAAGATATTGCCTGGATCAACTTTTTGATGCGGCTGCGGGCCACCGGTATGCCCATTCGAGAGATGCAGCAATTTGCTGAGTTACGGCGACAGGGCGATCGCACACTGACGCGACGGCGACAACTGCTGGAAATCCATCAGCAGCAGATCCAGCAGCAGCTAGACGAACTGGCTCAGAACCTGCAGGTTATCCACGACAAGATTCAACACTACCAAGCACTAGAGGCCCTCCATGGGACAAATTCATCCACCGGATGCCCCGACTGACCGTTATCAGCGAGGATGGCAAAAACTCGCCGAAGTTGATGGCCAGGCGGGAGAACACGTGATTGCCAGCTTAAAAGACATTGCACCGGATTTGGCCCGGTACATCATTGAATTTCCCTTTGGCGATATCTATTCCCGTCCTGGACTCGATTTGAAATCTAGAGAAATTGCCACCGTGGCGGCACTGACAGCCATGGGAAACGCCCAACCACAGCTCAAAGTCCACATTCACGGGGCCTTAAATGTGGGCTGCACCCGCGAAGAAGTGGTCGAAGTCATCATGCAGATGGCCGTCTATGCCGGTTTTCCAGCTGCTTTGAGCGGCGTTTTTGCGGCCAAAGACGTGTTTGCCGACCGCGATGCTAGCGCCATGAGTTGAGCCAGGGCGTTCAGTTAAGAGGAAAAAAGCGGCCAATTCGCACACTTGGAACGCTAGGATTAGCCATTTCGGCTCTCGGGTTGGGCGGTTCGGATGAGTTCAGCCGATGAAACCGCGAGGCATCGGCAGCGGTGCGCCCCCTTCCCCACAATCAGCACCTGAAACCAAAGGCCGCTCATGTCTCTGCGGGATATCCGACCGCTGCAGGCGCTCAACCGTCCGCCCACTTTGACTAAACTGTAGGCGTGCCAACCCATTCATCCTAAGCCATGCCCATTATTTCGACCCTGCTGACCCTGATGATCTTTGCCTGGTCACTGTTGATTATTTTCAGCCAATTTGTGGCCTAGAGACCGACCGGCCCCGACCTGGCACCTAAGCAATTGGCGTGCTGGACTGTTCAGAGATCGCCTCACTCGGTGGCGAGAGTTTGGCAGCGGCGCAGAGGTCGGCCAGCTCGCAGCGATCGCAGGCGGGCTTGCGCGCATTGCACACGGCGCGACCGTGATAAATCAGCCGAATCGACCAGTTCTCCCAATCTGGTTGGGGAATCAGCTTCATCAAATCCTGCTCAATCTTTTTCGGGTCGCTGTGCTTGGTGAAACCCAGTCGATTGGTCAAGCGCTTGACGTGAGTATCGACCGTCACGCCAGCATTGATGCCAAAGGCGTGGGCCAACACGACATTCGCGGTTTTTCTGGCGGCACCCGGTAAACTCGTCAGCTCCGCCATGGTTTGCGGCACTTCGCCGCCAAAATCCGTCACGATTTTGCGGCAGGCTCCCTGAATGTTCTTAGCTTTATTGCGGTAAAAGCCGGTCGATCGCACCAGCGTTTCCAGCTCGCTCAGGTCAGCTTCAGCCATGGCCCGCGCGTCGGGAAACCGCGCAAACAAGGCTGGAGTCACCAGATTCACCCGTTCGTCCGTACATTGGGCCGATAAAATAGTCGCCACCAACAGCTGCACCGGCGTTTCATAGTCCAGCGAGCAGGTGGCGTCAGGATACAGGCGCTTGAGCCGAGCTAGCACTTCAAGGGCGCGCTGCTTTTTGGGCAACCGCTGGCGGCGCGGACTCACTGCAGCAAATCCTGAAAGATTTCTAGCTGGGAGGTATCGCGCACGATCAAAAAGACTCCGAGACCGAGCAGCAGCACTAAGCCCGTCTGCATCACGTTTTCTTGCAGGCGATCGGGCAGGGGCTTGCCCCGCAGCGCCTCAATTAACAAAAAGGCCAACTGCCCCCCATCTAAAGCGGGCAGGGGCAAAATGTTGATAATCGCCAGGTTAATGCTGATGATCGCGGTGAAAGGGAATAGCGTCGCGACATTTTTGGAAACTAAGTCTGCACCCTGTTCGGCAATTCCGACTGGGCCAGCAATCTGCCCTGACATGGCTGAAAAGTTGGTGATCAGCATGGCAAAGCCCTGCACTGTTTGCAGCAACATGCCCTGGAACTGTTGAGCCGCTAACGAAAAGACTTCAAAGACGTTATTTGCCCGACGGTACTCGACCTCACCATTGCGCTGTAGCCGCACCCCAATCTCCGATTTCCCGTCTGGGCCAATCTCTGGCGTCACCGTCAGGTCAAGAATTTCGCCCTGTCGCTGCACAGTCATCTCAATCGGCTGTTCGGGATTGTCTTGAATCAGCTGCACAAACGACTGAACGGTGGTTTCGTCCGTGCCAAAGTCGATGCCGCCAGCAGAAAGAATCACGTCACCCGAACGCATTCCGGCCACCGCTGCCGGATCAGATTCTGAAATCAGTTGGGGGATGAGAATACCCGGTTCTGGAGTGAATGCTTGGGGCACCCCCACAGACGCAAACTGAGCGACAAAGATCAAGTAAGCAAACAGCAGATTAGCCACCACGCCCGCGCTGATGACGATCGCCCGATCCAAAATCGGGCGATTTCTCAAAAGGTCGGGATCTTCGGGCGGAATTTCGCTCTCGGGATCATCGTCGGGAAAGCCCACAAAGCCACCCAGGGGAATCGCCCGCAGGGCATATTCCGTGTCTGGCCCCTGATACTTCCACAGGATCGGGCCAAAACCAATTGAGAAGCGGTTGACGTGAATTCCCTGGAATCGAGCAGCCAGGAAGTGCCCTGATTCATGAACAAAGATGAGCAAGGCGATAGCGGCGATCACGGCCAGAACGGACATAGATTCTCGGTGTTGTAACAAATACGTTGTCTTATTCTATCTGCCTACCCCCGCGATCACCGGCGAATTTGTGACGGTCAACGGTGAGGAGATCCCTATCGGTCGCAGTGGATGCGGCGAGCCCCCCCATTTGTCCGATTTGTATTAGCCCAGCGGCAGGTGGCTGCAGGCATTCAAGCCGGGGAATTTACGAAAAGCCTGATCCCCTCGCTGTGTTCAGTAGTGTCAGCCGTTCACCCAGTTAATTCAGGCAAGGCGATGACACCTCACACCCCCGAGCAGAGGGCGATCAACGTCCGGTCATGGCTCCAACCCAAGACGGTGTTAGCGGTGACCGGCAGCGGGCTCCTCAGTTTGGCAGCGTTGATAATGACCAATCCTGGCCAAGACGCTTATGTGAGCTATGCCGCTAAGCGGTTCCCAGCAGAACTCAAGCAAGACTGTGACGAGCTGCAAAGAGAGATTCACGTTGGCGGGGTCGTGACCTTGCCCAGCGAGGACTTGTGCCGCTCTTTGGTAAACAGTGCCGACCTGGTCGGACGCGGCGTGGTCAGCGGCTAATTGATCGCTCAACCGATCGCACAAACTGGGGTGCTTGCAGCATTTACACCACCACCATCGCGGGCAGAGCGATCAAAACGGTGGGCATCGGTAGGCACTTTTTCCCGTTTTATCACCCATAGGCGGGCGTCACAGCCACTCGCGATTGAGGTAGGGCTGCAGCACGTCAGGCACTTTCACCGTGCCGTCGGGTTGCTGATAATTTTCTAAAATGGCGGCCATGGTGCGCCCGATCGCTAGCCCCGAGCCGTTTAGGGTATGGACATATTGCGTCCCTTTTTGGCCCGTTTCCTTAAAGCGAATGTTGGCCCGCCGCGCTTGAAAGTCGCCGCAGTTAGAGCAGCTCGAAATTTCTCGATAGGTACCTGACGAGGGCAGCCAGACTTCCAAATCGTAGGTTTTGTTGGCCGAAAAGCCTAAATCACCGGTACAAAGTTCCAGCACGCGATAAGGCAATTTCAACCCCTGTAGAATCGCCTCGGCATCTTTGACCAAGGCCTGGTGCTCTGCTTCTGAGGTTTCCGGTCGGACAAACTTGTACATCTCGACCTTATTAAACTGATGCAGGCGAATCAGGCCCCGCGTATCGCGGCCATAGCTACCCGCCTCGCGGCGAAAACAGGGGGTAAAGGAGCAATAGTGATAGGGCAGGTCGTCCCCGTTGAAAATCTCGTCGCGATGCAGATTCGTCAGGGGTACTTCCGCCGTCGGTGACAGCCACAGGTCATCGTTTTTGCACTGAAAGCTCTCTTCGGCAAACTTTGGCAGCTGGCCTGAGGCGGTTAGAGACGCTGTATTAACGAGGTAGGGGGGGATGACTTCGGTATAGCCATGCTGAGTGTGGCGATCGAGCATGTAGGCGATCAGCGCTCGTTCTAACGCTGCGCCCAGTCCCATCAGGGCGACAAAGCGACTTTGGGCGATCTTGGCCGATCGCTCAAAGTTCAAAATTCCTAACCCTTCGCCGACTTCCCAATGGGGCTTGAGGGCGGCGCTATCGGCAGGCAGATACTCATCACCCCAGCGCCAGACTTCGACGTTTTCCGATTCATCTTTGCCGTCGGGCGTGGTGGTACTAGGCAAGTTGGGGATGCCCAGCAAAATGGCTTCGATTTCGGCTTTGAGGGCCTTCTCTTTCGGCTCTAGCTCGCCCAGTTGCGCTTTAACCTCATTCCCTTCGGCTCGCAGGGCGGCGACTTCGGGGCCGTCGGGCGCTGCCCCACCGCGAATTTGCTGTCCGACAGCTTTGCCAATTTCGTTGCTGCGGGCCTGCAGCTGCGATCGCCCCCCTTCGATTTCTCGCTGCTGCTGGTTCAAATCGAGCACGCGCTGCAGGTCGTAGCTACCACCCCGGCGATTGAGGGCAGTCTGCACGTCGTCAAAGCTTTGTCGAATAGTCTTGAGATCTAGCACGCGATCGCTTCCCCTTGCTGCGTTCCCAGTATCTTCCTACAAGGATGTCAGGGTATCATCCCTTTGCCAACCATGAACTCTCGACAGTTCCCATTCTCAGCGATCGGACTCCCGCCCCCTCTTGAACACGCCGGGGAGCCCAGGGGCAGGGGGGCCAGATTTATCATCTTGTTTTAGAGAATCGGGGCACATCGAATGGGCGCATTCCAGTTTTGTCAAGCCATTCAATGCGCTTAGGGCGGGCATCTTGCCCACAAGCAGGACTAGGGCGCGTCATCAATTAAATTCAGAATACTTTGACGATGGATATAACCGCGCCCACATTCAATTGACTCGCTAGGGGTTGATGCGAAAGGATGCAGCCGCTAAATAACAACAGCCCCTAGAACACGACAGTGGGATGCACTCAGTTGAATCGGCCTGCAAGTAACCTTCGACCAAATAATGACAATAAATATTGTCATTGACAATTTAGTATGTCAGCATTTACGATGGCGGTATGGAGAAGCTACAGCAAATTGCCGACCAGCAGCCGGAGTTGACCCTGGAAGGCTTTGTCGAAACCGTCAACGATTGTTTGCCCCAGTGTTTACCCGAGTCAACCACCGGGGGACGCGGGCAAGAGTCGGTGAATGCTCGACTAGTACGCCATTACACCACCCAAGGGTTACTGGATAAACCGCTCAAGCAAGGCCGAGAAGCCCGCTATGTCTATCGGCATGTGCTGCAACTTTTAGCACTGCGGCGATTGTTGGCAGACGGGTACAGCGTCAGCTCGATTACCGGGCTGATCGACGGTCAAGCTAACCCGGTGTTGGAAAGCATTTTGCAGGGACGTACTCAACTCACGGTTGAGGCGGCCAATCCAGCCCTGGCCTTTTTATCCCAGATTCGAGATCGCGCCACGCCTGCTGCTCCGGTTCCCGCTCCGGCAGCTCGCCAACGCCGGTCGGCTCCGGCCCCCTCAGCACGCACAGCGTCTACTCCGTCTCCAGCTACGCCCGCAGCTTCCTCAGGGGAACTGCCCTCCCAAACCTGGACTCGCGTAGAACTGCGTAACGGTTTGGAATTGCATCTACGGCAGGACTTTATCGCCCCAGCCACCGCCGCTGAACGCGAACAACTTCTACAACTGATTGCTCACCATCTCACCCCTCAGCCTGATCGGAGGCCAACCCTATGACTCAATCCCCCAACCAACCCCAAATTGAATTAATTCCCTTGCATGACGCCATCGTGGCGCAGCGATCAGTCACGCTAGATGTGCTCGTTCGCATTACACCGCCCACCATTACCCCAAAAACCGAGCGGCCGGCGCTCAACCTCAGCCTGGTGATCGATCGCTCAGGTTCCATGGGCGGTGCGAAGATTGCCCGCGCCCGTGAGGCCGCTCGCTTTGCGATCGAAAATCTGTTGCCCAGCGATCGCCTCAGCATCGTCCTGTTTGACAACCAGATTGAAACGCTGGTACCCAGCACCCTGGCCACCGATAAAAATAGCCTGCTTGGCCAGCTCGATCAGGTCAAGGCGCGAGGGACGACCGCCCTGCATGCGGGCTGGGTGGAGGGCGGCCTGCAGGTGAGCCAATATCTCAATCCTGACCAGCTCAATCGCGTCATTCTCTTGTCAGATGGACTGGCCAACGTGGGCGAAACCCGCCCCGACGCGATCGCCACCGATGTGCATGGGTTAGCCCAGCGCGGCGTTAGCACCACCGCCTTAGGCATCGGCGACGACTACAGCGAGGATCTGCTGGCGGCGATGGCAACCAGCGGCGACGGCAATTTTGTACACATTGCCTCGGCTGAGCAACTGGCTGCCATCTTTGAAACCGAGCTATCGGGCCTCGCCGCCACCCTGGGCCAACGCGTTAGCCTGGGCTTAGAGCCCCAATCGGGCGTCAAGGTGATGGCGGTGCTCAATGACTTTGCGCCAACCTCGACCGGTCGATACAAGCTGCCCAATTTGACCGTGGGCAACCCGCTCAATGTGGTGGTGCGCCTGCAAGTGCCCGCGCTCGATCAAGGCGGTGAACTGCTGCGCGTGCGTCTGGCTTGGGATGCGGCTGACCAGCGCGATCGCCAGGTTTTAGAGGCCGAGTTATCGCTGCCCCTCGTCAGTCAAGAACAGTTTAGTGATTTTCCAGCGAATGCGGTGGTGCAAGAGCAAGTGGCGCTGATGATGGCGGCGCGGGCGCGCCGCGAAGCAATCGCCTTAACCGATAGCGGTGACTATGAACGCGCTCGCGCTTCTTTGCAAGATGCGCGGCTGGCCATGGCGGCGATGGCCCCGTCGCCCGCCCTGCAAGAAGAACAGTCGGTGTTGGCCGACCTGGAAGCAGATTATCAGGGCGGTAAAATCTCTAGCGCCCGCAAAAAAGCGGCTTCGCAGTCCTATAACCTGCAGCGAGCGGGCAAATCACAGCCCCGGCGATCGATGGATTCTATTTCCTGATCAGAATATGGGCTCGGTTCTAAAGGTGATCGGGATCGACAAACTCAATGCCATATTTGGCCGCGATCGGAGCCATTTTTGCCAAACTGGGTACGCCCAAGTCAGAGGCTTCTCCCGCCGCTGGGGTTGAGGCCTCTAGTAAAAAGTTCTGAAACCAGTAATACCAGTTCTACGAATTACAGCTACACAGACAAGTCGGCTTTCTCCCTCGGGGAGACGCGATGCGAACGACTCCGCTCAGCCGACGTTCCTTGAGCGGAGTCGCAAGGAAGATCTGTAGCCCAGTTTCAGAGAATTGGTATAAGTAGTTAGCCTGATGAGATGTGGGCAAGCAATAACGAAGTTGAGATTACGCCGAGCGTCCTTATAGATTAAGGAGCGACGACGAAGGATGGCTGTGTGAAGGACAAGAATACGACCAAGAAGAAGGCGACGCGCAAGACGCTCCCCAAGGATCTGGACGAGCTCTTGGACGCGGCGGCGGCGAGCGACGACTACAGGGCGGTCTACGAGGCGCTCCAGCGGTGCCTGCCGGATGCGCGTGGAGGCTACGGTAAGGGGACGCTGCTGATGAACGGTCGCTGCACTGTCGAGCTGGCACGCTGGGCGATCGAGCGCGGCACGGACATTCACGCCACCGACACCTGGGGCTACACGGCCCTCCACGAAAGCGCCCGCTCCCGCTTCCACCACCGGCTCACGCCTGCCCAATTGATCGATCTGGGGGCTGACGTGCACCGGACCTCGAACGAAGGCCTCACCCCCCTGCACTCCGCCGTCGATGGCAAGCACCTCGACGCCGTCCAGGCGCTCCTAGCGCATGGCGCTCACGTGAACGCGCGCTCGACCAACGACTTAACACCCTTGGAATACGGATTTCTTCGGATGTCAAACGTCCACCTTGTGGCCATGGTCCCGGTGGCGAAGGCGCTCCTAAACGCTGGCGCGGAGGTGACTCAGCAAGCGAAGGAGGCGGTCCTGCGCGCGAGCCAGAACTTTGAATTCCATCGAGCCGGCTTCAACAGCGACTCGGTCGAGGAAACTTCCGCTGCTGCCGAGGCGCTCTGTGCTCTGTTCTCGGTGGAACCGGCAGCAAGGCGGCGCATGCATGACGGCAATTCACCCATCGTCGCTATTGCGCGGACGCCCGCCGAGCGCTTCGCTGAGCTCTGGGACCTCCTAGTGCCCTCGAGCGGTCCCTGCAAGACGCTACAGGGCGAGGTCGTACGGATTGCCGGTCGTGTCCGCGACGAGTGGTATCGCAATGGCGGTGGAAACTGGGATCGAGACTACGCCTCCATGGCCAGCGCCTTCAACAAACACGTGGGCACACACCAGGCTCTGGACCCGGCGGACCTCGACGCCTGCGCACAGGTCGTGCGGTCGCTTCGTAAGAACCCCGACGGCAGCGACCGCCTGGTAAATTGGGCTGTGGAGTGGGTTGCCCGGAACCCGGCCCCGATCCCACTCCCGCCGCCGCCATACCAACGGTGATCAGCGAGAGAGTGTTGAACACAGCCGCAAGCTTACTTCTTGGTGCTTGGTAATTGAGGTGGTGTAAAGCTATCGGACAGATGGTGCTTTGGTGCTAGTGGCGAGATGATCGCCACTCAAGCACTGCATTCAAACCGTTGGCCGCAAGCTTTTAAGCCGCTTCCAGCAAAAACTGCTGCATGAACAGGATGTTGGTATAGAACTGGTAATCGATGTTCTGCTTTTTAGAAAACCCATGACCCTCATCCGTCGCCACTAAATACCAAACCGGCACGTCCTTGCCTTCCAAAATATCCACTAACTGCTCAGCTTCACTCAGCGGTACGCGCGGGTCATTCGCGCCATGTACCACCAGCATCGGCTGCTGAATTTTATCCGCATTGGTCATCGGCGAAATATCGATCAGGAACTGCCGCATTTGCGGATCGCGCTCATCGCCATATTCCGCCCGGCGCAGGTCGCGACGGTAGTCTTCGGTATTTTCTAAAAAGGTGACGAAGTTAGAGATGCCGACGACATTAATCGAGGCGCGGATGCGATCGCTGTAGTTGGTCGCCACCGCCAGAGACATGTAGCCACCATAGCTTGACCCATTCACCAGCACGCGATCGCTATCCAACGCTGGTTGGGTCTCGATCCAGTCCAACAGCGCTCCAATATCTTTGACCGAATCTTCGCGCAGGTAGCCGTTGTCGAGTTTGACGAAGGTCTTGCCGTAACCGGTGGAGCCGCGCACGTTAGGAAAGAGCAGGGCAATGCCCAGTTCATTCAAGTAATAGTTGAGGCGGCCCAAATAAGCGGGACGAAACTGACCTTCTGGCCCGCCGTGAATGTACATCGCCACCGGACGCGGCCCCGTGAACTGGGCGGGAGGGCGATACAAAAATCCGGTAATGGTGCGCCCATCAAAGCTCTGCCAAGAAACGAGTTCGGGTTCAGAGAACGTCTCGGGGTTGAGGCCCGCCGTTTCACTTTGAGTCCAGCGCTGCACCTCACCCGTGGCGACATTCAGCGAAAAGATGTCGGCGGTAGACCGGGCTGACATCAAAGTGAAGCCCAATTCTTCACCATTTTTGCGCCACTCCAACCCGCGCATCATCCCAGCGGGCAGCGCAGACAGCGGTTGCTTTTGCCCTGTGGTCGTCTCCATTAAATAGAGTCTGCTCGCGCCATTTTCATTAATGATGAAGGCCAACTGCTGCCCGTTGGGAGACAGAGTGACTGCTTCCACATTCCAGGCAATATCGTCGGTGAGGGCGGTGAGGGTCTGAGTCGGCAACTCGAAGTAGCCGAGCTGCAAAAACTCGGAGCCGCGATCGCTCACCACATAAAGACCCTGACCGTCAGGGTCAAAAAGCGCCTCTAAATACGCGACGGGCTCATCGTCAGTGGGCTCGGTGAGGCGGGTGCGTTCTCCCGTTGCGGCATCAAACAGCCACAGGTAGGTCTCGTTAATCGAGATGTATTGAATGACGACAATCTGCCGGTCATCGGGCGACCAATCCGTGGGAAACCAGCCGCCGCCTTCGACTTCCGCCAGCAGGCGATCGCGCTCTGGCTGCAGCGGGTCCACAATATATAGATCAGAATCAGCGCCATTACGACGGCTAGAGGTATAGACCAGGCGATCGCCCGCCGTTGACCAGACGCCACCGCTGTTGCGCGAGGTGCCATCGGTTAGCAGAGTAATATCGCCCGTTTCCAGGTCGTAGCGGTAGATTTGGTTCGCTTCGTTGCCACCGCTGTCTTTGCTAAACACAAAGTAGTCACCATCGGTGGGCTGATAGCTAATCCTCGACACCCGTTCGTCAAAAAAGGTGAGCTGATAGCGCTGCCCCAAGGGCTGACCGACGCGGTGGGCCTGTGAACTCTCGCCAAACCGCGTAGAAATCAGCATTTCGCGGCGGGTGGGATGCCAGCTTTGCAAGGCGGCGGTGCGCGATTGGGTATAGCGATCGGCCTGCTCGACGAGGCTCAGGGGAATCGGCGGAATATTTTGGATGACGAGGTTGTCACCGGGCGACAGAATGGCAGGATCAGCAGACATCGCGGCTTGAGAAGTGGGTAGCACCAGGGTGAGAACAGCGATCGCAATCGCGAGCAGACTAAATTTGGGTTTTAGCATAACGCTTTTAGATGGCCGAACGCGGGCGGAATCGAGCGACTAAGGACAATGGTCTGGATACAACACTTTGATCTCAACGTTATAGGCCCAGGGTTCATCTTCGCTAGGAAAGGTGTATTCACCGGTGTCGATCATCGCGATCGCCTGCTCATCCAAGACAGCATAGCCCGTCGAACCCACAACTTCAGGGCCGCGAACAAAGGTTTGATCAGGGTTGACGACCGCCATCAGCAGCCCCGGAACGGGCGCCGTATCGAGACACTCGGCTCCGAGTTGATAGGGCACCTCTAGCGGATCAGCTTTCGAAGGCAAGGTTTGTCCTGGCGTCGCCCAGCCATCTTGGGCGGCCTGGGCTTGGATAAAATCTAATCCCTTTTGGCCGTTGTACTGATAGGCTCCGACATCACCCAACCGCTCTGCCAAGGTGGGCACCGGGTCAGGGTCACCCCCGGTCAGGCCCGTCGAGCCGGGTTCATCCGGGAATTGATCATTCGGCACCGGGTCAGGATTAGCAGTGGATGCGGTGGGCTCAGCGGGTGTCGCTTCAGTTGAGGGGACACTATCTGCTGGCGGATTTTCTGGGATTGCTGGCGATCGCTCAACGGGCGGGGGGGGCGACGATCGGCCAACGCTTGCGGGCGAGTCGTCTAACGGATCTTCACTATCCTCAGCCGCGATCGCCGTTTCATCGTCTTGGCCGTTTGCCGCGATCGCCCCAGCGGGCAAAATGGTCACATCCACACTGGCAGACTCCTCGGGCGGCGGGGGCAAGACCTGAGGTTCTTCTGGGGGCTCAGACGGTAGCGGCCAGCCCAGTAGCAGACCGTGGAGACCAATGGAGACGGCCATCACCAAACCCAACGTCCCATATTTGGACGCCTTAGCAGTGGGAGCACGATGGGGTGAACCGAAGCGTGGCAAACCGGTTCCTCAAACCTCCGTCGAACGAATCTGATGGGGGTAATGCCTCAATGCTTTTCCCACCAGTGGTCAATTCTCTTTCTAACGATAGCGAGCCGAACCCAGCAGCGATAGCTTTTATGACACTTTCCCCAGTGACCGCCGACACAATTCTAGCGATCGCACCACCGCTAAAGCGGATGTTGAGCAGGTTATGGCCCCAGTCATCGGCGGGAGGCGATCGCCAGATTCGCAATTGTCTCCTTAAGCCATGTATCACCGCTTTTTCCGGGAGGATAGCGGACATTGCGGGCGATCGCGCCGCATTAGCATCACCACCATCATTGTCATTAAATTAACGGTTAGAACGTTAAGGCTTTTTAAGCTGAACAGACTCTAGACTGGCAAGCGTGCACCTTTGCAGGGGAATGACGGCATGAGACGGCAGGAAGATCTGCTCTTACTGATCTCAGGAATTTTGTTGACGCTGGTAACCCTATTAGTTGTGACGCTCGAATCGCAATTTGCCAACCCGTCGCCGACCGCTGAGAGCATGGCTGCAGGGGGTCTGCTAACCGATCCGTTTTTGCAGCTCCCGACAGCAGATTCCGTTCACGTCGTGTGGTTTACCGAGTTTGAGGGGCAGCAACACACGGTTATTTATGGTCGTCGGCCAGCGGCGGCTCTCGAGCCCGGCAATCTCCGCCAGGTCTTTGCTACCACAAAACAGCTCACCCGCCTACAAGAAGATCAGGCTTCTCGCTTGCCGACCGGCACTGCGTTTGAAACGCCGACCTTTCGCAGCGTTTGGCGTCACGACGCCGAAGTCACCGGGCTCGTTGCCGGGCAGCGGTTCCCCTATCGAGTCAAGAGCCTGCGAGCCGACGGCAGCATTTTCGCCAGTGATGTGTTTTCTTTAGCGGCAGCGCCGCCTGCGGGTCAGCCCCTCAAAATATTGCTGACCTCTGATCATCAATCAAAGCCGATGACAGCGGCCAATCTGCAAAAGGTGAAAGAAACCGTGGGGGATGTCGATGCCGTGTTGGTGGCCGGTGATTTGGTCAATGTGCCCGATCGCGCCTCGGAATGGTTTGACAATGCTGAAGGGGCGGCCTTTTTTCCCGCTTTGCAGGGGCGCGGCCACTATGCCCTCACCGCCAATGGGCGCACAACTCGCTATCGGGGCGGGGCGCTGATTCAAACGGCGCCGCTGTTTCCGGCGGCGGGCAATCATGAGGTGATGGGCCGATTTATCCCCGAGGTACCGCTCAATGAGCAGTTCAACGACCCGGTGCCGCGCCAGGCGGCCACCGCCCTGTATGACAGTCAGGCAAGCCTGTTTAACCCGCAGAATAATCCAGACGTGCGCCGTCGGTGGATTCTCGATCATTCCTACAACCTCGACACCTATCAAGAGCTGTTCACCCTGCCGACCCGCCTCACCGAGGAAGGCGATCGCGCTGATGCCACCCGGCCTTACTACGCCACCACCTTGGGGGATATTCGGTTAGTTTCCCTATTTGTGACGAATATTTGGCGGCGACCGATGGTTGAGCCCAACGTGCGGGGACGCTTTCAAGAACGACTGTCCGATCTGGGACAGCCTGCCGCCTGGGGCCACGGGCAGCATATTTTTGAATCGATTAGTCAGGACAGCCCGCAATATCAGTGGCTGCAACAAGAGCTAGCCAGTGATGCTTTTCAGCAGGCGAAATATACGATTGTGATGCTGCATCATCCGCCCCACAGCGTGGGCGACAACATCGTGCCGCCGTTTACCGATCCGGTGCCGATCTACGATCGCGCTGCTGACGGTAGTCTCCGCGCTATTCGCTACGAATATCCCATCCAAAACGACTACATTATTCGCGACTTGGTGCCGCTGTTAGAAACTGCTGAGGTTGATTTAGTCCTGTACGGCCATTCTCATTTGTGGAATCGGTTTGTCGGCCCGACCGGCATGCACTTTTTAGAAACGTCCAACGTGGGCAATTCCTACGGCGCATTTTGGCAACAAAAGAGTCGTAATACGCCCCCGGCAGAGGCAAGTGAAACCTTCGACAAGTACCAGTCGCGCTACTATGTGGCGCAAGGCGACCCAAACGGCCTGGAGCCAGTCATGCCCACCCTGGCCCCGATCATCGGTGAGCAGGGGACACCGCTGCCCTACATTGCCAGCAATGAGATTACTGCCTTTAGCATTCTGGAAACGGATAGCGGCACGGTCACCAGTTATTATTTCGACACGCGCGAGCCGCTGTCCGAGGTCGTTAAGTTCGATGAGTTCACCCTCGCAGGCTCCGGCTGATATCGCCAGCCGCCGTTTGATTAACGCCAGTTCGGGTTAAGCCAAACCCCGTTGCTTTCCCCTCGGGGGAGGGGCTAATGGGGTGGGTGGAACCCCTCTCAGCGGGAGGACGACACCCACCCCGCCTTGGGCACCCCGCCCTAGAGGGGATTTTCGCTTCAACAGGCTGGCCAGCGTGCCTGATGCTCTTATCCCGAACTCAGGTTGATTAGGTCACTCCAGATGACTGAAATCACCATCTGGTGAGGTTTTCAGCTCCGACTTCCGCATTCTGAATTCCGCATTCTGCGATGGAAGCGTGTTAGGGCGATCAGCAAACCTCAGGCCCTGGCAATCCGATAGAGGACGCCAAGTCTTGCTACCTTAGGCAGGCTCTGCGCCCGGCCGCACCCACAATCGATAGGGATGCTTCGCCAGATTGGCATTGTAGTAGCGCGCATCCTCAGAGACCTCAAGCCCCGCCCAAGGCGGCAGGCTAAAAGATTCAGTTTCGCTGCTGAGTTCGACCTCCGCCAAGATTAAGCCCGCATTGTCGCCCAAAAATTCATCCACTTCCCAAAGATGACTGCCGACGTTGAGGCGATAGCGCCATTTTTCGATTAGCGGCGGTGCGCACAGATCGGCCAGTAGAGTCTCCGCATCGGCCAGGGGAATGGGATATTCAAACTCTTGACGAGAGACGCCGCTCGTCGGCCCTTTAATGGTGAGATAGCCGCGATCGCTCACCACTCTGACCCGCACGGTAGTCTGGTTCTGCGTGGGCACATAGCCCTGACGATACAGCGTCCCCTGGGCGCGCTGCCGCCACGATAGATCCGTCACCAAAAACTTTCGCTCAATTTCTTGGGCCATGGCCCCTGCCCCCGACTTGGTCTTGACTGCGCGCCAACTAGACGCGCTGATCATACCGTCCCGAGGGTCCAGGCTCTGCCCGTTTGAGCGCGCAAAAAGTCGAGGAGTTCGTGGGGGTGTGGCTGCGCGGCGATCGCCCCAGGTTTTAGCGTCGTCAATGCGCCCATGGCCTGGGCAAACGTAATCGCTTGCTCCAGATCTTGCCGGTCGGCAAACTGCCAGCGACACTGGGTCCACTGGTAAACCATGCCCGCCAAAAACGCATCCCCTGCGCCTGTCGTTTCCACCGCCGTGACGACAAACGCCGGCACATGGCCATAGCCAATATTAGGAACGCCATACTGACAGCCCTGATCGCCATCCGTCAGCAAAATTTGAGCCTGGGGAAACTGAGCCGTCAGCACTTGAATTTGATCGGTGTCAAACAGCGCGATCGCCTCGTCTAAAGACATCTTAATCACATCCGCTGGGGCCAACCAGAGCCTCATCTGGTCGAGCACCCCAGACGACTCGACACTGCTGTCAGGCCAAAAGGTGGGTCGCCAGTTGACATCGATCACCAGCTTGCCGCCCTGAGCTTTGACCCGAGCCGCCGCCTGCAGCATGGCCTTGCGGGTAGTGGGATAAGCCAGGCCAAGGGTCCCAGCGACCACTGCCGGCGCCGCTGTCAGCAGCGAAGCGGGGAGATCAGCAGCGATCAGATGAGCATCGGCAAACTCAGTTGTTTCGCCGCCGATAAAGCCGCCAAAGGTGCGATCGCCCTGCGGTGAGCATTGGACTTCGACGATGCGGGTCGGGGCGGGCCGGCGCTGTAGCCCATCACAGTTCACCCCCGCCTGGCTCAAAAGATGAGTCAGCTGCTGGCCGGGTTCGTCTTCACCCACTGCACCGATAAAGGCAGTCGCGAGTCCTAATCGAGCCAGGGCGACGGCCACATTAGCCGGGGCACCGCCAGGTAAATCTTCATGATCTCCCGTCAGGGCGACCAGGCGATCAATGAGGATTTCGCCTAAACAAATCACGGTCATCGTGGCTAATTCCCAACCCTGCAGCAACAGATGTCACCCGCGATTATCCACCCTGATCACCTTGAAAGAGCCGCCCCTGGGAGCCTAGAGCGGGGCAATGATCCCAGGGCTCAGTCATGCTGATCGCACCAACAGGCGTGATCAATAAACGCGTCTAAGCACATAACTGCCGAGTTCAACTAGAGCTTTTTGGGGTTCCGACGACGGCAGATCTTGCAGGCAGGCGATCGCCCGGTCAATATGCTGAGTAGCTAAATCGCGCGATCGGGCAATGCCATCACTTTTGTGAATCAGCCCAATGGCCTGCTCGAAGTCGTCGGCTTCCGCAAATTCCCGCTCAATCAAACCGGCCAGATAGGGAGTTTCTTTCAGGGCATACAGCACCGGAGCGGTTAGGTTGCCACTTTTGAGGTCAGAACCGGCTGGTTTACCCAGCACCTCACTGGAGCCAGTGAAATCCAAAATGTCATCTACAATTTGAAACGCCAAGCCCAAGTTGCGCCCATAGGCATAGAGATTGTCTAACTGATGATCAGGCAGCCCACTCAAAACGCCGACGGACTTGGCGCTATTGGCAATCAGCGAGGCCGTCTTGTAGTAGCTCTTGTCCAGATAAGCCTCTAGGGTTAGCCCCGTATCAAACCGGTTGAGCCCCTGCTGGATCTCACCTTCAGCCAAATCCATGATCACCTCTGACAAGAGCTTGACCACGGTTAAGTTGTCGAGGTTAGCCAGATACCATGAGGACTGGGCAAACAGAAAGTCGCCCGCCAGCACGGCAACTCGATTACCAAAACTACTGTGGACAGTCGGCACTCCCCGCCGCACGTCCGACTCGTCAACGACGTCATCATGCACCAGACTGGCCGTGTGAATCATCTCAGTGATTTCGGCTAGGCGACGATGCTGCGGCAAAATATCGGACTCTAGTGACACTGCCCGCGCCAGCAACAGCACGATCGCGGGTCGAATACGCTTACCCCCGGCACCAAACAAATGCTCGGCAGCAGCATACAGAATCGGATGTTTCGCACCAACCAGATTCTTTAAGTTGTCAACTAAAGTGTGCAGGTCAGATTCAACCGGAGCAAATAAAGAAGTAACTGAAACCATGGATAAGCCGACTCAGGCGGAGGTTTACGAAATTTTACAGTTCTGATCTTATTCTAAGGTAACCCAACCAGGGAGATGGCGATATGAGCGATGAGAACTCCCTATCGCCGCCCCTGAGTAGAGCAACTATCCGTCACTCTAGGCTGACAGTTTGCGGCAAACTCTGGCACATCACTGTTTCTGGCAACCCGCGGGGCCGAGGAAATTCGCACCGAGAAAATGCCGCGCTGAAGCCAGGTGTAAATTTTCGGCAAAATCTGTCAAAGTCTTGCCACCAGCGATGTCGAGACACCATGGCTTATGCTATAGTTACTATTAAGATTTGAACTTAATTGAATAGTGCTGTACTCCAAATTTACCGCTGGTCTTCAGGACTGCTTATTGCGGCGGTAGTTTGGGGTGGCTGTCGTTTGTCGCTAGGAGTTCGATGGGCTATCGCTAAACAAGCAACTTTTTGAGGTGAGAAGGGGGGTCATTGCTGATCCTGATTCTTTCCTTAATCCATACTTGTATCGCGTCGCGCCAAGCAGCTATCAGAGCGAAAACGGCATCTGTCATTGATGAGGAGACAGTGCTTCCAGTTCTTGTTATTTGATTTCTCCCTGCCATCGAAATGAGTTTTATTGCTGCGCCCACTCTCTGGATTTTGATGCTCGCCGTCGGGTATCTCTTTTTCGTTTATAGCTTTCTCTGGTGGGCTCAGCGAGCCCGTAAACCGGCCGACAAACAAAGACCTAGCCTTTAAGCGAAGGCGATTTTGTCGAGCCGGTGCGCGGCTAAATTTCGGCCTCTGTCAATGCTGAATCAGGCGCGGCAGCAGTTTGTGCTGAGTTGGCGACAACAGCCTGACTAAGTCGGATGACTACTCCACAGACTCGACATCGTCAGGTGGCAGCGTGGGCGTCAGTCGGCCCGCAACCCACCAGCCAACACCGCCAGCGATGCACAGAATCGCGATCGCCATAATTGCCACCCACCAACGCGGCACCGTGGCCTGAGGAGCCCCCTCTGTAGAGCTAGAGACGGCAGCTTCGGCGACAGTTTCTTCACCATAAAGCAACGCCTTAGACGCTTCCGTGAGATCTTCCGCAGCGGGAGCCGCTGCCGGTGCCGGTTGATCGGGCATAGTGTCGTAGGCAGCATTCAAAGCTGGCTTAATCTGCATCAGCACGACTGAGACGTTGTCATGGCCATTTTTCTGATTAGCCAGCTCAATCCAAGAATCGACAGCCGCTTGCAGAGAAATAATGTTTTTAGTGATCAGGCCGATGTAGTTGGCCCATGCCTTTTCGACCTGCTGGTGATCGCTCAGACCGTCAGAGCACAGCAGTAAGACGCCTTCTTCATCCACGGCAAACCGTTGTACGTGGGGCGTGACGTAGCGGCTGCCACGGGTGCCCAGTGCTTGGGTCAAGGAACCGGCTGCTGGGCGATCGCGCAGCGCCGGATAAAAAGCTCGACCGGCGAGGGTTTCCCGACTCGCAATGTCATCATCCACCGTGATTTGATGACAATAATCGGGGGTAATCCAGTAGGCTCGACTATCACCGACATGGGCAATGTATAGATCGTCAGTTTGCACCCAGCCTTGCGGCGTCTTGATCCGCTGGGGCACAACTAATGCCATGACCAAGGTGGTGCCCATCCGCTGGCGATCGCTGCGACTCTGCAGGTCGTTTTGCGTATTGACCAAGTCGTTGACGACTCGCACGGCGGCTTCAATTTGTTGGGCCACGACCTCAGGCGGCACGGCGTTATCTTCGCGTCCTGATTCTGCCAGCAGGCCTTGCAACTGCAGCTGCAGCGATCGCACCACAATTTGGCTGGCCACCTCACCGGCCTCGTGTCCCCCCACGCCATCACACACGATGGCCATACGCGGGGTCGGGATTTCGGGTTGCTCGCCTTCGGGATAGCAGGCATCTTCGTTGCGCGACTGGTTTGGCCCCGCATGGGTTTCCCCCGCAGTGCGGAAACGTGGGCGATAGGGGGCCAGTTCCTTCAGTAATAGATAGTTGAGATCGACTGTGAGCTGAGCCGGGGACATCTCGCCAGCGGCCAAAGCCTGACAGACTTTCATCAAGGCGTCGGTGATCGCGGGTTGCGCGCCGTCTACCAGCAACTGCCAAGCCTGCGACAGGCTTGTAAAAGTGGGTGACTGGGTATCCGGCGTCAGCTGTAGCAACCGCACCCGCCAGCCCTCGACCCGCACGAGGGCTAAATCCAGCAGGCTACTTGCCACACCCACTTCTAATAAAGGCTGCCAGAGCTGCCAGAGCTGCCAGAGCCAAGATAGCTGACGCGCTGAGGAGGCCGTCGCCCACTGGCTCAGCAGGTCTGGGTAGAGGTTTCCTGCCCGGCTATTAATGGGGGCATTTTCCAACAAGATCCATGGGGACTTGCCTTTCTGAGTCAGGACATCGTAAACGCCTGGCACATGCAAGCGATGACTGTGCGCCTTCAAATAGGGAATCGCCGTTTCCGGAATGGCGTCTGGTGTCGCCGGGGGCACATCAGGCTCAGTATCTTGCCAAACCTGGGGCGCTAAAACCTCGTAGCGATCGCCCACGATGTCACCCACAGGAACAGATTCCGCCCCCGTACCCATCGCCCACAGACACACTTTCGTTGAAGAACTCACTCGCTCAGCACTCGTCATTAACTTAGTTGACTCTGCCCAATCACAACACTGCCCGTAGCGTCCTTTGCCACCTCTTGGCTCAAGATTAGGTTAATCCTAGTGGATCTTTTGAGAATCGCTCGCTACTGTTTCCTCACATTTGACAGACTCTTGGTAATCGGTAACCCTTCCCAATCTTCCCAGGCTTGCTTTAGCCGCCTCAAACGCGGGCTTGGCCAGGGGAAAACTCAGCGATCCGCCTTACTTTTATGCCGCTGGCATCGCGAACTGAACAGAGTTCAGAGCGGTAATGGGGCAGCCGCCGCCCAGCACCGAAGTGTATGGCCGTCCCCTAGGAAAACAGAGCGTAAAACCTAAACGAATTGTGCCGATTGTAAATAACCCAGCAAAAACGGGGCCATCATAGTTACGAAGCATTACTTTTGCTCGCTGGCAACACTCAAAGTACGGTCGAGGTTAATTCGCTCGGATTGACCCCGACATTGAATCAGCATTCGCTAAAGTTATTCATTTGAGCGAACTGGGATGCCCAGAACTCAGGAAATCGGCTTTTAGCACTTGAAGTTATCCACAGTCGAGCATGAAAAATTCAGCAGCGATTATCGGTTAAGAACGATTGAGTAGGTTATGAGTCTTCCGCTATTTTGGTTCATCGTGGGTGCCGTGCTCTGTTTAATGGAGCTGTTTTTGCCGACTGCCTTTGTCGAGGCAACCTTTGGTGTAAGTGCTCTAATCGTGTCCGCGATCGCCCTCCTCATTCCGCAATTTGGCGTTCAAGTCTGCATTTGGCTAGTGCTTTCGGTGCTGTTCACTTGGGGACTGAAGCGATTTGTCCCGAAACACACCCCTTATATTCTGGCCGATGCGACTGAGGCTCGAACACTGACAGCCATTGCCCCCGGAAAAGCCGGACGCGTTTTGTATGAGGGCAATTCGTGGCAGGCTCGCTGCGAAGATCAAGATGCGCTAATTGGTGCTGACGAACTGGTCATCGTGACGGGACGTCGGGGGAATACGCTTTTGATCATGCCCGAGCACAGTATCCAATAGCCCGAGAGCCCCTGACCGCTCAGGGGGCGCGTCGTCAGTTTGACCTGATTTTGTTTGATTTTCCATAATCTTTGAGGATAGTTCTATGAACCCCCTTGGTTTTCTGTTTGTGCTGGCACTGGGTGGCGGTGTGGCAGCGAGTGCCGTCAAAATCGTCAATCAGAGCGACGAGGCATTGGTCGAGACTTTAGGACGTTACAACGGAAAAAAGCTGACCCCAGGTCTCAACTTCATTACGCCTGTTGTCGATAAGGTGGTCTATAAGCAAACCGTGCGCGAACGCGTGCTGGACGTGCCGCCCCAGTCTTGCATCACCCGAGACAACGTCTCGATTTCCGTCGATGCCGTGGTGTATTGGCGCATCATCGATTTGGAAAAGGCCTACTACAAAGTCGAAAATCTCCAAGCGGCCATGGTCAACCTGGTGCTAACGCAGATTCGGGCAGAGATGGGCCAGTTAGAACTCGATGAAACCTTTACGGCGCGATCGGAAATCAACGAATCGCTGTTGCGCGAACTCGATGTTTCCACCGATCCGTGGGGGGTCAAGGTGACGCGCGTTGAACTGCGGGACATCATGCCGTCTAAAGCGGTACAAGATTCCATGGAGTTGCAGATGGCAGCAGAACGGCGCAAGCGAGCGGCCGTCTTGACGTCTGAAGGCGAACGAGAATCTGCCGTCAACTCGGCTAGAGGTGAGGCGGAGTCGGAGGTGCTGGCGGCTGAATCGGGTAAAAAAGCAGCCATTCTGGATGCCGAAGCGCAGCAGCAGGCGATTATTCTCAAGGCTCAGGCTTTGCGTCAAGAGGCGGTACTGCGGGCAAAAGCTACCTCAGAGGCGATGGGAATTTTGGCCGATAAGCTACGCTCTGACCCCCAAGCTAAAGACGCCCTGCAGTTTCTATTAGCGCAGGATTATCTAGAAATGGGACAGCAGATTGGGGCGAGCGACAGCAGCAAAATCATGTTTATGGATCCGCGCTCTATACCCGCGACTTTAGAAGGTATGAAAGCGATCGTCGGCGATGGTGAAGAGCTGGATCAACTCACCTAGAGACTGTCATCATTTAGCGGCTGAGTCCTTATGTTGAAAGCGGTGCAGCCTCTAGCTAGGTTTACGGAGTGGACGCGGTAATGCCCATACCGTCAGGCTTTCGAGTTTAATTGATGACGCGCCCTAGGCCTCTGAGCACAACGCTGGTCACTTTTCTTAGGCACTGAGGGGCACTCTAAATCCTTCGCGCATCGGCAAAGTGGCTCCGCAGTATCGTCCTAACCGGACTGGCAACTGCTATACACTGCAGTTTATTGAAACCAGTGCTGAGTGCGACTCAGCCCCATTATTCTCAAATTACAAGCCAGTGTCCCAAACGTAAGTTCGTGTTTGAAACACTGGCTTTTAGCATTCTGTCGATCGCGTAAGGTTGAGGAAATATACAAACAGCGCCCCCTCCGAAGAGAGAGCGCTGTTTCAAATCAAGCTCAGCGAGGCTGAACTGCTTCGAGACTAGCCG
>CALCCA010000205.1 GCA_937899725.1 uncultured Halomicronema sp.
CATAACGGCTCGGTATAGTAGTTGCTACAACAGCATACTCATTTCCGTAGAGCCGCAATTCTCAATTCTCTAAGCTAAAGAATTTGCTGGCTGGGTCTTTTAGCTCGTCGGTTTTACCCAATGAACAATGGAGTATTCCAGTTGAGCAACGGTAATGCCCTGCTGTTGTTCAAGATGCTGCTGCGAAAGCTTCACAACTTTGGAGATGAGTCCTAGGTAAATACAGGCCAGAGAACGATGTTCGTTCATGCAGTTGCTGAGACTTGAGCTAGAAGACAATGTTTTTGACGCAGCCACCGTTTCGTTGTTCCATAATTTCAAAGCAGAATCAGGAAAAATACTCTGAGGGGAAAATTTAGTGTCGATTCATCAAAATCGACGCTAGAAACTGTGCTCAGATATACGATACTCGGCTTCTTTGATCTCATGCGGCAAGGCTCAGCCCTTGATGCTGCTCACAAGATGCCTGCTCAAAAAAATACCCACTCATTGCTGGCGGCGCAGAGTCAGTACCGTCTGATTCAGCAACGGAGTTGCCGTCTCCATCGCGGCAAGTTGCCACACAAATCGCGGCTAGCTTTCAAGATATGGCAGAATTCGGAATTCGGAATACCCTGCGGGAAGAGCAAGCCCTACGGAATTCAAACGCCTGCCGAATGGTGATTTCAGCTATCTGGGGTGACCTCATCAACTGCGGCTCGCTTTCAAGATATGCCCTTGCCAGTTGCGGTCATCGGTCAAAACTGATCGACGCGATTCACGCTCGATCGCCCCTCTTCTTCCTAAACGCGGTAAGCCGTGACCTAGGGTTCAACATATTCAACCGATCGCTGCACGACTGCAGGCATCGGCTGCGGCTTAGCCCGTAATGGTGAGATCGCGGGCTGGCCAGGCGGGAGCTGAGGTTTAGGATGCAAAGCCCGGAGCCCTTCAATCAAAGCTACGCGCACCAGCGGTTCTGCTTCGTGAATTAGCATGAGCCGCAAGCAGTCCACCAGATGAGATCGCACCGTCACCTCAGTGCCGGGCAAATAGGTGGTTGAAGCTGCCGACTCGCTGAGACATTCCTGGAGCAGCGATCGCACAGCCAGCAGGCGCTTCAGGGGATCAGCCGCCGACAAATCTTGCCATCGACTCTCAGGGGAGACCACCGGGGCAGCGGCCACCGGCGGCACAGCAGCCACGGAGTCAATCGAGCGGACGCTCATCTCTCGGAGGAAAAACAGCAGGTTGCCCGCGCCGAGCCCCAGCAGAGTAATGGCGGCCCAACTGCCGCCGAGTTGTGACCAAGCCGCCGCGAAGCCATAGGTGGTAGCAAAGGCTAAACTGCTGGCCAACAGCGGCGTCTGCGCTAACCGGGCCAGGCGGTGATGCAACTGTTGATAAACCGGCGCGAGCTTTTGCCAGGGGAGCCGCTGACCCGACAGCAGAAAGTGATAGGTGAGGGTGCTGGTGGCGATCGCGAGCAACAGTTTGCCATCGACGAGAGCCGCCAGCCAAGCGATCAAGAACCAGCGGCCATAGCGATTGATAACGACGGCATTTTGCTGATAGAGCGCGATCGCCGCTGGGCTGGCCGACGTTTTCAACGACTTCGCCCCCGAGAGAATCTTGTTTGCTGATGATGCCTGTGCCACGGTTTCCCCAACCCATCGAGTTCTGACATGCTCACACAGCGCTCTGCGAACTGCAACTGATGCCGCCTGTCGCCTTAAAGTGCTCCGAGAGTATTAAAGCAATCGTCGGCCTGACCCTAGGCAATTTCGAGGGCCATCAATACAAAACGCAAGACAAAGATGGCAGCAATCATCCATACGACCCAGCTGATTTCCTGCGCTTTGCCTTGAAAGGCTTTGATCAGCGGATAGGCGATGAAGCCGACCGCGAGCCCTTCAGCAATGGAATAGGTTAGCGGCATCAACAAAATGGTTAAGAAGGACGGAATCGACTCCGCTGGATCAGACCAGCGAATACCCGCCACGCTGCCCATCATTAAAACGCCGACAATCACCAGAGCTGAGGCCGTGGCATAGCCAGGAATCGCTGACAGTAAAGGAATAAAAAAGATCGACAGCAAAAAGCAGCCAGCCGTCACCACGGCAGTGAAGCCCGATCGCCCGCCCTCGGTGATACCAGAGGCCGATTCGATATAGCTGGTGACGGTCGAGGTGCCTAACAACGCACCGGCAGTCGTGCCCACCGCATCGGCCATCAGGGCTTGATTAGCTCGGGGCAGAGTACCATCTTCGGCAATGTAGCCCGCTTGAACGCCGATGCCCGACAGGGTGCCAATGGTGTCAAACAGATCGACAAAAAGGAAGACAAACATGATGACCAGAAAGTTAGCCAAACCAGCGGTCGCAATTTGCCCCATGCCGACAAAAGCCTGTCCGATCAAGTCAGCAGGCCAGAGGGGCAAGCCCACAATGCCGCTGGGCCAAGGCGAAATGCCGAGCAGCCAACCCAACAGGGCGCTGGCCAAAATGCCCCACAGCAAGGCTCCTTTGATTCTTCTGGCCACAAAGGCCGCCGTGATGAGAATGCCGACGATCGCCATCAGCGTTTCGGGTCGTCCGAGGTTGCCTAGGGTCGTCGTGGTGGCTTCTGACGCGACGATAATGCCCGCGCCGCCAAAGTCAGGATTGCCCGACAGGGCAATGTAAGCGATGAACAGCCCAATCCCAGCAGCGGTGGCTCGCTTTAAACAGTCGGGCACGGCGGCAATGATGGCAGCCCGCAAGTTCGTCAGCGTCAGAATGATAAAGAGCAGCCCTTCGATAAAAACTGCGGCGAGGGCGACCCGCCAATCGATGCCCAAGCCCAACACGACCGAAAACGCGAAGAACGCATTGAGTCCCATGCCGGGGGCAAGGGCAATGGGATATTTGGCCACAATGCCCATAATCAAGGTGGCGATCGCCGCTGAGATCCCCGTCGCGACCACCAGCTCGCCGAACAGATCACCGCTCTCTTGTAAAAAAATTGCGTTCGAAAGAATGTCAGGATTCACCACCAAGATGTAGGCCATGGTGATGAAGGTGGTAGTGCCAGCAATAACTTCAGTTTTTAAGTCAGTTTTCAGGCCCGTGAAGTCAAAAAATCGGGCGATCGCAGTTGGCGCTGGAATTGAATCAGGCGACGAATTATTCATGGCGGAGCACTCGATGTCTCAATCAGATAGGTGTTTGATAATTAACCGCCAAAATCTTATTACAGTCGGGGGCACTAGAACTGTTTGAGCCCAACACCGGCAACGTAATTGCCGCCGTATCATCCAACTTACGATCGCGGCTCCGAGCTGATCGCACTGATGAGGTGGTGCAGATGCGGCCTTATCAGTGGGTACCGGCGGCTTGATTGGGTACTTTATGGCTGACGAATGCACCGCTAGTCATGGATGAATCCCTCCGAGAGCTGTATCAGAATGGCGCTTTAGCCCTCAAACAGGCTCGTTATGATGACGCGATCACCAACCTCGAAAGATTTTGCAAAGAGATCATCAATCGTCAGTCCAAAGAATTTTTTCAGGCTCAAATGTGGTTGATTCAGGCTTACCACAAAGACCAGAAAGATCTGCACGCGATCTCGCTCTGTGAGCAGCTGACCAAAAGCGACATTCCTCAAGTCAAGCAGTGGGCCCATCAAGCGCTGAGCAAATTAATGGATGCGGTTCCTCCCGCGCCAGACGATACCGTCGCCGTCTCCAGCGGCTCTTTGGGGGCGGCGCTGAGGGCCGACAGGGCAGCGCCAATGGCCGCACCTGAACCGATCGACAGCATTGTCCCAACTGCCGCCGCCCCCATTAGCACTTTACCCAGACGGGCTGCGGCCCCCAGCCCTAGTCGCCCCCGACCGGCTCAGAAACCTCAGCCCAAGGACTATACCCAGCAAATCATGGTCGCCATCGGGCACGGCTCGATTTCACTGCTTGCGAGTATTTTGCTGTTTCTTTTATTTGGCGATTCGGTGGTGGCAAATGGCCTAGGTATCCTGAGATTCGCTGTACCTTTGGCGATTTTCTTGACCACTGATGATGCGACGGTCAAAGCCAATGCCCGTGAGGCGACCAATTATGCTCTAACCTGCCTAATTCTGTGTATCCCGATCTTGATGGCCTTATTCTTTTTGGCTTTGATCTTTGCTGTCGCTTGGCCAATTGGAATTTTGCTGGGTTTGGGTTTAGGCACTTATCTTTTGATTTTTTCCCTCTATCCCATTTTCGCCACGGGTCTCTGCATCACTCAGGAAGACCATGTTTTTCACTATCCCCATTGGCTGGTTTTGCCTTTACTGAAAGAATGATCCTCTCAGCCAATTCGTCGCTTCAGCCAAGAAAAACGATATTAGGCCTGACACTGATCAGATTCGAGCAGTCCCTGATCAAGCTTGATGACGCGATCGGCCAGATGAAAGTAGTGATCGTCATGGCTGATGACCAGCACTGTTTTACCCCGCTGTTTCAGCTCTGCCAGCAATTGAGTGTAGAAAAGGTCGCGAAAAACCGGATCTTGATCAGCCGCCCATTCATCAAACAGGTAAATCGACCGATCTTCTAGATACGCGGCGAGCAAGGCCAATCGTTTGCACTGCCCCTGTGAAAGCGCCAAGGTAGACAGCTGACCGTCTTGTACGGAAACTTTTTGCTCAAGTTCCAGCGTTTTGAGATAGGCATGAGCTTGCTCGTCAACGGTCAGCGCCTCGGCGGCGATCAATCGCTCAAACAGATAAAAGTCCGAAAAAATCACGGAAAAGTGCTGGCGGTACCATTCACGATTGGTATCCACAATGGGCCGATCATCGAGCCGGAGTTCGCCCGTTTCTGGACTGTAAAGGCCAGTAATTAGCTTGGCCAGAGTTGATTTTCCACTGCCATTGCCCCCCACAATAAACACCAGTTCTCCCGCCTTTAGCGTGAGGCTCAGAGGGCCAATGCTAAAGGCATGATCGGGGTCTTCACTGTGGTAGGTATGGGCCACGCGATCGAGGGTTAGCGTCTGCCAGCCTGAGCTAGAAGGCTGGCGCACCACCGAATCGATCTCAGCCTGCTCTGCCAAGGTCAGTCCCATCGCCGTGACTTTTTTGATGGCAACATCGGCACTGGCTAAACTGGGCAGTTGTTGAATCAAATTTTCGATCGGGCCGAGCAGATAAGTCAGGGTCAGAATGTAAGCCGGTAGGACGGCTTGAGTATTGGGAGCAAGTTGAGGCACCCCAAACAGCAGTAACCCCACCAGCATGAAAAACAGTATTTGGCCGCCCCCAGTCGCCAGGGAAGCGATTTTATAGGCGTTCTTTTGATAACGCTGTGAGGCGGCCGCACTGACGGTCAGGTCAGTTTCAAAAAAGGTTTGCCGTCGGTCTGAATGCAGCTTGAGTTCTTTAATGCCGTCAGTCAGGCTGCGAAAGTGACGAAACAGCCGATCGACTTCCTGCCGGGCCAGACGGATGTAGCGATAGGCGTAGTTGATCAGCGTTTGCACGAGGGTGATCGCCGCCAATAAAAAGACCAGCACGGCCAGCAGCACCCAGCCCGACAGCCAGCCCAAATACATCAGGCAGCCTCCAATCACGGCAATGTCGATGCAGAGAAACGGAATCACAAACACCGTATTAGAGATGGTCTGCACATCTTCCGTCAACACTGCCAACAGCTGATTTGGCCCCAACCGCTCGAGCTGCTGCAGCGGAGCGGCCAGAATCTGCTGACTCAGGCGTAGCCGCAGTCGATAAATCGAATCTTGTGCCAGATCGATCAGCACAAACTGAGAGAGGCTGCCCGTGATTAGAGCCAACACGGCTAGCCCCACAAAGGGGGCAATGAAGGCCGAGGGAGAATTTTGAGCGATCGCGGTATTGATCAAGGCGATCAGCCGGGCGCTACAGCCGCCGCTAATCACCCCAGCCACGATCGCCACCATGACATTGACCCAAGCGGCCTTAATTAAGAGCCAGATGATCCCCATAATGCACCTTGTCTAGATAGAAAGAATAGCCGTGAATACTCCTAGCCTGCTACGCGCCAATCTCGCTGGTGGGCCGCGATCGGCCAATGCCATAGCTGGCCCAGTGGAGCGAGTGTTTCACTTCTCAGCCGTTTCTTAAAACGCTCTTTAGACGCTTGACCTATAGTGAAGAAAAGGCAATTTACTCCGAAAGAGACATTGAAACCATGGTGTTATTTGGCTTTGGCAAAAAGCTTGAACTTCCGAGTCCTGACCAGGCGCTGCCGGGTCGGAGCGAACCGATGCCCGTGCCCGACAAACATTATGTCAACGGTCACCCGCTCCAGCCACCGTTCCCCGCTGGGATGGAAACTGCGCTGTTTGGGATGGGGTGCTTTTGGGGCGCTGAGCGCAAATTTTGGGAAACGGCTGGGGTTTACACCACGGCGGTTGGCTACGCGGCAGGCTCGACGCCCAACCCGACCTATCGCGAAGTGTGCTCTGGCATGACCGGCCACAACGAAGTCGTATTGGTCGTTTACGACCCCAGCGTCATCACCTACGAAGGCATCTTGAAAGTCTTCTGGGAAAACCACAATCCCACTCAGGGCATGCGCCAGGGCAACGATACGGGCACGCAATATCGCTCCGGTGCCTACACCTACTCTGACGGGCAGCACAAACTGGCAGAAACATCGCGCGATGCCTATCAGGCCCAGCTCAAATCAGCCGGGCTCGGCAAAATCACAACCGAAATCCTCACCGCGCCTGAGTTTTACTACGCTGAAGATTATCACCAGCAGTACCTGGCGAAAAATCCCGGCGGCTACTGTGGCCTCGGCGGCACGGGCGTTGCTTGCCCCACTGGCCTCAGCGTTTAGTTGATGTCATCGCATCAGAAACCTTGAACAGTCAAGCGCATTTCCATTCTGTGGGGATGCGCTTTTTCTGTGGACTATTGCCGATGATCAGAAATACCAGCAGCCTTAGCTATCGCCATCTCGCTGCATCAGATAGTTCAGCACCCGATCAATTTTTTCCAACAACGCCTGCGTCGTTCGCTCAAAGGTCGCAAACTCTGCTCGATATCTGGTTTCATCCAGCGCCAATTGAGCCATCGTTTGCTCTAGCTGACTGTGGAACCGGAAGGTCTGCTCAATTTGCTGAGAGTTCTGCTCAATTTGCCGAGAGTTCCGCTCAGTTTGCTGTTCGATGCGGTCAGCCCGTTGCAAATTCTGTCGAGATAACTCAAGCGTTTGCAACATCATGTCCCCAGCGGTTGCCATGAGGTTTTCTAAGCGATCTAGACGAGCTTCGACGGACAAGTCGGTCATAGCAGCAACGATATCAATTACCAACTATTTTACTGCCTCTCAAAACAGCGTTTCCCTTTGATTCATGCCAGTGGACGAAGAGTGAGGATGAATTTTGTCGATCGCCTCAACTGCCCGCACTCACTAGCTCGATAATTCCCATCCGAGCGATCGCTCAGACCAAGCTCACAATTCTGCACGCACCCCATAGAGGAAGTAAGTTTCGTTTTGCGATCGCTCAAATGCCGCTAACGGGGTGATCGCTAACCCAGGGGCCGGTACGGTCAACGGATCGGTTAATACCAGCAAAATTTCGGCATGGGTGGGCAAAAGATCGCTGACCTGACGCAGCACTTCAGCTTGCTCAACCGGCTGGCGATCGCCCTTAAAAAACAGCGTATAGCTGCCCAAATCTTGCCGCTCAGGATAATAAATTTGTCGCCCGAGATGACCACTCAACGGAGCAAGTTCGGCATCGCGGCTGCCCACCATAAAGGCGGTTTGTCGGTCAGCCTGTCGGATATATGCTGCCGCTGCCCGACCCGCCGAGTAGGGCACCGCCAGATCTAATCCAAACCAATACAGGCCGCTGACCAAGTTGACGACTAAAACCGTTGTAAGCACCAGCCGAAAACCACGCTGAGATCGGGCTGACCATCTTTCGAGTAGCGGCCAATGGCGGGTAATGGCGGCTGACTCAGCAAACTGCTGAGCCAGCCACAGAGCGGCAAATAGCACCAGATAAAAATTGCCAAAGTGCCGAATAAACCGGGGCATGAACTTGGCATAGGTAAACCCCAAAATGAGACCGTTTGCAGCCAAATAAAACGTCAAGGCATAGGGCTTTCTGATCAGGTGCAAACTCACCAAAACAAACGCCGCGATCGCCGCCAGCGTACACACCACCACATCAAGCAGCCGCTTGCGGTTAGGAATCACGGTGTAATATCCGGCGAAAAAGCGCCCTATCGTGCTGAGCAAACGATCCAAATCAAAGTAGAAAAAGGATTCGCCCAGGGCTGAATTGGCCACCTCACTCGGCGGCAAAATAAAGTGCAGCGACACCGCACAGCCAACCATAATCAGCAAGCCACTGCCGACAATATCAAGCCAGGGACGCGGACGTTTAGCCTCAATCAACAGTTCTAGCGCTAGGGTCAGCGTGATCGCGATCGCCATCCACAAGGCGTACACATTGCTATTAGCCAACAGCGCCACCAACCCCGCCAGGGGCCAGTAAGCCTGCCGTCGCGTCGGCCACACGGCACAGATCGCAAACAGCAAAAACATCGCCACCGCATAGTTGCGAGCGATGACGGAATATTCATAAAAGGGCAGGTAGCCAAAAGTAAACAGCCACTTTTGTCCCTGGGAAAATGTACTGCAGCGCCAAAACAAGGTCAGACTACCTATCGCCAGCAGCCAGTGAAATACTTGCATGGCGAGAGGATGGCCGAACCCGGTGTGCAAGGCAGCGACGATGAGGTGCCATAACCCTGGGTGGGCGCGATCGTAGTGAATATTTTCAACCAGCGCGGCCAGCGTCGGACTGTCTCGGGCAATCAGCCAAACATTCATCTCGTCGCGCCAGGGGCTGTGATTGAGCGTCGCGATCAGACCGAAACCAGCCGCGATCGCGAGGGCGGCCCAAGGTGACTGATAAAGGCGCATGAGCCAGCTCAGCAACCGCTGGTTCATAGAGCGAACCGCATCACATTTGGAGCTATTTCAAAGAAACTCACAGCCTCGATCGCCAACTCAGAGAGCAACCCTATCACACATCGGCAAACCCGCCTTCAACGCCTCTGTGGCTCGCCTCAATATCGGTTAGGGATGTGCGCTAAAACGACCCTGCCAGTTTTTCTGCCCCTTTGCCCCCAGGCTCTCAAGTCATCGGCAATCGTCTATGAATTAGCGCCGCAGTCTAACAGTGGGTGTTGAGAATCCTAATGATGCCAAGCATTTTGAGCAGAATTGGGCAACCTGGGCAATGGTGGTCACCCCAGTAGTTTTGGGAACAGCCACCAAACTGATAGGGTGCAAATCGTCGTATGGCGGGTGCTGAGGCACCACTGAGCCTCAGCAAGCCTAAACCGGCTACTGATAAAAGCGAATGCTTAAAGACCTGATTTAGGCAGTCACGACGCGATCGCAAAATCCCCCACCCTTACCGGAGATCATTGGCCATGGTGCAGTCTGTTCCCACCACGCTGTCAGACGAGCAACAGCTAGAAGCGCTCTTGAGGCAACGTCGCCAAGACTCTCGCCGAGCAAATGAAATTGATGCAGATATCCGCGATCGCTTTCTCGCGACTCGGGCGATCGTGGTGCTCGACATGGTCGGGTTTTCGCGCCAGACTCAAGAACAGGGCATCATTCCTACCCTGCAAAAGATTTATGCGTTAAGAGAAACGGCGACCCCCATCTTGGAAGCTCACCAAGGCAGAGTTTTTAAGCAGGATGCGGACAATCTGTACGCAGCTTTTGCCACGCCTGATGCGGCCCTTGAGGCGACGGGGCATCTGCTGGGCGAACTGAATGCCATCAACATTCACGCCAGCATTGGCATTGGCTATGGCGAAGTGCTGGTGGTGGGTGAACACAATCTGTACGGCAACGAAATTAACCTGGCTTCCAAACTCGGTGAAGACATCGCCGGCGATGATGAGATCTTGCTCACTGCCGCCGCCCACGATGCGCTGACCACGGCTGATTGGCAGTTTACTCGCACGGTACAAAAGGTTTCTGATGTGACCCCAACGGTCTATCAACTGCAATCGTCTGCTTTTTCGCCTATCTAGGGCTTGCTGAAAAAGTCATGCCGCCAAGAGAGCGTTAATATTGGCAGCACTC
>CALCCA010000206.1 GCA_937899725.1 uncultured Halomicronema sp.
CGCACAGCAGAATGAACTGCCGCTGCAAGTCAAGGCCCCCAGCCAACTTCAGGGCTCGCGGTAAATTCTCGAAAGCGTGGCATCAAAATGAGGATGGGGTGGTGCGCAATGCCTGTAAGTGGTGCTTGCTGAACTCGGGCACTTAGTTCTGATACTTGCGAAGCAAAAGAGTTTCGATGTCAAGGGCTGTTAACGGTTTCGCGAACAAGTAACCTTGACCCAGTTGGCAGCCCAAAGCTTCCAATTGCTGCAACTGCTGGGAGGTCTCAATACCTTCTGCGATCGTTGTCAGCCCGAGCTGCTGACTGAGCGTCATAATGGTGCTAACCACCTGATAATTGCGTGGTTCTGATGCCATCTGACTCACAAATGAGCGATCAACTTTCAAATTATTGACCGGCAAACGATGTAGATAACTGAGGGAAGAATAGCCAGTCCCGAAATCATCAATACTGATCTGCACCCCTCTAGCGGCCAGCTGCATCAATAAATCAATGGTTTGGCTAAACTCTTTAATCAGAGTGCTCTCGGTAATTTCTAGCGCGATGGCCTGTCCCGATAGCCCCGTATGCTCTAAAACCTGATCGATTTCTTTCAGCAGATTGGCCTTGTACAAATCTTGAGCTGAGAGGTTAACGCTAATTTTGAGATCAGCGCAAGCGGTAAATTGCTGTTGCCAATCGGCTAACTGTTGGCAAGCTTGCTTAAGTACCCAACTATCAATCTGCGCGATTAATTCAGTTTCCTCAGCCACTGGAATAAACTCATCAGGCCCAATCAGCCCTCGGGTGGGATGCTGCCAGCGCACCAGCGCCTCGAAGCCGACGAGGTGCTGGTGAGGCAGACTCATAATCGGCTGGTAGTGGATGGTTAGCTCCTGCTGATCGAGGGCTTGGCGGAGCTCCGTTTCCAACGTGAGGCGACTCAGTACTTCAGTATGCATGGCCGTATCAAAGAACCGATAGGAATTTTGCCCCTGGGACTTCGCTTGATACATGGCAATATCAGCGTCGCGAATGAGTTCGGCAGCATGTCGATAGGCGTGGTTGCCCATCACGATGCCAATGCTGAAACTGGTAAAAATTTGATGACTGTCAATCGTGATGGGGGTTTGACAATCCGTCAAAATTCGCTCGGCAATGTGAGTGATTTCTTCGGTACTGGTAATGTCTTCTAGCAAAATCAAAAATTCATCGCCGCCGAGCCGGGCCACCAAATCAATCTGCCGCAAATGAGTTTTTAACCGCTGAGCGATCGCTATTAAGAGCTGATCACCCACGACATGGCCGAGGCTGTCGTTGATCACTTTGAAGCGATCGAGATCGAGAAACACTACGGCATAGCGGTAGTTGTCTTGTCGTTGGGCGCGTTGAACCGCGAGTTCGAGCCGATCAGACAACAGGGTGCGATTGGGTAATCCCGTGAGCGGATCATGCAAAGCGTTGTGGGTCATCAGGGCTTGAGTTTGCTGGCGTTCGAGCTCGGCAGCGGCACGAGCTGCAAAGACGTGGAGAATTTGCTTGGCGAACTGCAAGTTGGCGATGGGTTGTTTATGGAGAATAAACAAATGTCCCAGAGCTGGTCCCTGAGAAGCGGGTAATACTACCCCTAGATAGCTTTCTGCCTCTAGTTCGATGAGGTCGAGGTCGTTAGGAAAAGCTTGCTGAACATTGCGCTCACACACAAACTCGCCACTGATAAACACTTGCTCACAGGGAGTCTGAATCAGCGGATAGGTATATTCGGGCAGTAAAGTGCCATTAGCCCAAAATGCGATTGTCTTCAGCTGCTGATCATCTTTTTGCGTGATGACAGCATAGTCAACTTCTAAGGCTTGGGCGATATGTTGTACCAGTGCGGGAAAAAAGTCTTGCCCTGTGGTGGCTGCCGTGCCGGCAATGAGATTTTGCAGGGCGATTTCAGTTTGTTTGCGATCAGTAATATCAAGGGTCGTGCCAAACAGTCGCATGGCCTGACCCTCGGCATCGCGCTCGATCTCGGCCCGCCACTCGTAGTATCCCCAAGAGCCATCTGCTTGAGAGCGGCTGTATTCCAGGGTGTGGACATCACTGTCAGCGATCGCGGCGGTGGCGCACTGTTGCAAGCGGTTGCGAACGGTCTCTGGCAGTAGCTGCAGATATGCCTCGTAGGAAGGAGCTGAGGCGCTGGGGTCTAATCCATAGATGCGGAACATTTCGGGCGACCAAGTCAGCATTTGATTCGCCAAGTCCAATTCCCAGTTCCCCACGTGGGCGACCTGCTGAGCTCTGAGCAAAGTCGCTTCGCTCTGACGGAGTTTTGCTTCCGCCTGATGGCGCTCAAGGGCAATACCCGCAATATGAGCCATTTGCGTAATGGTCTGTAATTCGTGAGGTTGAGGCGATCTCACTTGGCGGTAATACATCGCAAAGGTGCCGAGCACTTCCCCTCCCCGAGTTGTAATCGGACTGGACCAACAGGCCCTTAACCCGTAGCTCAAAGCCAAGTCGGTGTAAGGACACCAGAGCGGATCAGTGGCAATATCGGCCACAATCACGGTCTCGTTACGAAAAGCTGCGGTGCCACAAGATCCTACCCCTTCGCCAATCTGCAGACCCACCAGTGCCTGGTTGTAATCCCTCGGCAAGCTTGGGGCCGCTCCCGGCCGAAATCGCTGCTCTTTGTCAAGTAACAAGACTGAACAGAGGACCCCATCTAGGTTGTGCTCTACTGTCTTAATCAGGGTATGCAGCACGTCCGTCAACGGCTGGCCTTGGGCAATTTTTGCTAAGAGAGCATTCTGGGCTTCTAGCTGAATTTCGGCAAATTTGCGATCGCTAATGTCGGTGTGAGTGCCCAATAGGCGGGTGGGTTGTCCAGCCTCATCCCATGCCGTGAACTGCCCCATCGAAAGTATCCACTTCCAGTCTCCTGGCTGTGTGCGCAAGCGAAACTCGACTTTATATTGAGCGGTTTTACCGGCTTCATAGGCTTGGTATGCCTGATTCGTTCGTTCGACATCATCCGGATGGAGACGAGCCTGCCAAAGCTTTCTGGTTTCCTCAAAAGTGGATGGGTCGTGTCCTAACATCAGCGCATATTCGGAGCTGACCACGGTCTCACCGGTTTGCACATTCATGTCGTAAAAGCCTTGTTTGGCCGCCCCCAGAGCAAAGCGGAGACGTTCTTCGCTGATTTGCAGCGCGGTGGTGCGTTCGACAACTTTAGCTTCGAGGGTTTGCGAGTGATTTTCTAACGTGTTGTAGAGGCGAGCATTTTCGAGGGCGATCGCGGCTTGGGTACACAAAAAATTGACCATCAGGATGCGATCGTAGGTAAACACACCGCTGGCTGATTGATGGCTTAGTTGCACAATTCCCAGCAATCGCCCTTGATTGAGCATGGGAATGCCCAACACGCTCTTAGGCTGCTGCTGCTTCAGCCACTGATCCATAACCGGCAAGTCGGTCTGGTGGTCATCAATGACGACGACCGCTTGGGTGTTTTTAACGTATTGAATTAGCTTGATCGGCACCTCCGGACTGTCCTCAAACGGCACGTTGCCCAGCTCCATCCTTTCTGGCGTCGCCGTCGCTCTGACCTGCCATGAGTCTTTGTTATCAGACAGGATGAGGGCGCAGCGATCGCCGCCCGACGTTTGCAGCAGGATTTGTGTGAGCTGTCGCAAGAGATCATCTAACTGCACAGTCTTGGCTAAAGCCTGTGATGTTTTGATCAAGGTCGCAAAATCCAGCCCGCTATACAGATGGCTTAGCTGATGGCCAACGGTTTGGTCGAGATCTACGGTTCCCGGTCGAGTCAGATGGGGCGTCGCAATCATCTCCAGCGTTGCCAAGGGGCTCCCCATGGTTGGCTGAAGCACGGGCTGTAACAGATGAGGGTAGCGGTGTTCTAAATCTTGAGTTTTCGCTTTAGCACCCCATCGGGCATAACCGTAGTAAGCCGCCTGCAGGTAGCCAGCGGCGGCTTTTTCTTTACCCCAGTTCAGATAAAATTTGGCGGCGAGTTCATTGGCCAAGGCGGCTTCCTGAGGATAGTCGTGGTCTTTAGCGCCAGTGATAGCGCGCTCGTAAAAATCGGCGGCGATGGCGGGCTTTTGCCATACGCGATAACGCTCTGCCTCCACCAAATGCAGCTTGTGCAGCGTATTCATCGGCGCATGGTGAGCCCATTTCTTCAGCTTTTGGCGACCCTGCCGAATCTGTTGGCGCAACTGCTTTTGCTCAGTTGCCTGGGGATACGTTGCTAACCATGTCAGTGTCGCAAACCACCAATATTGCTGCACTTCATAAAACCCGATGATCCCATCTAAATAGGCCTCGCATTTGGGTATCGCGGCTAGTGCCCCCTCCCAGTCCTCAAGCCCATAGGCCAGCATGAGGTCATAGAGATAAAACGCACATAACCCCGAGCGATCGTCAGCCGCCGTCAAGGCCGCGAGTAGGCTGTCGTCATCGAAGCCTTGGCGGTTAAGCTTGGTCAAGGTTTCATCGCGATCAAGCAATTTGAGCGTAAACCGATAGCTGGGATAGCCATAATCCAGCACTGCACTCTTTTGAGTCGTTTCTAGAGCTTGGATGTAGACAAAGTGCTGTCGGGCATTTTCAGTTAGCTCCATGCCAACTGAGCGGCTATTTCTGAGATAGGTAAAAATCGACCAAGCAGCATATTCATGCTCTCCCGTTTCTAACGCTTGATGGTAATTGCGGAGTAAAAAAGGTGAACTCTCCTTGAGATGATATTTCCAAGGTTTGTTCAGCACATAAGTGGTAAAAATCACTCCGGCCTCAACTCCCTGAATCACAGCCGGGTTTTCCATGGTTGTAAGGGCGAGTTCCCCAAACTGATAGCCCGTTTCAATATCGCCTAAAAAGCTACTCAGAATTACGCCATATGAACCATAAGCTGACGGCGCTGCATCGTTATTGCCGTACTTCAAAAGTAATTCAATTTGTTTGAAAATCAATAATGGATAAAGGCTAGGTTCACTAATATAAGCGGCTGGCAAAATGGCCTTGATGATGGCACTTTTCGCTTTGGCAAAGGCATCTTGCATGAGCGGTGAATTCGCCAAAGAACTCACAGAACGTCTGCCTAGGAGTACTTTGGTTTTGAGAAAGCCGAATAGAATTGAGACTGTGCCAGGCTTTGATGGCAAGCTAACCTGGAGTTCAGATAAGATTTTGAGTCCAGTCTCTAAAGCCTCTGACGTTCTATTCTGAATGATGTCAGCGAGAATCTTGATTCTGTAGCTTGGGATTTTTTCTAAAACTGTATTGGCTTGCTCTAAAACTACTGCTATTAGTGCCGCTGAGCGCTCGAAATCGCTATTGAGATAGGCGACTTCAGCACCGACTTCATACAGCTCTTGAATCAACGCCCGCTGCTGCTGCCAGGCTTTTGATCCGAGCAGATCAATGCCCGCTTGGCAATATTGACTGGCAATCGGATAAGCGATTGATTTTCTTGCTTGATAGGCTGCCTTTAGCAGTAGTTGACCTGACTGATACTGCTCGCTCGGATCAGTCATCAACGTTTGACCGAGGCTGATGTTATTGGCAATGTCGAATAAACGGTGCGCTAATTCCGGCTGCGAAAATTGTTCCAGCATCAGCCGTCCAATACTCAAATGAGTGTGGGGCCTTTCAACCGCAGTCAGTAAAGCATAGGCCGCTTGCTGGATGCGATCGTGCAGAAATTTATAGAGAACTAAACCGGAGTCGTCAGGGGTGATTGCTGCGTCATCTTGAAAAAATTTGTAAGCTTCATCAATCGGCAGAATAAGCTCGTCTTGCAAAGCGGGCCATAAGTCAGCGGCTGTTGCTGATTTTGATTGTTTAGAAATGAGGGCCAAAGTGGCCAAGTCAAACTGATTACCCAGACAAGCGGCGAGCTTCAGCACCTGTTGGGTGGGCCGTGGCAGCTTTTGCAGCTGCTGAGCAATAAACTCCACCACATCGTCGTGCAGATGCGGCCCGGTGATTTGGGTGACATCGCATGTCCAACATCTTGGCTGTCGATCAAACTGGATAAAACCGTCTGCGTGCAACGATTTGAGCAGCCGGGTAAGGAAAAAAGGATTGCCCTGGGTTTTGCGGTGAACGAACTGAGCCAGTAGATGCGATCGCTCTCTGGGACAACGGAGCGTTTCGGCAATGAGCTGTTCGGTATCGCTCAGGCAAAGGGGGGAAAGGGTTAAAGTATTGACCGCTTTGCCGCTTTTTTGCAGTTCCTCGACAACTGCAGGGAGTGGATGGGGCCGTGCAACTTCGTTATCGCGGTAAGCGCCGACGAGGAGTAAATGCCCGCTGCGATTCATGAGCAGCTTGATCAACTGTAGTGAAGCGGCATCAGCCCACTGCAAATCATCTAAAAACATCACCAAGGGGTGTTCTGCCGTGGTGAATACCGCAAATAGATTTTGCAACAAGCGGTCAAAGCGCTTTTGGGCGGCGGGGCCTGATAGCTCTAAAGCAGGCGGTTGGGGGCCAATAATGGCTTCTAGAGTCGGCACCAAGTCAATCAAAACTTGGCCGTTTTCTCCCACGGCTGCCAAAATTGCTGTGCGCCATTGCGCCAGTTGCGTATCGGACTCTGAGAGCAGTTGCCCCATCAGGCCTTGCAGTGCTTGAGTCAAGGCAGAGAAGGGCAGGTTGCCGTTGAGTTGGTCGAATTTGCCCTTGATGAAATATCCCCTTTGGCGCGTGATGGGTTTGTGGACTTCATTCACCACGGCGGTTTTGCCAATCCCCGAACAGCCCGCGATCAGCATGAGTTCGCTGGGGGGCGCGGTGCCGTCAGCCGTAGGGGCGAAGACGCGATCGCAGGCGTTCAACAACGCCTCAACCTCGGTTTCCCGACCGTACAGTTTTTCTGGCAGGGTGAAGCGATCGCCCACATCCCGCTGTCCGAGGTCAAAGTTGGGGATGGTTTCGGTACTCTCCCACTGGGTCAAGCACTGCTCTAAATCGTGCTTCAGGCCCAAGGCGGATTGATAGCGGGCTTCAGCATTCTTGGCCATCAGTTTGGCCACAATGGCGCTGAGTGGTTGGGGTACAGTCGGATTGAGCTGATGGATAGGCGTCGCTACCTTGGCCATGTGACTATGCACCAATTCCAGAGGATCATCTGCCTCGAACGGCAAGCGCCCGGCGAGGAGCTGATAAAGGGTGCATCCCAACGCGTAGTAATCGGCTCGATAATCAACGCCCCGGTTCATCCGGCCCGTTTGTTCGGGAGCCAGATAGGCCAAAGTGCCTTCGAGCGTGTTGGGGCTTTGGAGTTCCTGTTTTTCTTTGGGGAGCCGTGACGCAATGCTGAAATCGATGAGCTGAACGGCTGTGGACGTTGGGTGAATTAAGAGATTGGCTGGTTTGATGTCTTTGTGAATAACCCGATGCTGGTATAACCCGTGGAGAATGTCGGTGAGCTGTAGAGCAATCTGTAGAATTTCGGGCCATCGTAGCGATAGTCGAAGACTGGTCCCTTGGGACCAGCGCTGCCGAGCGTACGCCTCCAGCGAAATGCCACCTTCATCCGCCATGACGAGGGCATAGCCGTGACCGAGCGGTTCTAAACGCAGTGGGCGCACAATGCCGGGAATAGCTAGATTGTGGGCAATCACATACTGATTGCGAAACTGCACTAGCTCACTAAAGCTTGGGTAATCATGGCGTAGAGCCTTGATCACGACTGGACGCTGCGATGTTGTTTGTACGGCCCGACACACCACCGTCCGCGCTCCCTGGTGCAGAATCTCGCCCAAGGCATAACCCGAAAGGTTAGAGAGTGGGCTCGAAGTAACGCTGACAGGAAATGGCATTGCTTTGGAGAAGGAACGGTCAATTCGAGGAATGGTGAAGATCTTGCCGAGTAGGTGTCATGCTGGACTGAAATGCTTGTGTGGCAAGACTTTGAGGCATTCTATATTGCTCGTTCTGCAATGACGTGACTGAGTCACTATATTATTTTTCCTGGAAGGATTTTGTGGTGCTGGTAAGGGGCAAGTCACAGTCAGTCACTCTATTCTGAGAGATGAGTACCCAAAGCAGTCATCGCTGTTTCACTGAAGTGTAAGTGTCAGAACTAATGCCGCAGGGAAGTCATGACACATCATTGAGCCAATAAAAACTAAGCCCTTATTCTCTTCTACCGCTATACAGTTTACCCATTGTCATTCCGAAGACGTCCGCGATCGCTGTTAGATCAGCCATATTTAGCCTGACAAGTTTGGTTAACGACACCCTTTTTCTAGACCCTATTATGTTTGAGGAGTTGGTCAGAATTGGATTTTCCAGCTCACAAAATACCGTCAATAACGGGAGTAAAGTAACTGTTAATTGGCCCGACGAGCCTCTTCATTCGGCTGGGTGCTAGCCTTGATGCTGATAGTTGTGAGTTCTTGATAAGTAGCTGGGCTAATTCAAATGTAGGATGGGTTAGCGATAGCGTAACCCATGCGGGCGTTGGGTTTCGTTCCTCAACCTCAACCTACAGTGTCTTACGTTTAATTGGAACTGCCTACTTAGACGAAATTGAGAGTGAAGCGATGAGTCGCGGTGACGTTCGCGATCATCCCCTCGCTGCCATCCCCCATGGTCACCAGAAAAATGGCTGGGGCACACTGTAGTGACAGCTAGCCGCCAGCGTTCACTCTTGAGTCATGTACGATACCCAGCCCATCGGCACCCTCATTCAAGCCCGCTACAAAATTATGAACGTATTAGGGCGCGGGGGCAGCGGCATCACCTACCGAGCTGAAGATGCGTTCACTGGGCGACAGGTCGCGCTCAAGGAGCTGTCACTCAAGGGACTGGACGATTGGAAAAAGCTCGAACTCTTTGAGCGAGAAGCTCGCGTTTTAGAGGATCTGGATCACCCGGCGATTCCCAACTACGTCGATTACTTTCAGGTCGATACGGCAGACAACCGACTGTTTTACATCGCTCAGGAAATTGCTGAAGGGCGATCGCTAGCGGAACTGGTGGCAGCCGGGGAACGCTTCTCAGAAACCGAAGTCGAACGCATCGCCGCCGAAGTGTTGGAAGTGCTGCAATATCTGCACGGGCTGAATCCACCCATTATTCACCGCGACATCAAGCCCCAAAATATTATCCGCAGCGAAGACGGGCGCATTTATTTAGTCGATTTTGGTGCAGTGCAGACGGCCTATCGCGAAGCCGCCGCCTTTGGTAGCACGGTAGTGGGCACCTATGGCTACATGGCCCCCGAACAGTTTCGGGGGCAGGCGTATCCCACAACGGATTTGTACGGCTTGGGAGCCACGCTGCTCAATTTGCTCACCCACCAAAATCCGGGAGACTTGCCCCAAAAGCGCTTAAAAATTGACTTCCGACCGGTTGTCAACGTGTCAGAACGGTTTGCTGACTGGCTCGATGGTTTGCTAGAACCCTTGCTCGAAGATCGATTTCAGTCAGCAGAGATGGTCCTCGATGCCCTGACTAAACCGGTGTCGACTCATCGTCGCCGATTATCTCATCACCCTAGCGCCCCGCTTTTACTCCACCAGCCATCGGGAAGCAAGATCAAACTCAGTCGTAGTCGGCGACGGTTGTCAATTTACATCCCCCCCTCAGGTATACGGGGGGAAACCGCAGGTCTTGCCTTTTTCGCTCTTGTTTGGAATGGTTTTATTTTTATCTGGACCAGTGCGGCTATCTTCGGAGGCGCGCCGATCTTTTTTGCATTATTTTCTTTACCGTTTTGGGCAGTGGGTATTGGCATGATGTGGATGCTAATCAACGCTTTAGTCGGGAAGACGTCACTAGAAGTAAAGGGCGATCGCTACACCCTGACTCGCCAGTTATTGACCTGGAAACGCCAACATGAGGGGGCTGCCAGAGATCTCTATAGCGTGGAACTGACCACGGCTTACACCCAAAACAGTCGTCCCGTAAAGACCATCGCCCTCAGCGCAGGCACGCAAATCCACAAATTCGGCACATCCCTTTCAACCCCAGAAAAAGCTTGGCTCACGTCTGAAATTCAAGCCTTTATCGCCGATCAAGAGTCGATGCAACGCTAACTCAACCCACTAGTGGGGGGCAGCACCAGAGGTGGGCGATCTTGACGTTCTGCACTGGCAAGGTTTGCGCTAGTGAGGTTGACTCTTTTGAGATTGATGCGGTGTCGCTGGGCCGCAGCGAAATTGTGCCCTCGGAGGTTGGTATGGGTCAAATCAAGTGGTGTCCGTCCATGGCTTGCTTGTTACGTCTACGTTCCTGTCGATAAAGACGTAAGGCGTATTTGCCTGCCGCTGTTGCCCGTAAGGTTTGTATTTGTTCGATCATGTCATCCGGCAGCTGGTTCAATTCAGGAAAACAACCGCCATACTCAGGCGGCACCAATCCGGGAGAGGACAGACTGGCAAAGGCTAAATCGGCAGCCGAAAAGCAGTCTCCGACCAGATATCGACGGCCATCTGAAAGGTGATGACTCACAGCGGCAAAGATTTGTTGGGTTTGGTGATAAGCAATTAAAGCGCTTTTGCGATGCACGTTGTATCTGCTATGTACCAGGTAGCGAGTCAGCGGAAACAATGATGAAAACAGTGATCGCTCCCACGTAGGAACGCGATCGCACCACATCTGCTGCATCAGGGTGCGGTTTTGCAAGGCATGGAAATAGCCCCACTGTCTGATTAGGACACCCAGTTGGTGGTTGAACTGCGCTTCTAACTGTTCGACCTCATGGCGTAGCGCTAGCGACTCGGGATAGAGCTTGAAACCAGGGGGAGACTTTTGATCTATGTGTTTTAGGATGTCTGCTGAATCTTTGAACACGGCGTTCTCAGTGATCAAAACGGGAACACTGTTGCCACCCAAAGGAGTGGTTTTAAGCCGGTGTAGCGGCGGCAGATGACATTCTTCAACATAGGGAAAATTGGGTAGCCGATCCAAAGCCCAGCGCGCTTTTTCGCAGTAATGACTGATACGAAAGGTAATGAGCCGAGCGGTGAATGTCATGGTTGAGTCCTGGCAGGATGCTCTGTGCTCAGTCGGCGCTGCAGAGCGTATCGGTGGGTTTGACGGCATCTCTGCTGGTTGCGCAATCCCGCTATGAGCTGAAAAGATGGGGGCGCTTGGCAGTCGTGTGAGTGAGTTGTCCTGACCTGCTGAGCCTGCGACCGTTGATTCAGTCATGGCATGACTCAGAGACCGCGCTGTGATCGCGAGCCGATTTAGGAGGAGTGAACGTCAGCGGTCGATGCCAAATACGTCGTGAACAACGCTCTCTCATCAGCCGTTAGACGCTTAGGTCGCAGGGTTTGCGTGTTGACGAATAAGCCGGTTTGCGTGCCCTCAGCCACCAATACGCGCTGGTCGTTGTAAAACCGAAATTCCATCACGGCAGACGCCCCGCGCAGCTCTGATAGCCACAGTTCAACTTGGGCGCGATCGCCCAAGTACAGCGGTGATTTGTAATCGATGTGAGTTTGCACGAGGACTGGCGCAAATCCTTGTTGGGCAATTTCATGGGTTGGCATGGCTAAGGCGTCTAGCAGTTTGACTCGGCCCACCTCCATCCACTGAATGTAAACAGAATTGTTGACGTGCCCCATGAAATCAATTTGGTAAGGATAGATATCTAAGTCAAACAGGATTTTTTGCACAGCCCAATCCTCAATTCAAGCAAGCGAACGAACAAAAGTCACCGACCAGTGACAAACTATCATAGTCACCACTAAGTGACAAGTCAGCAGGAAAGCTCTATGGCACGTGACAAAGCGGAAACCAAGGCTCGGATTTTGACTGCAGTCGGCAAATTGTTGGCTGAATCTGGGTTCAAGAGCCTTGGTGTGAACGCCATTGCGCGGGAGGCCGGTGTGGATAAGGTATTGATTTATCGGTACTTTGAGGGTCTGCCGACGCTGCTACAGCAGTTTGCTCAAGCAGGCGACTATTGGTTGTCAATGGAGGCGTTGGTAGGAGACGAATCGACCATCGAAGCGGAAACACTGGCCGACTGGATGACCTATCTACTGCTGGAATTTATGGGCGATTTGCAGGAGCGCTCTATCACCCAAGAGATCTTGCGGTGGGAGTTGCTAGAGGGCAATGAACTCACCGATGAACTGGCTCAGGTGCGCGACCAGCTCGCGCTAGACAGCTTGAAATTTCTGAAAGGCAAGGGAGAGTTTCCTGTAGATCAAGATGTCCCGGCGATTAGTGCTGTTTTGATTGCGGGCGTAGTTTATCTGACGCTCCGGGCTAAAATCCACAACACGTTTATGGGTATCGACTTTAGCGCCCCTCAAGGATGGCAAAGAATTGAGACAGCGCTGGCCTCGATCATTCAATCGACTATGCAGTAGCAGGAGAGTTCATAGATTTGGATATGCCTGTCGTTCTTGAGCACGCCGCGATGAGGACGATCGCCAACATTCGATCAGCCGTCCCCGGTCAAGCTCCGTCTCCTAGCATGGCTGGCACATCAATTTCTTTAATACCGGTGGCTCATGATAACGAGAGAATGCAATCGATAATTTTGAGCAGATCGGCGAGTGGGATCGCCTCACCGCCGGTGAGATTGTTGGCTGCCAGATCTGCCAAAACTTCTGGCGTGCCGATGTTGCCGGGATTGATCACGGTGATGCCAATTTGCTGTGATCGCAACTCTTCGCGGAGGGCATGCACTGCCCCGCGCAGGCCAAACTTAGAGGCACTATTGGCAACTTCGCGTCCCGAAAAATTATCGAGACCAGAGAGCGCCCCCATCCAAATGATTTTGGGATTGTCGGAACGGCGGAGCGCGGGCAGCAGCGCTTTGACGAGCCGGATCGGTGCGATCAAATTCACCGCAATCACGCGCTCAATATCGGCATCAGAGCAGTCTTCAAAGCGATATTGAGTGGTAAAGGCATGGGTTTCCCAAGTGCCGCCCATGTAGAGCAGGGCATCCAGGGGCTCATCGGCGATCGCACTAGCAACCGTTTCCACCCCCGCTAGATTTGAGAGGTCCGCTTGCAGCCACTCGCCGACGGGAGCCGCCGTGCGAGCAACGGCCACGAGGCGATCGCACTGATCGACAAGATGTGCTGCAACGGCCAAGCCGACCCCCCGACTCGCCCCCGCCACCAGCACGGTTTTGCATGACATTACGCACCTACCTGCAAGAAAACAACCTGGTGAACGTTGAGGCGACGCACCCGTGAATCCACTCGCAATCCGTTTGGCCGCAGCTATTTTAGACCGGACAGCCACGACCCCAAGATGGCATTGACCTCATCAGGGCGCTCTAACTGCACCCAATGCCCGCCCCGAATCGATTCGTAGCGCCACACCGCGTCAACATATTTGTAGCAGCGGGCGAGCTGACCTGCGGTCATCCACTCGTCATCACTGCCATACAGTCCCAGCGTGGGCACTGTCAGGTGTTTTTGTCGCTGACCCGCCAAAAACTGACGATGAAAAACGTCGTAGGACGGATTCGCCCGCTCCCAGATGGTCCAAAAGGTGGTGTCATTGTCACCCGTCAACCGGGCTAAAACTGCCTCGGCATCAGGGTGTGAGGCAAACTTGTGTCTAAATCGCTTGGCGTCGTGGCTGAGGTACCAATACCGACTGGCCCGATCAAGGCCGTGCAAGATCAGCCACAGATAGTGAATCAGATGACCCGTCGCGATATCGCGCAAAATTTCCACGGAATGTCCGACCGAGAGAGCGCAGTAGCTGAGAAAACGCTGCGGGTAGTTGGCGACTGTTTCCCAAGACACCGTCGCGCCATAGTCGTGGGCAATCAGATGAACCTGCTCAATCTGTAGGGCATCCAAGAGGGCGATCGTGTCGGCCGCCAGTTCGCTCACATGATATCGTCCGATATCGGTCGGGATAGAACTCTCGCCGTGACCGAGCCAATCTACGGCGATCGCCCGGAAACCCAATGCACTCAGATACTCTAGTTGGTGCCGCCAGAGGGTGCGGTTGTCGGGCCAACCGTGCAATAGCAGCACCGGTGGGCCCGAAATCTGGGTATCGGTGAGGGCATAGTCAACCCCGCGCACGTGAATCCGTTGGGTGGCAACAGCGGTAGAGCTGGCGTTTTGAGGACTCATATCTAAGAAACGTTTAATGGCTCATTTTGGAGAAACGCAAACCGAACTTGGTGATGCCAGGAAACTCCATGTCGACTTGGTCTGAAAAGTAATGCGAGTAAAAGGTTTGATACGGTTTAAACCCGATCGATTCATAGGTGTGCCGGGCGGCATCGTTGCCGTTGATCACCATAATGCCGGCATGAGAGTGCTGCTGCGATTTCCCTGCCTGAAGTAGGGCATTCAACAAGGCTTTGCCGAGTCCGCGGCCGCGTGCCTCGGGTAAGACTGCCACATTTTCAATAATCCACGGGGCTTGAGGGGTGAGAAAGTCCGGGCGCAAATCGCCGCCCCAAAGTTCTAGGTAGCGATCGCGAAAGGCGGCCGCAGTGGCTGGAGACCAGTGCAACTCATCGGCGATCGCCCCTAAACGCGAGAGCCGCAACGGACAGTAATCATCGGGATTGGGGACATAGCCTGCCGCCGCCGCGACGGGTTGATCCTGTTCTGACAAAACCAAAAAGTCAGAAACGTTGCCCCAATTCGAGGCTGCTGCCTTCAGCTTGGCGGCGATAAAGGGCAAGGCCGAAGTGCCGGTGCCCTGCAGCAGCTCTTCCCAAAAGCACTGATTGAGCGGTGGCAGTGAGGCTTCATACTCAATTCTGGCGAGAAACGGAATATCGGCAGTGGTCGCTGGGCGCGTATTTAATGTCGCTAGCATCAACCCCTCCTTGAGGTGACTCCCATAAAAGATACAATCTGTATGTATCTCAAACTATAAGGGCTGATTGTACTTTGTCAAGATACATACTGTCTGAATGTTTTATGCCAGGGATTGCTGATGTCCCCTAAACTGACCAAGGCTGAACAAACCCAGCGCACGCGCCGGGCCATTTTGGATCGCGCCCGGCAGTTGTTTGCGACTAAGGGCTATGCCGCCACGGGCACTGAGGAAATTATTCGCGACTTGGGCATTACCCGAGGGGCGCTATATCACCAGTTTCACAACAAGCTGGGCGTCTTTCGGGCGGTCATTGTGGAAGCCTACAGCGAGATCACGGACTCTATTCGCGTGCAAATTCAACCGCTCGACACTAACTGGGAGCAGTTGATCACGGGCTGTCAGGCTTTTTTAGAAGTGGCGCAGCAGGAGGAACTGCGACGGCTGGTGTTTGTCGAAGCCCCTGCCGTTTTGGCGGCAGACGACCTCACTGCGATCGATCAGTATGGGTTTGGTCTGCTGCGAGCGTCGATTCAACTCGCGGTTGAGGAGGGGCAGTTGAACGTTTTGGATGCTGAGGGGTTTGCCCATTTGGTGAATGGTTCGCTCGATGAGCTGGCGGCCTGGGTGGCACAGTCGCCAGAAGCTGACCGGTTGAAGACGGCGCAGGGTTTAGTGGAAACGCTCCTTACACTGCACCGCAGTGGTGAGGCTTGATGGCATAACGTCCTGCTTGAGCGGCTGCCCCTGATCTGTGAATCCACCTCAAGCGCTTTGATAGTCGGCTCCGACCCGCCTGCTAGGCGGCTATTCTGCGCCGCTCGTCGGGTCGCGGGCGTAGGCCTGCCACGTAATCAAGAGCCCAATGGCGAAGAGGATGCCTTCAGTAATCATGAAAAAGAGTGAACTCGCGTCACCGGATACTTGTTGGTAGAGTCCAGCAGCAAACATCCGAAATAACCCCAGAGTCAGTAAGAACCAGCCACAGAGCGTGACCACTACAGTCCAGTTGCGTTGCCATCGGTTGTGCCACCGCACGATGGCTAACCCTGCAACGAACATAATGACTCCAGACAGGTAGACAACTGGCGGGATCTGCTGTTCGTAAAGGTGCGGTTGAACCAGCGGAAACTCCGATGCAATGGTCACCATGAGAGTCGGACCCAGGAGACCGGCGATTAACTTAGTGTTCGTCATGTCATACCTTCAGGGACTCATTGAAATAACCAATATACAAGCTCTCAATAAACTCTTGCGCAAGCGTTAAACGGTCTAGCGTTGCCGATCATTCGTCGCGAATATTCTTTGATACTCACAGGGAATCTCTCAGCAATTGGTGGGCATGAGTCTTGTGAAGCTGCCTGGATGCTATATCGATGAAGGATGTTGCCCAGGCTCACTGTACTGCTGATATCCAACGCGCTTAAAAGTAGGAAGTATCGGGATATTGCTTACATCAATAGCACAACCTACTCCTCAGCTTCTTGCTGCTTTCTGTATTCTTTTTCCCTCTAAATCGGTGACTCTAATGATTGGAGCGCGCGTCATGGTTGGACGGGATGCAATTAGCCTATCGGGTGATGCGTTGGGCTAATTGCAATGAATTCAGTAGGGGTTGGGCCTGCTGCAAGTGTTGATTTAGCAAGTAGTCTGTGAATGGCTGTGCCCAACTCAAGATAGTCGATTTTCGGGTGGTTTTATGGCAGCATGCTTTGTATTTTCTTGCGTGGCAGGATGTTTAGCTCGTCTATGGTTGCTGGATGATAAAACACGATTGATTCAGCCTGCTGAGAGTGGTATCGCGATGTCTGTAAAGCGCCTAGAGCAGGGTGTATTTTTTCTCAGAGGGGACGACCGGATGCAGGAGACTGTCTGTCTCCGCTGTCCCCAGCGCAAGGATTACCTTGGATTGAGCTGGCCCGTTTTCAGGATGTTAGAGGGCATCGTCGCGCGTCAGAGTCGCGATCGCCCTATCGTTCCCTGTTTCACTACACAAAGGCGTTCATGGCTATGTCAACGCTAACAACAGATCAACTCTCGGATGGGCGCTTAATTGTGCCGGAGCGTGTCCCCGAAGGATTTTTGTGGGTCGATGAAACAGGAGCCTGGTCTGAAGATAATTTTTTAGGGAGCTTTTTGTTTGCTCTGCTTTGGTGTGGCACCTCATTTTCGTTCTTTGCAGTATGGCTGTTCAACTTTCTGGCTGCGCCTCATGTGGGAACGTTTCTCATGCTGCTGTTTGTGGGCGTGTTTGCCGGAGCGGGCGTCGGGATGATCTGGAAGGGTCTGCGCCGGCTAAAAATCATTTCTACATTCCATCCGGGAGAAGTTCTCTTAGCGTCTTATCCGCTGAGAGCGGGAGAGACCTTTAGACTGCAGTTTCGTCGGCCCTTGCGCCGTGGCTATACGCGGGGCCCAGGGGAAATCACCGCTAAATGGCTCTGCTATGAATGGGTGCAATACCGTCAGGGCACCGACACTGAAACTAGAACCCACCTGCTTTGGGAGCAGGATTTGCCTCTGATGACCGTTTCGATGGGCACTCAGGTCGTTACTTACGAGACGAAGCTGACCGTTTTGCCAGAGGGGCCGCCCTCCCTCGACGCTAAGCATAATCAGGTGCGCTGGGAAATTCATATCAGTGTCGATGTGCCCGGCATTCCTCAAGATACGGCGCACTTTCGATTTGAAGTTGTGCCGGAGGTGGTGTGATGTTTGAGATGCATTTTCACAACAAGCTGGTAACTGTCGGCAACGAGCTATCAGGGAAGCTCATTTGGTATTCCCCCGATCACCCTCTCCCCCGCCAGGCCAGGGCCTTTGTCCACTGGTATACCGAGGGGCGGGGCGATCGCGACGAGCAGACAATTTTCACCATTCCTTTGGAGCCCGAGCAGCTGATTCGTGACCAAAGGGTCGATATCCCCTTTGTGGTGACGATTCCCCATAGCGGTCCCATTACTTACAACGGTTCATTGATTCGTGTCATCTGGGCGGTGCAAGCCTGGGTAAAACTGCCGCGTTCGTCAAAACGAGACAACACTCAAACCTGGCCGTTTCTGGTGATGCCGCGATGACTTCGCTGCGTCTTGACCCCAAGTTTGCGCTCAATCCCTATCTCGCCTTGGGCTGGCAAGCCAATCCCTTTGCGCTGGGAGAGCCGGTGATGGCCCAAAGCATGTGGATCGATCGCGGCTGGTCTCAGGCTCCCGCGCCAGCGGCCCAGCAGTTGGTGCAAGTCATGGGCGACAGAGGCTTTGGCAAGACGGCCCATTTGCGATATTGGCAAGCCCAAACTGGCGGCATCTACGCTTACTATCCTCCAGGTTGGGGCCGCTTTAAGGTGCCCCCAGTCCAAAACATTGCCTACTGGGATGAGGCGGATCGCATTCCTAAACCCCTACTGCTGGCGGCATTGGGGCAGACTGCTCGTACCCGAGCTACCCTCGTCGCGGGCACCCACACCGACCTGAGCCCCCTCGCAAAACTCTCGGGTTTGGCGGTTAAAACGATTTGCCTGCCACCGTTAGAGGCAGCCACGCTGAGGGTATGGGCCGAGCGGCAAATTCAAGCAGTGCGCTTGCCGGCGGTTTCCTGTGGTCTAGAACTGTTGCCGGCAACGGTTCAGGAAATTGCCGCGATCGCGCAGGGGTCTTGGCGGGCAGCGGCGGATGAGCTGCATATTTGGGCCGCTGCGATCGCTCATCAAGCGGTCATGGGCGGGCGCGATCGCGGCGACCTAGTCGGTTGAACAGGATTGTAATTGAGTCGAACTCAGCTATAAACAGGCAATACCTTTGGATAAGGGCAGAAATATTTAGAGTGAGTAATGGCTCGCTTAATGACTTGGTAGTCTGATCCTAAATCTGACTAGCGTAAGACTTGCTTCTCATAACTCTGAGTTTGCAATTGCCCAGACACGTTTAAATGGTAACTCTGCCTTCAATTCTTCTTCTAGTGACTCGTAACATGCCAATAATTCCTCAATGAGAGCATCTTGATCCCATAAGCGAACACGAAAAAATTGAGCGGGCAGCTCTTTGTCTACACTTCCTTTAAAACCTGACCAAGAGACTAACAAGCCTGACTCAGCACCAAAGTTTTGCATTGCTCCAATAAGCTGATCGAGAGTAGGACGATCAACTGGTGTATCTCCCGATTTTACTTGTACGCAGATTTTAGGGCTTTCAAAACCCAGTGCACCGGGTGCTGCGAGCAAATCAACGCCTTTATCAGGACCTTCTGGTGCTCGATATGTGAGAAATCCTTTAGCGTTGAGAATGGCTTCGACAAGCCTAGCCATTCCGTGGCCAGAGTACTTTGCTGTTAAAAATTTGGCAATTTGATCCTTAGCAAATCTCTCGATATCTAGCCCACCTGAATCTTCGGCAGTATCAGAAGTCTCTGCATTAATCGACGGAGCTTCGTAATCAGACTTCCAATTATTCTTTGCCATTTTCTTGATGCGCACTTCGGCATCGTTTCGCGTGATGCGGCAAATTGTCATGAATGCGCCAAAAGAATAAAGAATATCCTGATCAAAATTAGAACGTGGTATGCAAGGTACAGGGACAAAACTGGAGTGTTGCGAGCTAAAAGTTAACCCTGATA
>CALCCA010000207.1 GCA_937899725.1 uncultured Halomicronema sp.
GGCTGCTTCTGCTGCTTTATCGCACCTCGTGCTTTCTCCTGGCCTGTAAATATCACTTTTATGGCCCGCGTTTAACTTATCCCCCCACAATTTACTGGCGGGGTTGGCCACTCCAAACCCCCGACTGTCGGTTCGCTTTTTCGGGCAGCTAGCTCCTCACCTGGTCGAACTGCCGTTTCAGAGACTGGGGACTACACCGCCGCCAACTCAGGGCGAGTCGCCGCCGACTGCGGTGCTGGCTCAGCTGTGCAGTAAACCTCAGCGGAGTTGTTCGGGCTCTCGATCAGTTTGACCTTGTGGAGCTGGGCTCCGGTTTGGGCGATCGGCTCGCGCAGCAGGTCGAGGATGTGAATGGCGATGTTCTCGGCAGTGGGCACGACCTGCTCAAAGTAGGGAATGTCTTTGTTGAGGAAGGTGTGATCAAAGGGCTCGACCACGTGGTCGTCGATCTCCTTTTGCAATTCGGCTAAATCAGCAATCATGCCGGTTCTGGCATCCGTCTCACCCCTGACGGTGACCTCTAAGTGATAGTTATGACCGTGGCCATGGGGGCGAGCGCACTTGCCATAAATTTCGACGTTTTCGTCATAGCCCAGGGTCGGCAAGGCCAACCGATGAGCGGCGCTAAAGTGAGTGCTAATGGTGAGATACGCTTCCATGTCGTTACCTGTGTATTCGGCCCAAAGCTCGGGGTGTTCAAAGAGTTGAATTTTGACGATGGGGAGATGGGGCTGCAGCCGCTGCCAAATCACCCGTGCCATATGCTCCGTCGTCGGCAGAGTGGCTTGAAACTCGGGCCAAGCCTCATTGAGATAGGCAAAATCAAGCTGGCTAGTCACCTCATGCTTGATCACCTTTTTGACATCCGACAGGTTAAGCACCATGCCGTACTGGTCAAGCTCTCCCAGCATCGATACGTACAGCACATAGTTGTGGCCATGCCCCGGCGATCGCGTGCAAGGCCCAAACTTTGCCTGGTTTTCGGCGGGGCTCAGTTCGGGTAGCCAATAGCGATGGCTGGCAGAAAACTGGGCGCGACGATTAATGATGCATTCCATAGGATTGCGAGCGGCGTTGATGACGTTCTGTAAAGTTAGCTTTCCCCAGCATAGTCGATCGGGCTCGGAGTGCGGGGGCAGTGACGCAACTCAGCGCTCTAATGAGGAAATCTACTCAAGCGATCGCCCGGATGGCTCGCTAGACTGTATAAGTTATGTGAAGAATTCTTCTCATAATCTTCTGTAGAAACCTCTCTAGGCGTTGATTGAACTGACTTTTAGCCGAAGCTGCGAGTGTGACTTTTAATATCATGATTCAATGACAACGGCTCAAAACAGTAAAATTGAATACAGATAGTGAAAAATCGTTCATCTCGGTCATCGGCATTTGCCCCTCAAATGAACCTGACCTTGAGACGGAAGTAAGGTAATGACCTGAAGGAACGCGCCTCTTGAACCCCTCAAACAAAGACCAGCTTAAAATTAGGAGGCGAGACATGAAACTTTGTTACCGCGGTGTTGAGTACGACTACACTCCCCCAGTGTTGGAAGTGTCTGAAAGTGAAGTGTTAGGCCAGTATCGGGGCCGCTCACTCCACTTTTCTTACGTTAAGCACGTACCCTTTCCCCAAACTGAGGCCAACCTCAAGTATCGGGGCGCTGACTACCACACCAACCGCCAAGGTGAAGTTGAAGCAGTCGTCAGCGTTAATCAGGAATCTCAAGAACCTCAGTTCAAGCCGGTGTTTGATTCCATGGCAACGGCGCGGCGGCATTTGCTGCAACAGTCTGCTCAGGTTCACCAAGATAACATGCGCCGTTCGCTAGAGCGTCGCTTGCAGGTGGCCCAGGCCAAAGGGGATAACCGCTTGGTCAGCCAGCTCGAAGATGAAATGCATCAATACGCTTAGTCACCCAATATTTGCCGCTATGTGATGACCTAAACCTCTATTAGGACAACAACTACTCGGCTAGCTTAAAGGGATGTGCCATTCGCGCATCCCTTTTTTTGTGCCCAGTTCGGTACTGATCGGGGATTGTGGGAAAGGAGCCAGAGCTGAGGAGCCAGAGCTGTCGAGCAGCCTCTCCTTAGCCTTCTGAACAAGCTTCGCCAAAAGCAAGAAGATATCTCAGGCGGTGAAGTTTGTCTGTCCAGCTGAAGAACCTCACCTCACCTCACCTCACCTCTCCTTATGCTAATCCTGTAAGGGTTTTCTCGAACCCCTGATGCGACTAACCTTTCAGCCTTCTCAAGGGTGAGCGAAATTGCTGCTGCCCACTGGCGCAAGCATCTTAGAAAACCGGTCGGGTAGGCTTCCTAGCCTGCCTCCATCACCCGTTTGCTCAAACGCGATGAACGACTCAGGACGGCCAGGATGGCCATCGAACAAGAGTAGGCTGTCAGAGCAGAATTCAAAACCCCTACAAGATGAGCTCCTTATGCAGGAGAGGAACCAGAGCTGTCAATCAAGTCTTTCCTGAGATTGAGAAGAGGTGCCGTAGGTCAGGTTTGTCCGCCCAAGCGTTGACCTGTCCCACACGAGTTATGCTCTTTCGGAGCAATCTTCCACAACGCGATCGCGACGCTCTCAACCATGAAAACTGTAGGTGTCATCGGCGCAGCGATGCCCTGAATTCAGGCTGTTTTCAGGGTAAATCTGCTCCCTCTTTCCCCTGGGTGGCCGTGTCGAGTATGTTCAGCGTTGGCAGCGGATTTGCGAATACTCCGCACAGATTGAGGATTTTCCCGGCTATTACCCGACATTACCGAATCGAGATTTAGAGACACCATGCACATCAGACAAGCAACTTTTGCCGACGTTGACCCGCTCGTGACGCTGAGCAAACGTACATTTTTCGATGCCTTTGCCGCTGACACGGCACCAACCGATATGGAACTGCATCTAGCCAATCGGTTCACCCCCGAAAAAATTGAGCAGCAGCTCACCGATGCTCAATCCGTTTTTTTCATCGCTCAACCCACTACAACCCCTGACAGCAGTGCCGTGGGGTATGCGCAACTGATTCGCAATGCGCCCGTGCCCGATGCTGAACCGGCAGGCAAGGCGATCGAACTCTCAAAGCTGTATGTTGACCAAGCGGCGATCGGTCAGGGCTATGGTGCGCGGCTGATGCAAACCTGCATTGATTACGCCACAACGCAGCAGTTTTCGACGCTGTGGTTAGGCGTGTGGGAGCACAATACACGGGCTCAAACGTTTTATCGCCGCTGGGGATTTGCGCCGGTCGGCACTCAGCCCTTTGTGCTCGGTGGGGATGTGCAAACCGATGATGTCTGGGTGCGGGCGATCGCTCCCGCAATGCCGTAGGGCTAGCTAAAAATTCTCGGTCAGTCTTTCGCTTAACGGATGACAGCCCCGAGAAACGCGAGCAGACTACTCATCCCCTAAGCGATCGGACCAGATGCGCGTCGGCAAACCCCAGACATAAATAAACCCTTCGGCAGATCGATGATCGAACGAGTCATCTGCGCCATAAGTCGCCAACGCTTCGCTGTAGAGCGCATTCTCCGACTGACGGCCCACAATTTGGGCATTGCCTTTGTGCAGCTTAATCCGCACTGAGCCGGAGACATATTCTTGAGTGTGCTCAACAAATGCATCCAGCGATGATTTCAAAGGGCTATACCAGAGGCCGTTGTAGACCAGGCGGCTGTAGGTTTCTTCGATGCTGCGCTTGTATTGGGTGACGTCAGCGGTCAGGGTCAGGCTTTCTAAATCTTGGTGCGCCGCGATTAATAAGAGCAGGGCGGGCGCTTCATAAATTTCGCGAGATTTGATGCCGACGAGCCGATTTTCGATCATGTCGATGCGGCCAAAGCCATGTCCGCCCGCAATGCCGTTGAGCTTTTGCAAAAGGGTGGTCAGTTCCATCGCTTCACCGTTGAGGGCCGTCGGCTCCCCAGTGGTGAACTCAATCTCGACGTATTCTGGTTCGTCGGGGGTATTGGCGATCGCCTTAGTCATGGCGAACACTTCTTCAAGCGGCTCCGTCCAGGGATTTTCGAGCGGGCCCGCTTCAATGCTGCGGCCCAATAAGTTGTAGTCGATGCTGTAGGGCGAAGACTTTTTCACCGCAAAGGTGAGGCCAACATTTTCGCCATAGGCGATCGCCTCTTCGCGGCTCATGCCCCACTCTCGGGCCGGGGCTAAGACCTTGAGGTCGGGGTTGAGGGCCCCAATCGAGACGTCAAAACGCACCTGATCGTTGCCTTTGCCGGTGCAGCCGTGGGCCACTGCATCGGCTCCACACTGGTCGGCCGCTTCGACTAAGAGTTTGGCGATCAGCGGTCGGGCTAGCGCTGTCGAGAGGGGATAGCGATTTTCGTACAGGGCATTCGCCTTGATGGCGGGGATGGCATAGCGCTTGACCAACGCCTCTTTGGCATCCACCACCAAAGACTCAGAGGCCCCGGCTTTGAGAGCTTTTTGGCGAATGGGTTCTAAATCTTCACCCTGGCCCAAGTCGGCAGCGAGCGTGATGACTTCTTTAACGCCAAATTCGTTCTTTAAGTAGGGGATGCAAACGGTGGTATCGACGCCCCCGGAATATGCCAGAACGACTCTTTCTGCTCGACCCATAGCCCGTTACCTAGCGAAACTCACAAGGCTCCTATTTTTGCAGACTTGGGCAATTTTGGCTGCACAGAATTACAGATTTAGTGCAGCCGAGCAGTGGCGGGGAATGTCAGCGATCGGCCAAGATATTCTGCCGCTGTTGTGCGCAGTTAAAGGAATGACGGCTGGCGATCGCCAGCCCGGCGCGCATATCTCTACTGTATTGAGGGCTGGAGAACTTGGCAGTTACCGGAACATAGAGGCTGGTCATCAAGGCAGCTTACTTTCACCCATGCCAGACTGATGGCCCAGTGGACTCATAGCCAATTGCCAATCAGCACAAACGGCGCCCAAAAGAACGGGTGCTGGTACTGCTCATTATTGAGCAACTGTAATTGCGCTTGGCGCAGGGCGGCGGCTTTAGTGAGCATCGTATCCTGCAGTTGTTGGTAAAGGTCAGCCATGAGCACTGAGGTACCCGCATCATCCACCAACCACAGCGTAGCTAGCGTACTACGCGCCCCCGATCGCACCGCTACTCCGGCTAACCCGAGTGCCGCTCGGTCATCGCCTGCCGCCGTTTCACAGGCACTGAGCACCAGCAATTCGACCGCGTCGCCGCGTTGGCGTTCGCCCTGCTGCAAGAGACTACCAAACTCAGCGGCTTGGATGCGGTCATCCCAGGCCAAAATGAAGGTCTGTTCCGGGTCAGAGCTAAATTGACCGTGGGTGGCCATGTGGACGATGGGAAACGAGGATTCCGTGAGCTGCGTGGCAAATTCGGCCTTCTCAAAGCCCTCGTTCAACAGCACCGCACCGGGCACCTGCGTTTGAATGGCAGCCACCTCAGTTTCGACATTGGGCAGCGCACTAAAGCCGTCTCTAGCTTCACTCAGGCCCACCACGAGCGCTTGCAAATCCTGTTCTGCTAGGGGGCGTGGCTCTATTAGCTGCAGGCCGGGGGTGAGGGCGATCGCGTACCGCTCCACTAAAAAGCCTTCCCCATCGTGCAGCACCGACATGGGCAAGTTGCGCAAGCTCCCATCGAGGACAAACACTAACGCCTCGGGATTCGCCTGCTGAAGCTGGGCCTCAATGGGGCGAATCAGCCAGTCGTATAGCTGCTGGGCCAGCGATAGATAGTCTTGGGGGGCGGCTTCGTTGCGGGTTTCACCAATAACCACGCCAATGCCACGGGCAGTGGCCGCGCGATTGGTCGCACCGGGGAATGAAATGGCCGTTCGCAGATCATCCAGGGTGCGATTGAGCTGGGCGGTGTCGATAGGCACCATCGTGTGCTGGAGCGGCTGCCCCGAGGTGCTGGTAATGATCGACAACCGATCCGGCAGAATGATGGGATAAATTACCAGAGCATTGGCATCGACCTGATCCAGTTCGACCGGCGTGGCCACCAGGCAAGCGTCTTGAAAGAAGTTGTCGAGTTCGGCCAACTGCAGCGACTCAATGACCGCACGGGCCTGGTCTAAAGTTGTGGCGGTGGGGGACTCGGCCCGGAGCAGCAAATCCACTAACTGCCGGTAGATGGGTTCCACTGTTTCCCGAAAGGAAAATTGCACATCGGGATTCAACGCGACCAGCTCACTCCGCAGATTATCCAGGGTTTCAACCGTGACGCTGTAGTAGCGAATCGCCTCTGGATCAGCCGGAGAATAAAGCGCTGGAGAGGGGTTGCCCCCAGCCGCCTGATATTGCGCATCCGCTGCCGCTTGAAAGAGGCGACCCAGTTGCCATTGCCACTGGTAAGCAATGTCAGGTGCGCGAATTGTCTGCGCTGTTTGCAGGGCCTCGGCGGTGAGGCTTTTGGCCGTTACCCAGTCCGCTTGCTGCTCGTACCAGGTGCCCAGGGTGCCGATCGCATAGGCGATCGCCCGCTCATCGGCGATTTGTTGTGCTTGGGCGATCGCGGTGGACAAGAGTTCCGGCACCGATCTATTCACCCCTGGCATGACCGGCTGGGACTGGCTGAGCACCATCAAGGTGTGGGCAAAGTTGACTTGGGCGTACACGCCCGCGCGGCTGGGCAGCAACGTGGGCAGGGCATTGGCGATCGCCGGTATCAAGCTTCGCGCCTCGTCCCATTCTTGTTCAGCGACTACCAGGCTGAGCTGATTGAGCCGGACCTGCACTTGAGTAAAGGGGGAAACTGCGCTGTTGGCTGCAGCGACATAGGCGTTCAGGGCGGCCTGGCGAGCGGTAACTGCCGCAGAGCGATCGCCGAGCGCAGTGGCTCGGGCAGCGGCGACTCGTTCGGTATTGCCCAAACTGAGATGAAACTGGGCTACCTCTTCTGGCAAATTCAATGAGGTGGCCAGGGCTAACCCTTCAGACAACAGGGTGCGGGCATCTGCGAGTTCGCCGCGCAGTCTGAGGAGATTACCAAAACTGAGCAGTCCCTTGGCTTTGATCGGCGATGGAGCCTGGGTGTCGAACTGCTGGGCGATCGCATCTAAGGTCTGACCGGCCCGGCGATAGAGTCCGATCGCCTGCATGGCCTGCACCTGATTGATTTGACTGCCTAAAGCGCTGGCCAAATCGTCAGCCTCGCGATAGGCGGTTTCTGCCTGTTCCCACGTCGTCAACGCATCGACCGATTGCCCGGTGGCTAGATAGAGTTGTCCCTGAGTATTCAAAACCTGAGCCACCAGCCGCGATGGAGCCTCAGCCAGCGCGGCTAAAATCGCCCAACTCTCGTCCAGGTTGGCTTGAGCGGCATCCCACTGCCCTAGTTTTTGCAACACGAGGGATTGCAGCGCCAGGGCTTGGGCCTGTTGGGGGTGATCGCCTGCCGTCGCAAAACTATCCACTGCTCGCTGCAGTTGCTCATTGGCTTCGGTAAACTGCTGGGCATCGTAGGCGGCTTTGCCCGCCTGCACGAAGGCGATCGGCGACGCTTGGGCAAAGGCCGGATGCCCCCCACCCGTTGCCAGATATCCCCATCCCAGGCTCAACCCGAGGCCCAGCCAGCACGACAACAATAAGCGCAGCCACCGGTTCATGGGGTGTCCTCATCGGATGATGAGGGGGTTGGGGCGCGATCGGAGGATGGCGCAACTGGCGGTACCGGGCGACAACTCTGGCTCAGGGGGGGCGAGGCCGTCGGGGTGACCGCAGCCGCCTCAGTCGATAACACAATGCGGCCATCCTCAGCTCGCATCGCTCCTTGGGCTTCCACTAATGGGAGTGCAGCCGGATCTGTCGCCTCAATCTCCAGGGCGGCTGCCGGCAGATCCAAGGCTGTGTTCTCAGCAAAATTCCAGTCTTCCCACGGCGTCACTGCTCCCAAGGCATCGGCAGGGGCACTGGGTAATCCGCCCCGCCCCGTGACGACAAAATTGCTGCCCTGCCCCACTTCGCAGAGGGTTTGCGCAATCAACTGGGAGGCGTCAATCGGCGCCTCGGGCAAGGTGCCTAACCCACTACTGGGGTCAAGATTCAGCGTATTCAGCGTGATCTCGCCCTCGATGCCCTGGGCCGAACTGGCACTCAGGTCGTTAGTCGTGTTGGCCCGCAACTCATTGGTAGTCAAGCCCTGACGTTCACTAAAACCGAAAATGTTGACGGCATTTACCTCTACTCGCCCGCCATCACCCCCGATCGCATTGGCGATGATGTCGTTATTTTCTCCGGGCACGCTCACTAAGAAGCTGGTATCAATGAAGATATTGCCGCCATCACCGCTGTCGGGATTGGTTGATTCGGCATTGATGAAGCTGCCGCGACGCAGGGCCAGGGCATCGCCCACCCCAAAGTTGACTGTCCCGCCGCCGGTGACGGCAGCCGTTTGGGCCGAAAGTTCCACCCCGTCGTCAAGCACCACATTATTATTGGCTAGCACATTAAGCGTGCCCGCTGCGCCGGAATTCGCGTCTAGACTTTCGACTGAGATTTCCCCAGGGCCTTGAACCGTGAGGTCGCCAGCGGTCTGCAGCGTCAGATTGCCCCCAGGGCTGGCGCTTTGCGTGCGCGCCCGAATCTGCCCCCCATTTAGGGCAATGTCCAGATTGCCCACCGGTAAAGAACGGATCAAGATATTTCCTGCACTGCCTTGCGCAAAGGTATCGGCACTCACGAAGCCACCATTACTGACGTTCAAAGCATTGGTCGAGAGCACAATGCCCTCACTCTCCCCCGTGGCGTCAAAAAACACGACACTGGCAATGAAGGACTCGACGCCATCGACGCTCACATCGCCAGTGGCCGTAATCGCAATCGAACCGGCATTGCCCTCGCCACCGGTACTGGTGTTGATTTCAGCGGCATTTAACAGCGTTAGGTTATTTGTTGAGAGCACAATGCCGCCACTATCCCCCGT
>CALCCA010000208.1 GCA_937899725.1 uncultured Halomicronema sp.
CAACGAAGCGCTTTCGCGCTGCTGTAGTGTAGTCGTCATGATTGGGATAATTCCTTTTTCAAGGTAGTTATAAACAGCAGGGATCAAAATTTATGTAAACCCTGTGTAACACATACTAACGGGATCACTGAGTTTTGTAAAGCGACTTCTCGATCAATTCTGTTGTGACACCTGCAGGTGGATGTCGCTGAATCAGCCCAATAGCAAGACATTGGCTAGCAGACAAAGCTCTCTTGAGATAAAACAGATTGATGATTTTAATCCTCTGGCAGCTAAAAGATTGATGTTCTGTAATGTTTTTTTGTGTCGCATTGTTATGTTTTAGGTATGGCTGAAGCTACGTTAGTTCAGAGGCATGGCAGCAGGCTCTCGAAGGAGCACTGTCATGGTTTAGGAAGGCGTCGTTGCATAAATACAGGCATTTACATCAAGGGGACTAGCAATCAAAATTTGACGCAATCCTCAATGTGGCCTGTTCTAGTGTCTGCCCCCTGGTTGCTACAGCGACGGTTCTTACAGCAAGGCCGTGCGGTGAGTCCAAATTGTTCAAAGAAGATATGACGACCTTTCTCACAAGCTCCCAGGTTGTCACCTACAGCCCCGCTCTCACATTAGTGCCGACTTACGAATGTTTTAATCGTTGCCAGTACTGCAACTTTCGGGTTGATCCTCTCGTCGATCGCTGGATGTCGTTGCAACAAGCAGAGGAACGACTGCAAGTAGCAAAATCACAGTCGATTATTGAAATCCTGATTCTCAGCGGTGAGGTGCATCCTCAGAGCCCCCGTCGAGCGGCCTGGCTGCAGCGAATTTACGATATCGGTGAATTGGCTCTGGGGATGGGGTTTTTGCCCCATACAAATGTAGGCCCCCTCTCCCCATCAGAGATGGCATTCTTGAAACGGGTCAATGTATCGATGGGGTTGATGCTTGAGCAAATCACCCCCGCCCTATTGCAGGGAGTACACCGTCATGCACCGAGTAAATCGCCGGAGCTGCGCCTACAGCAATTAGAACAGGCAGGGCAACTGAAAATTCCGTTTACCACTGGCCTTTTACTCGGCATCGGGGAGTCACGGTCTGATCGCATTGCCACATTAAAGGCGATCGCCACCTGTCATCAGCGCTGGGGACACATCCAAGAAGTTATCCTGCAGCCCCATCAGCCCGGCACATATCAGTTACAAACGCTGCCGGCATTTACAGCAGACGATTTAGGAAATTTCGTGAGCACAGCACGGCAATATCTTCCAACTGATATCACTCTGCAAATTCCGCCCAACTTAGTGACTAATCCGTCTGATCTACTAGCCGCGATCGCCAACGGGGCGCGAGATCTGGGTGGCATCGGCCCAATTGATGAAGTTAACCCCGACTATCACCATCCCAAGCTGCTTGGGTTAAAAAACCAATTACAAAATGCGGGATTGACAATGCGGCCCCGCTTACCCGTATATCCCCGCTATGACCGCTGGCTAGCCCCTTCGCCACGTCAGGTGGTTGATCAATGGCGGCTCAGCCTACAGGATATGACCTCAATCCCTCAATTACCATTATCCAGACCAGAAACTGCTAATCTAGGTAGCGGTAACCAGGTATAGCGCTCGCCAACCCAGTCAGAACACTCAGGCTCGAGCCAGCATAGGCTTCGTGAAGCAAAGATGTCCTAAGTACCTTGTCTACAGCTATAAATAGCTGTAGACACTGTCTATGCCAACGATCAAGACCACACTTAGGCCGCGACCGATTGCCTAATTGCCCAACATTGATGAAATCGCACGCGTGCCAAACAACTGCGACACTCAATCAGGCAGCGATCGCGGCCAGTCGCTGGGGAATTTCCACCGTAAATCGAGCCCCACAACCGCCTGCTGCCGGAGAAATAAATGACAGCTTTCCCCGATGCTGGCGGTGAATAATTTCATAGCTCGTTGACATGCCGAGTCCGACACCCTGACCAGGCGGTTTGGTTGTGAAGAAGGGATCGAAAACTTTGTCTCGAGCTGATTGAGGAATCATGAGACCGTTATTCTCAATCTCAAGCCGTACGTGATCGCCGACTTCTAAAGTTCTGATCGTAATCAGCGGTTGCCAATTTGCCTCAGCCTGTTCCCACCGTTCATCAATTGCATCTATGGCATTGCAGAGAATATTCATGCAAGCCTGGTTAATTTGACTGCCATAACATTCCACCAAAGGCAGCTCACCATAACAACGCTGAATTTGAATTTCCGGCCGTTGGGATTGCCGCTTCAGACGGTGACCTAACAGTAGCAGCGCACTATCTAGCCCATCGTTGAGATTCGATAGCTTGAGGTGTGACTCTTGTAAGCGAGAAAATATCTTGAGCGACAAGACTAGATTATTAATGCGTTCAGCCCCGTTTTTAATCGAGTGCAAAACCTTCGGAAAATCCTCACGAATAAAATCAATATCGATATCTTCAGACTCTTCGCATGGAGTGGTCACGGGCTCGCTCAGAGCTGCTCGCAGCTGGTCGATCACTGCCAGCAGGCTACTACTGTATTGATCCGCATAGTTGAGATTGCCGTGAATGAAACCCAGGGGATTATTAATTTCGTGGGCGATGCCTGCGACTAACTGTCCCAGAGATGACATTTTCTCAGACTGCACGAGACTCAGCTGAGTTCGCCGGAGCGTTGCTAGGGTTTCTTCTAACTCTTGATTCTGGAACGCAGCAACTTGAGCCGCCTGCTCTAACAATTGTGTGCGCTCAGCAACACGCTCAATCAAATTGTTGAGGGCGGTGGCCAAGACGCCAATTTGGTCATTGCGACTGACCGCAATTCTGACGTCATAATCGGCTTTTTGGGTGACTTGCTGCGCCCCGTGAGTAATCTTTTCGAGGGGAACCGCGATCGCCCGGGTGGTGCGCCAAGCCAGGACACCCGCCAGACCACCCGCCAGGCTCATACTAACGACGATCATAAATTTCTCGAAGCCTTGGGCGGTTTCCATCACGACCGAGGCTTGAGCTGCTTGACTTTGGGCCACACTAATGAGCGCGGTCAGGTCACTGTATCGCTGATCCAATCGTTCGGTAACTTCAGCGGACAAAATCGCAGGCAAGGCGTCTTGAGGCTGCTCCGCCTCTAAGGTCGTGACAATGCTATCAACCTGTTGATTGAGCAATTGCTCATAATCAGCCAAGAGCAAACTCAGCACAGCGGGGTCGGCAGCAGTCCAAGCCGGTTGATCGCTGAGAAAGGCATCGAAGGTTTGGCGCAGGACTGCAACCTCGGACAAATTCGTTCGTAACGCGGACAGTTCTTCGGATAGCCGGTCGAGATCGTTGCTTAGCACGATCGCGCGAGTGCCATGCAGTTGAGCCTGGCCAACCGTTTGCTCAAATTCCGTCAGCAATTGAGCCTGCTTTTGCGCTTCAATCAGCTGGAGAATGCCCTGCCCTTGAAAGTAATCGGCAATGACCATTCCAGTGAGCGACCCAGCCCACCCAATCGCGATCGCAACTAGGTACCCAGAACCAATCTGCCAGCCAATGCGGCGAGGGCGTAGCCGAGCAAAAACGGACGAACCGTACAATTGTCGTGATGGCCTTGGAGAACGTGATGACTCTAAGGATGGCGATTGACGAGTCCACAGCTGCATAGTAGTTCGGCGCGAAAGTCGAGCATTTGCCTTAGGAATTCTTGATTAGGATGCACGTCTGTTCTTTATTTGTAACGTATTTCCTCGACGTCACTGGCCATCATCATACAAACCTCAAAATTCCACGCCAGCCGCCGCATCTCAACCTCAAACTTTGATCGATGATTCCTAGACAATCGCTGTGTATGGCGATTGCCACACCACGGTGATCGTTAAACGTCTAAATCAGCTTGCCAACAGCACCGCCACAACTTTTTCCCTCACGCTGTGATGACCCAGCAGGATAGCCACCATAGTCAATCAACTTTTATCAGGGTTCGCAGCATGGTGCGTGTAGCCGGGGTGCTCATAGGAAGATCAACCAGTGCCATCCCGGCAATGCCAGAGGTGAACATTTATCCCCCGAGTCTCCATCACTTGACTCGGGATAACCGTCTCAAGGATCGCTGAGCAGGCTCAAAATGGCCCTGGGGTTGTCCAATTCACCCACTAAGCGCTTGATGGGTTGGGGCGAAATCCTCACCAGAGTAGGAGTCGCCGCAATTTGATCAGCTTCCGCTTGTTCTGGATTTTTAGACACATCAATCATCTGCAGCGTGTACGGACTGTATCGCGAACTTTCTAATACGCCTTGCAAGGTCTTTAAAATTTGCTCAGTCAAGGCTGAATGCCCTGATACGAAGAGTCGTAGAACAGAGCCTTCAGGAGACGGATCAGGCGTCTGCGGCAAAGACTGCTCGCCTGGCTCAACCGTGGATTCCGACAGATCGAGAATCAAATCATGATTTTCCCAAAGCTGAGGGAATTGCGATCGATAGGTTTCGAAGACAGACAGATTCAAATATTCAGGGCTGGGAATGATACGTCGCCACTCAAGGTCGCCTAAATCAAACAGGGCATTTAATAGGCCTTGATACCGGTAGACAAAGGGATAGGCTTCGGCAGCGACAGTCAAGGCTTGCGTCGCGGGGTCTTGCCAGCAATCCACGGTCGCCGTAAACCCCGGCACCAAAAAGTGGGGGGATTCCTGCAGGCCCAACTGTTCCTGCAGAGCCCCACAAAGCGTGAGATGCCACTGTGATTTTTTATGATGATCGCGACAGTAAACAAGATCACCCCCCGGTGTAAACACAGCGATGCCTTTAAACACCGGGGGAGCAAGCGGGCTAGTCAAGCGAGCACTCAGCACAGATTAGATGCGGCCTCGCAGCATCTGCGCCATTTCATTTTGGCGCGGCGACATTTCAAGCGCCGTTTCCTCAGTGATGCGTCCTTCCTCATACAGCGAGTACAGCGACTGATTCATCGTGCACATGCCGTCAAAGCCACATTTAGGCATCAGCGCTTCAATCTCATCCAGATCACCCCGCAGGATGTAATCCTTAATGGCATCGGTGTTAATCATAATGTCGTGGAAGGCCGCTCGCTTGCCATCGGTTGTCCGGCAGAGGCCTTGAGCGACAACCGCCACAAGCGATTCAGCCAAGGAGACACGCACCGGGGCCTGTTGTTCCGGCTCATACAGGTTGAGCACCCGCTCTACTGTTTTAACGGCACTGTTCGTGTGCAGCGTGCCCAGCACCAGGTGACCCGTTTGAGCGGCCTTTAAGGCCGTATTGACCGTTTCTTGATCGCGCATCTCACCCACAAGAATGATGTCGGGATCTTCGCGCAAAGAGGCCTTGAGAGCGTTGCCAAATTCCAGGGTGTGACGACCAACCTCGCGGTGTTTGATCAGCGATTTGCGGCTCTGGTGTACAAATTCAATGGGATCCTCAATCGTGATGATGTTTTTAGGCATCTCTTTATTGATGTAATCCAACATCGCCGCCATCGTGGTCGATTTACCTGAACCTGTGGGGCCAGTCACTAAAATCAAGCCCTTGTGATAGTGGCAGATATCCCGCAATACCGTCGGCAGGTTCAACTGTTCCAGCGTCAAGATGGTGTTGGGAATCAAGCGAATGACCAGAGCCGGCCCCATCAGCGAATCAAAAATGTTGATCCGGATACGAGAAAACTCAAACTTAGCCGCACCATCAAAATCTAAGGTTTGCTTAAATTGCTGAACCTCTTCGGGCCTTAACACCTCATTGAGCCAGCGATAAAAGGTAGCTTCATCAATAACGGGGTAGTCAGTAGTCGAAATTTGTCCACGATCGCGAAACCGGGGCACTTCTCCGACCCCAAGATGCAAGTCAGAAAAACCCTTATCAAATGCTTCCCGCACAATTTTTTCCAGCGTAAGTGCTGGTTTAGCACTCACTGTTGGCGGCGGCGGCACACTTCGGCCAGGCGGGGGGGAAGCGGGGGAAGCAGGCCGAGCCGCCGCTGCCGCCCGACTGGGCGGGGGCGGGGGCGGCATACGAGACGGAACAGCAGGAGGTCGTGAAGATTCGGCAGACATAGGACGCTTCCCATAGGTTTACAAAGTTCGAACAGGGCAGTGCAAACGCTTTGGCGGATGCCCCTTATCGTGCATAGACTTCCCAATTGGACAACTTAATTTTCGTCCCTATTCTAGATGGGATCGGTTCGTAGCCAGCTGATGAAATATTTTCACCAGCGGTCACAATCGCCGTACAGCTGATTATGCTATTTTAGTAAAGTTGTCAAAAAACGCACACTTGGCCTTTTGGGTGTCTTTTCGAAGGCTGCCAGGTGGAGGTTTAACCCAAAAAGGAGAAAAATCGATGCCCGTAGTTTCATTGCCTCAGCTCTTGGAGTCTGGGGTTCATTTTGGTCACCAGACCCGCCGATGGAATCCCAAGATGTCTCAGTACATCTTTACGTCACGTAACGGGGTTCACATCATTGACTTGGTGCAAACCGCTCAGCTCATGGATGAAGCGTTTGCTTACGTGCGTGACTCGGCAGCCCAGGGACAAAAGTTTTTGTTTATTGGTACGAAGCGGCAGTCAGCCGGCATTATCGCTCAGGAAGCCACCCGCTGTGGGGCAAACTACGTGAACCAGCGGTGGTTGGGGGGCATGCTGACCAACTGGGAAACTATCAAAACGCGCTGCGATCGCCTCAAAGATCTGGAAAAAATGCAGGAAACCGGCGCGCTCGCGCTTCGGCCCAAGAAAGAGGCGGCAGTTTTACGGCGCGAGCTCGAGAAGCTGCAGAAGTATCTCGGTGGATTGAAAACGATGCGTCGTCCCCCTGATGTCGCGCTCATTATCGATACTCGCCGCGAATACAACGCGGTGCAGGAATGTAAGAAGCTCGACATCCCCATCGTGTCGCTATTAGATACGAATTGTGATCCAGACGACGTAGATATTCCGATTCCGGCTAACGATGACGCGATTCGCTCTATTAAGCTAATTGTGGGTCGATTGGCAGACGCCATCTATGAAGGGTCTAACGGCAGAGTTGATTCGGGCGACATTTACGAAGATTACGACGGCAGTGAAGAGGCTTACGCCGAAGACGATATTCCGTCCGCTGATGTTCCAGCCGCTGATGTCCCAGCCGCTGATATTCCGTCTGACGACGTTCCATCGGCTGATGGTCAGGGCGACTCTGAAGAGTAGTTCTGCGATCGCGCGCTAGACAATAAAGCGATTTGAGAAGCAACGAGGGCACTATGGCCGATATTTCAGCAAAATTGGTTAAGGAACTGCGCGAAAAAACCGGCGCAGGCATGATGAATTGCAAAAAAGCGCTCACCGAATCGGGGGGCGATCTAGAGAAAGCCATCGAATGGTTGCGCCAAAAGGGCATTGCTTCGGCAGCTAAGAAAGAGGGCCGAGTCGCTGCCGAAGGGCTCGTTCACAGCTACATTCATACGGGCGGCCGAGTCGGTGTGCTCGTAGAAATTAACTGTGAAACTGATTTCGTGGCTCGTCGTGAGGAGTTCAAAGGACTCGCTCAAGATATCGCGATGCAAATTGCGGCCTGCCCTAACGTTGAATACGTCAAAGTTGAGGACATTCCTCAAGACATGATTCAAAGCGAAAAAGCGGTTGAAATGGGCCGCGATGATTTGGCAAGCAAGCCGGAGAATATTCGCGAGAAAATCGTGCAGGGCCGAATTGACAAGCGCCTGAAGGAACTATCTCTGGTGGATCAGCCGTTCATCAAAGACCAAAACATCACCGTGGCCGAGTTGGTGCAGCAGCTAGTCGCCCAGTTGGGTGAAAAAATCCAGGTGCGTCGCTTTACCCGGTTTGTTTTGGGCGAGGGGATCGAAAAAGAGGAAGTTGATTTTGCCGCTGAAGTAGCCGCTCAAACGGGTTCCAAGTAGCCTCTATTTAACCGATGTGAGGGTAAAAACGTGCTATTCAGTATGGCTGCCAGTTTTTGTGGTGCCTGCTAAAGAGGCCTGCAACTAAGACTTGAGATTGCTTAAATAACGGTTTGTGAGAGAGGTGATCACCCAATGTGGTCACCTTTTTTATTTATGGATAACGCGATCACTTGGGCCTTCGAGTCAGCGCGATCGCTGGCAGCGGGCCGTTAACTTTACTGGCAGCACCTGTCACCTGACTGACGAACTCTTTAGAATTGTCGAGAAGGGGCGATCGCGCTGGACTGTTCGCTCCCAATTTAGCGGTAATTGTACAGAAACAATGGCTAGAAGCCTTGACCAAATTTCAACCGACTTAACCACTCTGGAAACATCGACGAGTCGGATTGATGACGATCTCAAAGCCCTGTACCAAGAGTATTTAACCGTGCTGGGCAAAGCCGTCAAACGACAGCTAGTACTAGCCGTCTATCATCTGTGTACTCAGGCATACCCCGATGAATTTTTGGTGCTATCGGTGAGTCAGCGCGAGCAAGTGCAGACTGGAGTGCGCAAAATTGCGGCCCAAGGTCAGACTCAAATCAAACAGTTGGGACAAGTATTCGATTTATCGACGCTGGCTGACAAGCTAGAAGCGGCAGTCGCTGCTAAGTACGAAACTACAACAGAAGAGGAGACCGAGGGTGAGACTCCGGCACCATCATCTACTGCTGCCGCCGATGCCCCAGTCACCAACATCGGTGACGAGCATTCTGTCGATCTGGGTGAGAGTACAGAAAAGAGAGACGGAACTTTAGCCGATGAAACGCCTGAAACGCCAGCTCATGCTGACGAAACACCAGCCGCTGGCGATGCCACCATGGCGATCGCGTCTCAAGAAGCGTCGGAAATGATTCAACGATTGAGCACCTCCCTATCGCTGTTTGCCGTCTTTGGTTCAGAATCCCCCTCGCCCATTAGTTTGGCAAAGCGACATGTCTTACTCGAGCGTCATCTGCGGGCAGTGCTCAAAACGCTGTCGAGCTTGGCAAATCTGCTGTTGAAACAAGTGGATATTTTGCCCGATTTGCCAGAGATGGTGATTGCTGCCGCGGCGGAAGCGGAAGCAGGCGAACCCGGACCGAGCACGCCCAACTTGCTCAATGTGCTGGTGGAACTGGGGGGCGATCGCCCTGAAGAGGATCAACCACCTGACTTACCCGAGGACGACGATGAAGAGGATGCCTTACCAGACGACGATGAGGAGTTTGACACCAAAGACTCGGGTCGGGAAATGACCCACCTGATTGCGATTAATCTCAGGCTGGCTGATATTGAGTTTTCTGACCCCCACACCGCCCTATGGCGTAGCCGACTGCAAGAGACGCTGCATAAGCTCAAACGCTTAGGCGAACGCTATCAAAAACTGCAGCAGGAGAAGGCGCGGGCGGAAGCCGAGCATGCTTGGCGAGCCACTTGGTTTGAAGAATAAACAAAAGATGGATCGCCCATCGCAATCAACCGCATCAACCATCAGGAGGCCATGGCGAGCACGATGAATCGGGCCTATACGACCGTTGTGCTGGCGATGAGCGCCGACGGCAAGATTACCGATCGAGATCGCACCGCCGCTCGATTTTCTTCACCCAATGATTTGGCACATTTAGAAACAGTGGTCGCGGCCGCAGACGGTGTTTTGTTTGGGGCCGGTACATTGAGAGCCTATGGCACCTGTCTCTCAGTACGCCAACCCGAGCTAGTTGCTCAGAGACGAGCACAACGGCAACCGCCGCAACCAGTACAAATTGTCTGTTCTGATACGGGCAATTTAGATCCGCGGCTACAATTCTTTCGACAATCTGTGCCCCGCTGGTTACTAACTTCACCAGCCGGAGCGCAACGGTGGCAACCTCCAGGGGAGGCATTTGAGCAGATTCTGCCGACCCTGACAACACCCACCCACTGGTTGAGTATGCTGCAACGGCTCAAAGCAATGGGTCTTGAACGTTTAGCGGTGTTGGGCGGCGGCACTTTAATCGCCGGCCTGGTTGAGCAAGACGTGGTAGACGAACTTTATCTCACGGTGTGCCCCCTCTTACTCGGGGGGCAGAGGACTCCAACGCCAGTCGATGGCCAAGGGCTCAAGGCGGATTTAGCCCTCCGATTACGCCTCGTGCAAACGAGCACGAGCAACGATGAGGTGTTTTTGCACTATCGTCGCTGCCATCCGCAAGGGGATTGATTTACGCTAAGGAGAGTTTAGCGATCGCGGTCTCCTCCCCCTTTTATGGTTCAGCAGCTCAAGCCTCAATATACGGTCACCTGGGTACGTCAGATTAGGGAAATTCCCCAAGCTGCCTGGGATGAAATGGCACTGCCGCTCACCACGCCTTTTCTAGAGTGGACTTGGCTGCATAATATGGAGCGCTCGGGTAGCGCCGTCGCGAATGCGGGCTGGTTGCCCAATCATCTCGCCGTGTGGCGAGGGACAACCCTCGTAGCAGCCGCACCGCTGTATCTCAAAAGCCACAGCTATGGTGAATTTGTCTTTGACCATCAATGGGCAGATGTGGCTAACCGGTTAGGGATTGACTACTACCCGAAGCTGCTCGGCATGTCGCCGTTCACCCCCGCAGAAGGGTACCGTTTCTTGATTGCCACCGGCGAGGACGAAGGTCTGCTGACCGATATTATGGTTGCCGCAATTGACGAGTTTTGCGATCGCAACCATATTTCAGGCTGCCATTTTCTTTATGCCGATCCCGAGTGGCAGGCCTTGATGGAACAGCGGGGCTTTAACCGGTGGCTGCACCACAGCTACATCTGGCAAAACGACGGCTATCACACTTTTGACGATTACCTGGCCCGCTTTAACGCCAACCAGCGCCGCAATATCAAACGCGAACGCAAATCTCTCGAAAAAGCAGGCTTACGGATTGAGCCGATCACCGGCGAAGCGATCGACCGCACTACCTGCTCTCAGATGTATGACTTTTATGCCGACACCTGCGACAAGTTTGGCTGGTGGGGCAGCAAGTACCTTACCCGTAATTTTTTCGAGCAGCTGTGTCCTGACTATCGCCATCGCGTAGTACTGTTTGCCGCCTATAGCGAAGCGGTCGAGGCCCCGGTAGGCATGTCTTTTTGCCTGTATAAAGGCGATCGTTTTTATGGCCGCTACTGGGGATGCGGTGAAGAATACAACCATCTCCATTTCAATGCCTGTTATTACCGCCCAATTGAGTGGGCCGTCGATTACGGGATTAAAACCTTTGATCCCGGTGCTGGTGGTCGTCATAAAAAACGTCGCGGCTTTCCGGCTAAGCCCAACTACAGCCTGCACCGGTTTTACGCCCATCGTCTGCAAAAGATTTTGGTGGACTACATTGATGAAATCAATCGTGCCGAACAGCAAGAAATTGAAGCCATTAATGCCGATTTACCGCTCAAAGATGTCAAGGCAGGCTCTTGATCACCTGGTCAGAGAGCCGCAGTCATTAATCATCTCATCGCATTAATCCAAGCGAGTCTTGCCATGATTGGCTCACGCCACTTCTCGCTTTAAAGGTTCCAGACATCCATCAACAACGCTGGGGAGTCAAGCATTCCCAGCACCCAGCAGGCAATCTTTTCCTACCGTGAGCTTTCGACTAAAAGCCTAGAAGACCGGCGTTTTCGCCGTTTGATCACCTTGGCAGGAACGCCTAAGGCCACTGAGAAGGGCGGAATACTCTTGGTGACCACAGAACCAGCCCCAATGACACTCCCTTCGCCGACGGTCACGCCATCTAAAATACTGACGCCTGTACCAAGCCAGCAGTTATTAGCGATCGTGATGCCCTTGTAGGAGTGACCTTGGCGCCTGATCAAAGTTTCTGGATTCGAAAAGGTGTGATTATTGGCATAAATCCTGCAGTGCGAAGCGATCAGGCAGTCATTTCCAATAACAATGGAATCGCCAGAAAGACAGGTAAAAGGCCCAATATCAGTGTGATGACCAATCTCGATTCGTCCTAATTTATGGGTCTTGATATTCACATATTTATCGAGGGAAACGTTACGGTGCAAGACAATCTTGCTCATAGCACCATGACTTCTGAGGCTAACGCCCGGTTCTATCTTGACGTTGGACTTAATAAAAATGCCGGCAGGATTAACAAATTCGACCAGGGGAGCAATGCGCACTTGTTCACCAAATTTGCCGAAGATCGCCGGATAGATGTATCTCCGCAACAATACACCTAGATGACTATGAAGAGGTCCTAACCCAGACAAAAGAGCATGAACAAAGATTCGCTTTCTAAACTCATTTAAACTATGGAAGACATGACGAATACTCATTTCAGGAACCTAAGTTTTCAGGTTTAGCTGTCACCAGCAAGAAACCCCATCACAGCCCTGAGCAACCAATATCTGCAGGATGCTCTTCGCACAAAGCTGAGGGATTATTTTCCAGGGATTGGGCCACCATGCCCATCTGATAAACAACTGTTGCAGACCTGTAGCCTGACCTTCATAGACCAGGAAAACACTATAGATTTACACGCATATTGCCCATAACTATAGCCTGATCTAGCTAGGATTACTGGATCTTGACCATCACGAGATCAAGCAACTCAGTAAGGTTACTGAGATTACCATGCTGGGCGCAGGTGTAATTTTTCTTATTTAATATGCCAAGCTGAACTGACTTTGGCCTTGTCCAGATCGTCGTAATCGGGAGCCTGAAGCTTACTTCACAGACCAGAACAAGGCGGCTAGACAGCGTGTCATGTTTGACAAAAGATATTTTAATCAGCTGCGTTCGGCCAAAAATATATCAACTTAGAGCTTTTATCAATCAGCATTTCCAGCATCTATTTCAGGCTAAATTACTGCGTTCTACTGCGCTGTATAAACCTCTTAATATGACAATGTTTTTGAGCGACCAGAACGAGGTATTTAGCAGAGATCCCAAGCGCCACATCGGCCCACCCGTCAAGTTAGAATAAAAGTCCTAAGCTAATTTTGCCGACTTAGCCTATGGCCACACTCCGCACACCTCATCTTTAAGTAGTTCAAATGGTACCAACCCCGATCGCTCAACCAGCTCACACCCCATCACTCACTGACCTCGACAATCAGCTCTCACAGCGATTCATCGAGCTTGATCCGGGGGGGTATTTCTTGGTCTATCTCGAGGTCGAAAAGGGACTCATTTGCGCTAAGCACTTTACCAATGTGATTAACGATAAAGGTTTGGCCTGTGACCCGGAAACTGGCGAGCCCCTCGCTTGTCAGGGGGGTGAACCCCGTCAATCCACCCATGTCTACACTGGACGCACTGCCAAAGAATTGTGTATCGCGGTGTTTGAGGTGAGCGATCGCCCTTGCCCTGTCACCCGGATGGATCACGCAGCTTATCTCGGCCGCGAATTTGTGCGGGCTGAGCTGGCTCTCGTGGCAGGTCAAGAATACGTTCAAGATTAGTTTGCTTGCTGCATCTCCATACCAAACAGCCTCCTGCAGTCCCCACGAGGGAGCTGACTGCAGGAGGCAGTGTTTCATCGGCGCGGATTAACCGGCTGGGCAGGCTAGTAAAGCAACCGCTGCCTTAACCACCAATGGATTGATAAATATAGTAGGTCGCCATCGGGATCACCGTCGCGGCAATTAAAAAGCCCACCACGATAATCGTCGCATTACCACGATTTTCTTCAGTTTCTTCAGCCGAAGCAAAGGTGCTTTCCATTTCAAAGGAAGCGACATCAACGGGGGGACCCGGATCAGGGTCGCCCGACAGCACGGCAAAGAGGCGATCGCTGGCTCCTAAAAACGCCTGGTTATACTTGTTAGCCTGCCGCAGCGGCAGGCCAATCGTTTCATCCACAACGCTATCGACAATTTCTGTAGATAATAAAGCCGCTGCGCGATCGCCCACTTTCATCGCGGCAGTGTTCGTCACATCGTCTAATACCAAAATGCTCTGGTTGGCGCGGGCCTCAGGGTCGGGGAACCACTTTTGCATGAGGGCATCCGCAAAGCTCGCAGGTGTTTCCCCATAATCCAGCCGGTGAATCGTGACGAAGCGCACTTCGTTACCGGTCTCCACCGCTAGCGCCTGCAGCTGGTCAGTAATTTTGCCTTCATTAAGACGGCTAATCAAACCAGCGTCGTCAACGATCCAAGTGTCGTCTGACAAAGCGGGCATTTGATAAACGCCAGTGGCCCAGGCTGGAGCCGCTGTGAAACAGGTGACGAGCAAGACGAACGCCAGGATAAATGGGCCGATGATGGGCTTAATTAAATGCTTCAGCATGGAAATAGTTGTTTGGCAGCTATGTCATCACTATACTGGAACACTTCCTTTCCAGAAATTCACAATCGATTTCAGCCCCAGCAGCATCAATCAAACTTGATCCCCAGTCGTTCAAGCAGCAACCATCGCTGTCACAGTTAAGCACGCTTCACCAGAGAGAAGCGCCAGCGAGGACGCCGAATAGATACCGATATTGACGGGGTGATAAGAATTGGGCGAGTCCATCAAATGATCACTTCTCATTTGAGTGAATGGGCTCCCTCTTGCCCCGGTCACATTAAATTGAGCGGGTCAACATCAACCGTCAAACTCACTTGGGCGGGGCACAATTTTGACAATTGACTCAGGTCAGGCAGCGGGTCGGCGATCGCCCCCTTGAGCAAGATCTGCCAGCGATAGCGGCGAGCAACCCGCAAAATCGGTGCCGGGGCCGGCCCGAGGAGTGCCCAGGTGGGGGCGATCGCGGCGACTTGGGCCGCTAGCTGTCGAGCCGCCTGTTCCACCAGATGGGACTGGGGACTGGTGATGCGCAATAAGATCAATCGCCCCATGGGAGGGTAATTGAGCATACTGCGCTGCTGCATTTCAGTTTCGAGAAAGCTGCGGAGGCTGTGCTGCTTAACAGCCTCAACAACAGGATTCTCCGGATTATAGGTTTGCAAAATAACTCGCCCCGGCTGCTCACCCCGACCCGAACGACCTGCCACCTGCGTCAACACCTGAAAGGCCCGCTCACTCGCCCGATAGTCGGCCATATACAGCAGACCATCGGCAGCAATGATGCCCACGACTGTGACCCGAGGCAAATCGATGCCCTTCGTCAGCATTTGCGTGCCGACCAGCACATCGGCTTCTCCCTGAGCAAACCGGGCGAGCAGGGCGCGGTGGGCACCTTTGGCGCGGGTGGTGTCACTATCAAAGCGCAAACACCGCAGCTGGGGCAGTTCTTGGGCGATCGCCTGCTCAACTTGCTGGGTGCCACTGCCAAAGTGCTTCAGATATTTCGAGCCACAGGCGGGACAAGCCGGCGGTTGGGTCTGACTAAACCCACAATAGTGGCAGCGGAGGCGGGGGGCAGCGTTGCTGTGCGATTGGTGGTATGACAGCGACACATCGCAGTGCGGACACATCATTACATGCCCACAGAGGCGACAAGAAACAAAGCTACTATGCCCCCGCCGCTGAATGAATAAAATGCCCTGCTCATTTTTGGCTTTCATCGCTTCGAGTGCCGCCCGCAGAGCACGGCTAAAGATAGAGCGATTGCCAATCTGCAGTTCGAGCCGCATATCGACCACGGTAATGGGCGGCGCGGGTCGCTGATGCACACGCTCGGGCAACGAGAGGTAATGCGGATGAGCCGACACGGCACTTAGAGCAGTCACGGTAGAGGCAGCTGCTGACGTCGCTGCCCCGACTGCAGCGATCGTCTCTGGGGCGGCAGGCATCTCAGTTTGAGGCCGCTGACCGGCTGTCACAGGCGGCTGTAGGTCAACGCCCGCGAGGGTAGGGATGGGAAGATTGGCCAAGGCGACCCAGCTCTCTAAGGAGGGCGTGGCCGAACCCAACAGCAGCGGACAAGTTTCGCGCTCCGCGCGCCATTGGGCCACCGTGCGCGCGTGGTAACAGGGCATCGGCTGATCTTGTTTGAAGCTGCTGTCATGCTCCTCATCTAAGATGATGATGCCGAGCCGGGAGAGGGGGGCAAAGACGGCTGAGCGCGTGCCGATCGCCACAAGGGGGTCCCCTTGGAGCATCCGTCGCCAGGCATCATAGCGTTCACCGTCAGACAAGCCACTGTGATAGACGCAGATGCGATCGCCAAAGCGTTGTTGAAATCGATCAGTCAGCTGCGGGGTCAAACCGATCTCAGGCACTAACACCAGCGCTGACTGCCCCGCCGCCAAGCGCGGCGCAATCACTTGTAAATAAACCTCCGTTTTGCCTGAGCCCGTCACCCCATGCAGCAGGTAAGGGCCGGGATCGGTAGCTGCCGTTAACGTTTTCAAGGCCGCTTGCTGAGCTGCCGTCAACACCTTGGGCTGATCCGGCGGTAACGGTTGCCGATCAGACTGCCGCAGAATTTCTCGGGCTTCGATGGCGAGATAGCCCTTTTGAGCCAGCGATCGCAGCGTTGCGCTGGTCGTGCGGCAATATTGCAGGGCGTCTGCCAGCCATAGGTCGCCGCCTTGACGCTGCAGCAGTGTCAGCACCTCATGCTGGCGGCAGGTAATGGCGCTGTCTTCTAGCGATGGCACTTGCATAACGGTCACCGCCTGCCGCCGCTTCGGTTGCGGCGGCGTGGGCAAGGCCAAATAACTCTCGACCCAGCCGCGCTGGATTAAAGCCTGAATGCCCCGATTAGCGCCCCGACATTTTTGCCGCAGGTATTGCCAGGTATAGTCGCCGTTAGCCGACTGCTGCAGCTGGGTCAGCACACAGACCGCAGCGGGGGGCAAAAAGGTCGCCGCGTCTGGCGGTAGCAGCGCCGACAACAATCGGACTCGCCGCTGCGATCGCCCCAACAATCCCGGTGGCAAAGCAGTGCGAATCACTTGAATGAGCGGAGTTTGATAATATTCGGCAATTTGGGTCATCAACTGCCAATAAGTAGGCGAAAACAGACCACGACTAATCACCGCCGTGACCGCTCGAATCTGGTTTTCTGCCAAATCTGGAGGGGGAGTTGCTAACAGCCGCAGGGCGATCGCCCCGACCTGTTGCGGCCCAAAAGGCACGCTTAAAATATCCCCCACCGCCATCGTCAGGTCAGGGGGTAGGCGATACGTATAGAGCCCTTGAACACCGGCACAATCAACTAAGGCTTCTACCCATTTGGCCGACTCAGTCGTGATATCAACCTCACTTGATCAATCGAATTTATAGTGTAGCGATCGACGACCAAAAAAATTAGCCATTTTGCGCATTTACCGCTATCCTTGCAAGGCTGTTTAAACTCTTAATGTTTTCGTTATTCTCCTGTGGAAAACTCACTCGATTTTACAACCGGTAACAATTCCCGAAAAACGTTACACGTGGGCAAAACTGCCCAATCCCTTGGCAGGGCGATCGTTGATCCCGTATCAAAATATTAATTTTCTCAAATGGGTTGCTATTTCGCTGCTAATTCGAGTATAAACGCCACAAAAGCGAGGTTTTTTGAAGCCCAATATTACCCCTATGGAAGCTTTCTTTATTTCCCCAGAAACTGATTCCGAAACCTTAGCTCATGTCGGCCTCGCTGATGATGAGTTAGGGTCTGTTAGCACCGAAGAGTCAACCGCCGGTACCCCATCCTCGAACCAAAAAGAAGAGGTTCCTTGGAGTGAAGAGGGGGAAGTATCGGTGCAATATACCGCCAAAGACTCACTGTCAGAAATTGGCTTGCCGGGGTATCAGAAAACGATCACCGATGATGCCGTTGGGGCCTTTTTTAAGGAGATGGCTCGCTATCCCCTGCTCAAGCCAGCCGAAGAGATTGAACTGGCTCGCCAAGTCAGATTTCTCGGGCAGCTAGAAGAATTTCGCGAAACCTGGGTAGAGGAGCATGGTGTTGCCCCGACCCGCACAGAAATCACGCAAGCGCTCCACCTGACAGAAACCGAGTTCAGGCAAAAGCTGCACCACGGGCGGTCAGCAAAACGCCGGATGATCCGCTCTAATTTGCGGTTAGTGGTGTCGATTGCCAAGCGTTATTTAAATCGCGGCGTGCCCTTTTTAGACCTCATTCAAGAAGGGGCGTTGGGTCTCAATCGAGCCACGGAGAAATTTGATCCTGACAAAGGATATAAATTTTCGACCTATGCTTACTGGTGGATTCGTCAAGGCATTACCCGCACGATCGCCAACGATGCCCGCACGATTCGCTTGCCCATTCATATTGTTGAAAAGCTCAACAAGCTGAAAAAAGCCCACCGCGAACTCCGGCGCGATTTACAGCGCAATCCGACGGAAGCGGAGCTGGCGGCGGCCCTAGACATGGCCCCCGATCAGTTGCGGAGTTTGCAGCAGGTGCGGCGGCGATCGCTGTCTTTAAACCACCGAGTGGGTAAAGGCGAAGATACTGAGCTGATGGAGTTGCTAGAAGACGGCAATACGCAAACGCCGGAAGCCAAAATCAGCGAAGCCATGATGCGGAAAGAGATTACGGGCGTTTTGTCGGAGGTGCTGACCGAGCGTGAAAAAGACATCATTACTTTGCGCTATGGTCTGACTACGGGCGAAACACACACCTTGGAAGAGGTCGGCAATATGTTTAACCTTTCACGGGAGCGCGTCCGTCAAATTCAAACTAAGGCAATGCGCAAGCTGAGAAGGCCGCAGGTGGCTTCTCGTCTCAAGGGATGGCTGCGCTAGGGGATAAGCGTCAGTGCTGCCGTAGTGCTTCTGACAGACCTTTCTCCCCCAGACCTTGATAATGATAATTTATCTATAAGGAGAGAGGTTTTGTGGACTATAAGCAAGATCTCATTACGACAATTCATGACCTGGGTTGTGACGTTGATCGACTAGACGATCACCTGACTGAAGTGAGTCAATCTTTGCCCACAGCGGTGCTTATTCCATCTTTGTATGAGGAACTAGAGCGACCCGCCCTCACGCAAATTCGCGATCAGTTGGCCCATTGCCGGTTTGTCAATACGGTCGTTATTAGCCTCTACGCTGATTCCGTCGATCAATACTCCCAAGCCGTTGAGTTCTTTCAACCGCTGCCCCAACCGACCTATGTTATGTGGGAAAACGGCCCCCGAATTACCAAGCTGCTAGCTCAGCTGCAGGAACAAGGGCTGGATTTGATGCAGCACCGAGGCAAAGGTCGGGCAGTTTGGTTAGGGCTCGGTGTGGCTTCGCTAGAGGCAGCGGCGATCGCTCTCCACGACGCCGATATTGTCACCTATGACAAAACCTACCCCCTCAAACTGCTGTTTCCCTTACTTGAGCGCGAGTTTGGTATTGCTTTTAGCAAAGCGTATTACACCCGTCTGAGCGAGTCTCCCCGCAAGATGCATGGCCGCGTGACCCGGCTGTTTGTCACGCCTCTCATCACCTCGCTGATGGAGCTATTTGGCTACCGCGACTATCTGCGATACCTCAACTCCTATCGTTATCCGCTGTCAGGAGAGTTTGCGCTGACCAGTGATCTGGCTCTCAATACCCGCATTCCCGCCGATTGGGGGCTAGAGGTGGGTTTGCTGGCAGAGGTGTATCGCAATATCGCACGGAAGCGGATTGCTCAGGTTGATTTAGGAATTTTTGAGCATAAGCATCAGACCCTAGGCAGTTCTTCAGAACAGGGGCTGCAAAAAATGTGCCGCGATATTCTGAAATCGGTGCTGCGCACGCTGACCGAAACCGAACAGGTCGCCATTTCCCGTGATCACATTCGCGCCCTCAGCGTGAAATTTCGTCGAGAAGCACAGAACCTGACTCGGCAGTATTTTGTAGATGCTCGCTTTAATGGCATTGAGTACGATCGCCATCACGAAGAAGCCACCCTGGAAAGCTTTGAAAAATTGATCTTGCAGGCAGGCGAAGATTACCTCAACGATGCGACGGGTACACAGATCCCTGACTGGACGCGCGCGCTGGCTGTCATGCCCCATTTGCGAGAGCAGTTGCGAGATGCCACCGTGGCCGATATGGGAGATGCCCGCGAACAAAATGCGCAGGCGCAGGCCTTGGATAATATCCCTTCGTTAACAGTGGTTCCCCAGTAAGCCCCGCGCTCATGAGACGACAGTCGGCCAATTGCATAGGTGAGAGACCTGGAATCCAGGGTCGATGATATGAGCCCAGCCCCATGATCTCCCTGCATTCCTTCGTCTGTTTTTTGATTAAGCAGTCTTGACGAGATGATTGAGTCGCATGCTTACTGGCTCCTATCACTGCGGCACTCTCTGCTGGAGCTTCACCGGCCAACCGGACTCGGCAACTGCCTGCAACTGGACCATTGGCCGTCGCTATGGCGCGCTCTGGATCTACGGGTGGGCAGGTGAGACGATCACCACTACCGGGCTGAGCACCGCCTACTCCCATGGCGCGGTCATAGAGTTCCACTTTTGCTCGACTTGCGGCTGTTTAGCCCACTACCAGGGGCGGCAGCGCGACGAACAGGGCCGACAACAGATGGCGGTGAGCCTCCGGATGATAGACGATCCCGCGACAGTCGCCGCACTGCCTATCGACCATTTCGATGGCCTCGACACCTTCGACACGCTGCCTCGGGATCACCGCTGCGTGGCCGATATGTGGTTTTCATAGATCACCCAGCCAGCCGTGCTTCTTTCGCCGGATCCCCACAGACATGCAGCTAGGAAGATCCAGCCAGATCTAAAAAGGCTGAGACTCTGTCGCCTAAACGAGAGTGCCTCAGCCCTTGATTTTCTTATAATCTAGGGTCTTTATTAAGCTTGACCCCATGTAACTTACCTACATGATGAGTGATCCCCAAGCCAATTTAGACAGTTCATAATGTTGTCTTTATATTTCGCCGAGATATTCTTTTGTTAAGGGACATTTCGAAACACAACGCTTCTCATAAACCAGGAGAGCCTATCGAGTGGCCTGCAAAGACACCCCTAACCTTTGCGATAGCCATACCTCCGTCGATCGCAACAAATACTTGCCCGGCTTGCCCATGGGATACACCATCGGCTCAACCAGAATGGTAAACATGCCTAAGCGATTGCCCGCCAGCACATCGGTAAAGAGGCGATCGCCTACCATCGCAATCCGCTCAATGGGTAACTGCATCGCTGCCGTCGCCTGCCGGAGCTTGCGCCGCGAGGGCTTGCCAGCACCAGTGATGTAAGGCACCGCCAAACTCTTGGCGATGCGCTGAATCCGCGGTTCATGCAGGTTATTGCTGACTAACCAGATCGGCACCTGCGCTTGCAAAGTCGCGAACCACTCTCGCACTTCAGCGGTGGTTTCAGCCTCTCTCAGAGGCACCAGGGTTTCATCGACATCGAGCACCAGTCCCTGCAAGTGGTAGCGCTCGATCAGCTCCAGCGTGACTCCGAGCACCGGTTCACCTAAAACGAGATCGGGCTGTAGCTTGTTCTTCAGCATGGAGGGAGCTTTTCATCCTCAAAGAGGTCAGGGACAGAGCTTGGCTTACAGCCCGTCGATCGCATCGCGAATCTGCGCTTGGGCCGTTTCATGCTCAGCCAGGGTGCGGCTAAACACATGGGTGCCGTCATAGCGTGCGACGAAATAGAGGTATTCCGTCGCCGGCGGGTTCAGACTCGCCTCGAGGCTAGGCAAGCCAGGGCTAGCAATCGGCGTCGGCGGCAACCCCGCATTGATATAAGTGTTGTAGGGCGAAGGTGTTCTGACTTGGGATAGGGTCAAGGGCTGCTCTGGTGTTTGGGTGACGCCCAGGCCATATTCCACTGTGGGATCGGCACCGAGGGGAATACTTTCTTCCAGCCGCCGGTTAAACACCGCCGCAATCTCAGAGCGCTCCTCGGGAATCACCGCCTCCCGTTCCACAATGCTCGATAGAGTGGCCCACTCCAGCAGCGAAAAGGCCGAGCTACTTTGCTGATAGACCGGCAAGGCCACGGCTTCAAACCGATCTAGCATCAGGTCGCGAACGCCTTCGGGAGTGACCGTTTCTGCCGGTAAGAGATACGTATCGGGATAAAGAAAGCCCTCTAGATGGGGCAGGTTTTGGGGCAGCCAAGGGTAGCGATCGCGAGGCAGCTGCTGAGTAGCGTCTAAAAAGCCCTGCGCGGAGAAAAAACCGCGTTCCTCAAACGCGGCGGCCATTTGTTCACGCGTCCAGCCTTCGGGAATCGTAAACGACGTCTGGAGTACGTCTCCCGTCCGAATTTGTTGAGCGATGTCTTGTAGCGACTGGGTTGGCGAGAGGACATAGGTACCGGCCTGATAGCCAGCATCGCGGCGAAGATTTTGCCAGCGACTCCACAGATTCCAGGCGAGGTGCGATCGAATCAATCCAGCGGCTTCCAGATCTTGGCCAATCTGCTGCCCCGAAGTACCCGACGGAATTTGAATTTGCACCGTATCTGGAGCCGGTGCTGACGCCTCGGCGGCTGGGGATGCAGCGCTAGCGGCAATGGGCGCGGTGGCCCAACTCCACCACGCCCACCCTTGCCAGCCTGAAACCCCTAATGCAATAGGGAGTAACAGAAAAAAGAACAGGATTTTAGGAAGACGAGAAGCCATCAGCTTTGCCGATAATTGAGTAGTCACCGCTCCGACGTCGGTTATTTTAGCCTGTCACCCTGAAACTGATCTGCCCCAGCCCCCTCGCTGGCCCCTGAAGCAAGTTCTGAGCAAGCCGACATCAGCACCGTCAGGGCGAGTTTAGCCAGCGACCCTCAATTCACAGCGACCCAATCCTGACAACACTCGCCCTAGCGAGAAATCTTCGCCCCCCATACTCTGCGGCAAAAATGCGCTGTCGCCAACATCGAGACGGGCTCTCTTGGGGTAATCACTAGTAGACTGCGGCGTGATTTTACGAACCATTGCCGATAGCTAGAGAGCCCTGGGGAGAAGGGGGCCAGAGAACTGAAATAGTCGTCTTACTGCTGCCGTGGAGTATTAGCGACTCCGAGACCGAGACGTGCACAGGCTTGGCAGTTTATTCCAACACGTCAAAAATAGTCGACTCAATTTCGGGTCGCAGACGCTCAAACTCTTCGGGCGGAATCATGTGAGCCTCACCTTGACCCGTGACTTCAGCGAACAGCAGCAGCGGATCGACGGGCGTGCAAACGGTATATTCCAACTCGTTATGGAAAAACGTCGCCAGAGTTTGAAAGTCTTCGGTCTCAGCGTCGCCATCAGTATTGAGCTCGCCAACTTCAAGCGTAAAACAATCTTCGTCGTTAGGCTCAGGAATATGACCGACCACGCTCAGGGTCACAGCGCTGCGCTTGAGCGATAAATCATGTTCCGCTAAGACGGCCCGGGCCGTCGGCAACAGCTCATCAATATCTTTGTCTTCAACATCGATCAGCGAATCCGTTTCACCCGAGTCATCCTCCTCCCAGGCAAAAATTTCGACCGGGGTGTCGAGCGGGAGGAGCAGCGCATATTGCCGATCTTCGATTTCGAAGGTTTGCTCAATTTGACAAATCAAGGTACGTCCTGAATCGTCTTTAACGGCGATAGTCGGACCCTCTTGGACGTAATCAGAATCCGCAGTCATTCCAGGTCTCCTGCAACGGGCTCAAACGGTTTTACAGAGGGGGCTGAATCCTGGCTAGCACGCTGATCTAACCATTGTTGCAAAATGATCGCAGCAGCTTTACGGTCAATCAACCCTTTATTGCGAGACGGCGAAGTTCCTTCGGCTAAGAGCATTTGCTCTGCTTGAAAAGAAGTCAACCGCTCATCTACATACTCTACGGGTAATTGGAGCGCCGATGATAGCCTTTGAGCAAAAGATTTGACCCGTTGCGCCTGTTGGCCGATCGCGCCGTCCATGGTGTAAGGCAAACCCACTACTAAGACCGTCACCTGCCGGTCTTGGCTTAAGCGCTGCAACGCCTCAACCAGCTGAGGAAAAGATTTGCCCTGCAGGGTCGTGAGTTCGGTGACGAGCATACCCAGGCGGTCGCAACCGGCCACACCAATGCGCTTATGACCAATATCGAGCCCTAAAGCCGAGACGTATTTCTGAGCCACAGCAACTACTCCTGGTGCTCTACCACGCTCATCAGCATCGTCTCATTATCCCGACTGGCCCGAAAGGTGATCGGGCTGAGACCGACGCGGTGGTTTATCGCCTTCAGACAACTCTCCCCTGGGCTTCGGCGATGCTGCCGGTGACCACTTCAGCAAAGTCTCATCCCAGTCACTGCGCCAAGTCATTCGACCCGGAATCGGCTTACCCGCCGGTTGGAGTCCAGCTAGCACTTCCGGTAGCTGTAACCCTTCTAACGCAGTGGGCTTGGCCTCACGCACCTTATGCCAAACTGACCGCGATAACATCAAAGTCCGGTTAACTGGGGTCGCCTGAATTTTCAGCAAAAACTCTTCGCGTTCGGGTTGAAAATCGCGCGATGTCACCCGTAGCGGCATGGCCGGATAGCCCTGTAAAAGGCTGGCCATATGACTCAACAACTCGGGATAGAGCCACGTGTAAGCGGGATGAACCGTCAGCTCCGCCGCATGGTAGCGATGCTTGCCGCGACAGGCGATTAAGTCAAAGCGACCAATGGCCGCCTTGCGCTGCGGCTCAAACACATAGCCTTGAATGCGATTTTCGCGATGCATCCACTGCCTGGCCGTATTGGCCATCGCCTGCACCGGCTCGACTTTAAAATCTTGAATTTGCTGGTCAAAAACCTGTCTCACCAGGGGCGGCATGGCGGCAGTATCGAGCTGATACAGCAGTTGAGCATCGGCATTGCTCACAGCCATCAAATTGGGTAAATCAGGCTCTTGACTCGCCTGCTCCGACAAGACATCGGGGCTGATTTCCCAGTAGGTCACCTGCGCTAGGGGCTGAAAGCCATTTTGTCGATAGAGCGCTAGCGCGGCTTTCTGCTCAATATCGACTTCCGCGAGCCACATGCGCGCTTCCCAAATGGTCTCAAAGCAGTGGCGCAACAGCTGGGAACCCACTGTATCGAGCGGGCCTTTAGTGCTGGCGGGCAACCCTTCTGGATCAACCAGAATGCGGTTGACCTGCCAGGTGCTACGAGTGCGGTTGAAAGGAGCCACCTCGACAATGCCGCAGAGGCGATCGCCTAAGGCCGCCACAAACCCAGACCAGCGGGGTCGATTGGGTAAAGCCAGCATCGTGGCTCGCTGCCACCAGGCGGCTAGGGGATGATGTACGAGGCTGCGAGTGCCCGTCATCAACAGCTCTGACCCCGCTTCTGGAATGGTGATACTCGCCTCGCTCCACCCCTCAATAACGTCAATATCACGAGGATAGAGGGGACGTAGCTGCAGTTCTGAATCGGAAGCATCTGAGTGGGTCATACCGAGCACATGAGGGCGAACTGTCTAAACTTTACAAAGCTCTGTGTTGCCATCATAACGCGAGCTTCAAACTTCGCTCAAGCTCTGAATGACGCCAAACAGCAAGCGGAAAATCGCGCCCACCGCCAATCGTGCATAGACATTCTCCATCACGACCCAACAGCTCTGCCCAATCATGCTATGACGGCTGCAGCGGACGAATGAGCACCAGGGGCGTTTGTTCATCCGCGTTGCCAGCGGGATTGTCGATCAAAGCTTGGGCAACGACGTCAGCTCGCACACTCGCGCTGGCCGCAACAATTTTGACTGCCTTCAAATCATTAACGTCGACAATAGCTGCGCCTAACCCGGTGGCTTTTTCAATCTCATCGACCACGAGCTGCGGTGACTCTGGCCCCATCACCACAAACTGGTCATAGGGGGGCAAGGTGCCGGTCACATCATCAATCAGCCGGGCCTGATCGCCGGCTAGCTGATAAAAACCACCTCCGCGACGCAGCACTGCTTTCATCAAGGCTCCCCCCACAAAGGCAAAGAAAACCCGCCAAGCGCCGACCATATCCACCAGCGTTTGGAGACCACAGGCCGTTGCCAGACTGGAGGTCGGCAAAAAGTAGTAGCATAGCCGCCGTGCCAACCAGCCAGGTTGAATCGTCGAAGGATGCCGCCAGCGCCCCTGCATAATGGCGACCGGCGTTTCGCCTAGGGTAATCGTGTCGCCCGGTTTGGCGTGGGCGGCGACATACCGTTTCACCACTTCAACCGGCGAGTCTAAATGGGTCAACAAATGAGTCGGAATCGGTAACACCTGAGCTTGAGGGGTGTCTCGCCAGGCCGGTGTGGCTTCAGGTGCGGGAAACTTGAGGGGAACGATGACGTGACCCATTTGCGGGTAGCGGCCACCGGGGCCATAGGTCAGATAGTGCACCCGCACCCAAAGGGCCTTGAGCGATCGCAAGTCGGGGCCAGTGATTTCCACCTTCACTTTGAACTGAGTGCGCTTTTGGAGTTTGACGATGTAAGCAAACCAATAGCCATCGGGGCGCGGCTCCGCATCAGGATGAGCGGTGGTGATCGCAACCTGCACCTGAATACCGTCCAGGGACCCTCGGGACAGCAGAGTCGTCTCAGCGGTCAGTTCTGGCACCATAATTTCGGACGCCGGGGTGCGATTGATCAGTTCTGGCAGGCCCACAATCTGGTAGCGGTGGGCCTCAAACTGCTCAATATTCCACTGCCCAGCGGCAAAGGCTAAGCGGTTACCCGCGCGCTGACGATATTGCCATTCCAGCCCTGCCCAACCCAATAGCCCCACTAAGGCGATCGCTCCTAGCAACCAAACGAGCATCATCACTGCCACCGTTCTCCGAAGATATCCACGACAATCTGGTCGTCACTGACCGGATTACTTGCCTAAAGGGTCAGTCTATAAGAACTTTGTCCCCCTGCTCGCAGCCAATCGGTGGGCTCGCCTCAATTAGTCGCAGCGTTAGACAACGCCAGGTCTTCACGGAAAATGAAATCGCGCTACCTTGGCATCAAGCAGTGCCCTATCCACACGCCGTCGTAAAAATAGCAGCGCAAGTCACTACATCGGCAGACGTTCAGGCGTACGGTGAATATCGTCAGCTCAATCCCCAGAACAGCCAGACAGATCCCCAGAAAACTTTACAAAAGCTGAGAAGTGGGGCACGATTCCAATAAGAAATGTTGCAGCCTCCTGACTACGGCGGATTGAAAGCGACTGAAAAACGCAGTTTGAGGTTTATTCAGACATGACTCGGTTGATGCGCATAGAAAAGTGGTGCCTTTGGGGCCACGTGCTCTCGATGGCCTTTGGGCTGGCAGGGCTGTTGTGGGTCATGCCCCACCCTGAAATTTTGGCGTATTTGCCTGCGGGTTCCACGCTGTATCGCTGGAGTATGGCAGGCGGTGGCGTGATTTATATCGTCTTGGGCACGATCGCCGTGGCGCTCTACACTCGACGAGTTTATGGCTGGAAGACGCTGCTGTCGTTCTTGCTGCCGGCGATCGCCATCTCGCTATCGAGTGAATTGTCGGGCACCAGCACCGGGTTTCCCTTTGGCGACTACAGCTACCTCAACGGCTTAGGCTATAAAATTGCGGGTCTCGTTCCTTTCACGATTCCCCTCTCTTGGTTTTATCTGGGCATTTCATCCTATCTGTTGGCGCGGGGTGGCCTGATGGCCATGCGCGCTTCGTGGTGGCGGCAGGTAACGGCGATCGCCGTCGGGGCTTTGCTCTTGATGTCGTGGGATTTTGTCTTAGACCCGGCCATGAGTCAGACAGCGATGCCCTTTTGGTACTGGCATCAGCCCGGCGCGTTCTTTGGCATGCCCTATGAAAACTTCGCCGGTTGGTTTTGCACGGGCGCTGTCTTTATGACGGTGGCGGCTGTGCTGTGGCGGCAGAATGAGCGCCTGATGGGATTGACGAAGCAGCAGCTCGTGTTGCCGTTGATTATGTATTTGACCAACTTTGCCTTCGCCATGTTCATGAGTCTGGGTGGTGGTATCTACGTACCCATTTTGTTAGGCCTAGTCATTGGGGTTCTGCCAGCGGTGGTCTGTTGGCTGTTGGCCCCTGATGAGCGGTCGGTGATCGATCTGACTGCTGAGCCGCAGCCTGATTTACCGGTGCTCGAAATGACCGCGACACCGGCGACGGCCTCCAAGTAGAAAGTTTTTCCAGAGTTCGTTTACATGTTCTTGATCGATTTGTCGGGGTGGCTGAGTAGTGCGATCGCGCTGCTCCTGCTGACGCTACAGCTCCCCGCCGTTATGGTGCTGTTGTCACGCCTGCTCAAAGGCCCAACGCGCCGCCCCCCGTTGCAGCCTCGCCCAGCCACCCCCGAACAGCGGGGGGCCGTGAGTGTAGTCGTGCCCACCTTGAATGAAGTGGCACGCCTCGGTCCTTGTCTGGAGGGGTTATCGCAGCAGACCGAGGAAGTGCGAGAAATCTTGATCGTTGATAGCCGTTCTCAAGATGGCACTCGCGATTTGGTCAAGGCCGCTCAAGCCCAGGAATCGCGCCTGCGCTTAATGACGGATGAGCCGTTACCGCCCGCCTGGGTGGGTCGCCCTTGGGCGCTGCATCACGGCTATTTACACAGTTCTGCTGAGAGCGAGTGGATTTTAGGCCTCGACGCGGACACGCAGCCGCAACCTGGCTTAGTGCCCGCCCTGATGGCAGCGGCCGCTGCCGAAAATTATGATCTCGTCTCCCTGTCGCCCCGATTTATTTTGAAAAGTCCGGGGGAAATTTGGCTGCAGCCGGCCTTACTGATGACCCTGGTCTATCGCTTTGGCCCAACGGGCGCGTCTGAGAGTGGGGCCGAACGGGTGATGGCCAACGGCCAATGTTTTCTCTGCCGGCGGCAACTGCTTGATCGCCTGGGGGGGTACGCGGTAGCGCGACTGTCGTTTTGTGATGATGTGACGCTGGCCCGCCATGCCGCTCAAACTGGGGCTAAAGTCGGTTTTTGGGACGGCTCTCGACTCTTGAAAGTACGCATGTATGAAGGGCTGTCAGAAACTTGGCAGGAATGGGGGCGATCGCTGGATCTCAAGGATGCTTCTTCCACCGGTCAGATCTGGGGCGATCTGTGGTTTTTAACTTGCGTGCAGGCACTGCCCTGGCTAGCTCTGCCGATTTTGCTCGCGGGCTTAGCCGCCGACCAGCCCACCCTGCCCGTACAGCTGAGCCTAGGCCTCAATGTCAGTTTGATTGCCGCCCGCATCGCGCTGCAGTGGGCCATCTTGCCATCCTATGACCTGAGTCAGGCCAAACGTCGTTGGGTGTTTTGGCTATCGCCGCTGGCTGACCCCCTAGCGGTATGGCGGATTTGGCTGTCTTCGCTCCGCACCCCCAAGTCTTGGCGAGGCCGTCAGTATGACTTAGAGGGTGCAGTAGCGGAATGATCGCGGTATGTAGTTCCAAGTTTGGTAATGCTGGCCCCAGTCAAGCGGTGGGAGCATCAGGAAAAGTGTAGAAAGTCGGGGGGCGATCGCCTTGATGCTTACCCACCTACCATCTCACCCGACAAATGCCACGCAGCCGAGGCCACCTCATCGCGCTCCGGTCATTCGGCCAAAAGTGTGTTGTGGGTCTGATAGCTTGATATCCTAATCGCACGGCTTCACCCCAGCAGCGGGAACCTTTGCCGCTAAACAGTCATCATCGGTTGTTGATGGCTGCATTCCTGAGCTAAGGACAACTCAAGATGGCGGGTGTACCAAAGCCCCTAAAAACATCTCTAAAATCCAGCGGCGTGGGGTTCCAACGTCAACTTGCCCGCTGGCAACAGCGCCTCCCCGTGGATGAAGCGCACTGGGCGCAACTCGCGTTGCTCAAAACCCTGGTGCAGCGACACCTGTCAGCTCGCTACAAAGGTTCAATCTTGGGCAACCTGTGGCCCCTGATGCACCAAATCGCCCTGCTGTTGATCTACACCTACGTCTTTTCGATTGTGTTGGGCGTCAAGCTCAACCTCAACGGCTCGCCTACCGACAATTCTTTTACCTTTGGGCTCTGGCTGTTTGCCGGCTTGATCCCCTGGCTCGCCTTTAACAACGGTTTGATGCAGGCATCCACAGCGGTCATTAGCCAGCCGAACTTAGTCAAAAAGGTGGTGTTTCCCCTTAATCTGCTGCCACTCGTACCCGTCCTCGCCAGCTTTTTAGAAAGCACCTTGGGCATGATGGTGCTGATGGTGTTTGTGGCCATTTTTCATCAGGCGGTGCATCCCACACTACTGCTGCTACCGTTGGTGTGGCTACCCCAACTGCTCTTGACAGCCGGATTAGGCTTTGGTGCTGCAGGGCTGACGGTCTTTATTCGCGACATTCCCCAAACGCTGACGGTAGGCTTGAATCTGTGGTTTTACGCCACGCCACTGATCTATCCCGTTACGATGATTCCGCAGCCGCTGCAAAGCTGGATTTTTTGGCTCAATCCCTTAGCCGCGATCGGGGAAATGTATCGCGACGTCATCTTAATTGGTGATGTCACCCACTGGGGCGAATGGGCTGTTGCCACGCTCATTTCTGCCGGCGTATTGATCGGTGGGGGCTGGTGCTATCACAAGTTGAAGCTGGCGTTTGCCGATGTGTTGTAAGTTTGATACCCCATCTTCTCCGGAAGCTCAATTGGCCACTGCGCGATCGCGCTCCGATCGCGAAATGCCGTCACGCTGCCCTGAATCAACCCACATCACGAGCCGGAAGCTGCTGACTTGCTATCCCGGCCCTGGCTGGAGTCATCTTTGATGTCTAACGAACCGGCCATCTCACTCAGCCAGATTTCTAAGGTCTACAAGCGTTACCATCGTCCGGTCGATCGCCTACGAGAAGTTTTGCTGCCAGGCAAACCCCGAGCCGAAGAGTTTTGGGCCCTGCGCAACATTAATTTAGAGATTCCTCAAGGTGACACCGTCGGCATTGTGGGCCGCAACGGCTCAGGCAAAAGTACGCTGCTGCAGATTATTGCTGGTACCTTGCAGGCGACCTCGGGTCAGCTACAGGTGCACGGTCGCGTGTCCGCTCTGCTGGAGTTGGGAAGCGGCTTTAATCCGGAATTTACGGGACGACAAAACACCTTTTTTAACGGCCGGATTTTGGGCCTCTCGCAAGCCGAAATTGCGGCCAAGTTTGATGACATCGCGGCGTTTGCCGACATCGGCAGCTTTATGGATCAGCCGGTGCGCACTTACTCTAGCGGCATGTTTGTGCGGCTGGCGTTTGCCGTCGCAATCAATGCTGAGCCCGACATTCTCATTGTGGATGAGGCCCTCTCAGTCGGTGATGAAGCTTTCCAGCGTAAGTGCTTTGCCCGCATCTACGAAATGCAGGCCAAAGGCGCGACCGTGCTCTTTGTCTCTCATTCCGCTGGCTCCATTGTCGAACTGTGCGACCATGCCGTTTTAATTGATGCCGGCGAAGTAGTTTTGAAGGGCCTGCCGAAAACCGTGATCGCCAACTATCAAAAGTTTATTTATGCCCCGGCGGATCAGCGCGATGAGTTGCGCCGTGCCTTTCAGGCCGAGCCCGAAAACTCCTCTGCTCTGGCCTCAGGGCGGGTCGCTGAAGCGGCGATCGCCGCCACTGCCCACCGTCCGGAAGTAGTCGCCACCTCGGAAGCTCCGCGATCGCTCTACGACCCCTACCTGCTACCGCAACACAGCGTGCAATATCAGTCGCGCGGTGCCCGCATTAAAAGCCCTGAAATTAGAACCGTTGACGGTCAGCCCGCCAATCTTTTATTGCGCCACGAAACCTACATCTACAGCTATAAGGCCTATTTTGTAGACGCCGCCTGGCAAGTACAGTTTGGCATGATGATCAAAACGCTCACGGGCTTTGAGCTGGGAGGGGCCGTTTCCCATGGGCAGCGGCAGCGGCTTGACCACGTTGGGGCAGGCAGTTTAATCGATGTTGAGTTTGAATTTTCCTGTGCTCTGCTGCCGGGCACGTACTTTCTGAATGCGGGGGTCAGAGGTGATGTCAATGGCGAAGATGTATATTTGGACAGGGCGATCGACGCCGTAATGTTTAAGGTGCAGCCCGAGGTGGGGTTAAAGGCAACCGGAACGGTAGACTTTCAAGCTGTCGCCCGAGTGGTGACCACTTCAGCGGTAGTTTGAGCGATTGTTAACCCCGACTAATCAATACTTTTTGAGTCATGCGGCAGCCAGATAAGACGAACCATCAGCCAGTCATCATCGCTGGGATGCATCGTTCGGGCACGTCATTGACAGCGGCAATTCTCGAAAAAGCCGGTGTCAACGTGGGTAATGAGCTGTTGGAGGCGAACACAGGCAATCCCCAAGGCTATTTTGAAGACAAAGATTTCTTGTCGTTGCATCAAGAAATTCTCATTTCTCAAGGCCTGAGCGCTGAAGGGTGGACAACTCTGGGTAGGGTTGACGTTCCCCAACAGTTTTGGGCTCAAGCAATGGCGCTGTGCGATCGCCGCACCCACCAGCTCGGCCTTTGGGGCTGGAAAGAGCCCAGAACCACCTTATTTTTAGAGTTTTGGGCCGGTTTGCTGCCGGATGCCCAGTTTATCTTTCCTTATCGGGTGCCTTGGGAAGTGATTGATTCACTCTTTGTCAGAGGCGATCCGGCTTTCCACCGCCATCCCAACTTTGCTGCCGAGGTGTGGATCGCTTATAACCAAGCCGTTCTGGACTTTTGCCAGCGTCATCCCAGCCAAACATTTTTGTTTAACTGCGATGTGTTGAAAACCGACGAAAATCAGTTTGTTAACGGCATTGCCGAAAAGCTGGAGCTATCGCTGTCGGCCCCAACCGAAACCCTCTTCCAAGCCGATGTCATGCATGCCCAAGTCAGTGACACCCACCGACCGGCGTTGCTCGCGAGCCATTGTCCTCAAGCCTTAGAGGTTTATCAAGCTTTAGAGGCCCAGGCTGAGCTACCGTCGCAGTCGCCGCCGCTCGATATCGCTGCCCTCACTGCCGCTGCAGATCATCCCGACTGGGTGCTGCAAGATTGGTTCACAGCGAGCCGCGCACAAGGCATCGCCGCCAAGATGGCACCCATGCAGGTGGAGCTACAAAAAATTCACGCGGAACTCCATAAAACTCAAATAGAGCTACAGCAGACCCAGGCACAGTTGATGGAGGCCCAAGCTCAAGCCGATCATTGGCAAACCATCACACAAGCCATGGAAGCGAATCGGTTGTGGCAGTTACGCAATGCTTGGGTGGGCCTCAAGGGTGCGTTGGGGTTGCGTAAAGAATAATCCCTGATTGTCTTCTGCCAACCCTGCAATCGCCCTACGCCAATGGCCGGGACGCCTGTTTGAGCGCTTTGACCTGTTGCCCTAAGCGATCAGCATCAGCCGGTCGATTGCCATAGCGCCACTGCATGTAGGCTTGCACGATGGTCATCACCTGGTCGGCCTGCGGAAACTGATGGTGGCGGCGGAGCGCGATCGCATATTCCAGCGGCGTTTGGGTCGGTTGTTTGGGATAGCCTTGCGCGGCCAAGTTTGCCAACATTTGTTGATAAATTCGTTCGATCGCGGGCAATCGCTGCCAGTGCCACCGTTGCCGCCAACGTCGCCCACCCTGCAGCACTAACCACAGCGCAAAAGCTAATCCCGTTAAAGCGAGGAGCGCCGCTAAAAAGCCAACAATGCCCTGAGTGAAAAACTTCACCAGTCGCGCCACCACACCAATCGCGGCCGCAAACACCCCAGAAAGCCAGCCCGAGACTGGTGACGGTAACCAGCCCGCCGCCCAGTTCCAGAACTGGCGCAGCACGGTAAAGGTTTGACTGTCTTTAATGGAGGGCGGAATCAGCTCATGCCCTGGAATGGGGTCAAAGGGAAACCACCCATAGCCGGGGAAAAACACCTCAGTCATGGCGTAGGCGTCAGTGTTGCTCACCACGTAGTACCCCGTGAAGGGGTTAAAGCGACCAGGCGCGAATCCTGTGACTAAGCGAGCGGGAATGCCGATGCTTCTGAGCATCACCGTCAACGTGGTCGAAAAATGATCGGGATAGCCGCCTTCATAGGTAAACAGAAACGTTTCTACCAAGTCTTCAGCATCAGCAAAAAAGGGCAGGTCAGCTTGTATGGTGTAGTTCTGCTTCAGGCTCTGGGCTAAATACAGCGTCTGCTCGTAGGGATTTGTCAACGGTTGAGGCGACTGAGCGAGCAGCGCCTCAGTCTGCTGCCGCACCCGATCGCGAATCGCCTCTGGTACCTGCAGATAGATGCTTTGAATGTCGGTAGCGTAGCTCGTGCTAGCAGTGCCCAGCGGCGTGCGATCGCGATAGGGCACGTCTGAAATAATGCTGTAGGTGACGCCAGGAGAGAGGGGAATGGGTGCTCGTAGAGAGCCCTCGGCATCGATCGCCACTTGCTGAGTCGGAAAATATAGTTGCTCAGCCTGATAAAGGGCTGGGATCAGGTTGGGTAGATTGCTGACAATGGTGTAAGTCTGCACCACTTCGCGATCTCGACCTTCAGTATTATGTCGGCCAGTTTTGAAGGCGGCAGGTGGCAAATAGTTGCGCAAAGAATAGGCCGAGCGCTCAAAAATCTCAACTTCATCCTCGCGGGAGATTTCCCAGCCTTGACCGGTGTAGTAATCAAAGGCCAACATTCGCCAAAAGCCAGGAGACTGCGATCGCACACGCATGACCACTTGGGGCTCCATCGTGCCGCGCAGATTTTGGTTCATCCGCTGGTTAAAGCCGTAATACCTTTCGGGGTCGACTTCGCCGGGGCCGTCAGTCGGGCTGCCTTGAATCTGGGTGCTGTCACCCGCCGCATTTTCGGGATCTTCAGTCAGGGCGTTGCCACCAGCGTAACCGGAATTGAGAATCTGATCGCCCGAAAATTCCCCCTGAAAATCAATCGTCGTACTCATGGGAAAGCTGCGGATTTGATATCCCGGCAGGCGCGGTAGGGCCGCGAAAATCGTCAACCCGATCCCCATTACCAGCGCCAGTAACCAGGCCAGGCGCTTGAGTTGAGGTGCCGATCGCAGCCCTGCCGCCGCCGTGGGAGCCCGTAACCCCAAGCGCGATTGATAATCGAGCATCAGCACAGGCAGGGCGATCGCCAAAAACAAAATGAGCAGTGGTGCAAAGGTCAACGACTGACTCACCGTCGCGGCCACGCCCAATAAAATCAGGCCAATCACGATGGAATAGCCTAAGTCTTTGCGGCGCGGCATATCAAAGCTGTGCAACACCTGCAGGTGAATCAGCAATTCCGCTAAACGAATGCGCGTATCGGTGCTGCCCCCCACTAGACCGACCAAAAAAACGCCCAGGGCAGTCAACATGCCAAAGGCAATCAAAAACTTAGCGGCCACATTCCGGCGGAGACGCGATTTCCAGCTCCAATAGCCGCCGATCGCGCTGAGGGGAAGGGCGAACAAATTCAGGTAGGAAGCCTCGGTGACACCCATCGCGGCGACAGAAACAGACGCAATTCCAACGCTCACCAATAGCTGCACCAATCCCCGCAGCAATACTGAATCTTCCACTTCTGGCGAGGTCGTCTGCCAGCGATCGCGAACGGTTTGCCAACGGCGGCGAAAAGCACCTAGACGGGACGGCGGTGAACTAGCAGACACAGAACCACTCCGGTGAAGAGCACCCGGCAGGAAGCCGGGCCAAGACTGTTCCTATTATGGCGGCTGCATTTAATGACTGAGTCCTTTTTGGCTCAGACGACTAGCTGTGGGGACTTATACCAATTCTCTGAAACTGGGCTACAGATCTTCCTTTCGACGCCGCTCAAGGAACGTCGGCTGAGCGGAGTCGTTCGCATCGCGTCTCCCCGAGGGAGAAAGCCGACTTGTCTGTGTAGGTGTAATTCGTAGAACTGGTATTACCTGTGATGAGGACAACCAACCCGACCCGCGAGAGAACCCGTCAGGGCGAGCAGATTTTCCCCGGTGGAGCAGCCGTTGGTCAGGGACCGATCTAAAACTCGATGCGCTCATCCTGCAGCCAGAGAGCGATCGGCACCGCTTGACCCAACGGGCCAATACGAATTTCTACCCGAAAGCGCGGCTGTTCGGCACCGGTCTGAGCTTCACGAATGCGGCTTTCAAGGTCGAAGCGTTCTGCTTCAGGCAGATAATAGCGTTCGAGACCATAAACAATGCGATCGCGGCGATAGGTACCCTGCAAGGCAATTTGGTCAGCCGGCAGGTTGGCCGGTCGCCGCCGCGCGACGGCAATGGGCTGCCAGGGGGAACCACCACTCAGTTCAGTCGCACCGGCTTCGGTATTGTCAGGATTCACCAAAACTACAAAAAATGTTTGTCCGGGTCGCAGCAATTTGCCCGCTGCAGAGGGGGCTAAACTCGGCCGAATCTCTTCCCAGCCGGCGAGCGTGCTCAAAACCCCCCGTTGAGAAATGTCGTACTGCAGCGTCGTGTAGTAGCCCCGAAAGGGATCGTAGGGATCCACCGGTACCGTTCGTAAAATGACGGTCGTACCAAAGGCAGTGGCGATCGCCGATTGCAGCGGCACGGCGACAATCAAGAACGTTTGCACCAGCAAGGGCAGGGCGATCGCCCAAAGACCACGCTGCTGCCACTTCGAGCCAGGACGCGGCGAAGTCATACCGAATCGATCCTCAACGTACGAACGTACCGTTCAAACCACAGGCCAATCAAAATCACCCCTAAGCCGCAGACGACAAACACAAGCGACTTCACCAACAGGCCCGTCTCGTATTCCAAAACGCGGCTCAAGATTTGTAAGGTCAGCATCACCAAGCCCCACCAAAAGGGCGATCGCGTACCCGAGCCCAGACCTTCTCGCATCATACCGAGGGCCAACACCGCCAGCAGGATGTTCATCACAGTCGTCGCCAAAATCGGAATCGGCCCCGCGTTGAATGTCCAAAAAAAGAGAGTAGCGGTCACCCCCAAAAAGCCTAAGATGACCGCGCTGAGGGCATCGAGTCGCCAGGGTCGTTGCGACCGCCAGCCCAAATAAACCCAGGCCCCAATTGTCCACCCGGCAAACACCAGCAGCGTCAGCACCACGAGGCTGGTGTGGCGCCACACCAGCGGCGGGTTCAGCAAGCTACGGCTGGCGGAGGTAAACCAGACATCCTGAAACGACAGCAGCCAATACAACAGGCTGAGGCTAAACAGCATGAGCCCCCGCGCCACCGGCTGAAAACATCGCCCGGTCGCTGCCTCATCCTCCTGGTCAGGGCGAGAGACCGGGGGCGGCGATCGCCGCCCCATCAACAGGCGCAGCTGCTGCCAGAGCGTGTCGTCGTAGGCCCACAGCAGCGCGAAGGGCATGATCAACAGCAGGGCATCGAACAGGGCGGGCAGCGATCGCCCCACATCAAAGATCAACACCATCAGCGAAGACGTGACGGCCATGGCGCTGAGGGCAAACAGCAGGGGCGACTGGCAACGATAGCAGAGCGGCAAGAAGGCGATCGCGGCGAGCAGCGGCATCATCTGCAGCGTCCACACGCCAAAAATAGAGCTTTGCAGCCAGAGCAGATCCCACAGGGCGCTCCAGTAGCCGATGCCCAAAATCAGCAGCGCCAACAGGCCCAAAAACGGCAGCTGCACGCCATAGGCCATCGCCAACACCCCAATCGCCCAAGCAGCACACAGCTCATAGCGGGTGCTGCTCGTGTGCACAATTTGCCCCATCAGGGCCAGGTTAGCGCCCAGCAGCAGCGCGCCCAGCAGCAATAGGGCTTGCCCCAACCGCCGCCAACGGTCATTGGGGGCAATGCGATTAATCAGGATAAAGCCGCTGCCATTGCAAATCAGCAGCACCAGAAACAGCAGTCCCGCCTTCAAGGTTTGCGGCAGCGCTTGCCAGTTGGCAGCGACAAAGGTCATCGCGCCAATGCCCACCAAAATGCTGCCTAACCCCAGCAAAATCATGACAAAGCGATCGCGCGCCGCCGTCTCGAGGGTGACGAACTCGTACTGCTGTGACAGCTGCTGAAACTGCTCTTCCGAAATGAGTCCGGTGGAGCGCCAACGCTGCGCTTCTTGCTGCAGCTCCCGGCGAAATGCATCTGAGGCCACGCGCTCTCCTGTCACCACGGCAATGGCTATCAGCTTGCCAGGGGTTTTCGCGAACCGCAAGGGGGCACCTCGATACACTGACAAGAGGACTCCCTACTCACAGGCAATGGCATCGTGTACAAACAATTTCAGCGCTGGTTTCCACAGCTCGATCGCCGCGTCTGGCTCTTGGCGGCGGGCCGCCTGCTCTCGCAGATTGGCATTGGCTTTGTGCTGTTTTATGCGCCGATCTTCTTTGTCAATCAGGTGGGATTGTCTGCGACGCAGGTGGGGCTGGGCGTCGGCAGTCAGGCTCTATCAGGGCTGGTCGGTCGGTTTGTGGGCGGCTCCATGACCGATTCGCCGCGGTGGGGCAGACGGCAAACGCTGCTGCTGTCGGCGCTGATCTCGGCCTTGGCCGATGGGGTCTTTTTGCTATCGAACGGCTTCCCGATTTTTATCGCGGGCAATCTGCTGATGGGGCTGGGGGTGGGGCTGTATTGGCCCTCAACAGAAGCCGTTGTGGCGGATATCACCCCCGCCGCCGAGCGCAACGAAGCCTTTGCCCTAGTGCGACTGGCCGACAGTGTGGGACTGGGGCTGGGCGTCATTCTCGGCGGTGTGCTGATTTCTACCACCCAGCGCTATCGGCTCCTATTTGCCGTGGATGGGGTGTCGTTTCTGCTGTTTTTTGGCCTGGTCTATTGGGCGATCGCCGAAACGCGGCCTGAGCAACCAGGCGATCGCTCCTTTTGGCAAGGCTGGACGGTCGCCCTCAAAGACTCAATTTTGTGGGTATATGTCGCAGTCAACATTCTGCTCACCGGCTACATCGCCCAGATCCAGAGTACGCTGCCGGTTTATCTCAACCAGTTTGTGCCCACGGGCGAGGCCGCTGGTTTTTCCGAAGCGACGCTCAGCGTTTTGTTCACTGGCCATGTGATTCTCACGGCGCTCTGCCAGCTACCAGTAGCGCGGCTGTTGAAACCGCTGGCACAGCCGCGGGCCTTAATGATTTCCACAGTACTCTGGGGAGTCGGTTTCGCGCTGGTGTGGGCAACGGGCACGGGGCTGTTTAGTCGTGCCAGTGTTGGAGCCGCACTGGCCCTGGCCGTCATGGCGATCGCCACCACGGCTTACACCCCGATTGCCTCCTCTTTTGTCGCCATGCTGGCACCCGAGGCACTGCGCGGCGTCTATCTTTCTATCAACTCGATGTGCTGGGCGCTGGGCTACTTTATTGCTCCCCCGCTGGGGGGATGGGCCCTCGACCAATCGCCCCAAATGGCTCATAGCTTTTGGCTCTTGGCAGCCGCTAGTATTGTGCCAGTGTGGGCTATCCTCGCCTACCTCGACCGTCAACTCTCAACTCGATAACGTCTTTGAATTCCTGTAGCCACTATGATTTCATCGCTGACCGCCCGTCCCGCTCGCCTCTTGAGTCTGCTTGCTAGCCTCGGGATTGGGCTAGCGATCGCCAGTTGCGCAGAGGTGGTCACTCAAGACTATGAAGCCATGGCTGTGACCACCTATACCTGGCGGGCCGAGTACACGCCACGCGGCGTTTCCCCCGATCGCCCCCGCGAAGGGCGCATCGAAACCTTTGAGACGAACTCTCTCATCAACATGAACGGCCAGCCCACAGTTGATCCCACCGGCGAGCGCGACAAAGATGGTATCTGGTGGCCCGCGATTCCGCCTAAGCCCACCGTCGAAGAGCTCGAAGCCCGCCAACAAGACGGCGAGGTCTTCTCAGAACCCCTCATTAACAAATCTATCGACTTCACGCTGACCTTTGAACAAGGGGGCGCCACGGTGACTTTACCGGCGGACGACTCGGTCTATCGCACCGCTGTCAAAGCTGCCGAGTCAGAGCGGCCACTCAAGCTGCTGTTGGGCCCTCAAGATGGCTATGTGCAAAAAGCAGAAATGCAATAGCCAGCCAGCGACCAGCCATTGTTCGGTATGGTGTCAGTAGGCAGTAAGCCAGCGTGGCTCAAGGTTTACCCCGCCTCTGTGTACTGACTGAATCTCTTTTACTTAAACGAACATCATGGCCGATCGCGATCGCATTCCCAAGGGGATGAGTCCAGAACGATACCAACGACTCATGGCTGAGGCTAAAGCACCCTACAAAGGATTGCGGAAGTTTGTTTATGGCACCTTTGCGGCTTCCGGGGCGATCGGCGGGTTCATCTTTTTGACCCAAGTGCTGGCCGGGCGCGATGTGGGGACGGCACTGCCCAACCTAGCCTTGCAAATCGGTGTGGTCGCCCTGATGGTCTTCTTGTTTCGCCTCGAAAGCCGCAAACCTTCAGAATAATTCACTGGCAACTGGTCGAACGACTAGCACAACATTATCAACGGGTTGCGACCAAGGGGATACCTATACTTCGACGTAGCACTGCCAATCGAAAGGCCGCCACGGTGATCGCCCTGGCAGACCTGTAGGCCTACACTTCACAGCAGACAAAAAGGCCAGCTGTCGCCTCGCTCTAGTTAAGTAGAAAGCCCTAATCATCGTCGGGTGTGTCATCGCCTAGCGTGACGCCCCCAAGCCAACCCTGGCGGTGCGTTGGGCTGTCACCAAAACACCCCCTACAGCAATATTTATTTATGGCTACCGACTTATCTTCGCCTCATCCCATGGATGGTGAGGCAGCGCTCCCAAAGGTGCATTGGCTGTCCTGTTAGTCGGCCAATGTTGACGCCTTTGGCGTAAAGATCAGGCTGACACGACGGCACACCAGTCGCATTTGCCGAAAGATGTCACGACGTTGACCGCAAAGAGACACGGCTGCCAGTTGACCGCTCGATAGCATGTTGAGTAGTTACATTAGGGTCAGGTGTGGCCGCCAACTAATGCTGCTTACTGCTCTTTATGAGTTCACTAAAGTAATGCATGAGGCCCAGCCCCAAGGGGCGTTGATTCAAGCTCGATACACAATTTTGGATGTACTGGGCCAGGGCGGTAGCGGTCTTACCTACCGGGCTGAGGATGCCGTCACCGGACGCTCAGTCGCGCTCAAAGAGCTATCACTCAAGGGGTTGAGCGATTGGAAGCAGCTCGAACTCTTTGAGCGCGAAGCGCTGGTCTTAAAGAGTCTCGACCATCCGGCGATTCCTCAATATATCGATTACTTTCAGGTCGATACAGCCGACAATCGGTTGTTTTATATTGTTCAAGAGATTGCCGAGGGCCAATCGTTAGCACAGCTGGTCGCAGCAGGGGAGCGCTTTGCTGAAGCAGAAGTGAAACGGATTGCGACTGAGGTTTTGCAGGTGCTGCAATACATCCATCACTTAAATCCGCCCATTATCCATCGCGATGTGAAGCCCCAAAATCTCATTCGGCGGCAAGATGGACGCATTTTTCTAGTGGATTTTGGCGCGGTGCAAATGGTTTATCGAGCTAGCACCACGATGGGCAGCACCGTCGTCGGCACCTATGGCTACATGGCTCCGGAGCAGTTTCAGGGGCAGGCCTATCCCGCTACTGATTTGTATGGCCTAGGGGCAACATTACTCAACTTGCTCACCCATCAAGATCCCGGCAATTTGCCCCAAACCCGTCTCCGGATTGATTTTCGCTCTCATGTCACCCTCTCTGACACCTTTGCTGATTGGCTCGATGACCTCCTAGAGCCGTTGATAGAAGAGCGCTTGGCATCAGCCAGCGAAGCGATCGCCGCCCTGACCCAACCTCGGCCTCGCCGCAGACACCCGGGTGATGGGCCAGTTGCCAGACCAGCGCCAGCCCTCAAAAGACCCGCCGGCAGCTGCGTTGAATTGACTCGCCGCCCGGGGCATCTGTCCATTCGCATACCGCCCGTCGGCTTGCATGAAGACAATGCGGGCAGCGTCTTTCATGCCATATTTGGGATCGGCTTTGTTGTGTTGATGCTATTCGTAGACGCCCCGTTTTTCTTTACCCTCACGTCATTAATCGCGAGTCTGAATTTCATCTGGCCATTGCTGTACGCTTTCGCGGGCAGAGTCGCCTTAGAAATTGACGGCGATCGCTTCACCTTGACCCGTCAATTCTTTGACTGGAAACGAAGCGACCAAGGGGCAACGACTGACCTCTACGGCGCTGAGATCGTGGCGACACGGAATAATTTTCAACGTTCCACCAAGGTGATTGCCTTCTCCGATGGCGCTCATCAATTTGGCATGACCCTCTCAACGCCAGAAAAAGTCTGGCTGCTTTCCGAGATTGAAGCGTTCATTCAAGACCAGGCCAGGTTGAGTCGTTAGATTCTCATCAAACTGTAAATGCCAGGGATAAACCCATTACAGGAAGCCTCATCCTGCCAGCGAAGTCAAAAATCAATTTATCGCACCCATTAGCAGTGCCCGTCTGGCCAAGCCCTCAAGCTGCTAGGGCGCGTCATTAATTAAACTCGAAAGCTTTACGGGATGAGCATTACCGCGCCCGCTCCGTCAAACTAGCTAGAGGCTGAACCGCTTTCAGCATTAGGACTCAGCCACTAAATGATGACAGCCTCTAGCACTACCAAATCGTGACGGCCAGAAAGCCGACTACTTTAAGAAAAGTAAAGCTCTTGTCACAATGTTTGTTCCTATTGCCACGTAGGGCATAGGCCAAAGACAGCTACGAATTTGAGCCCAGTACTCGATGCGGCTCATCCCCCACTGTCCACAGCTTTGTCGTGGGTGTTGCCAACATTCTCAGTCCGGCTGTAGACCTCATCTCTGAAACCAAAGTCTTACCAGACCTTCTAGACCCTATGCATCGGCAGATAACCCACCCGTCCTCATACAACACCAGTTAACTTTGACGTCGAACGACTGCGATGTCACACAACTGACTGCTGGTGACACATATCTGTAGGAGGATAAAAATCCCTATGCCTAAGATCTACAAGCAGCTGGAATTGCTACATGAGGTCGTCAGTCGTTCACTATCACCTCAGGAGGTGGGAACTTCAAAAAATCTAATTTTTTTCATTCGGCGATCGCTAAATCAAATGGGCCTTTACCCGGAATGGCACGAAAGTGAAATTCTGATTGAGGCTTATTTAAGAGTCCGCCAGAAAGTCCTGACTGGCCACGAAGTCCAGAAATTCCCCGCTTATCTCACCCGAGTTGCTCAGCTCATCATCTTTGAGAAGAGCAAACAACGAAGACGCAACTATAGCATCAGTCAAAAGTTATCTCGGGCAGAGGCAGAGGATGATAGTGCTTTTTCAGTCGATCACTCCTATACAGACGGCATCAACCCAGACACCATCGATACTCTGTGGAGTTCGTTCAAAGCACTATCAGAAAAAGACCAGGAAGTTCTCACTTTACGCATCGTCCATGGCTATTCTTGGAAAGAGGTGGCCTACACATTTGTCGAGTGGGGACTAGAATCTCACTACAGTGACTCTTTAATTCCCAAATTGAGAACCCAAGGGAAAAGAGCACTTGAAAAACTTAGAAAAGGTGTTTTATCTGTCAACAACTAACTATCCCGATCAGGGAAGGAACATAGCAGACAGCAAAGCAATTAACTACAAAGGATTGGTGCAACTTTTATGCGACCAGAAGAATCCCGTGACCTAAGAGCCTTTCTAGAATCTGCCGATATCGAGTATACAGAGGTCGTACAAGAGTATTACTACTTAGCGAAGCTGCCAGAACTCTCTACAGCTCAGGCGACTCGGCTGCATCAGATCCTCCGCATGGGGGAAGTAGATGATACTCTTTGTTTTCTGATGAACGAGATTGATGAAATCACATTTCAAGAACTGGGCTTTTATGAGGCCGAGGTGCAGCCCTATTTCGAAAATGAAACAGCTCGGATTCGAGAACATATCCTGAGCGAGAGTGAACGAAAGATTTTGATGAGCTTTTCGACCCCGAGGCAGCGAGAGCATGTGAGAAACTCAGGTGCTTCCCCTCGATATCCCCGGGTTGAAATGCTGTATGACTCAACTCAATCATTGCGATCTTCGCTGAACCGACAGCTATTTTTGGAAAGCGTACCGAACGTCGCTGAGTACAATACTCTGCAAGTACCCAGCACGGCACTCACCAGGAATCAGCAAAACACATCACAACTAGGGCGGTTCCTGCAGACTTTCTTCGTTGAGGAATCTGTTTCATGGTTTACCCTCGCAGCGTTAGTTTGGATGATTTTTTGCATCATCCTTATTTGAGATCTGTGAAGACAGCAAACAACCTCAAAAAAGGCTTCTCAGCGATCGCTGAGAAGCCTTTTTTGATGTTTCACTAAACTACGCAGCCAGCCGATGAGTCCCAGATTCAGGCATAGCAATTACAACGCACTCACTTAAAGTATGACCGCATCTACTAATTTGATAGGCATCGCCATATCTCTACCGTCACAATATTTTTTCTCGGGACACGTATTAATAAGAGTTCAAAAAATATAGGTGACTATGTCATATACCATTCACGATACTCATCTTGATCTGCAGGTTTGTCCAAAATGTGGCAAGCAAGCGCTGGCCCAACCCAAACACAATCACTATCGCTGTCTTTGGTGTGGATTTGAGTCGGATGTGTCAGATAACGCTGTACGCTTCCCTTTGATTCTGCTCTTAATCCCTCTGGTGGCATTAGCGATTGTGCTTACTCAATGATGAAGGGCCAGTCAACTTGGCTTTCTCGCAAGCGCTTCAGAGCATTTAGATGGGTCGGTAAACGGCAATGATGAAGTGATTTTTCTCAGCCATACCTGCAACTAGCAAGCTCTATGAATGAGGCCCTAAAACGACCGTAAATGGATCTTCCAGGTACTGCTGAGCCACCGTCTGAACCATATCTTCCGTAACGGCGCGAATCATGTCTTGAAAGACCGCGTCAAACTCAACGCCGAGCCCAAGCACTTCGTACCAACCGAGCAGTTGCCCCAGCTGAGCATTAGTTTGCTTACCCAAGGCATATTGGCCCAGCAGCTTGTTTTTCGACGCCTGCAGTTCTGCTGCCGTCAGACCCACGTTCCCTAAGCGCTCGATTTCGGTTCGTAGTCCCTCTAGGGCAATGGTCTGATTATCTGGCGCAGTGCCCATGTGACCGACAAACTGCGAGAGCCCCAACCGCGTTGGATAGAACGCCGATACGTCATAGGCCAGGCCGCGTTTTTCGCGCAGTTCGACAAACAAACGACTGGAGAGGCCACTACCCAAATAGGTGCTGATCAGCTTCAGCGGCGCATAGGCAGCGTCTTTGACCGAAGGGGTTTGGTAGCCCACAATCACGACAGACTGGTTAGTTTCTTGAGCGATCGCGGTATGGGTGGCAGCGGTCGGCACCGCCGGATAGTTCAGTGGCGGTAGCGGGTGCGCAGGCCCGGCCCAATCACCAAAATTCTGATCGGCCAGCGCGATCGCGGCTTCAGTCGTGATACGACCGGCGATCACCATCACGCAGTGGTCAGGCCGAAAATACGCTTGATGGGCCTCAACCAAATCATCGCGGGTCAGCTGAGTCACAGTCTTTTCAGTGCCAATGCCCGGTAAGCCGTAGGGATGCTCGCCATACATGGCGGCTCGCAGCGCATTATAGGCCACCGTAAAGGGCTGCTCTTGCATGGAGCGAATGCTCTGCAGCGTCAAGCGCTGCTCTAGACTCAACTCGGCTTCAGCAAAACTGGGATAGCGAATGATTTCTGCGGCTAGGGCCAGCATGGGGGCAAAATCAGCCGACACCGTTTTTAAACTGACGAGGCTGTAATCAGCGGAGGCATCACTGCCCAAACTGGCCCCAATCGATTCGACCTGCTCGGCAATTTCAAGGGAAGACAAATGCCGGGTGCCCTTGGTGAGCAGAGAAGACATCAGACTAAACAATCCAGCCTGCGATCGCGCCTCATGGCCAGTCCCGGCTTTGACTAGCAGCCGCGCCGAGACAATATCTGCCACCGGATTTTCGAGCACAATGACCACGAGACCATTGTTGAGCACACGGCGCTGGAGTAAAGGACGGTCAACGGGAGGGGATGAGGTCATAGTTTCAGCAATCAATTCTTTGCGATAGGCCGTTCGACACGCCGCCAACTGTCACCAGCGCCCCTCTCAAGATGCCTTAAAGTTGCTCACTCTGCTGCACTAATTTGGCGAGCCCCCATTAAGCCGTCGGCAAGAGGATCGTCGAAGCGTAGGCATTGGGGGAGAGGAAGCTTTTGGCCAGCGTGGTCATCGACGTGGGCGTGTGGGCTTGAATGCGCGTGGGATAGCTATAACTCTCCGCTGCCGAGGCCACAACATCGTAATAACCATAGAGCCCTGCCAGCTGCCCCGGCGTTTCGGTCGAAAAGGCAAAGTCGTTAATCAGCAGGCGCTGGGCTCGTTCTAACTCAGCCGGTGAGACGGGCTGTAGCGCCAAAGTCGAGAGGCGATCGCAAATCAGCGCCTCCACCGCATCGACCCGATCAGGCTCTAGCCACGCCTGTAACATAAACAGGCTACAGTCACGCTGCAGCGAAAAGCTACCGCCAATATCGAGCACCCACTGCCGCTCTTCGCGCAGCTCTCTGACGAGGCGAGCACTACGCCCCTCAGCCAACAGCGTCGCCAGAATATCCATGCCACAGGCCGCATTGAGGTCATCGGCCCCCGGCCCCACCCAAGCCATCAGCAGCCGCGCCTGCTCTAACCGAGGCACCCGCAAAACCTGTCGTCGCACTCCCCACCAGGGTTGAATCTGCCCGGTCTGGCGGGTTGGACGAGAGGCTGGCGGTGGAAATGAGCGAAACGTTTGTCGCACCAGATCTAGCGTTGGCTCAAGAGCAATGCCCCCGGTGACCACCACCGTCATGCTGGCTGGCTGGTAGTGGGTTTGATGAAACCGCCGCATTTCGGCAGGCGATCGCTGCAACAACACTTCTGCAGTGCCCAAAACTGGACGACCGTAGGCATGATCAGGAAACACCTGTTCAGACAATGCCTGAAAAGCAATCCAGTCGGGATCATCTTGAGCCTGGCGGATTTCTTCGAGCACGACCTGGCGCTCACGACCAAATTCGGCATCGGGGATAGCCGCCTGGAGCACGAGTTCCGCCAGATCTGGCAGGGCCGTGGGCAGCGCTTCGGCGGCTAAAGCCATATAAAAATGAGCATAGTCATGACTGGTGGCGGCATTGCTAAAGCCTCCCTGCGTTTCAATCGCGTAGTCAAACATGCCGGGCCGCAAGCGCTGAGTGCCCTTAAACACCATGTGCTCTAAAAAATGAGCCATGCCCATCCACTCCACGGGTTCGAGGGCAGCGCCCGCATCGACCCACACATCGGCCACGACCACCGGGGTGGCAGGCATGTGATGATGCACCACGGTAAGTCCAGTTTCGAGCGGAGTAACGGTGGCCGGAAAGGTGAAGGGAGTAAAAGTCAAAGCAGGGGTTTGAACCGACAGGATATAAGGTTGAGACCGGCTACGAGGGCTCTGGCGCTCGGCCCCCCGTGGGGTGATACCAACTGCAGCAAGTCTTCCCAAAGAGTGGCTACAACCCATCTGCAAGTCGTGAGTGAAGTAGAAACAGCTTGAGCACCGACAGAAGCGGAATTTGCCCCTTAACCGTGCGTTCACCGCTAGCCTACCGGATCTTATTCTTTCGCGATAGGGCAGCGAGCGGCTCTTCACCCTTATTTAAGAAAACGCTGCCGTCATAACAAAATCCCCCTCGGGTCGAGCCCCAGGGGGATTGCAAAAGATGTTCACCGCAGCGCCGTCTTACCTCAGTTTCCGACCTGGTAGAACCAGGTGGGAATGCTGGCGCCCATTTAAAGTTTCCGAGTACAAGCTCGGTTTACTGCCACGGGCACAACGTGATTCCCTTGCAAGACAAAGCATAGATCGACAAACAGTATTGGCAGTCACCAACGCCGTAGTGAATCTCTTGTCATCATAACCAACTCTGCCCCGGCGATCGCAAGGGGATGCCGCAAATTATTTGGCCGGAGATTACGACTGGGCAGCGGGATACCACAGGCCCTCAATCTGCCGGATGAGCGCGGCACTGTCGTCGCCTGGGGCCAAACACACCGTGACATGCCCGAGTTTACGTCCCGGTCGAGCGGCAGGTTTGCCATACCAATACACCTGAGCTTGAGGAATCTGGGCGAGCTGCTGTCGCGGCTCAGCGTAGTCAGAGGTGGCCGACTCAAACCCCAGCAGGTTCACCATCAGGGCGCGATCGCAGGTCATCCGCACGCGGCCCAAGGGTTGCCCGGTCACCGCCAAGAGCTGCTGGGCAAACTGCGATGTTTCGCAGGCATCAAGCGTGTAGTGGCCAGAGTTATGGGTGCGGGGAGCCACTTCGTTCACCAGCACCTGATCGCCTGGCCCGAGGAATAACTCGATGCCCAAAATGCCCACAAAATCTAATCGTTCGATCAGGGTGTGGGCGATCGCCTGCACCGATTCCACGATCGCTGGAGCAATCTGAGCAGGAGCCAGCACCCGCCGACAGACTTGGTCAACCTGCTGAGTTTCAACAACGGGATAGACGGCAATCTCGCCCTGCACTGAGCGGGCCACCATAACGGCCAGCTCTTTTTCAAAGGGAATGAAGGCCTCTAACAACACCGGGGGGCACTCAATCTGCGTCCAAGTTTCGACCAGTTCCGCCGCCGAGCGCATAACAAAGGTGCCCTGCCCGTCGTAGCCCAGGCGACGGGTTTTCATCACGAGGGGAAAGCCGATGGGAGCCGCGATCGCGGCCACCGCTTCCACTGCCGTGGTGTCATCCAGCGTCACATAGGGCGGATTGGGCAAATTATGAGTCGCCAAAAACTGTCGCTGTGTGTACTTGTCGAGCAGCGGTGCGAGGGCCGACAGCTGAGGCCGAAAGATCACGCCCTGCGCCGCTAACGGTTGCAGCGCGTCAAGATTAACAAACTCATTTTCAAAGGTGATGACTTCGCCGCGATCGCTCAGCTGCTGAGTGCCAGCCACATCCGCGATCGCGGCATGAACCGCCGCTGCCGCAGTGGCCATGGCAGGATCCGTCGGTTGGGGCGTTTGCACCACAATCGACAGATCAAGCTTGGGCGCTTCTAACCCCATCATCCAAGCCAGCTGACCACCGCCAATCACCCCCACCGTTTTCGTCATGACCGCTCTCCCCCTCTTGTCCACAGTCCTGAGGACACGTACTCGTAACACTCATGAATGTCACTAGATAAAAGAGTACGGCAACCGGATCTGAAAAAGACGCCGATTTTGTCGGCAGCGCGATGACCTGCAGCTAAGTCCGTGACTAAACCGTCAACGATCGATACGAATTGAGCCCGGTAAGTCTGGAGAGGCGATCGCCAAAATTTTGCGAGACCGTCGCTGCCGTCTTAAACACACCTCGCCCCCCCTCTAAAACCAAATGCGATTGGCATACCGCAGTCACTGGGAAGTTGCCTTTGGCATGCAGCCGTAAGGGAACCGCGCCCAAATAAAGTACCGGCAAATCCGGTTTCGACTCCGCTCAACCTACGCATCCCGAGAGTTGAGCGGAGTCGAAACTCGTGCCACTGGTACTTGATTTTCAAGCGCATCCCTAAGTTGGGCCTCACGTTTGGACCTCAACATTCTTTGGCGTGGCATTGAGCATTTAGAAACCAGACTTTATCGGAAATAAGAGAGGGGTCGATTTAACCCACCATTTCCCCTGATTC
>CALCCA010000209.1 GCA_937899725.1 uncultured Halomicronema sp.
ATGAACCTCTAGAGTGGCTCTAAATGGTAGCTTTATTTACGCCAAGTTCAACTAGCACCCGTCAAAGCGTCGATCGCCGATGTGGCCAGACCTAACCCCTGGTCAGCCGGAAAGAAAGACTTGATTTCCTCAGGAGAGCGACCCTTCTGAGACAAATACCAAACGCAGGCAAAATCAAACCGGCGAAACTTCAGGATCGCATTCCCTGCTGCCGACTCTGCCAGCTCCTTTCGCAAGGTCAGCAACCCAAAGAAGCGATCTTGGGGCTGCACATCCCCCAGCGGCTTTGAGCCAAAATCTAAAAATGCCGTGGGCACTGGGTGGTAAGTGCCTGGTTTTAAACGAGTGACGATAGCCGCCAGTTCAGCATCCGGTTTCGCCTTCACCTTGGCCCAGTCCGTGGGCGAAATTAGCTGCTTGCACACCTTTTGCCGCAGATATTTCAGCAATAGCGATTTGCCATTGCCCCCTTCCCCATAAAAAAACAAAATATTTTGCGGTGCGGGGTCGTCGTTCAACCGCTCCACAAACAGCCGCGTTAGCTCATAACGATCGGTAAACAAGGCGAGGGCGCGATCGCCTGCCGTAATGGATGAGGGCTCTAGCAGGTCGTCTTCAATACTCACGGGGGCGGTGCGATCAGTATTCTCCCAAACTATAGCCAAGGGGTCAGGGAGCCGCCAGCGATCGCTCTATGCTTTACGGCAAGCGGCGATCGCCCTTTACTTCGAGGTGACGATAGAGCGCGTGCGCCGATCTGGTCAGTTACACCCTGTGCTCAAGCGATCGCCCTGCCATTAGACAGCCATACCCACCCTTAATGGTTGAAAGTTGAAACAATCTGCACCAGGGTCATTCTCGCCAGATTGCGGAAACGACTATCGGATCAGCCTTTCAATTCCGACGTCCGCATTTCGTAGGGCCATACCCTTACCGAAGGGTATACTGCCATATCTAGAAAATTTCTGGATGGCTTAATTCAGATTGAGTCTATACCTCATTGAAGCACTGCAAATATTTAGCTTCTAATGTTTGATAGTCAACTGGGGGGCAAAAGAGATACCCTTGGCCCAAAATACAATCCATCTCCTTGAGACAGTCCATCTGAGCTTCAGTTTCGATGCCCTCAGCAATCATCACCATGTCAAAGTGATACGCCAGCGTCCTAATCGCTTGCACTAAACTCAGATGTTTCTGCCCTTTGACCATTTGCTGAATAAAAGATTGATCTACTTTCAGAACATCAATCGGGAAGCAGTGTAAATAATTTAAAGAAGAGTAGCCAGTCCCAAAATCGTCAATACTCAGACTAATCCCTCGGTTTTTCAGCCGATGCAAAATTTTAATGGCGGCATCTGAATTGGTCATAAGGGCACTTTCAGTAATCTCTAATTTGAGATTTTTGCCATTCAAATGAGTCAGCTGCAAAGTTTCATCAATCCGTTTGAGCAAATGCGGGTCATTAAACTGTTGAACCGATAAATTGACGCTCATAAACGTATCAGCCGGCAGAATTTTTCGTTGTTGCCACAGCTGCATTTGGCTACAGGCTTCTTGCAGGATCCACTCGCCAATTTGCACGATCAGCCCGGTTTCTTCGGCAATGGGGATAAACTGCCCCGGCCCAATCATGCCGTGGGTCGGATGGTGCCATCGTAGTAGGGCCTCAAAGCCTTTAATTTGTTTAGACTCCAGAGAGAAAATGGGCTGATAATACACAACGAACTCATGCCGTCGCAAAGACTGATGCAAGTCAGTCTCTAACTGTAAGGAAGATCGCACCGCTAAGTGCATCTTGGGCTCAAAGAAGGCATAGCCACTACCGCTGCGTTTGGCGCGATACATCGCAATATCAGCATCGCGGAGAATATCTTCTGCCTGGGTGTAACTGGGGTTGCTGAGGACAATCCCGATACTGCAACTGCTGTAAAACTGCTGGTCTTGAATAATGAAGGAATTTTGTAGTTGCTGCTGAATGCGTCGAGCCACTTGAACCGCCGATCGCGCATTGGGCACATCGGTGAGCAAGATAACAAATTCGTCGCCGCCGAAACGACAGACCAGATCCGTGGCTGCCACACAGCGCCGCAGGCTTTGGGCAATGGCTTTGAGCAGTTCATCACCGACCCAATGCCCAAAAGAATCGTTGACCAGTTTGAAGCGATCGCAATCGACAAAGAAGACGGCAAATTTAGAATTTTCTGCCCGGTGGGGCTGCGCGATTAGCTCAGCCAAAATTGACTCTAGGGAGGCGCGATTGGGCAGCCCCGTCAACTTGTCATGCAGAGCCTGATAATGCAACTTGTCTTGAGCCTGACGCCGTTCAGAAATTTCTTGCACTAGATTGAGGTTGGTTCTCTCTAATTCTTTCGTGCGCTGTTTGACCTCACTCTCTAGCCCTTCATTTAGCAATCGCAGCTGTAGCTCAAATCCTTTACGGTGGGTGATGTCTTCAATCAACACCAAAAAAAAGCGCCGCTCATCCTCTAGCAAAGGGCTGGGCTGAGCAATGCCCTCTAGAACCTGGAAACGCAGCTCGAACCAAGTTGCCCCCTGTTGGCATTCGATCGGCGTGATGGCAATGCCTTGCAAAAGATTCTGAATAATGGCTTGAAACCGGGCGCGCTCCAGCCACCGAGGCACTAATGTCTGCGTCAACCGCGCCCCCAACTCCATCTCTAAGTAGCGCGTCGCTAACGAATTGCAAAACCATACCTGGTCGCGGTCATCGACGGCCAGCATGCCAATGGGGACACTTTCAGAAATCGCCGATTGCGTCGCCTCGGCCCAGCCTAAAGCATTCGCTAAAAAGCCTAATTTTTGGACTTCGTTGCCCAAATCTTTCGGAATGGCCCGAGAGGAAGCCGGGCCTAGGGTGAGCTTGGCTTGACTGTGGTGATAATGCTGCCAGAGGTCTTCTAACAGCTTTTGGAGGGCGAGATTGGCTCTTAACTGCTGGCTAAAGATGGCGCTGATGCCGGTGATGCCCACGAGCAAAAATGGCGGCATCCTCGGCAGTAAATAGTCGCCTCGAAACAGCACCACACTCAGACATAACCAGCCCATTAAACTGCCACTCACCATGAGTAGCTGCCACCGCAAGGGTCGGCCAATGATGAAATAGCTCACCCCTGGCATGGCGACCAACAACAGCACCCACAGCCCAGGGGCTGAGATCGGCTGCAGATAATGCTGCTGCAGCAAGTTATCGAGAATGGCCGCTTGCATCACCACGCCACCAGCGGGGGGATTTTGATCAAAGGGGGTCAGCAGAGCATCGATGCCCGTGGCGGTCATGCCCACAATGACGATTTTCTCTTCAAAGACCGTGGGTGAGATGCGGCCCGCAATGACGTCATTTAAAGAATATTGAGGCAGCGTATGGGTCGAGCCCGGCCAATTAATCCACAGCGGTTGGTCAAGCGGGGGCAGCGTCACGGGCGCTTGAGTGAGTGAGTAAACCTCGGCCAAAGTCATGCCAAAGGCCGTCTCACTAGCGACCAAAGGTTCGACCGTATGAACCAAACCATCGCTGGCGACCTGCTTGCGCACATGCCCCGTGGCGATCGCCGCTGAGCGCAAGGTGTGGGTAGCCACTAGTGGCCGCCCCCGTTCATCGGTGCCAGTGGCAAGCACCACATTGCCCGCCGCAGCGATCGCTGCGGCCAACGCTGGGTCAGCTGGGCTCGGCTCGGCAAACAGCAGATTGAAGCCAATCACCCGCGGGCGCGACACCGCTAACCGGTTGAGTAGCTGTGTATAGACCTCTCGCGGCAGCGGAAACTGGCCTAACTCTGAGAACGTGGCATCATCGATCGCCACTAAGACCACACGACTATCCCAAGGGCGTTCGCCGCGGCTTTGAAACAACCAGCGATAGCTCGCATTCTCCAAATCGTCTAGCACTCCGAGCTGACTGAGCACCAAAATAATCAGCGAGGCCAGCACACCCGGCAAAAACCGCCAGCGATTTTTCAAGAGATTAGAGAAGCGGAACGTCATACACGGCCTCGTTGCCCAGCGGTGTGACTACTCTGACCTGAATGCCCACACCATAGCGAGCCGGTACTTCATATTCAAACTCGCCGGCCTCGTTAACGGTCTGCAATTCGTCTTCCACATACACCTGGTTAATCGGATCAATGCGCCCGCGCAATAGCAAATACCGCAGACTATTGCGAACGACAATCTCAACTTGGGAATCAAATTCAGGGACGTCGGGAATCGGCGTCGGTGCTAAAGGCGGCTCACCGGGGCGAATCAGCGTTTGAAAGCCCCCCGGTACAGTCACCGTCTCGGTCTGTGCGGCGGCATACACTTCACCCGTTTCGGTGGCAATGCCCATCCGCTGGTCATCCGGATCAACCAGTACCCCAAACTCAGTGCCTCGGACGCCACTGACCCCCGAGGGCGTTTGGATTTCTAACTCAGAGCCCTCGTGGGTAAAACGGCGAAGATTCAGGCTAACGCCCCCCTGAGAGACATAAAGGCGAGTGATGTAACCGTTATCGTCGGCAAACTCTAGCCCCCGCACCTCAAGCTCTGTATTATTTTGCATGGTAATCGTGCCGACCCCGGTATCCAAAATCAGCGTGCTAGAGGCGTCATTGCCAGTGCGCACCCCATCGCCCACCGCCGTCAGTCGATCGCCAATGGCCGCCGCTCGACTACCCGTTGGGCTCAGATACCGCACATCACCCGCCATTTCTTGAATTGATAGCCAGCGCTCGATGCGCACATCAATGGACTGTTGGGCCTGTAGCTGCGGTGCCAAGACGAGCCACCAGCTGCTCACGACCATAGCAACTAGGATAAGAACTCTTCTTTGGGTCTTAGACATAACCGATTAAATAAAGTTTTCTTTAAAGGAGGTAATTTTTTGTTGAATCAAGAGCCCTTGTGAGATCTGACGAGGCTCTTCATGAAGCAGTTTTAACAAACGACTCTAGCAGGCAAAAATCTTGGCGCTGAACCAGAAGTTCAGCGTCAGTAGATCCACTGAAAGACTAAGCTAGACTCACCGTCATCGAACGTAGACACATCTGAATCAACGTATTTTTGTATAGCGTTGACTTCCCATGGTACAACCTTCACCACTGTCTCCAGCGTTAGCCAGCCTTAGGTACCTCTAGTATATTTCCTCCCCGATCTTTTCAGCATCTTACCGAAATGCCCTTTCAGGTGCCCGCCACGGCTTCTATGGCGATCTCTGGGTAATGGTTAGTTTGCCCAAAACATGCCAAGAAATCAGGCTTTCAAGGCAGGCTTGACATGGTCAATCACTGTCAAAATGGTGAGAAAATGTGGCCTCTCGTTATCGGCTAAGCCGAAGAAAAAGAGAATATGACATAGGCTTAAAAAGCCGGCAATCCGGGACGTCAGGCAAGATTTAGCGAGCCGCTAGGGGCGACAGGCACAGCAAAGTCCAGCCCTTTAGTCAGACTCAGAATGGCAAAACTGTCTCAAGGTTGTTGAGACGGCTGCCGTAAAATCAGCCCGGTTGGTCGAGAGCCATTGATTCCGGCACCCAAGGGTGCGGCAATTGCCCATCGAAAATTGGGGTCAACGTGGGTGAGGCCAGACAAAAGAGGCGTTACAGTATGAACACTTGCGATCGCGCTAAGAGGGCTCGATACCGTTGGCCTCGTAGCGCTCTATACGTCGCGATAAAACAGTCTGGATAGCATTATGGGTCACATATTCCAAAACTTTTTAAGTCGTCTCAAGTCGCTCGTCAAGCCGCTGATGGCGATCGCCCTAGTGGGTGTTTTAGTCCTGGGTCACGCCGATGCCGCCAATGCGGCGCGCGGGGGCGGTCGCATTGGCGGCGGTAGCTTCCGCGCGCCCAGCCGCACGATTTCGCCCTCGCGCTCCTACCGCGCGCCGACCGGCGGGGGCTACTATCCGGGAGGCGGGTTCGGGTTTCCCTTTTTGATGCCGCTGTTTGGCTTTGGTGGTGGCTTTGGCGGTCTGTTTACCATCATCTTGTTTGTTGGCCTCGCCAACTTCATCCTGCGGACGGTGCGGGAGCTGGGCGATAGCAACGGCGGCGTCGAAGGCTTGGGCAGCAGCAACCCCACTGTTTCAGTGGCCAAGCTACAGCTCGGCCTGTTGGCCGAAGCGCGATCGCTGCAGGATGACCTCAGCCGGATGGCGCTGTCGGCTGACACCTCTTCGGCGGCTGGCCTCACCCAGGTGCTGCAGGAAGCCAGCTTAGCGATGCTGCGTCACCCCGAGTATTGGCAGTACGCGACCGCGACCACCGAATCGACCCGCCTGCTGTCGGCAGAGCAAAGTTTTAATCAGTTAGTCTTGGCTGAGCGCAGCAAGTTTACTGGGGAAACGTTAACCAACGTCAATAACCGTCTAGAACAGGCGGCATCCCCGTCAGCGGCTGCACCAGGGGGTGATTTGGTCAGTACTGAACCGGGTGAATACATCGTGGCTTCGGTCATTGTCGCCACCCAGGGCAAATTGAATCTACCTAAGATTTCGTCGCCGCAGGAGGTGCGTCAGGTGCTGAGTACCCTGGGTGCCATCTCGAGCGATCGCCTGCTGGCCGTTGAGATTCTCTGGACACCCCAAGCGTCTGGTGAATCCTTGACGTCTGATGAAATGATTGCCGAATACCCACAGTTGACCTTGATTTAAAGGTTCAGGGCAATTTGCTTTGTATTGCATCATGTTGCCTGGGTCAATTGGCCCAGGCTTCTTTGTTAAAATGAGTGGCTGCAAGGCTGAGGACAGATTGGTGATGACAGTATCTCAGGTGGCGACGCCCAGTAATTCCGAGCCGAGTCAGGCCGACGCAGCGGTCGATTTGCTGCCGATTGCGCAAAGCACCCGTGCCGCCGCCCAGCAGCTGGCCAGTTTGCCCACGGCAGATAAGAATCAGGCGATCGCCGCCATTGCCGAGGCCCTGTGGGCTGACCGAGAAACCATCTTGCAGGCCAACGTCGCCGACTGTGAAGCGGCAATCGCCGACAATCTGGCCAAACCACTCTATGGTCGCCTCAAGCTAGACGCGGTGAAGCTGCAGGGGGCGATCGCGGGCGTTCGTGATGTCGCGAAGCTGCCCGATCCCATCGGGGTGGTCCAAATTCACCGCGAGTTAGATCAGGGCCTGGAGTTAAAACGCATCAGTTCACCGCTGGGCGTGCTGGGCGTCATCTTTGAATCTCGCCCCGATGCGGTCATGCAGATCGCCAGTCTGGCGGTGAAATCAGGCAACGGCGTCATTTTGAAAGGGGGCCGTGAGGCCGTCCGCTCTTGCCAGGCGATCGTCACGGCGATTCGCCAGGGTTTGGCCGCCGTGGGGCTGCATCCTGATGCCGTGCAGCTCTTAACCACCCGTGAAGAAACCCGTGCCCTATTGGCCTTAGAAGGGTATGTGGATTTGATTATTCCCCGAGGCTCCAACGCCTTTGTGCGCTTTGTGCAAGACCATACCCGCATCCCCGTGCTGGGGCATGCCGATGGGATCTGTCATCTCTATGTCGATCAGGCGGCGGATGTGGCCAAGGCGATCGCGATCGCCGTTGATGCCAAAGTGGGGTATCCCTCAGCCTGTAACGCCATTGAAACGCTGTTAGTGCATCGGGCGATCGCGGCTCAGTTTTTGCCTTTAGCAGCGCAGGCTCTGCAAACTCAAGGAGTGGAACTGCGAGGTGATCAGGCCGCGCAAACGCGCTTGCCCACCATCGCCGCTGCCACGGCAGAAGATTGGGCCACGGAATATAGCGATTTGATTTTGGCCGTCAAGGTCGTGGATTCGCTAGCCGACGCCATGGGCCACATCGAGACCTACGGCTCGCGACATACTGAGGCGATCGCCACCGAAGATGCCCAAGCGGCCGAAACCTTTCGGCGTCAGGTCAATGCCGCCGGGGTCTATCACAACTGTTCGACCCGCTTTGCTGACGGCTTTCGCTATGGCTTTGGAGCTGAGGTGGGCATCAGCACCCAAACCATGCCGCCGCGGGGGCCGGTCGGTTTAGAAGGGCTGGTCACTTACAAATATCACCTAGTCGGCGATGGTCACATCGTGGCGACCTATGCGGGGGCAGCCGCGCAGCCGTTTACTCATCAAGATTTGCTGTAAAGGCACCCGCGATTCAGAGCAGCGCTGCGCGGATGACACCCTACGGTTTTTTCCGGTTTGGCGATCGCGCCCGCGTCATCGATCATTGCCCCTCCCCATCACACCCGTGTAGGGTGGGTCAAATCCTCGCCAATCGCTCACAGTTCCTTACGCAGGCGCTGTCTGACCCACCGCCCCCAACCGAGACGTGGCCCGCTGGGAGTGTCATGCTCGCGTCATAGGCCACTACGATCGCTCTTCAGAAATGACCACAAGAGTGGCCTCATCACCAAAGCTAAGCCCTGCTACTCAGATCAAAAACGTCGCCAGAAATTGCTCAAATTTTCCGGCCGATGCTCAAGCTGTTGTCCGCCTCTAACCTTTAAAGACCTATCTATGGATACGCTTTACATCAACGATATCCGCGCCTATGGCTACACTGGCGCGTTTGCTGAAGAGAATGTATTAGGCCAGTGGTTTCGGGTCGATCTCGCTTTAGATCTCGATCTGGCTCAAGCAGGAGCCTCTGACCGGCTCAGCGACACTTACAACTATGCCGATGCGGTGCAGGCGATTCAGCAGTTGATTCAACACCAGCCGTTTCATCTCATTGAGTCAGTCGTCAGCGCAATTGCCAAGACAGTTTTACAGTCAGACGATCGCCTAACTCAGGTCACGGTAAAACTGACTAAGCTGACCCCGCCGGTGCCTGACTTCACCGGTAATGTAGCCGTGGAAATCACTCGCGATCGCAGCCACCTCAACAGCACGTCTCCATCACCCTTAAAGGGGCATAAATCGGCATCTGGCCTGGACTGAGTTACTCTCAGGGGCATGAGGCCGAGGTCTGGGGGCGAAGCTGCTTACAGATCGAGCAGCTGATTGACAAAGTTGGTGTAGATTTCGCCCGCGAGAAACTGAGGATGATCTAACACGGTTTGGTGAAAGGGAATCGTCGTGGGTAAGCCCGTGATGGCGCATTCCCTCAAAGCCCGCTTCATGCGGCGAATGGCGGTGGGGCGATCAGGCCCCCAAACGATCAGCTTGCCGACCAGTGAGTCGTAGTAGGGCGGAATTTCGTAGTCAGTATAAACATGAGAATCGATGCGCACGCCGGGGCCACCGGGGGGCAAGTAGCCATTGATGCGCCCCGGGGCGGGACGAAAATTATATTTGGGGTCTTCGGCATTAATGCGGCATTCGATCGCGTGGCCCCGCAGCTGCACTTGGTCTTGGGTAAAGGCAAGGCGATCGCCCTGCGCAATCCGAATCTGCTCTGCGATTAGGTCGAGCCCCGTCACCATCTCCGTGACCGGATGCTCTACCTGAATGCGCGTATTCATCTCCATAAAATAAAAATTGCCGTGGGCATCCACCAAAAACTCCACGGTGCCCGCCCCGACATAGTTGATCGACTTTGCTACCCGTACGGCAGCATCCCCCATCTGTTGGCGCAATTCTGGGTTCAAGGCGGGACTGGGGGCTTCTTCTAATAGCTTTTGGTGGCGGCGTTGAATCGAGCAGTCGCGCTCCCCGAGATGCACCACGTTACCGTGACCATCGGCCAAAATCTGAAATTCGACGTGGCGCGGTTTTTCGATGAACTTTTCGAGATACACGCCGGGATTGCCAAATGCGGCTTCGGCCTCTCCTTGAGCCGCGAGAAACAGTTTTTTGAGATCGCTGGGCTGCTGCACCAAGCGCATGCCCCGACCACCGCCGCCCGCCGTCGCTTTGATCATGACGGGGTAGCCCATCTGATCGGCGATCGCCCGCGCCTCGAGGTCACTTTTAAGCAAACCATCACTGCCGGGAATGGTCGGCACCCCCCCTTTTTGCATAGTTTCTTTGGCGGTGGATTTGTCACCCATCGACAACATTGAAGCGGGAGTCGGCCCAATAAAGGTGAGGTTATGATCCGCGCAGATTTCGGCAAAGCGCGCATTTTCAGCCAAAAACCCGTAGCCCGGATGGATGGCTTCCACGCCCCGTGTGAGAGCGGCCGCGATGATGTTGGGAATGTTGAGATAGCTTTTGCTGCTAAGCGCTTCGCCGATGCAAACCGATTCGTCGGCTAATTGCACGTGTAATGCGTGGCGGTCTACCGTGGAATGAACTGCAACCGTCGCAATTCCCATTTCTTCGCAGGTGCGGAGGATTCGGAGCGCAATTTCCCCTCGGTTTGCAATCAAAATTTTGGCAAAGCGCATTCGACTCGTAGTGCCCTCAGCAGCATAAACGGCGGCTTAACAGCTCGTGAGACAGCGGCCACCAGCGGCCACCGACAGGGCAACTGCCGGGTCGAGCATTAAACCGCAAGACGGTAGCTAATCCTACCATGTGGCTAGGGCTGTGGACAGATAGCGCTTGACCAACCTCACCGCTGGCCACCCGGTTCAAGTCGCTAAGTGTTTGCCCAGGGTGCCAATGGCCTCAGCGATGCGGATCGACCCGGCGGCTCAGCCAGGACAATGATTGAACCATCTCGCCACCAGCAGCATTGCTCAGGGGCACCGCGATCGCCTAAACGGTCATGATGTCTTCTTCTTTCGCCTTAAACGCGGCGTCAATTTGCGCCACGTACTGGTCAGTCAAAGCCTGCACTTCATCTTGAAAGTCCCGAGATTCGTCTTTAGAGATCTCGCTGTCTTTCTCTTGTTTGCGAAACAGGTCAATGCCATCGCGGCGGACGTTGCGGACTGAGACGCGGCCCTCTTCAGCATATTTGTTTGCCACTTTGACAAATTCCTGACGTCGTTCGCTGGTCAGAGGGGGAATGTTGAGACGAATCAACTTACCGTCATTATTCGGTACGAGCCCGATATCAGACATCGAGATTGACCGTTCAATATTCGTCAAGGCGCTCGGGTCAAACGGCTGAATCATCAGCGTGCTGGCGTCGGGGGTGCTGATGTTAGCCAATGACTTTAGCGGGGTGGGGCTACCGTAATAGTCAACCATTACCTTATCTAGCAGCGATGTGCTAGCGCGCCCCGTGCGAATGGTGTTGAATGCGCGCTTTGTCGCATCCACCGCATTTTGCATGGCGATTTCGATATCAGTTAAGTCAGCTAACTTCACAGGACTCTCCCACAATTGTGCCAATTGACTCACCCATCACCGCCCGGCGAATGTTGCCGGGTACAGACAGGTCAAATATCATGATAGGGATATTGTTGTCTTTGCATAGGGCGATCGCCGTACCGTCCATCACTTTCAGATCATGGGCCAAGACGTGGCCATAAGTCAGGCTATTAAATCGCCGGGCATTGGGGTTCACCTTCGGGTCAGAGTCATACACACCGTCGACCTTAGTGCCCTTAAACATGACCTCAGCGCCGATCTCCGCTGCCCGCAAGGCTGCCGTCGTATCGGTAGTAAAAAAGGGATTGCCTGATCCCGCCCCGAAAATGACGACCCGGTTTTTCTCTAAATGCCGCATTGCCCGCCGCCGAATGTAAGGCTCTGCCACCTCTTGCATGGTGATCGCCGTCTGTACCCGCGTGGGGGTACCGTTACGCTCTATGGCGTCTTGCAGGGTCATGGCATTCATCACTGTAGCCAACATACCAATATAGTCAGCCGTGGCACGGTCCATCCCGGCTGCTGACCCTTTGATGCCCCTAAAAATATTGCCACCGCCGACGACGATGGCAATTTCAATTCCGCTTTTGACGACTTCACTAATCTCTTCAGAAATGGTTTGAACGATATCTGGATCAATGCCATACGAGAGGCTGCCCATCAGGGCTTCACCACTCAACTTGAGTAATACGCGTTTATAGGTGTTGCCCATTTATCTTGTCCCCAGCCCACGACTCCAGGATTCCCGATCCATCTAATCATATCTGGGAGAAGCGTGAGTGGCTGCGTTCGCAGAGACGCCTCATCCGCGTCGTCAAATCTGAGCGATCGCCCCTCGCGTAGCACAGCTGCGATCGCTGCCGGATGGAATAATGGAATCGAACCTGACTGATTGGTTTCCGAAAGAATGAAAAAGCAAAACTTGTTTGCTTTGATTGGCTTGCCAGTGCTAGCTCTATTTGTGTCGTGTGACCCTAGCAGATATGACATAGGCAAAGCGGCTCAAGTAAACCAAGTTATCTTTAAACCCTTTGTTCTTTTCGACATAAACGCAGATAAGTTGACTACCTTCCTTGACGATTTCATCGGAGCAAATGCAATCGGCAAAAAAGACAGAGTTGAAGTTTCTCTTGAATCGATATCAGATGATGTGGTCACTGATGGACGGCAGCTGTCGATTGATAGCAGCACTGTGGATGTGTTTGAATCGGCAAATGAGAGCTGTTTGCTGACGGCTAGGTATCCTGAAGTTTCTGGAATGAGGAATGAATCTTTGCAAGCGGAGATAAATCAAAGTCTAAGACAAGAGATTGAGGATTTGATAGGTTATTTTCCTGCTTTCTTCAGTGAAGACGAAGGATGCACGGCTCCAACAGATCTACATAGAATTCACTTAGAAATCGATCCATGTGTAGTCATGTTTGTAAAGGATGATTTTATTAGCATGAGGTGTAACAGCTTCTTAGCTGGTAGACAAGTCTATCCAATAGTACAAAATAAAGGAATCAACCTCAATTTAAGAACCGGAGAATTCTATCACTTCGATGACTTGTTTGATGAAGAATATGACTATGAGAAAAGACTTAAAAGTCTGCTACTTGAGCAAAATAGATTAGATGATTTCGAGATGGATTTAATTCCAACCATCAAAGAGGACACAGTTTTCTATATTCGTGCAAATTGTCCCATGCCTACAATGGATTCTATCTGTCTGGCTATTCCCACTAATGGTACGAGTGGAGCCAATAGAGGACGCATACTTTACATGAACGTTGAACCGATTAGAGACGCTCTAAGTTCAGAGAAAATCGTACAAACTCTATTGAATTGATTATCGCCATTTTTGTGAACATAGCCTTGGCCCCATAGCAGAACTATCTCGACTACAGCAAAGCATGTCCGGCAAGAAAACACGTTTGCTTCCCCCAAAATCTTGCCAGAAAGCCACCAGTGACCCGTGAGCCTCTTATCGTAATAAGCGCTCCATCATGCTTTGAGCTTGGCTGCCGTAGCCGCCGCCAAAGAGATTGAAGTGATTGAGGATGTGATAGAGGTTGTAGAGAATTTTGCGCTTTTCATAGCCCGCCGTGAGCGGATAGGCGGCGTTGTAGCCCTCGTAAAAAGCTTGAGGAAAGCCGCCAAACACTTCGGTCATGGCGATATCAACTTCGCGATCGCCGTAATAGGTCGCCGGATCTAAAATCACCGGCGTGCCATCCACCGTCACCGAAGCGTTGCCCGACCACAGGTCGCCGTGTACCAGCGACGGCAGCGGTTCATGGCCGGCCAGCAGTGAGGGTAGCGCGGCTAGCAGTTCCGCCTGACGAGGAAAATTGCCCCGCCGGTTGGCGAGCTGCAGCTGATAGCGCAGACGATGTTCGCCATAAAACGTCACCCAGTCCGCCGTCCATGGATTTTTTTGCGGCGTGTCGCCAATGGTGTTGTCGCGATGCCAGCCAAACCCGCGATCGCTGACCACCCGATGCATCGCCGCTAGCTGTTGCCCCAGCTGATACCAAGCATCGCGACTGCTGTTGCCCAGCGGCAGATACTCCATCACGATGTACGACGATCCTTCCACGATGCCCCAGCAAATCGGTCGGGGCACTCGAATGGTGTGGCTATCGGCCATTTCCTTTAATCCGAGGGCCTCCGCTTCAAACATGGCGTACTGCGCCGCCTGGTTGAGTTTGAGAAAGAAATCGCGATCGCCGTCGGTAAGGCGATAGGCCTGATTAATGCTGCCACCGCCAATACTCCGCCGGTCTTGAATTTCAAACGATCGCTCAGTCACTCGGCTGATTTCTTGGGCGATTTCATTCCACATAGGCTGCTGACGCTGAGAGATAAACAGAAACGATTGTGACCGAATGAGCGTGAAAAACACCAGCGATCGTGATGGCTCTACCCTCTACTCCCCACCCTCCACTCTTCTTGAAGCACTGATGCTTCCTCCTATTGCCCCTTGCAGCACGGTGCCGACTCTCGCTATACAGAGAGCATGACACATTCCACCGTTCCCGCCATTGCGACTGATTGGCTCCGCCGTCCCGCCACCGATGTGGCCCCCGACCTGATTGGCTGCAGTCTCGTCCGGCGGTTTGATGACGGCAGCCTCTATCGCGGCGTCATTGTTGAAACTGAAGCCTACACCCCCGGTGACCCGGCCTGTCACGCCTATCGTCGCCGCACCGCTCGCAATGAGGTGATGTTTGGGCCACCCGGTCTTTGCTACGTTTACCTGATCTATGGCATGTATCACTGCATCAACGTAGTCACCAACCACGACACCGTGCCCAGTGCCGTGCTGATTCGGGCTCTAGAGCTCGATCGCCTGCCCCCCTGGATCGACGAAAAACAGCGACAAAAACCACAGCGCGTGGCGGCTGGCCCTGGCAAGCTCTGCCGGGCTCTACAGATTGATCGCACCCTCAATGGCAACCGCTTTGATGTGGGACAGCCCCTCTGGTTAGAACCCAGAACGGCAGCATTTCAACAATCCATTGTCGATGGCTCGATGAACCTGGTGCAAACGACCCGCATCGGCTTGACGCAAGGGGTTGAGTTGCCCTGGCGCTGGTACGTGGCGGACTGCCCAGCGGTTTCTAAACGGGGCTAATGTCCGCCTGTCCTTCGCCCGAGCAGTTAGCATCCTACGAGCGGTAAAGTCTTGCTTAGAAATCGCCTCAATCAGGCGCGGTCTGCGACCTCTTTTCGAGCAAAGTCATGGCTGAGTCATCGCAAGTTCAGCTCGCCCCGTGGGAACAAAAGGTGGGGTAAAGTTTGCAGGGCGTATCAAGATTTCTAAGCTTTTGCAATCAGACAGGAGATGTTCTGTGGAGCCGTTCCGATTGGGTCGTGGCGGGCGACTGCTCATTATTGGGCTGCTGGGCTGGGCGATCGCGGCTGGGCTATTTCTGCTCAAGGTCGAGGCGATCGCGACCGCGCCCACGCACCGCATCAGTGCTGCAGCGGTTGTCAGCGTTGCCGCGGTCGCTGACTATCCCCCCAATCAGTTGCCCCCAACTCACTATTTGCCGGTTGCCACCTGGTCAGGCCGCCTCATTTTGCCTGATCACGCCAGCGCCGAGGTCGATCAGCAAGACTGGGTTTGGCTAGAGGTATACACCAGCCCACTGCCCCAGCTGATTGGTCAGCGCCTGCGGTTGCAGTGGCAGCCTGATGCCAACATTCAACCCGCATTAGAGTTGGTCACCCAAGACATTGAGTTTGATGCGGCGGCGATCGCCAGTATTGACGCGGGGCACGTGCATCCGACTCGGCTCAACGGCTGGTCGCAGGTGGGGCCGCTGCAGTCTTTAGCGGGCACGCGCCCCCAAGACGACATGCTCATGGCGCTACCGGCGGCGGTGGTCAGCGGTGAGGGGGCCGCTGCGGTGATTCGCATCGACGCCATGCCGATGCAAATTCCCGAGCGGTTTTATGGGCTGGTCAAGATTTTGGGGCCAGACGTAGACTACCCGGCCCCCGCAGCCTGTCCGGGTCAGCAGCCCTGCCTCAGCGACTACCTGCGCGTGCGGCATTACAACCCGGTCACTCAAGACTTTGATGGCGCGATCGAGACGGTGCATATTCCTCAAGTACCGGTCGATCGCAACGGCATCTTTCAATCCACGCCGCAGGGACTGGCTGATTCACCGGCGGGCACAGCGGGGTGGTATGTCTATGGCGCTCCGAACCGTGAGGGCTTGTTTGTTGTGCAGGCGATCGCCCCGCGCCGCCTGTTTCAGCTGCAGCCTGATGAGGTGATTAATGCTCCGCAAGCGGCACTGAATTACGTTAACTTTGGCAACTGGGACGCCACCCCCAGTCGCAAGGGCCAGACGCAATCGGTGCTGCTCGCAGCCGACGGGGCCACCGAGCCGTTGACCACCTGGCCAGTAGACGAACAGATGTTAGTCATTCATCTGTTTGGGGGCATTGGGGGCGAGCAAGCTGAGCCGCGATCGCTGCCTGGCACCGTGACGGGTCACTTTTCCTACGGTATCGGCTCCGTCATTCGTGACCCTTTCACTCAGGAGCTGCAGCTGCAGATCATCTATGACCAAGTCTATGCCCACGGCCCCCAGGGTATCGTGTCAGGCCGTACGTTGTGGGCGGAATATACGGGCAACCTGCAGCGCGGCTGGCTGGGGGTGCGGCCCATTTCGGATGTACTGGTCAAAATTCCCGCATTGAGCCACACCTATCAGTTTGGCAACACCACGCTAACCCCCTTCGCCGAATTTCAGCGCGAGCTGTTGATTATGATGGCCCGCTATCGTACCGGCGATGGCACCGGTGCCGCCATCGTGACGCCAGCTCGCTCCTGCATTCAAGATTCGAGCCAGGCTCTGTATGAAACGATTCGGGTGATTAGCCATCAGGTGGCCGCCCCCGAGGTGGCCGCTTGGCTGGCGGATCATCCTGACGATCCGCAAACGCTGCTGCTACAAAACCTGATCGATCTCGGTCAACAGTTACAGCAGCAGCTGGTGCCCCTCGGCATCGCCCGTGCCGACTGGAACGCCAATAGCGATCGCGTCGCAGGCACTCGTCCTGGTGAGACCCGCGATCGCGACAGCGGCGATCGGGTCAGTACGGCAGTGGCCTATCTGCGCAGCATCATGAGCTGGCGCACCGTGATTCCGCGCGTGGCCCACGACAGCATTGCCGCAATTTTGCTCGATCACGGGGCTGAGCTGTGGTTTCTGCGCACGAACCAGGTCGGCGGCCAAGATCCCACCATCTTGCCCCTCGCGCCCACAGAACTGTTCGGCGACTATGTGGTGATTCCAACCGCCTTTTCCCGCCTGATTGAATCGCTGCGCTGGCTGCGCTGGTCTGACTTGGGCTGGTTTATGTCCGGGATCGCTGGCTATGCGATCGTGCTCAATCTTGGTCGGTTCAATGCCAAGTTGCCGGTCGTCACGTTGGCGAATTCATCCTTCGTCTCGGTGCGGGCAGGTCTCCTGCTTCCTGCCTTGCTAGAGGAACTCGGCTTTCGGGTGCTGCTATTGCCCCATCCTACGGAAGCGGTCTTGCCGGTGACGCGAGTGATTTGGACCGGGGTTAGCCTGGGCTTATTTGTCCTCTATTACGGTTGGCGCAATCGCCAGCGGCAGGCAGTGGCCCGTGCGAGTTGGCTAGACCGTTGGCGAAACTGGGGGACAGTGATCACGTTAGGGCTGGTCACTACGGTTTTGTACCTTACGACCGGCTCACTGTGGGTTGTGACCGGCTTTCACTGGGCCGTTTTGGCCGATGAGCCCGTGATCTATCTTCGCCCGCAAGCACCTCCTACCGAGTAATGAGACGGCGTTCGGCAAGCTCATTGTCCGACTCCGTTAACGCGCTGAATCATAAAAAAACACTGCGAAGAAGCATCGGTATGTAGAATGGATCGGTTGTTTTTTGCTGGTCGCCTTGATTGAACGTTACACACTGCCCGAGATGGGCGAACTCTGGAACGACCTCTATAAGTACAAAACTTGGCTCCAGGTAGAAATTGCTGTCTGCGAAGCGCAGGCAGACCTGGGCTATATTCCCGCAGAGGCCGTCGAAGAGATCAAGGCAAAAGCTGATTTCAACCCTGAGCGCATTGCCGACATCGAGGCCGAAGTGCGCCATGATGTCATCGCTTTTCTCACCAGCGTGAACGAGTATGTGGGGGCAGCAGGCCGCTATATTCATCTGGGCATGACCAGCTCTGACATGCTAGATACCGCGCTCTCGGTGCAGCTGGTGGAAAGCCTTAAGGTGATCAAAACTCATGTTGAGCATCTGATTCAGGCAATTCGCTACCAAGCGCAGGAACATCGGGATACGGTGATGATTGGGCGCTCCCACGGCATTCATGCCGAACCGTTGACCTTTGGGTTTAAGCTGGCTGGCTGGCTGGCCGAAATGATGCGCCACCGCGATCGCCTTACCCACTTAGAAGAAAAAATTGCTGTCGGCAAGATCTCGGGTGCCGTGGGCACCTACGCCAACATTGACCCCAGAATCGAGTCCTTAGCTTGCCAAAAGCTGGGTCTGCGGCCCGACACGGCCTCGACTCAGGTGATCTCGCGCGACATTCACGCCGAGTTTATGAACGCGCTGGCCCTCCTCGCTGCGTCAATGGAGCGGTTCGCCGTCGAGATTCGCAATCTGCAGCGCACCGATGTATTGGAAGTAGAAGAATTTTTCTCGAAGGGGCAGAAGGGCTCCTCCGCTATGCCCCACAAACGGAACCCGATTCGTTCGGAGCGGTTGACCGGCTGCGCCCGAATCATTCGCGGCAATGCCATGGCCGCCCTCGAAAACGTCGCCCTGTGGCATGAACGTGATATTTCCCACAGTTCGGTCGAGCGGGTGATTTTGCCGGACTCCTGCATTTTGATTCACTTCATGCTGGTAGAAAGCACCAAGCTGATCAAAAAGCTGCTGGTCTACCCCGAAAACATGCAGCGCAATATGAATGTCTACGGCGGCGTGGTCTTTAGCCAACGAGTGCTGCTGTCTTTAGTTGAGAAGGGTCTTACGCGGGAAGACGCCTACGAAATTGTGCAATCTTTAGCGCATCAGGCTTGGAATACTGAGGGCGGCGATTTTCGGGCTTTGGTGACCCATAGCGATCGCGTTAACGCCCATCTTTCCACCGCTGACCTGGATGCCTGCTTTGACCCGAAACACCATCTCCGTAACTTAGATGACGTGTATCAACGGCTCGGCATCTAGCGATCGCCTTACTCATCAACCACGTTAAGTTGGCCACCGCTGATAGCCAGTAACAGGTGATCAATCGCGGTGCGATCGTGGTCTTTTAATTCCCGTGAACTGGCCGCTTCGGATAACACCCGCCGATGACTGTGGGTGATTTTCCCGGTTGCGATCGTCCGCGCATATAAATCAGCAATAGCCAAGGTCAGATTTTGAGAAGTCATAATGCCACAGACATCCTCTAGGAACGTCTTTAGTTTGACCTCGTGACCTCAGAACTGGTGGAATCGTAGCCACCTGTCGCTGTTGGCCACAACTGTCAGCATCGGATCCACCAACTGCGGGTGGGCTGTGTTAATGTCGAACGTCAGCTGGGAGTATTGGCAAGCGTGATCGCACCCATCTCTGTCTCAAAATTCCCCGCGATACCGATAAGATCAGGCAGTTTGAGGCTTTTGCGTTGTCAGATGACTGGGGGTTTGGGTTCACAATTTAGGGTTCAAGGGGGTAATGGCCAAAAGTTAGGGAGACCAATAGGCGTCGGATGGATACGCCTTCTCACTGGCAACCCAAACTGTGAACAAGCGATAAATGGGATGAAATTGCCGAGCACTGGCGCTAAATTAAGCAATACCCGTCAACTTGCCAGTCAGCGACCCGTGCATCTTTTTTGGCCTTGTTAAAGTGGATGTCTAAGCCATCGCGAGGGCTGAACCTTCAACGGTGAGGTCGATCGCAAACCGGGTGAGCTGCTGAGTCTCCCGTTCAATTGTTCAGTGACCTCTAACCGTGATCGCCGGATTTCTCAATTTATACAAGCCGGTCGGCTGGACCTCTCACGATTGCGTGGCGAAGGTAAGACGCTTGCTCAATCTCAAAAAGGTCGGCCACGGCGGCACCCTAGATCCCAAGGCTGCCGGTGTGCTGCCCATTGCTCTCGGGCGAGCGACCCGTTTGCTGCAGTTTTTACCGCCTGATAAAGCCTATCGAGCCATCATTCGCCTCGGCGTCATTACCACCACCGATGATCTCGAAGGGGAAATCTGTTATTCAGCGGGCGCTTCATCGCTAACCGAATCAGCCGCGATCGCCCCCTTATCCACGTTTATCGGCACCATCGAACAGGTACCGCCCCGCTACAGCGCCATTCAAGTGCAGGGGCAGCGGCTGTATGATTTGGCTCGCCGGGGCAAAGCCATTGACGTACCCAAACGGACCGTAACCGTGCATCACATCACTCCGGTCGCCTGGCAGCCAGGCGAGTTTCCCGAACTCACGGTGGAAATTGCCTGCGGTGCGGGCACTTACATTCGCTCTATTGCGCGGGATCTGGGCGCTGCTCTCGGCGTCGGTGGTACCTTAGCCGCATTAGAGCGGACAAAAAGCAGCGGTTTCACGCTCGAAAGCAGCCTTTCTCTAGCGCAGCTAGAAGCCCAGCTGCAAACTGACAGCTACACTCCCATCGCTCCGGCGATCGTCCTAAAGCACCATCCCCGCATTGTGCTGTCTGCAGACGCGGCGAGGCGTTGGCAGCAGGGACAAAAAATTCCCCATCGCTTTCAAGAGGCAGACTTGAACTGTCAGCACTATCAGGTGTTTGGGCCGGGCGATCGATTTTTAGGCATGACTGAATGGGCTTTTGTGCCCGACACCGACGAGACTCGACTGCTGCCCCAAGTGGTATTCACACCGCCTGACTAATGGACTTGTAGCGTTATCTCGTCAACTATTACCGATTGCTAGGGAGCAGTTGGAGCAAGGGAGCAGGCAGCGAAATTGGAAGGGGCGTCTGATGCCGGTTCTCTGAGGCAAGGCTACAAATCTGGCTCTCTTGCTCCTCGGCTCCCCTGCTTTTCCAAGCTTGCATCGGGAGTTCGATCACTGAGAACGGCTATATACTCCCCCCGACAGTGCTGGTCTATGCTTTCTTGGCAATCGCTTAACGCCGCCTAAAGCGGGTTGTGAGGCGATCAACTAACAGCGTGGCCTCGGGAATCCGCAGGGCGACGGTGCCTAAGCTAAACACAGCAATCCCTGCCGTCCCAGCGATCGCGAGCTGCAATAGCCGATTGATAAAGCCTTCGATACCCAAAACCTGCTCTAAGCCTAATCGAGCGCCCCAAGCCGCTAACCCGGCCAAACCGCTCAGCACACTCAACATCAAAATGGTGCGGCCCCACTGCAGCCAGGGCAGGCCGTTGAGTTTGCGATCGAGTAAGGCCACTAGGGCGATCGTCGAAGTAATGTTGACCCCTACCGTCGCTAGCACTAACCCCGGTGCCCCAAACCAGCGAATAAAGAAAAAGTCGAGAACGGCATTCAGCCCGATGTTGACCAGACTGATGCGAAAGGGCGTTTGGCCGTCGCCCAAGGCATAGTAAACGCGCACCAAAACATCCCGTGCGAGATACACAAACATGCCCAAGCCATAGGCCACCAGCACCGAGGTCACAATCTCAGCGGCTCTCAGATCAAAGGCGCCCCGCTCGTAAATCACTTGTACGATGGGCAGCGCTAGGGTCATAATCAGCGCCCCCAGCGGTAGCATCGTCAGGGCCGCCATCATCAGGCTTTGCCGAATGCGTTCTTTGAGTTCGGGCCAGTCGGCCGGAGCCGTCAGCCGGGAGAAGATGGGTAAGAATGGCACCAAAATCACGTTGGAAATGATGCCCAGGGGCGTTTGCACCAGCAAGGTGGCGTATCCCAATGCGGCGGCTGTCGCTGGAATATAGGAAGCAAAAAACAGATCGGTAAAGACATTGATCTGCATCATGCCGGAAGAAAACGTGGCCGGGGCCAAAATCTTAAAGACATCGCGCACCCCAGGGTCCTGCCAGTTGAAGCGCAACCGTAACCGCCCTAAGCCCGATCGCCATAGGGCGGGCAGCTGCACGAGCCACTGCATCACTGCCCCCAGCAGCGTGGTACCGGCCAACACCGCCCCACCTAGTAAAAAATAGTCGGGATTGCTGATATCTGCGCCAATCGCCGCGTACAGCAGCCCCAAGCCCACAATCACCGCCACACTCGAAAACATCGGGCTGACGGAGGGCAACCAATATTGGTCATCTGCATTCAGCGTGCCAAAGCCAATGCCAATCAAGCCCGCAAAGACCGCCATCGGGGCCATGATTTGTAGCTGACTAATGGCGATCTCTCGGGCCAGCGGCTCGGTATCGCCCAAACCCTGGGCCACAAAATCAATGATCGGTGCTGCCAGAAAAACCATCGCCAGGGCGACGCCGATGAGCCCCACAGTCACCAAGGTGCTGATGGCTTCGACCAGTTCGCCTACATCTTCGCGATCGCGCTTGGCCACCACGCTGACAATGGCACTGTGAAAGGGGCCGTTGATGCCCCCCAGCAACACCAACAGGAACCCTGGAATGACATAGGCAAAGTTGTAGGCATCGGCCACTGGCCCCACCGCAAACGCCGCCGCGATCGCCTGCTGCCGCACCAGACCAAAGACCTTGCTGATCAGCGTCGCGGCGGCAACAATGCTGGCAATGCGGGCAAGAGAACGGCTGGGCTTGGTATCAGACACAGGGCAGCTACAAAGGTTGAAGGAATCCTCACCTATTTAATCGCGAATTGGTGCCGAAGCTGACTTTCCTAACGGGCTGGGAGACTCCCGGATGCCTCTAGTCGCATCACTCGATCGCCATGACACGGGGATAGCAGAGTTCGGAATACGGATTCGGAATGCGGAATTAAGAGGCTTGTCAAATGACGACTTCATTCATCGAGTGTGACTTGATCGAGTTGTCGTTTGCTGTATTTGAGAGTTTGGCGCAAGCCACAGCAATCGCTGTCTCAATTTAGGGCGCAATGCCTTCGATAATGGCCAGGGTGTCGAAGTATTGATCAAGTTTGTCTTGCTGCCGAAAGAGCTGGGCCGCAGTCCAGAGATCCTGAACCCCAGCGCTAAGTTCTCCCTTGAGCGATCGCGCCAACCCTCTGCCACCATAGGCTGCAGCTAAGGTTTCATCCAGAGCAATGGCGATACTGTAGTCGCTGATCGCGGCTTCATACTCTTCTAACTGACCTAAGGCACCGGCGCGAGCGGTGTAGATGGTGGCGGCATCAGGGTCAAGCGTCAACGCCTGGGTATAAAGAGCGATCGCCGCTTCTAGATCACCTTTCTGATATTGCAATACGCCTTGTCTGTAGCAAGTTTCGGCGGTTGCTTGTGGAGCCGACAGCCCCCCTTCATGCCGCTCACTATCGCTGGCTGGAGCTGGAGCGATCAGGCTGCCAGCGAGCAGCACTGAGAGCAGGGTTGAGAGCAGGATTTGAGGAGACATTAGATCAAGTTTCGGTTAAAGGGCCTTCAGCTTAACCAAAACTTAATCTCGAATAGGGAACTTCGTCATGAACTGAGATGATTCCCGCTAGACGCTCCGCGCGGCACGATTTCAGCAACGAACTTAACGACATAGTGGCTTGCTTCCTAAAAAGACAGGCCCTCATCGGTGGTCAGGGCGATCGTTCGTCCTGATTCGACCAATGAGAAGCCATTGTCACGCCTTGCACGCAGGCAATTGTCGAGAAAAATGCCGTTACGGCAGAGGCGGGTTCAGCTAGAAACCTGAATTGCATCACGACCAGGCATTAGCTAAACCCGCCTCTGCGGGGAGCAGCAGTTTTAACCGGAATCTCTTTACTGCGCGGCTTGCACACGGACAAGGGCTTCCGACAAAAAGTCGGCAGGTACTGCGCCTGGAATCAGCACGTCATTCATGATGAACGTCGGCGTACTGCTGAGCTGTAGCTCTTGGGCGAGGGCCAAATCGCGAGCGACAGCTTTTTTCGCGTCTTCACTGGCGCGATCGCTGTTGAACTGATCGAGGTCTAAGTCCAAATCACGGGCAATTCTCAGGTAGAGTCCCTCGCCCAGATTGGGCTGGTTCTCAAAGAGAGCATCGTGGTAGGCCCAGAATTGACCCTGCTGTCCGGCGGCCCAAGAGGCCAGCGCGGCGGGCAGTGCCTCAGGGTGAATGTTGGTCAGGGGAAAGTTTTTCAAGACAAAGAGCACATCGTTGTCATGCTCAGCGAGAAACTCATCAATGTGGCCGGTGGCCTGGTTGCAGAACCCGCACTGATAGTCAGAAAATTTCAGCAGGACCACCGTAGCGTCAGGGTTACCCAGCGTCGGAGAATCACCTACCAAAATTTCTCGACTCAGGTCATCGACAACTTCCGTCACCAAGACTTGATGTGCTTCCTGGTTGGCAGGGGGCGCGGCTACGGGAGTCGGCGTTGCGGTCGGTGCTTCAGCGTCTAAAGGGGCCGTTGAGTTGCCACCCAGAGAAGTCGTCAATGAAATCAAAAGTGCTGCACCAACAGCACCGAAGAAGCCAATGCCCAACCATAGCGGCCAGTTTGTGGCTTTGGCTTTGGCTGAGTTAGAAGACTGCTCGGCTGGAATCTTAGGGGAAGAATCACTCATGACTGAATCAAAGGGTGGCGGTAAAGAATGCGCTCAATTTATCTCAACAATCTGAGAACACCCTGAGAGAGCACAAAAATCTGAGAAGACTCTGAGAACAACTAGAGAATTGAGACTAACCCATTGGGGGGCTCTATTACCCGGCCCGGATGAGCGCATTCACCATGGCAGCGCCCGGCTCTGACGCCGCTCCTCAAAGCAGCCGATGTTTTGTCAGGCGGGGGCCGTGTCCTCCCCAGCGATCGCAACCGGATTTTAGCGCCAGTCAACCGTTCTCTGGGCGGTGTCTAATGGGAGGCATGGTGATCAGAGAGCAACTGAAATTCCAGACTTTAAGGAAATTAGGGCACCTTGAGTGAAGAGATAAGTAGCTTGGCTGCTTGTGAACGTTTTGCATGAGGTTGCTGTATGGCGTGGCGTTGGTTTTCTCTCACCGGTTTAGGGCTGGCGACAGTAATTATAAGCGGGTCGGGCCTGGCCCCCGGCTTCACTCAGCAGCTTCATGAAGTCACCTTAGAGCCCTTGACCCTCAGCGCCTCAGAGGTGGGGGGAACCGCCTACGTGCCCGCCGCCATTGCGACCTCCCCCCGGCCAATCGATGGGCCGCTGCGGGCTGTGGTGAATGAAGACGATCGCACCCCCGTCTTGAGTGCTAGCTATCCTTGGTCAGCCATTGGGCGGGTCGATTGGGTCGCCCCGGACGGTGTCACCGTGCTGGGCGCTTGTACGGGAACGCTGATTGGGCCACAGCTGGTACTCACCAATGCCCACTGTCTAATTGACCCCGAGAGTGATCTGCCCACGACCCATGCAATCACCTTTCGCCCCAATGTGATTCAGGGCGAGTCTGAGGCCGTGGCGACGGTCATCTCTTACGAATATGGCAGCAGCCCGTTTACCGGCGATGTCTCCGACGACTGGGCACTGTTAACCCTAGACGAGCCTTTGGGCGAGACCTTTGGCTTTTTGGGCTGGCGTCATGTTGACTTTGTCGATGCCGACACGCTGGCTGAGATGGATAGCCAAATCAGCGTGGTCGGCTACTCAGCAGATTTTCCCCCAGCGACGCTGAGCGGGTTGGGCGAGCCCGGCGAAACCGCTGGGCTCAGCGATCGCTGCAGCGTGATTACGGAGCTAGAAGCGGGGGATTTTGCCGGGAGCTTAATTCACACCTGTGACACCAACCCCGGCGCATCGGGAGCCCCTCTATTTGCGTTGTTTGATGACGGCGACTACTACATCTTGGGGCTACACGCTGGCAGCGTGACCCTGCTTGAAAATGTGACCCTGCCCACCGGTGAGCAAACCGATGTGTTGAATCGCGGCATTCCCGTATCGCGCTGGGCCGCCAGAGCCGCCGCCCTGCGTTAGTACCACGTCAGACTCAAAACCGCAGCGTCGAATTGGCGGCTGGGTTGTCTGTCTGCTGGCCAGCGTCCAGCGGTTGGGTATCCCTGTGAACGAGGATCACAGCACCCTTGGATAGCGGGGCCGGCATCGGAACCTGGGCGCGGTGGTGGAAGGTGTAGAGGATATCGCCGTAGTTAGTCGGTTCAAAGTCGGCAAAAAAATCTTGGGCCCGCGCATCGAGAAACTTGCGCGCTTGGGAGCCAGTAATATGGGCAGCCATGGCAAAATCCAGCGCGCTAATGCGACCCTGGTAGCTGGGCAAACAGTCATAAAAGCAGCTATACAAACGCCGCTGAAAATCGCGATGGCGCTGCCAGCGATACCACCCAGCAATGCCCGTAGCCAACAGCAACAGCCAGGGCAGCAACAGCTTAAGGAGCCAAATTAGCAGCAAGACGGCGATCGCGACCGCCAACCCCAAACCTAGTCGCAGCGTGATGTGCTCAGCATCAAAAGATTGGGACGGCAATCGCGACATGGGTCTGGCTAGCTAGTGCAGGCGTATTGCTGGCATTCTCTTTGAGTGTAAAAGACTCCGGCAGCTTTGGCTGGGCGATCGCACATCAACTGTTACATTCAGGCCGTCTGACGTTCTAGCCAGCCGCGCATTTTGCCCGGATTCAGCAACCCGTAGGGATCGACCTGCGCTTTGAAATCGACCTGCGCTGGATTGATTTCCTTGCGGCCCCCATCTTCCAAAATGTAGGTGTGGGGGTTGGCGATAAAAGCGCCCTGTGCTTCGAGGTGGTCAATGATGGCCTGTAGCCGTTCTGGCGTTGAGAAGCGTACCAGCTGCAGCGCGGCGGCAATCACCGACCCACCCACCCGAAAATATTCCAAATGCATCATCACCTCATCGCCAAAGTGCTCATACATCTGCTGCACCAGCTGCAGCTCCGGGTCATGGGGAAACAGCGTTTGTAAATAGGTCAAAGCGGGATCGACATTGCGGGCGTGCAGGGTGGTGTGGTTCCAGGTGAATTCTGCCAGCGAGGTCTTTTTGCCCGCCTCGTCTGCCGCCTTTTGGTAGGTGATGGTGCCCCCAAACTCAGCCACGAGTTCGGCCAATAGCTCTAGTGACGGCTCAGCCACCATCAGCAGCGCTGCGTGACAACCGGCTGGCAAGGATGCTTTGAGGGCCGCAAAGTAGCTAGGAATCGGGGCCGCATGGACGCTAATCAGCTTTTTGATCAGACCGTCGGCATCGCCGAGGGCCTGCCCAAACCGCGCCGCCGTCATAAAATCGGCAAAGGTGACAATCACCTCCGCCCAGGGATAGGCAGGCCCCAGCGGAATTTCTAGCTCGGTAATAATGCCGTTCGTGCCATAGGCATGGTTGACCTGCTGCACGTCATCGCCTCGCAGCTCAATGACGCGGGGTTCATCTTCTAAGGTCACGACCCGCACCGCGTTGAGGTTGCCGCGATCGCGCAGTTGGCCATACATAATTGACCCGATGCCGCCGCTGCCGCCACCGATAAAGCCGCCAATGGTTGCCGTGCGATAGGTTGAGGGATACATGCGAATTTCCCAGCCTGCGGGCCGCGTGACTTTATCAATCGCTGCCAACTTGGCACCGGCGGCGACGCAGGCCATCCCCGGTTTCACCCACTTCACCGCGTTCATCCGGCTCAGGTCAAGGATGATGCCCCCCGCTAAGGGAATGCACTGCCCATAGTTGCCCGTTCCCGCGCCTCGCACGGTAACCGGCACCTTGGCCGCGACACAGGCTTTGGCCACCTGCAGCACCTCGGCCTCGGAGGTGGGCCGCACGACTAAATCCGCCGTTTTGTCCGCCAGCTGTGCCTGCAAAATCGGGCTGAAGTAGTAGTAGTCCTTTGACAGTTTTTCGACCTGGGTAGGGTCGCGAATGACTTCTACGTCACCCAGCGCGGTCGTAAAAGCCTGCCAGTCAATGGTGGGGTTGGTCGTCGAGGTCATAGGAGTTTGACTTAGTCAGAAGAGAGTGTTTAGGGTACGACGCTGCTGAGATCTGTGTCGTAGTTTTACACACTTCCTCATGACCTGAAGAATCAGTTTGATTAGCCGGAGGCGATCGCCCACCTGCTTCGCAGTCACCAAACGCTTGCGGCCCCTCAAAATACTGGGAAACGCAGTAGAGGCGAGCTTCAGCAGAGTGGTGCGTTACAGCGATGCCTAACAGCACCCTACGGCATCGCTTATTGATGTCTACTCACCAGTCAGCAGCTTGGAAGCTCGGCATGAACGAGCCCTAAGAAGACTCGTGATGCTTGAACTGACGATAGCGGGTACGGGCCCGGCGAATGAGGGGCAGTCCGGCGACATAGGCCAGGGAACCAAAAATTGCCCCCATCACCGCACTGCCGAGCATCAGCGCTAGCCCAACATCGGTGCCGGTAGCCAGCCAGTTGTCTAACGACTCCGCGTCGGTAAAAAGATTGACAGCGGGTTGGCCCAAGATCCACGCCCCAAGTCGGTAGTTAAAGGCATAGATAGGCACATAGGTAAGGGGATTGCTGATCCAAGTCCCAGCGGCGGCCATCAGCGGATTGCCTTTAATGCGAAAGGCGATCGCCAAACCCATAATGGTCTGCAGGCCAAATAGGGGAAACATCCCCGCAAACACGCCAGCGGCCAGCCCCCTCGCCAGTTCTTTAGGATGTCCCCGCAGCCGAATGAACTTCAAATACAGGTAGCGAACCCGCCGTTTGAGCTGCGCCAGCGGAGCGCGCTGTAATTTTGACGAAGCGTTCGAAGAGATGGGCACTGCAGATAAATCAGGTGGCTGGGTTGAGGGCACTGGCAGCAACGACAAATTAAAAGAAAGCGTTAATCATGTCCCATCTTAGGGGGTTCACACTGCCCCTGGCAGCGACGAGACGGCAGATCACAGAATCGATAGGGAATTTTGGTATCCCATGAAGCTGTCGCCAAAATTTGGATCAGTAAGATTTCAAGACTTGGCGCAGGCGCGATCGCACATAACCTCACAGAGGAAAGTTGTCGATTTGGAACCGGGCCGATATCATAGGCTTAAGTTACAAAAGTTAACACTACTGCTTCGCCTGCCGAGGTGTGCCTAGAGTTTCTCTATAACGGTGGTTTAGATTTATGCCTTACGCTTTAGATACGGCTCAAGTCCTGGCTGAACAGTCAGTCTCCTCCTTTTTTCAGACCTGTGAAGGTGACTGGTGTTCGAAGCGTCGTTACTACACCCTCAAAAGCGGTGACGTGCAGGAAGTCGTGAGCTATCTCAACATTCGCTTTCTAGCTTTAGGCCATGAAGCCTTGCTGCAGCTCCAGCAGCTGCACGAACTGCCAGCCGATGCCCCCCTTGTTTGTGGCGCTCAGGTGACCTGGGAAAGTAACTATGTGCACACCGGGAGGAAGCCAGTGGAAGGCTCAACGCTGTTTGGCGTTAAGGGGGCAACGCTGTATCGCGATCGCGGTTTTTCGACCACGAAGCCCGTCACCGCTGACTTTGTGTTTCGCGAGCCTCGCACAATGATTTTGAAAACGGCCTATGACGGCTCCAGCTTTGAAGAGGAGATCAAGCTAATTGGCGATCGCACTCGCACCCGACAAACCATCATCTCCCGCGCTGGGGAAGAAATCATGATCGGTCAGTATCTGGAGCAACGTTGCTGATCAGCGTCGCTGCCTGACCGACCCGGTCAGGCAGGCCGAGCCGGGGCCTGCCAACAGAGCCATCAGCGAGCTACCCGGTGGGATAGACTGCATTAACAGCTAGCCGTTGCCCTAGTGGGTGGCGATATCGCTGGCCAGTTTGCCCGCTGCCAACCGGTCAGACTTGCCCGTTGAACGCTAGGCTGGCAGCGGGCTCCGGCCCCGCCATTTCTGTCCCGTTTGAATTTATGGTGCTCAAAGCTATTCTGCTCGGATTTGACGGCGTCGTCATCAAAGATATCGGTTTGCGAGAACGTCTGATTGACGACATTCTGATTGCCGAAAACCTGCGGCCTAACTCCGCTGAGTATGCCGAGGTCTGCGCCGGTCGTAGCGATCGTGCTTGTTTAGACCAGCTGCTGACTCGCCGGGGTCGAGTCACTACCCCCGCCCTGTTGGACAAGCTGCAGGCGCAAAAAGCCCAGGCCCATATTCAGCAGCTGGCCGAGCTGCCGCAGTTGCCGATTTATCCTGGTTTGTCCGATTTGCTGTACAAGGTGAAAACGGCGGCTTTGCCGTTGGCCCTGGTGGCAAATACGGCCAAAGTTGAAGTGGACTGGATCTTGGCCCAGGCCCAGCTGACCGAATTTTTCTCGGTAATGGTGACAGCGCAAGACCTAGAGTTAGCCGCCGAAAAGCCCGCCCCTCAGGGCTACGAACTGGCGATCGCCCGCTTGAATGAGCAGCGCCCGGAGCTGGGTCTCCAGCCAGAGAACTGTTTGGCCGTCGAAGCTCGCTATGCCGGTATTACGGCTGCCCAAAGTGCTCAGGTGCCGGTCGTCGGGGTGGCTCACTATCACCCCTATCGCATGGTGCAGCGACGGGCCAACTGGGTAGTCGATTACCTCAATGAGATCGACTTTGACTGGATTCGTGAGGGCTACGGCAAAATGCAGAATGCGGAGATCGGCAAGCGGAATTGACAGGCTGAAGTGCAGGCATAATCAGCCTGCCGCCAAACGGCCCCTCTTCTCAAAGGACGCTCTGATGATCGCCAAAGAACTGCCAGACTCTACTCTCCAGAATTCCTTAATGGACACCAGAACTGGCAAGAGGGGGCAAAAGCCGTCTGACCATTGCCGGTTTGGCAGTGTCTCATGCTAACGACAAGCGTTGCTGGGCCGGGGCATGCGTTAAGCAGAAAGTCCTGAGCAACCATCGCTTTAGGGCGGGGGCGATCGCCGATGGGAATTAGCGAGTGTCAGTTTATGGCTGATCTAAACTGCCTAGGTTGACATCTTCCGGTGTCTGAGCATGGCCATTGCTGCCGAGACGATGACGGACATCGTCGATCGCGGAGTTGAGTTGAGCAATTTTATCTTCTAGACCGCGCCGCGCCAGTTCCATCTCTTCATCAGAAGGGGGAAGGGCATCGCCCTCGCCCATCTCGGCTCGGTCAAGGGCCTCCTCTGAGCCCAAACGGGCGCGATTGCGCGATACGGTCACCGCCCCGACAACGCCGCCGATCACCCCACCAAAGAGCGCGCCGAGTAAAAAACCGCTGCCAAAGTTGTCTTGTTGACTCATGGTGATTCGCAAAAATTCGTCTAAATCAGCCGGGCAAAATCGGCTGGCATGGCTCTATTGTTGCTGATCTTGGGCGATCGCAACGACTATTGCCAAAAGCTTACCTTAAGTCAGTGGCCGCGATGGCTATGTGCCAAAGGTGCGATCGCCCGCATCGCCCAACCCTGGCACGATATAGCCGTTTTCGTCTAACCCCTCATCAATGATGGCAGCGTAAATTGTCAAGGCCGGATACGCCTCGGCCAGCTTTTGTAGGGCGATCGGCGAAGCGACAATCGCCACCACGCGCACATTGTCTGGTTGAATACCGCGCTCCAGCAGATCAGCCATCGCGGCCAACATCGTGCCGCCAGTGGCCAACATAGGCTCGCTGATCAGCACTCGGGTTTCTGGCGCTAAGGTCGCAGGCAACTTGTTGAGATAGCAGGTCGCTTCTAGCGTTTCTTCATTGCGCACAAACCCGACATGGTAAACCGAGGCCAGAGGCAGCACCGACTGCGCCCCTTCCATCAAGGCCAGCCCCGCCCGCAAAATCGGGATGATCATCATCGGCACTTCAGGATTGACAAAGGTGGCCGGACAGGGCGCGAGGGGCGTGGTGATTGTGGTGTCGAAGGTCGGTAACCACTCGCGTGCCGCTTCGTAAGTCAGCCAGCGGCCCAGCTCCGTCATGGCGGTGCGAAACAGTGACGAGGGCGTGTTGGCATCGCGGGCGACTCCTAACCAGTGCTTAACCAGGGGATGGGGAGGGACGAAAACACGGAGTTGCAGAGCCATAGAGGTGTCACGGCACAAAGGTCTGGATCATAATACTCCCTCGCGTGAGCGATCTGATGTTAGGAGATGACTCCGAATGAGAGCAGTTACGACTGCATCGCGGTAACGGCGATTCATCAAGAGTGAAAGTTCTGATAAATAGCCTGATTGGGCCAATTGCGATTAGCCCAATACACCGCCAGAGTTGACCTTAGTGCGTCACGCTCGACGATGACATATCTGACGATAATCAGGATTTTCGGTTTAGCCACATTGTTGAACATCGGGGTGAAATGGCAGGATCAACGGGTTCCTCTCCCCAACAGGCTGCAAGCAATGCCGAAACCTAGGCGCTTTGACCAGAGCCGTCGCACGCTGTTACGGATCACGCCCCCGATGCTGGCCGCCTTCTTCGTCGCTACCTGCAGCCGTCGCTTTGCCAACTCGGCGCTGCCGGTGGCGAGCAAAGACACCCCGAATTCAGACATCTCGTCAACCCGCGTTTTATCGCCAACTCCCACCTGTGGTGATGAGGCGGTCACCCCAGCTCAAACGGCGGGGCCGTTTTTTACGCCTGATTCACCCGAGCGCACCTCTTTGTTAGAACCAGGCATGGTCGGAACGCGGATTGTGGTCACGGGGCAGGTGCTGTCGACCAGCTGTACGCCCATGGCCAACGCATTAGTCGATTTTTGGCACACCAATGACCAAGGCGACTATGACAATCAGGGCTATACCCTACGAGGTCATCAGTTCACTGACAGTGAGGGGCGCTATCGATTAGAAACCATCGTTCCCGGCTTTTATCCCGGCCGGACTCGCCACTTTCATGTCAAAGTGCAGGCAGCGAACCAGCCGGTCTTGACCACGCAGCTTTACTTTCCTGAGGAACCCTTGAACCAGCGCGATGGCCTGTTCCGTCCTGAGCTGCTCATGGCTGTGCGAGATGAGGGCAATGGCCCCCAGGCTCTATTTGACTTTGTCTTGGCCATGAGCTAGCCCCGGTCAGACTAGCTGACGTGAGGGGTCCAACCACGAACCGAGACAATCGTTGCAAAAGTCGGCGACGGGGCCAAATTCCCGCGGTTATGCATCGAGGGCATAGGCTGAAATCAATCTGCTGGAGGTAGGAGATGTCGATGATCGCGCCGTTAAAAATCGAACCGCGCTGGCCAGACGGCAGTCACTTTGACGTCATTGTGATTGGGTCGGGTTTAGGCGGCTTGGTAACCGCCACTCAGCTCGTGGCTCAGGGCTTTAAACCGCTGGTGCTAGAGCGCTATCTGATTCCAGGCGGCAGCGCCGGCTATTTTGAGCGCGACGGCTACCGGTTTGACGTTGGGGCGTCGATGATTTTTGGTTTTGGCCAACAGGGCACGACTAACCTATTGACGCGATCGCTGGCTGCAGTGGGTAAATCGCTGCCCACGATTCCCGACCCGGTGCAGGTGCATTACCACTTGCCGGGTGGCCTCGACGTGCGGGTGCACCGTGACTATGAGACCTTTTTGACAGAACTGAGCGATCGCTTTCCGCAGGAACGGCAGGGCATTCGGCAGTTTTATGATGCTTGCTGGCAAGTATTCAACTGTTTGAACGCCATTGAGTTGCTGTCGCTCGAAGAACCCCGCTATGTGGCCCGCGTATTTTGGCAAAATCCCCTCGCCTGTTTGGGACTAGCGCGCCGCTTACCCCAGAATGTCGGCAGCTTGGCCCGGCGTTATCTCAAAGATCCTCAGCTGCTGCACTTTATTGATATGGAGTGCTACTGCTGGTCAGTGGTACCGGCGGCTAAAACCCCGCTAATCAATGCGGGCATGGTATTTAGCGATCGCCACTATGGCGGAGTCAACTATCCCCAAGGCGGCGTGGGCCGGATTGCCCAAACGCTAGCGGAAGGATTGACGGAAGCGGGAGGCTATCTGCAATATCGCTCGCGAGTCAAGCGGATTGTGACCCAGGGTGGCCGGGCGATTGGTGTGGAGCTGGCCACAGGCGAATGCTACACCGCCGATCGCATCGTCTCGAATGCCACCCGGTGGGACACCTTTAACCGACTGCTCGATCAGCCGGTGCCCCCGGCTGAGCAGCGCTGGCAGTCGCGCTATGCCCCGGCGCCCAGTTTTGTCAGCGTTCACCTCGGCGTGCGGCGTGACGTGATTCCGCCTCACGCCGACTGTCACCAGATCGTGCTGGAAGATTGGGCCGAGCTAGAAGCGGCGGGCGGCACCTTGTTTATGTCGCTCCCGACGCTGTTAGATCCCAGCTTAGCCCCACGCGATCGCCACATTATTCATGCCTTTACGCCTAGCTGGCTCACCGAGTGGCAAGGCTTATCACCGCAGCAGTATGAGCAGCAAAAACAGCACGCAGCCAGCCAGATTATTCACCGCCTAGAGCATCTGTTTCCTGGAGTCAAGGGGGCGATCGAGCACTGTTCCATTGGCACGCCGCGCACCCATCGCCGCTTCTTGGGCCGGGTCGATGGGACCTATGGGCCCATGCCGCGACGGCAGCGTCCCAGACTGTTGGGGATGCCCTTTAATCGCACGGTCGTGCCGGGGCTTTATTGTGTGGGGGACAGTACTTTTCCTGGCCAGGGGCTCAATGCCGTGGCGTTTTCGGGCTTTGCCTGCGCTCACCGCGTGGCAGCTGATTTGGGCCGTCGCTAAGTCCGAAATCGTAATATAGCAGAAGTCGGAATGTGGAATTGAGAACATCGCTAGACAACAGTTCCAGGCATCTGGGGTGACCTGATCAGACTGCGGCTTGCCATCCCAATTCTCTGAAAAAAGACTCTCAATCGATCCCCCTTGCCCCTCAGCTCCCCAGCGCTGATCAAAATGGAATGGAGGTCCGATCACTTTTACAGATCCATCCGCAAGCCCACAAAAGGATCATCAAAAATATTCAGCCGTCCGGTGCCAGCCCGCTGAAAGACGGGGGTTGCACCAGCGGGAGCGGCAGTGACTTCAAACAAATAGACGCCAGCTCGGGTCGGATTGCGCACCGGCTTGAGGGCAAAGGTGAGGTGCTGGCCGGGGTCGGCAGCGGTCGCTAACTGCACCGTCAGCGTTTGTGACTCCTCAGTATATTCGGCAAAGTCAACCGCGTAGTCGCGCTGACGATCGCCCCGATCGCCCGCAAACACCTCAATGTCGTCGATGTGATAATCCAGCCGAGTAAATCGCCCTTCAATCAGGCTGACCTTGAGGGTTCTCAGCGCTTCGCCGGCTTCGGGGAGGACGTTGACAGTGAGGTAGTAGGTGGCGTTTTTGCGATTAGTGACGTTTTCGGTCGTGACAAAGCTGACCAACCGCGGCGGACTGGTAAACATTGTGCTGCCGTCGCTGAGTTCGACGGCCCCAACGGGCAGCAACGCAGTGGCGATGGCGCACACCAACGCAGCCATTGCCCACATCATGCGCGATCGCCGCTTTAACCAGTGCCTTATCTTGCTCATCGCCTTCAGCCTATTTACGTGTTGGTTACCGTCTGTCAGGACTTACACGAGAGCGCTCTCTGTATCCCCAACATTAGGGGGATATTGAATCCGATTTCCCCAGTGTTGGGAATACAGGGAGCCAAAATTCGGATTCAACTGCGTAAGTCCGGTCGGTTTGTTTACCGTCTTGAATTTGTAGGCTACTGCAAACATTCGGCGACTCGCCACCGAGCCGAGATCGGGGACGATCACTGTTCATCGCTGCTGGCAAGAGCAGAACCCTCGACATCAAACGCCATGAATTGAGAACAAACCGTTGCAGAACCTCACGAATACTTACATTTATCCAACTAATTTCAAGCAAACCGGAGCGATCGCAACGGTTCTTGTCGAGATTGGTCTGGCTTCAATTCTTTGACTACAGAATAGAAACATCGATGGCTACAGCATTGATTACTATCGATGCTCCATCTATCCTCAGGGGCCTGTAAATGCCCTGCAGGAGCAATAAAATTCTTGGAATAATCTTATGTTCTCTCAACAGACCAATTCGCCGACCCCTTGGGTTTCTTGGGTGTTGGCGATCGCTGGGTTTTGGCTCAGCAGCAATCTCGTCCTCGACTTTTTGATCATGCCGGTGATGTATGTGTCTGGCATGGGCACTCAGGCCGACTTTGCCAGCGCTGGTTATTCGCTGTTTTGGTCGTTTAACCGCGTGGAACTGCTTTGTGCCGCCGTCATTTTGACCGGGGTGCTGGCCCTCCGTCACCGCCTAGGTGAGTTTGAGGTATCTCACAGCGGTAGCCGCTGTCGCTGGACGCTGCTCCTCGCGGTCAGCCTGCTGAGCTTAACCCTGGTTGACACCTACGTGCTGGCCCCGCAAATGAGCGCGATGGCCTTTGCGCTAGAGTCGGCAACGCCAACGGCGCTGTCGCCCGTCATGACAGGCCTGCATAGTGCCTACTGGCTGCTAGAGGCGTTGAAACTGGCTAGCCTGGGTGGACTGGCGACGCTCTGCTTCAAAGATTTGCAGGCGATCGCCCCCCCCGCTGCTTCAACGGACGTGCTGGCTTGATTTCTTAGCTTGAGATGGCTGCTAGTTCATCTCAAGCCAGTCAGCTGTTTCATCCCGATGCTCTGACGAAAAGCCAACCAATTTGCCCCTTGGCCTCCGGACTCCTCTAAGTCACCCAGCGGGCACTGGGAGTCCGAATTCTTGAGCATGAGGATGAATCTCGACAAAAAAGCTGGTCTTGTTTCACAAGACCAGCTTTTTTGCGCAAACAAACTTTGAAACTCGGTGCTCAGATTAATGCCATGTTGTCTGAGCTGACTTATCATTAGCGCCATCGGCTTTGCAGGATACGGATGAGCTAAGCGGAGGAACTTAATCAATGAAATTGTCACGAGCCATCATCGCCCTTTTGGGTGCGACTGCGATTGTGGGAGCACCGCCCTTCTACGGCTGGGCTCAAGAAGAGCCCGAAGCAACTGAAGAAGCGACCCCAGCTGAAGCCGATGTGCCGTCGCCGGTGGAGTTTTACACCAACGGCGTATCGCTGTTTGAGAATGAAGAGTACGCAGCGGCGATCACGGCCTTTGATGAAGCGATTCGCCTGCGGCCTGATTATGCCGATGCTTACATGTATCGCGGCGCTGCCTACAAAGCGCTAGGCGACTTAGATGATGCCATCAGTGACTTTAACGAAGCCATCGAACTCAATCCGCAGTTAGGCCGAGCCTATTTGCTGCGAGCCGAGGTGCACTATGAGTTAGGCAATGCTCAACAGGCCCTCAGTGACGCCCAACTGGCGCTAGCCCTCGACCCAACACTAGGCGATGCCCGCCTGTATCAAGGGCTGGTGGCGTTGCAAGATGGCGACAGCTTTACCGCCATTAGCGAATTTACGGCGGCGATCGAGCAAGATCCCGAGCAGCTGGCCGCCTATTTGCTGCGAGGCTTTGCGCACGATCAAGAAGAAAATTATTTTGCCGCGATCGCCGATTTTACCTACGTGCTTGATCGCGAAACCGACAACACGATCGCCTACATTGGTCGGGGTGCGGCGTATTACCACCAAGGGGAGCTGAGTGAAGCTGAAGCCGATCTCAGCCGGGCCTTAGAACTCAACGATGAGCTGCCCTACGCCTACTACAACCGCAGCTTTATCTATTCGTCGCAAAACCGCTTGGGGCCAGCCATTGACGATTTAGATATGGCGATCGACCTGCTGCCTAACTTTACCCGCGCTTACCTCAATCGCGGCCTGCTGCTGGCGCGACAGGGCAACGACGCGGCAGCGATGAGTGACCTTAACCGCGCCCTGGATTTTGATCCCGATTTGCCGGAAGCCTATCGGGGTCGGGCCGAAATTCAGCTGGGTCGAGGCCGCGAAGCCGACGCTGTCAACGACTATACCCAGGCCATCAATCTAGCGCCTGACAGCGCCGTGCTCTACAAGCTGCGCGGTGATGCCTATTTGGCAGATGGCAATACGGCCTCAGCTCTCGCCGACTACAACCAGGCGATCGCCCTCGCCCCTGACTATACCGAAGCCTATGCGGTGCGGGCAGAAGTGTATGCCGAAGTGGGGGATATTCAACGGGCCTACGATGACTATTCGCTCGTGATTTCGCTAGAGGATGATGAGGTTGACCCCGATGTGCTCTACAAGCGAGGGCTGACGCGCATTCGCCTGGGTGACTCTGCTGGTGCGCGCGCTGACCTCGAAGAAGCCGCTGATCGCTACCTCGAAACCGGTCAGGCTGACGGCTACCGAGAGACGGTGATTTACCTGCGACAGCTGTAAGTTTCACCGCCATGCTGAATCTCCGTCGATGGCAATACGGGCCAGTACTGCTGCTATCTATTGTGCTGGGGCTCGGGGTGTGGCTCATTCACCCAAGCCCCGCTCAAGCCAGCGTGCATATCTATCGCGAGCGGCCCGGTCAGGTCACCGTGAGATCGCGGCAAAGTCTGCGTGACTATGATGATCGGGCCTGGCAGGCGATCGCTTTTAAGCGCTCTCAAAAGACGGCCCTACAGGGGCTTTACCTGCGGCTAGTGGGGTTTCCAGACGCGGTGCAGGTGCAAAGCCAGCAGCCGGTGATGCTCTTCGCCCCCACCGGTCAAAGCTGGCAGTTGCCCTGGTTGGTAGATGCCCAAACCCAGGCATTGCCCCCTAACGTCGGCCAGTATGACTTGCGGCCCTTGCTGGATGAAATTGATCGGCCATTGCCGCTAGAGATGCAGTTGCCAGTCGCGGGGGCGGCCCCGATCGAACTGGCGATCGCGCCCTTTATTGTCAAAGAGTGGCTGCAGGTTGTGGCAACTGAAGCCTCACCAACGCCAGTAGGTACGCCCCTGGGAAAATAACCCCAACATGAGCCCGACAAACTGCAGGTAGCTCAGCCCCACAAACAATGTCGGCACTGGTTGCAAAAAGCCTTTTAGATATAAAACCAGCACCAAACAGCCGACCGAGGCCCACAGCGTCGCCCCATCCAGCAGAATGTGGCGAAACCACCGCTCTAGCAAAATCACCGAGAGGGCGCCAATGCCCCCTGCCGCGGTGAACTGTAGGAGCTGTTGGGTCATGCCGCCACCCACCAAGAGGTTGGTGCCTTGGGGCCAAATCCTAAACAAGCCAAACAATATCAGCAGCAAGGTGATATCGAGTGCTGTCGCCAACAGGATGGTCAATGCGGCATTCTGTAGTAAAGGGAACCAGGGCAGCGACTTGAGTCGCCTCAGGGGATCTCTCATAGGAACCCATCATCCATCGTCAATTATCTAACCCGTATGGAGCTATTCTATTTCAACACTTTTCCCGAACTCGCGGCGATCGGCTTACCGTTGTCAGTCGTGTTGCTGCTGCTGCTCCATTGTCTGATGGGGCTACTCGCCGCTCAACTGGCCGATCGCAAAGGGGCTGACCTGGGCAAATGGCTGATCTGGGGCATGATTGGCGGCACCGGGGCGCTCGTGACGGCGCTGCGGCTACCGACACAGTCAACTAAAAAATGAGCCCCCAGTCTGCTACGGGTGAGCGGGAGCTTGGGGCGGCTGCCCGGCCGGTTGTATCATCAATATTTCCTCCTCACATTGATTGTGTTGACCTGTGCCCACAACGCTGACCTTACCGAGCGATCGCACCACCTTTGCCCTGGGCCACTGGCTGGGGCAGCACCTGTCGGTTGGCACCGTGTTGCTGTTAGAGGGTGACTTGGGCAGTGGCAAAACCACCCTAACCAAGGGGCTAGGTGCAGGGTTGGGGATTACCGAAGCAATTGACAGCCCCACCTTTACCTTGATCAATGAGTATCGAGAAGGTCGCTTGCCCCTCTATCACGTTGATCTCTATCGGCTGACGACGACCGATACCAGCAGCCTGTTTTTAGAAAGCTACTGGGAAGGGATAGAATACGCGCCGGGGATTATGGCGATCGAGTGGGCTGAACGCCTGCAGTTTTTGCCGCCGGAGCCGCTCAAAATTGGCCTCACCTATCGACAGCCGACCGGTCGTCAAGTGAGCTTGATCCCCAGTACCGCACTGCAAACATCCTTACTAGAGGCCCTCACATCCGATGCGATATTGGCTCATGAAGTCTGAACCTGACGTCTATAGCATCGCCGATTTGGCGAAAGATCCGGAAGAGATTTGGGATGGCGTCCGCAACTATCAGGCTCGCAACTTTTTGCGCGCAATGGCCGTGGGCGATCAGGCCTTCTTCTATCACTCCAACACCAAGCCGCCGGGCATTGTCGGCCTGATGCAGATTATTGAAGCGGATATTGTTGACCCGACCCAGTTTGACTCAGCCAATAAATATTACGACCCCAAATCAGAACCCGAAAATCCCCGGTGGCGCACGGTTAAAGTCGGCTATGGTGAAACGTTTCCGCAGTCAATCACTCTCGATACCTTAAAGGCCACCTTTAGCCCTGAAGAATTGCTGGTCGTCAAGCGTGGCAATCGGCTTTCGGTCATGCCCGTAGATGGGCCCATCGCCACTCGCCTACTAGCGATGGGCCGCCAGGGGTAGCCCCTAGCAGCATCCTCAGCTCCTGCCTCAAGGATGAACTTTACGGATACTGCTTGAGAACGCGGGGGCAGCCAGGCGCAAGGGCGCCAGAGGGATCGAATAATTTCGGATGTCTGACAGGCCGGGGCATGGAGTCTTCGTCACCCAAGGGGACTTGCCTCTCAGTCCTAACCGGTCAGAGCGCGTTCACCAGCGACAGTGCCTACAGCTTGGCGTGAGAACCATCACAGAACGGAGCATTGCCAGTCTGTTTGCACTGGCATAAGGCAACTTGTTTTTTCTCTTCAATGGTGAACTTCATCGGGGTGAAGCCGGTGTCTTGGTGAGCCCCATTGCAAAAGGGCTGATTATCCGAGTTGCCGCAGGTACAGTACCAATAGTCTTTCGCTTCTAGCTCCATCACTTTGGGCTGCTTAGCCGCAATGTTGGGGTTATCCATCGTGTTCGATTCTCCTCTAGGTGTCAGTGGGCGATCGCCCCGGAAAATGGGGGAGAGGCCGTACCCCACCCCCACACTTTTAGCGCTACTGTAACCCCGCTGGCAGCGATCGCATCGCTGGCTAGTGAGATCATCTGTATTGCTAGTGGCAGTCTAGCGAACTCAAGTTAAGCGGCCATATCAAACACCAGCACTTCGCTATCGTCACCATTGCCGGTGAGCGTCAGCGTGGCTTCATCACTCACCGCCGCGCCATCACCCGCCGTCAGGTCGTAACCGTTGAGATTAACCGCGCCTCGGGCCACATGCACCCAGGCCACGCGACCTGGGGAGATCGCCTGAGTCACGGTCTCGGGTGCGCTCAGGTTAGCGGCGTAGAGGTTGAGATCTTGGTGAATAGTGACCGAGCCATCACGACCATCGCGAGATCCGACTAACCGCAGCCGACCTTGCTTTTCGGCAGGGGCAAAGTAGGTTTGCTCATAGCCAGGCTCGATGCCGGTGTGCTCGGGCAGCACCCAGATTTGCAAAAAATGCACGGGCTCAGTCTTAGACGCGTTGTATTCGCTGTGCAAAATGCCGGTACCCGCCGACATGCGCTGAACGTCGCCAGGGCGAATGATGGAGCCATTGCCGATGTTGTCTTTGTGGGCCAACTCACCGGACAACACGTAGGAAATGATTTCCATATCACGGTGACCGTGGGTCGAAAAGCCTTGCGACGGCGTCACCTTATCTTCGTTGATGACACGTAGGGTACCAAAGCCCATGTGAGCAGGATCGTAGTAGTTGCCAAAGGAAAAGGTGTGGCGACTGTCTAACCAGCCAAAGTTGGCTTTGCCGCGATCGCTACCAGAACGAACTGTAATCATGGAACACCTCCTGAGGTGGCGTCGAAACTCGGAATATTTCCGATGGCTTTATTATGAATTGAATTACAATAAAAGACAATACGCAATTTAATAGACAGTTTGTCTCTTTATCAGCGACAATAAAATGGATAAGTTTGAAAGTATGCGCGCCTTTGTCGCGGTGGTTGACGCGGGGGGATTTGCCGCCGCCTCACGCCAGATGGGGCTGTCGCGCTCGGCGGTCAATAAACTGGTGATCAATCTAGAAAATGCGCTCACCGTGCAGCTGCTGTTGCGCACCACTCGCAAGGTCACCCCCACCCCCACCGGTCTGGCCTTTTATGAACGGTGTGTCGCGATTTTGGCCGATTTGGCAGAAGCCGAACTCGCCGTTTCACATCTGCAAACAGAACCGAAGGGCCAGCTGCGCATTAATGCCCCGATGACCTTTGGCACCCGATATTTAGCCCCGGTCATAGCCCAGTTTTTGCAGCGGTATCCAGATCTGCATGTTGAGCTGAGTCTCAGCGATCGCTTCATCGATCCGATTGATGAGGGGTTTGATCTCACCGTTCGCATTGCGCAGCCCGTGGCATCGGCCAGCTTGATTGTGCAAGAGCTGTTTCCGGCTCCCGTGATTTTGTGTGCCGCCCCGAGCTATTTAGCCCAGCGGGGCACGCCCCAGGTCCCCACTGACCTGGCCCACCATCCCTGTTTGGCCTATGGGCACTTAGCAACGGATAACCAGTGGCTACTGGTAGAGCCTGAAGGCGAGCACCGCATCAGCGTCAACGGGCCGCTCTGTGCCAACAATGGTGATGTGTTACAGGCCGCCGCTGTGCAGGGGTTAGGTATCACGCTGCTGCCAGCATTTATTGTGCAGGATGATCTCCAGGCCGGACGGCTACAGCAGCTGATGCCCGCTTACATGGGCCCGTCGATTTCGGTGTGCGTGCTTTATCCCATCAACCGTCATCTTTCAACGAAGGTGCAGCTGTTGGTGGATTTTTTATCTGCGCAGCTACCGCCAACGGTGAGGCCATAATCTCGATGCCTTGAGACAGTGCTAAACCGCACCATTTCATGAAGAATCTCTGCGCATGGATTCAGATTGATTTGCACTAGACAGTGCTCTGACACCTTTGCATGATAAAAACGTCAAAAAAACTAAAGACCAAGCCTGCAAGCAAAGTCTTCTGTCATGGGTTTGAGTCAAGCAGTGATCGCAGGATCACATCTAAAGACAGAAAAAGTAGTATTTTAAGGCTGTGTATCAACCGGTTTTCGTAACAGCGTTGGATTAGGCAAGTATTTTGTATGTTCAGGCGCAAATCAGCTCCCCTGCTAACGTATCTCAGCCAGAAGACAGAATTTGAAGGCATCCTCCATGCCGAAGGCATGCTAAGAGTCGATGGCATTGTGCACGGCACCGTTGATATTCAAGGCGATTTAGAGATTTCATCGACGGGCTTGATTGAAGGCCCTGAGGTGCAAGCCCACAACATTGTGGTGCACGGTGTTTTGAAGGCACGAGTGGTCGCCAAAGGCAAACTCACCCTTAGCCGCACCGCCCGTCTCGAAGGCGACGTCGTGGCTGGGTCATTAGAGATTGAAACGGGTGCTTACTACACCGGCTTTATTGAAACGCGTGACGTGAAAACCCTGCCGCCGTCGCGAGATATCCCAGAGCTTTACGGGACGGTCGATCCGCCTACCTTCAAGCCCTAGGTTCACTGACAAACCAGGCGAGCAGACTGATGATGATGATCCCGGTTACCCACGGAGGGGCGATCGTCCAAAAGTGCCAAAAGCTCGGAATGCCGCCCATAAATACCGACATCAGCCAGGCGACAAAAATTAAACCGAGACCGGCAATCAAAGTCATATTCTGTAAACGGGGAGTTTCCCCATCATCCCATTGCTGAAAGGTCTTGAGCGCGATCGCCCCAAATATGCGAGTTTTTACAGTGCTCATTTGAGGACAGTTTACAAGGCTGCCTAGCAGAACGGTGGCTTTGCCGCCAGCTGCGGCACCATAAAATCAATGGGGAATACTGAGATTAGCAACAGATTCCCGTCTATTTTGTGACTTAACCGTGTGAGGGTTATGAAGATGATGACTCAGTTTATGGCCAGACTTCGTCGCCCCCTGGTCGCCGCGAGCGGGTTGGCGGTATTTGCCAGCCTTTCCCCAGTACTGGCCCAATCTGCCAACTTTGATGGCATCACCCTATCGGCCTATCCGCCAGCTGGTGCCACCGTCGAAGGTCGCACAGTGGGGTCTTACTCCCTGTCTAATATCGCCAGCAGTGATGGCAGTGGCAATCTCTGCGCTGGGTTTGCCGATACCAACCCCGATCACATTCTGACGCTAGAAAGTGACTTTCCGAGCTTGACGGTCACCGTCAACAGCGGCCAAGACACCACAATATTAATGCAAGGCCCAGATGATAATTCCGTTTACTGCGGCCAAGATATCAGCCGAGCCAATTTAGATGCTCAGGTTGTTTCCAGCAACTTGCAGGCAGGCACCTATCGCATCTGGGTCGGAGCCCACAATCAGGGTCAGCGGTTTAGCTACTCGCTAACGGTGGCAGAGTAGCACTCAACTTGATGCGTCACGGGTTCCCTGGCCATCGCCAGCTCTCATCATCCCCCCGACCCGCCAGTGGGTTCGGGGGGATGGTTATTTTTGAAGCGCCTTCACACCAGGTCGACCAAGGTCGATAGTGGCCGATTGGCTCAACCGGCCCGGCACGAACCAGCGGATATTGTCGTGGCAGCGAGAGGTCATGGTGGGGACACTGCGTATTGGCCGCCTGACTGTCGGGCTGACAACTCCGCTCAGCCGACGTTCCTTGAGCAGGGTTGAAAGGATGATCTATAGTCCAGCTTCAGAGGACTAGTATTAGACATGATCGATCGATGGACAGCCTGCTAGCTTTGAGGTTCACCAAACAAAATCAGCGAACACTTTAGCTGTTGTACTAAAAGGGAAGGAATATCACCGATTTCTAGTCTCCCCCCATGGGTCCGACGGCGGCGAGTGCGGGTCACCACCAGATCAAAATGACGTGCTTCTGACATGATCGCTTTGGCCACATGGTCGTGCTTGATCACTTTGGGGGTAATCATGACATCTTGTGGGGCTTCTTCTGCTAGTCGCGCTAACTTGTCAGACACCCAGCGCAGGCGCTTGGCCGCAGGTCGCACCGGCAGGACATGCAGCAGGGTAATGTCAGCCTGATTGGCTCGGGCGATCGCAATACTCAACTCGACTTTGTGCGCTTCACTTGCCGAAAATTCTTTGATCGGAATCAAAATCGACTGAATGCTTTGCGGCGCCGCAGTCATGCGCACAATCGCCACCGGACAATGGGATGCCCATAGTACCTTATCAATCAAATCGCCGAACAAACGGGTTGAGAGATTGAAGTGACGCTCATTGAGGCCCATGACGATCAGGTTGGCATGGTGTTCACGGGCGGTATGACTGATACCCGTGGCGACGTGGCGGTCAATCCGCAATAGGGGATCAACCTGAATGTTGAGCTGTTCGCCAATGTCAGTCGCCCCTTGAAGCAAAGCTTCTCGCTCAGTGATGACTTGGCGCATGCGCGGGGAGTCCATCTTGGCTTGTGCCGGGGCGATCGCGAGGGGCTTAATGCAGCCCGCTTGAGAGTGGGCAATCGTCGCGGCCAGCCCCAGCAATGACTGCTCAGTTTGAGGATTGCTGATGGGCACCAGCACCGAGAAGTCGGCGGCGCGCCCGTCAAAAATCGCTGGAACGCTCAGGTCCGCCTCCAAATCATCCTCAAAAGTTGGCAGATTACGCACCGCCCGTTTCACGATGAGCGGCCCCGCGATCGCCGTCACGAGCATCATCACCACCACGCTGTTGAGCACCGGTTCCGAAATCAAGCCAGCGCGATTGCCGACTAGCGCGGCCGCTAACGTAGTCGCCACTTGCGGCAGGGTCATGCCCCACATAGTAAGTAGTTCGGCCCGGTCATAGTGATACAACCGCTGAGCAATCCAGGCGGCCAAAAATTTGCCGACAAGGAGACCGCCAATCAGCAGCGCGGCAAAAATAATCGATTGCGGATTGGTGAAAAAAGCCGCCACATCAATCAGAAGGCCAATATCCACAAAAAAGATGGGAATAAATAGCACCGTTCCCACGAACACAATTTTCTCTTTGACGGGACTGTTGCCCACCACTTCATTCACAGCTAAGCCCGCCAAAAACGCGCCCACAATCTTCTCGACGCCAATGACCTCAGCCCCGATCGCGGCCACAAAAATCACCAGCAGGGCAAACAGAAATTGATTGCCCTGGTTATCGTCCGAAAACTTAAAAAACAGGCGACCCAGCTGATCAAACCCGTAGAGGATGGCGATCGCATACAAGAGTAAGCCAATTAGTAATCCGACGATACTAATGAGGCTAAAATCACCGGCCCCCAAGCTGATACAAATGGCCAGCACAATCAGCGCCCCAATATCGGTAAAAATCGTGGCCCCCAACGTGGTGACCACAGCACCATTGCGAGTCGCGCCCGCCTGACTCACCATCGGATAAGCCAACAAACTATGAGAGGCAATTAAAGACCCAATCAGCACCGCCCCAGCCCACGGAAACCCCATCAATTTCGCCAGGCCAGTCCCCACCAGCAAGGGGATAAAAAAGGTTAGACTACCGAACCCAGCGGCGCGGTATTTCATTTTTTGAAACTGCTCCATGTCGATGTCTAACCCAGCGACAAACATGAGATAGAGCAAGCCGATGTCGGATAGCAGTTCCATGATGGGGTCGGCAGGATCGAGGAGAGTGAGCCCGTGCGGCCCAAAAACAATCCCGGCGGCCAGCAGGCCCACTAGACCTGGCAGCCGCAGTTTCTCAAACAGAATGGGGACTGGCAGAATAATCGCCAATAGCAACGCGAAGGTGAAAATGGGTTCGGCTCTCAGATGCTCAATAATGGCGATCATATTTTTCTGTATTTAAAAGAAACTCAAATCATTTCATGAAAAAGCTGCGAGTGAGGGCATTCACTCGCAGTCAGTTTGGCAAAAAATTTTAGATTGGCAATTAGCCTTCTGTCGTTAAGTCAGACGCTTCAGACAGGGTGCGATCATCTTCCGGGGTGCCGGTCATCAGCTGAGGATATTTATCGCCCACATATTTCCCTAAGAAGGTACCGACAAACGACAGAACGACTGGCCCCAGGAGGAAACCCAGGATGCCACTCACTTGAAATCCGGGAACCACTAGGGACGACAGCCAAAAGCACAGACCGTTGACTACGTAAGAAAATAAACCAAACGTCAAGAGATTCACTGGCGCGGAAAGGGTGCCCAGCGCGGGCTTGACAAAGGCGTTCACCACCCCGATAGAGGCTGCTGCAATCGCCGCCGCTGTCACCGTATCTAACTGCACGCCAGGAACGATTAAATCGACCACGAGCAGACTTAATGCTGTTACTAAACCGGATAATAAAATGGGTATCATATTGTCACTTAAAATCTTTGTCTCCATACAGCTTTGTGTATGCAGCCATCCTAGGGCGATTGCCCAAGCCGCACCTCTACTGTTAGAGATATTTCTCTCTCTGCTGATCGAGGTGTTTAGGTGGAGAGCAGTTCCCACACTGCACATTCATCGGGGTCGAGATAGGCGATCGTCTGCGCCGTAGATTGCATGAGTGGCAGCAAGTTGCCCCGCCAGATAGGTATCCGGTACTTTCGGATGCACATAATACTGCCGACAGGCGGCGGGGCGATTGCCGAGCCGTTGCGCCACCGACTTGATGGTTGCTGTCACCTGCTTTGCCGTGGGCTGAGCGGTTACCTCAGGGGATTGTTGAGTCAGCGTTTGAGCCATCAAAATCGTGCCCGCCCAAGTGCGAAAATCCTTCGCGGTGAAGTCTCCGCCCGCCACGGTCTGCCGATAGTCATTCACATCGCCAGAATCTACCGACTGGCGGTGGCCGTCCTCATCGAGATATTGAAAACCGCATAGCCTGGCAGCTCAGAGCAGCGCTAGATTAACTTCGCCAGGCGCTTGTCAGTGAGTTCGATGTGATGCTCAATGCCACTTTTGCCGGTAAATTCATACTCGACCTGATGCCCCTCCACCGTGATGTGGCCAGTCCGCAGGATTTAAAGGTCTAAGCGGTAAGCTATCGCTTTTCATTATCATCTAGAGCGACTAGAAAAGGGCACGCGACCGATCAGTTGGATTCAGAGTAAAACTTATGACCTGCACGGAAGAGATGAATTGATGTGCTTACTCTCTTGAGTGAATAAGACTTTTGGTTCTGAGCTATGTAACCTTGCTTACACAAATTCAACTAGCAAGATTCAACCTTACGTTTCTTTAACGAGCGGTTTTCACCAAGTTTTGGCAGCCAAGCAAGCTTCACCTGAGGAATTTACTTAAGGAGATATCAAAGAGAGAACAATTTAGCGGTTTTTGCTGATCTTTTTTCACCTCTACACAGCAATCATGAAAGCCAGGTGTAGGACAAATTTTGCAACTCAGACACTGGAGAAAAAGAGAGCTATGGGCTTCGTCACTAAAACGTTAACCATTCTGGCCGGTTGTGTGATGACTTCTGCCTACATTGGACTAGCACCGGCTCAAGCCGGAGAATTATTCAATGGTTGGAACTATACGATTGATTCATTTGATGACGGGGCCGATGGTAATCAACGCGGTGCCGAGAGTAGCTATGAACTTTATGGCATGGCGCTCAAGGAGACTGCCGATCAGGTTTACATCGCAATTAACTCCAACCTGAATCTAGGCGGTCAATATGCCGAGGGCGCAGAGGACGAATATATTCACTATGGTGATTTGTTCTTAAACCTTTCTGGCGCAGATTTGGGCGATGCTCAGGGTAATTTGTTTGCTATCCAGTTCGATGCTGGCAATGACTCAGGAGTCAACCAGGTCGGCGTTTATGGTGATGTCATCGGCACCAATACCGCTGCAGAAAACAGCGGCTTTGACCAGATGACGGCCCATAGAGATTGGGCCAACGAAGAGTATGAGGCCAACGGTACCAAGGTGAAGGGGACGGCTTCGATGGGAGATCTGAGCTACACCGAATATTTTCAGCAGGGCCGACATACCGTTTCCAGCTCAATCCAATCAGGTGACTACTTAGGTGGCATTACTTTCTTAAATGAGCAGCAGTTAGCTGACGCGGGTCTTAATTTTGGTGCCGTCAATTCTGGCGTCGCAGGGCGGCATACGATTGGGTTCAACTTTGACCGCAGTCTGTTGCCTGAGGGCGACTATATTGCCCACGTGTTTACTGAATGCATCAACGATGGTTTGGCCATGTTGGGGCAACTCCCACCGGTACAAGTTCCCGATACCGACGATGAAGTGGTAGTGCCAGAACCCAGTTTGCTGATGGGAATCGTACTGTTCGGTGGACTCGGGTTAGCAAAGCGCCGTATGACAACTGTTTAGACAACAGCTTTGGAGAGCAGCAACGACGGTAAGTTAGGCAGGCACGATTACCTTGCCGTCGAGTTTTCTCCTGGCGGAGACGCTAGCGCGAACGACTCCGCTTAACCCTAAAATTCTTACCCAGCATGCGCTTTAGCTGATTGAGCGGAGCCAAAATCAGCAACTGACTCTAACGTTTGATTAGACACAGCTGTATGTCGCGATCGCCCGTCTAATTGCACAGACAAACTGTGAACTAGAGGCTGTCATTATTTAGGGCACCTCTATAAATTAGCTTCTGGGCTGGTTTGAGTCTCAAATGAGACCAC
>CALCCA010000210.1 GCA_937899725.1 uncultured Halomicronema sp.
GGGACTTCATCACGAATGCTGTATTAAGGGCATCCTCAAATTGAATTGGTATAAGGGCAAAAAAGCTTGTCGCGCCAGCGTTACGGCTGTTTTGCATCGGCTGAAGAGAGCCGGAAAAGTAACGCTAGTTGAGACGGGCGTTTACACGTTGCCTGATACGAGCGTGGAAATGAGGTTTTATGACCCCTAAAAACACAACAGCAGCTAGACCGCCGCCTAGCTGCTGTTTGAGTGCATTCACGAGTTCGCGTGGCGAAATTGGTAAACGCGCCTGGTTCGCACCCAGGTGGTTATGGAGTTAGGGCTCCAGCCTTGCGGGTTCAAGCCCCGCCGCGAACACCGCTCATGGAGGGTGTATCCCTATGCCCTCCATACTATCTCGACTTGATCAGGGTTTTGCGTCATCTGTGACAGTTTGTAGTTCAGCCCCGGAGGGCTATGTCAATGACCAAAAGCTTTATGACTGTGATTCCTGAGTTGAATAACGCTGCTATCCGTCGAACCGCTGACGGTAAATGTAGCGTTTATGATTTGATTTCTGTTGTAGGAGGGCAAAAAAGCCCTCGAAAAGCTTGGGAGCGTTTAAGGGAAAGGCATTCAGAAGTTGTGAAAAAATGCCACAACTTCAAATTTCCTGGCAGGGGTCAACGTGAAACACCTGTGACTGACCGTGAAGGTTGGGCATACATTCTTGGCTTACTACCTGGAGTCGTAGGTCAGAAGTATCGCGAATCAGCCGCCAACCTAGTCGTTCGGTATCTTGACGCTGACATTAAGCTTGCTGCTGAAGTTGTAGACCGAAACGACCATCAAGATGAGCTTGAATGGCTAGAGTCACGCGTACGAAGTAAAGCTACCAGGAAGCGGTTTACAGGCATTCTCAAGGCTCATGGTGTTCGAGGTAAAGGTTATGGGATTTGTACAAACACAACCTACCAGAGGCTTTATGGTGGCACGGCCAAGCAACTCAAAAAACAACGTGGGCTAAAACCGAATGCCAATCTTCGGGATGATTTCTCGGTTACAGAGTTAAACACAACCTCTTTTACAGAAGATCTTTCTGGCAAAAAGGTTAATAAAGATAAGCCAAAAGGTAATCATGAATGCGCTCAAACTTGTGATTATGTAGCTAGACGTGTTGCAAGCTTCACTGAGGATGTCTTAGGAGCATAAAGATATCTAGCCCGATCTGATTGGATCGGGCTACTAGACCTATTAGCCTGTCATTCAATCTGTAGCGCTATTTTGCAGAATTGGTATCACACCGTCACCGCGCCTGAGCCAGATCGATCCTGCCGCTTGTGGCTGTCAAAAAAAGGAGTCGTCCGGCCCCGCTTCAGCATTTGTTAAGATTCTGACCTATCCCGTTTTCAGGTGGGCTCGCCGCATGGTCTCTTCTCATCCGCTTCAACGCCTGCTGCGCTACAGCCGCAAATATCGTCGCGAGGTGTGGCTAGCCAGCAGTTGTTCGGTGCTTAACAAGCTGTTTGACTTGGCTCCTCCTGTGTTGATTGGCCTGGCGGTAGACGTCGTGGTGCAGCAGCAAGACTCGTGGCTTGCCGGTTTGGGCATTCCGGGCGTGCGCGCCCAGTTCTTTGCCTTGGCGGGGCTGACGGCAGTGACCTGGGGGCTGGAGTCCACGTTTCAATATGCCTATTCAGTACTGTGGCGCAACCTGGCACAAACCATGCAGCGCGACCTGCGGATTGAAGCTTACGCGCATCTGCAAGATTTGGAGCTGGCCTATTTTGAAGACCACAGCACGGGCGGTTTGATGGCGGTGTTGAATGACGACATTAACCAGCTCGAACGGTTTCTGGACGTGGGGGCCAACGAAGTGCTGCAGGTGGTGACCACCATTCTGCTGATTGGCACGGCGTTTTGGGTGTTGGCCCCCGCCGTGGCCTGGATGGCGGTGTTGCCGATGCCGTTTATTGTCTGGGGCGCGATCGCCTTTCAAAAGTTTTTAGCACCCCGATATGCGATGGTGCGGGAGCGGGTCAGCCTGCTCAATAGCCGCCTGTCGAACAATATTTCCGGCATTCTCACGATCAAGAGCTTTACCGCTGAGGGCTACGAAACCGAGCGGGTGCGCGAAGACAGCGAGGCCTATCGTCAGAGTAACCGCCACGCGATCGCCTACAGTGCCGCCTACATTCCCCTGATCCGCATTTTGATTCTCATTGGTTTTACGGCCACGCTGATATTTGGCGGCTTGATGGCGGTGGAGGGGCAGCTCGCGGTGGGCACCTATAGCATGCTGGTGTTTCTCACTCAGCGGCTGCTGTGGCCGCTGACCCGACTAGGCGACACGCTCGATCAGTATCAGCGAGCCATGGCTTCCACCAATCGCGTGATGGATCTGCTGGATACGGCGATCGCCCTCCATCCCGGTGAGCGTCGCCTGCCGGTGAGCAACGTGCAGGGTGATGTGCAATTCACCGATGTCACCTTTGCCTATGGTGGGCACCGGCCAGTGGTCGAGCACCTGACCCTGAAAATTCCCGCCGGTCACACCATTGCGGTGGTGGGGGCGACCGGCTCGGGCAAAAGCACGCTGGTGAAGCTGCTGCTGCGGTTCTATGAAGTGGATCACGGTCGCATCACGGTAGATGGCATCGACGTGCGCGAACTCGCGCCCCAAGACCTGCGGCAGGCGATTGGCTTAGTGAGTCAAGATGTCTTTTTGTTTCACGGCACCGTGGCTGACAATATTGCCTATGGCACCTTTGCGGCCGATGCCGCCGCCATTGCCGAGGCCGCTCGGGCCGCTGAGGCTCACGAGTTTATCGAGCGCTTGCCCCAGGGGTATGACACCATCGTTGGTGAGCGGGGCCAAAAGCTGTCGGGCGGACAACGACAGCGCTTAGCGATCGCCCGCGCCATTCTCAAAAATCCGCCGATCTTGGTGTTGGATGAAGCCACCTCGGCAGTCGATAACGAGACCGAGGCGGCGATTCAAAAATCGTTGGAGAAGATTACCCAAAACCGCACCACCATCGCGATCGCCCACCGCCTCTCGACCATTCGCAACGCTGATCGCATCTACGTGATGGATCAAGGCCAGCTCGTCGAATGGGGCACCCACGAAGAACTCATTGACCGTCAGGGCCTCTACGCCGGGCTGTGGCAAGTGCAAACGGGGGTGAAAGTTGGGGTCTGATGACGGGAGTAGTACAAAGTCTTGATTTTTATGGACAAATCGCAATTGGGTTGGTACTGTTGTTCTGATACCCAATAGGCAGAAGTCTAGGAAGGCAGTAATGGAAACTTTAACCGAAGCGCAACAAGAACTCTATGACTGGCTCGTAGACTATATCCGTCAAAACCAGCACTCGCCGTCGATTCGGCAGATGATGCGGGCCATGGGTCTCAAATCGCCCGCGCCGATTCAAAGCCGCCTCGATCATCTGCGCAAAAAAGGCTATATCGATTGGGTCGAGGGGCAAGCCCGCACTATCCGCATTCTGCAAGACCAAGAGGGCGTGCCCGTCTACGGCATTATTGCCGCTGGCTATGTCAACATTGCCTCTCAAGCCGAAGCCGAGGTTGAGCGCCTCAACCTGGCCGGGTTGCCGATCAAAATGGGGGACTATGCCCTGCGCGTCACGGGGGAAAGCATGATCGAAGCCATGATCGGCGACGGCGACATGGTGATTATGCGACCGGTTAAAGATCCCCAAAGCGTTCGGGAAGGCACGATCGTCGCCGCTCGGGTGCCCGACGGGACGACCCTTAAATATTTCCATCGCCGGGGCAACATCGTGCAGCTGGTGCCCGCCAATCCGAACTATCCCATCCAAGAGTTTCCGGCCGACCAGGTCGAGATTCAAGGAAAACTGGTGGGGGTTTGGCGCGACTACTTTGCCGAATAGAGGTTCGGTCAGAGTCAATGCCTACCCGGCTATGAGCTGCTCACGAAGCATCGCATGGTGCCCGCTTCTCCCAGTCGCGTTGCCGGCGGAAGCGCTGAGAGAGGTCACGGGGTAATACACTATTCTCGGGCTTAGCACTGTGTAATTGAGCCTGCGGAGTACCTCGCGCCCGGTGAAAGAGACTTTATGAAATCGCGTACCTTCTATTCAGCGATCGCCCTAGTTGCCGGACTGCTCGTCTTGGTGGGGGTGGCTGGATTTTGGGGACTCACCTCACAAAACCCCCGCGCATTGCTCACTCAAGGCGGGCAAACCGTACCGACGGCTGCGCAGTTTGTGCCCCGCCAAGCGCCGATGATGGCCGCTTTGCTCGCTCGCCCTGACCGGGTCTGGCAATTGCGACAGTTGCTCACCCCCGCGAACCGCCGCTTTGTCGCTCGGCAAGAGTGGCAAGCCCTCAAACAATCTTTAGAAACCACTGTCGGTTGGGCCTACGATACTGACGTGCGGCCCTGGTTAGGGTCAGAAGTCACCTTTGCTGTCACGACCCCTGACCTCGACCACGACGAGACGAATGGGCTGCAGGCGGGCTACTTAGCCTTGCTCAGCTGCCGCGATGTCGAGGCCGCGCGCGAAGCCCTGCATGTGCTGTGGCAGCAGCGCGCGGCTCAGGGCCGCAAGCTGATTTTTGAAACGGTTTCTGGCATTCCTCTGATCTACGACCAGGCGGCTAACCGTCCACAGTCAAGGGGACTGCGATCAAGTCAGGCTGAAACGGTGGGCCTCGAAGCGTTAACCTCGGCCCTGGTGGGCGACCGCTACGTGTTGTTAGCCAACGACCCGCGCGTGTTGCGCCAGGCGATCGCCACTTACCAGGCCCCGGATGTGAGTTTGGCCCGCGCGGCTAACTACCGCACGGCGATCGCCACCTTGCCACCGCAACGGATTGGCTGGGTCTACGCCAACGGGCCACGTCTGCTGGCCTGGCTGGGAAAGGAAGATCAGGCTGAGTTGTCTCTTGCTGACGCTGATGAGCCCACCGCTAACTTCCTCTTTCTGTCGCTGCGGGCATTCTCTGAGGGGTTACTCGGTGATACGGCGATCGCGGCGGCACCGGGCCAAACCTTTGCCGTGAATCAGCCTCATGCTGCCGCGCTCACCACGGCTCTAGATCTGCTGCCTGAGAGCACTCTATTTGCCACCACGGGCAGTGACTTGGCGCAGCGTGTGGCTGCCAGCCAGCGAAGCCTCGGGGGTGTCAGTGTGGCGCAGCGATCGTTCAGGGCGCTGTTAGAGTCGCTGTCACTATCGCCCGACGCCGCGAGCACCGAATTGCTCCCGACGCTGCTGGGCGACTATACGCTGGGCCTGCTGCCAGGAACGACGCCCACCTGGCTATTCTTGACCCCCCTTACCGAGGGGCCATCGTGGTCTGCCGTTGATGAGTTTGCTAAAACCCAAGGCATTAATGTGAGTCAGGTGCCGCTCGGCGATCGCACCCTCACCACTTGGACGCGGGTCGGCGTGACCCGCTCGAATGCTCAGAGCCCGCTGAGTATCACAACTCAGGTCGTCGGCGTACATACTGTGGTGCAAGGCTATCAGGTGCTGGCAACGTCGCTGGCGGGGCTGGAGCAGGTGTTGCAAAGCATGACTACTCCGTCGCTATTGACGCAGCCCGCTTTTGAGCAGCTCCCTGAGCAGTTTGCGCAGCCCGGTGAAGCGCTGACCTACGTCAACTGGCCTGCCTTGGCTCCGACGTTGATTGAGCAGTTTCCCTGGCTGCAGGCGATCACAGCCGCTGGTCAACCGTTGACCGGGCATATTGGGGCGATCACCATCAGTGACTATGGCAGTAGTGAGTCTTTGCAACAGGGGAGTGTGGCGGTCAGACTGGTGGAAGATCCTTGAAAACTTTCCCAGTTTGCCCCGTCACTTAATGTATCTAAGATAAGCGGGGAACTCTTTAATAAGTTGAGGCTTCCTCTGGCAAGGATGACCACTAGTTTTATTGAGAGTGAATATGGCAAATTTGCTGATTGATGAGGAACTTATGAAATCTAATATCCGAATTCTGGAGCCAGCTGGCATCTTGGACGGCACGAAGGCGGAGGCTTTCCGTCAGGAAGTTGATGCAGCCCTAGATGACGGTGCCGATACATTACTAATTGATCTGGCCAACATCTCATTTGTTGACAGCTCTGGCTTGGGAATTTTGGTCGTCGTCTTGAAAAAGGTGCGAGCGTCTCAAAAGAAGATGTACGTGTGCTCGATTAACGATCAGGTGCGCATGCTGTTTGAACTCACCAGCATGGATCGCGTCTTTGAAGTCTTACCCGATCGCGCTGCCTTTGAAGAAAAAGTCGCGGGTGCTTCTAACGCCTAGCTAGGTTTGTGGAGTGGGCGCGATCAGGCCTGCCCGCCAAGGCTCTGGCCCGCATGGCTGACGTGCCCTAGTTGGGCCTCAACCGTGGCTGTTGCTAGTTGCCGATTCCCCGCTGTCGCCGCCGCCTGTCAGCAGGGCGATTCACCAACAGCATGGCAAAGCCTCCCTCTTTAAGAGATTGGGGGGCTTTTTTCGCCTGTTAAGGTGTCGGCCAGTTTTGCCCAATTGACATCCATATCGCAGAATACCCTGCGGGAAGAGCAAGGCTCTACAAAATGTAGAGTTCGGAATTCGGCATGTAGAATCCCCTGCGGGAAGCGCCAGGCCCTACGGAATTCGGAGTCAAAAAGTTTGCCAGATCATGATTTCAGCCCCTGCATTTAGCGGTTGGCATAGGCCGCCATCGGCTCTTTGATAAAGCGGATATAGAGATGCTTAAAGGTCGATCGCATGACGCGGGGCATGCCAAAGTCGATCGGCATGAGTTGGCCCGGCAGCTGCCAGTCGGCGATCGCCAGCTCTTCTGGCTGCTGACCAACAAACTCAATGTCTGACCAGGCGGGGCAGCAGCCCAAACGCTGGGACTGAGCCACGGTGGGAATGTCAGCCGGACTCGCCCCCAGAATTTCGATCAACGCCCGATCCAGCGCGAAAACATTGGTCGAAGCCCCCAAGACCCCCAAGGTTCTGGGTTCACCGTTGCTGGGGCCGCTCCCCTCGTGGCCGATAATGCCATCCACAATCGTCAGCTGGGGGGCAATGGCGCGAGCCGTTTCAACCAGCATGGTGGCAAAGCGATCGCGATCCTTCCCCGCTTCCATATGCCACCAGGCTTTCATCTTGCCAGGCACACAGCCAAACAAATTTTTTACCCCCAAGGTCAAGGTCAGCTGCACGTGAGACTTGACCTTCGGCAAATTGATCACCACGTCAGCCTTCATCGCCTCTTTTGATAGATGCAGATGGGCAAACTCACCGTTGGCGGCTGTAGCATAGCGCTGACCATGCAGTTCTTGTACCGGCATCCCGGCCTTTTCTAACCACGGGAGGTAACCGTTGGCCTTGGCTACGCCATAGGCACTGCCAAAGGCCGGACTATCTCCCATAAACGGCTCACCCCCCGCCGCTTTGACTAACTCCGCCACGCAGTAAACAATTTCTGGCCGGGTGACACATTCCTTTGTCGGCCTGGCCCCCGTCAGCAAGTTGGGCTTGAGCAGCACGCGATCGCCGGGTTTCACAATCGCCGCCATGCCGCCCAGAGGCGCTAACAATTGCTCCAGCTTTTGCCTGACGTCATCGATAGCGTAGCTCTGAGCCTTAAGTAGGGAGACTGTGGCAGTCGTCATGGGGATAAGCGCCAAAAAGGACGGGTGATGTGTCTAAAGTATGCAAAGTTTTGGCCCATCCGGCTAGCGATCGCCCCTTCCCTCGCCGATGCTCCCCCTCTCCCCACCCCCCCACTCCTCAACCCTCCACTCCTCCCTCTCTACTCCCCACCCACCATTCCCCCACCCTGCCAACATCAAGAAATCCGACCCGACCCGCTAAGATTTACGAGGAGAGTATTTTTCCCTAATTCTCTTCATCCCCGTACGTTGACGACAGATTGCATGGCTTCTCCCGGTTCCGTTGATTTTTTAGACGAATTTGATGTGGTCGTGGTCGGTGGCGGTCACTCTGGCTGCGAAGCCGCCCTAGCAGCAGCGCGATTAGGCTGTCGCACCTTGATGATCACGCTGAACCTCGACAAAATTGCCTGGCAGCCCTGCAATCCGGCGGTCGGTGGCCCCGCTAAATCACAGCTAGCCCACGAAGTCGATGCCCTGGGCGGCGAAATCGGCAAAATGACCGATCGCACCTATTTGCAAAAGCGCATTCTCAACAATTCTCGGGGACCTGCCGTGTGGGCGCTGCGAGCCCAAACTGACAAGCGCGAATATGCGGCGGTGATGAAAACCTTGGTCGAAAACCAGGCCAATCTGACCCTACGCGAAGGCATGGTGACCGATCTGGTGCTGGATGACAATGATGCTGTGGTCGGCGTCGAAACCTACTTCGGCGTCGCCTTCAAATGCCAAGCGGTGATTCTCACGACGGGGACGTTTTTGGGCGGCACCATTTGGGTGGGCAAAAAATCGATGGCCGCTGGTCGCGCGGGTGAGTTTGCCGCGATCGGCCTGACCGATACGCTAAACCGCCTCGGCTTTGAAACGGGACGGCTCAAAACCGGCACCCCCGCTCGGGTCGATCGCCGCTCAATCAATTTTGACGTGCTGGAACCGCAGCCCGGCGATGCCGACGTGCGCTGGTTTAGCTTTGACCCCGACGTCTGGGTCGAGCGGGAACAAATGCCCTGCCACCTGACCCGCACCACCCCCGAGACCCATCGCATCATTCGCGAAAACCTGCATCTCTCCCCCGTGTATGGCGGTTGGGTGGAGTCTAAAGGGCCGCGCTATTGCCCCAGCATCGAAGACAAAATCGTCCGGTTTGCCGATAAAGACAGCCACCAAATCTTTTTGGAACCCGAAGGGCGCGACATTCCGGAAATTTATGTGCAGGGCTTTTCGACCGGACTGCCAGAAGCTCTGCAGCTCGCCATGCTGCGTAGCCTGCCCGGGCTCGAGCATTGCGCCATGCTGCGACCGGCCTATGCGGTCGAATATGACTATTTGCCGGCGACTCAGTGCTATCCCACGATGATGACCAAGCGAGTGGCCGGACTGTTTTGTGCCGGTCAGATCAACGGCACGACGGGCTATGAAGAGGCCGCGGCCCAGGGTTTGGTGGCGGGTATCAATGCGGCTCGGTTAGTGCAGGGTCAGGAACTGCTGGTGCTGCCCCGCGAAGGCAGCTACATCGGCACGCTGCTCGATGACCTTTGCACCAAAGACCTGCGTGAACCCTACCGGATGCTGACGTCGCGGTCAGAATATCGGCTGCTGCTGCGATCGGACAATGCCGACCAGCGCCTCACGCCTCTAGGCCGAGAGATTGGCCTGATTGGCGATCGCCGCTGGCAGCGCTTTCAACAGAAGCAAGCCCACATTCAGTCAGAAAAAGCGCGTCTCGGCAAAGTCCGTGTCAAAGAGTTGGATGACATGGGCCAACGCATTGCTGCCGATACCGGCCAGCGCATCAAGGGCTCGATTACCCTCGCCGATCTCCTGCGGCGTCCCGGCTTTCACTATCCCAATTTAGACGGGTATGGGTTGGGAGACGCTGACCTAGCGCGAGAGGAAAAAGAAGGAGCCGAAATCGACATCAAGTATTCGGGCTACATTCAGCGGCAGCAGACCCAAATCGATCAGGTGAGCAAAAACACCAATCGCAAGCTACCCGAAGGGTTGGACTACCATGCCATCGACACCCTGTCGAAAGAGGCGCGAGAACGGCTGAGTAAGGTGCGCCCGCTGACGATTGGCCAGGCCTCGCGCATTGGCGGCGTCAACCCCGCTGATATCAATGCACTGCTGGTGCATCTCGAAGTGCAGTCGCGCCGCCGGAAAATGGCGGCTGATTCAGTGGCGATCGCGCCTTGATGAGGTGGAAGTGTAGAGGGTAGGGGATAGATGCGAGGGAAAGTTGAAATCGCACCGACTCCACGGCAGCAGTAATTTGGCCCTGTCAGTTTTGCTGCCCCTTTGCTCCCCTGCGCCTCTGCCCTCGATCGTCATTGACTATTCGCTGTACCAAAAGAAATCAGCGATCGCCTCGGCCTCGGATGCTTCCGTGAGAAAGTCAGCAGGGTTGAGCAGCACGATTTGCTGGGTGAGATCGTCCCCTAATCGACGGGCCACCCGGTCAGGAATGCCGTGGCCGTAGATCACGTGACCATTGCCCGCGAGCACCACCACCTGAGTGTCGGGGTTGCTGGTTTTAAACTCGGCGATCGTCAGGGCCATCGTTTCATCCCAGGTGACCTGAGCCGCAAAAAAATTGTCGAAGTTAAAATTGCCGTGTCCATCATGACTGCCAAAGGCGGCAGCGACAAATTCGCGGTAGTCGTCGTTGCTGGTATCGATCTCCGACACCGGGGGAATGTAGCGAAAATCGTCTTCCTCCAGACTTTCGAGCCCCTCGCGCGCCACCTGTCGGCTAATCTCGCTGGGGGCATTGAGGGCTAAGACGGGCAGCTCATGGTCGCGGGCAAAGCGCAGAAAGGGCGCATAAAATTCCCACGGAAAGCCCCAGCGCTCCAAGTATTCGGTTTGCTCAACCAGCTCCGCTTCTGAGAGTTCGCCCGCCAGGTAGCGATCAATCACCGGTTGAAAGGGGCGCTGAAACATCTCTAGCGCGATCGCCATATCTGGGTCGGCGGCATACAGCCCCTCAATGATGGTGAGCTGAGCCGCATGATCGACTTCGCTGTCGTGCCGCTCGCCCAGGTACACCACATCAGCCGCGACCAATGTCTGAAATTCAGCGGCTTCGATGGTCGAGAGCGCTGCGGGCACGGTGGGATTGACCGCAGTAGCGGGTGCTTCGCTAGCGGCGAGTTCGCCAACTTCGCCCGCAGAGCAAGCGATCGGCGTCGCCATCAACACAGCGCCTAACAGCAGCGGGCCGTAGCCCCGAAGTCGAAATCGAAAAGTCATAGGAGATTAAAACGTGGGGCGGTTAGTTGTGCAGTGTAGCGCTAGGGCCGCCGTGCTGGCCAAAATCGCTGCCGAAGGCGCGGCGCAGCCCAAAACGGTCAGGGCCTGATAGCTCAAACCGCAAAAGATGAGCGTAGAGCCCATGGGCGTCGTCAAAAACTCACCCAGCTCGGCGAGGTCTTCGAGCAGCTGCAGGAAATGGAGAAAACGGTCAAGAATCGCCACGGCAGTCACTCCTATTGAGAAACACTGGAACAAAACAGGCGGCGAGACAGTTGCGTCTCGGCGCAGCCGGAGGGCGCTAAATCGACGCGGGGCCAAGCCGCATCTGGCGATTGCAGCATTCTTTGCTGTAGGGCCGAAACATACCGTTCTAGTCGAACAGTTTGCGTTAACTGAGTTGAACCGGAGGTAAGCGGCTGAGTTGATCGTGAGCTAGTCGCGGACATGCTTAAAAGCTTCCCTAAGAGTGGGGCAAAGATGACGGTGAATCGGCTTGATCAAAATTGGACTGAGCACCGGGGAGATGACTCAATCACTCCGTGAGTTTTGGGAGCAGGGGGACGGGGAAGCGGGTGAATAGTGACCGCTCGGACTAGCTGAGGAGTGCCTGCAGCCGCTGCGTCAGAATCGATTTGGGCACTTTGCCCACAAAGGTTTCGGCGATCGCCCCTTGCCGATTAATCAGGGCAATATGGGGCACCCCGGTGACGCCAAACTGCTGCACCTGCGATCGCCATTGGGGGTCGTCAATATTCAACATGACTAAATTGAGGTCAGTGTCGAATTGATGATGCACCGTCTCTAAAGTGGGGGCCATCGCCTGACAGGTGGTGCACCAATCGGCGTAAAACTCCACTAAGGTCGGCTGGCCGTTGGCGATCGCCTGCTCGTAGGGCATCGCCTGCTGAGCGCTCGCTCGCAGGGTCATGAGGCCCGCCACTGGCGACGCACTTTGGGCCATCGTGACCGGGCGAGTTAAGAAAAAGGCCGCGATCGCAAAGAGCAGGATGACCGCGATCGCCAGTAAGCTGCGGTTTTTGCGATCGGTTTTTGGGTCTATGCGATGGGTCGTCATCGGTCCTCTCTTCCGGTTGTAGACATCACTCGACATTACTTAGCGCCATATTTGAAATGCGTGGTGGATTCCACTAATTTATGCAGCGTCGGGCTCGACTCGCCATATAAATCCAGCCATTCATAAAAGGTCAGCTCACCGTTGAGAAAGTCATTCGGATGTTCGGCCCCAGCCAGCATGATGTCGCTGATGGTGCGATAGGCCCCGACCCAAGCCGCCGCCGTTTCCGGGGTCCAATCTTCGCCTAAAAAATCTTCAAACGCCTGCAGTAAAGCCCGCCCCACCAAGGGATAGTGCTCAACCATCGTGCCCTTATCGACGTGATAAGCGCCTAGCGCTTCCAAGGCATGGGTCAAGGCATCGGGGTTGTGCAAGTTTTCGACAATCAGCGCCAATGACGCCACCAGCTTTTTTTCCTGCAGCTCTAGGCTGACATCGGCAAACATCGATTTGACTTCAGGATTATTGGCAAAGAGATGGCGGTGAAAGCAGTCGGAAAAGGCCATCGCGTTGGGCTTGATCTGGTCAAAACTGTCTTCCAGGAGGCGAATCTGATCAGTCATGGGAAGTTATCCGTAATACGCCAGGTCTCGATGAAACATGCTCAACTCTGGGTTGGCCGGTGGATTCTTGGGCCGGTCCCTGGCCTGCCGCCACACATTGGCTTTGAAACTGCTCTGGTTGATATGAAACGACCTGACTGGCTTTGGCAAGGGCCATCAAGGACTGTCCACGCTACTGGTAGTAATAGGCGAGGGCGATGTGAAACAGCAGCATGATCCCAAAGACACAGACAAAGAAAATGTGACTGGTTAGCCACAGGGCGCGCAGCCCTCGGATTAAGGGGCCTTTAGTCAAGACTTTGCTGGTGCCGGGCAGTTTGCCAAAATAACTGCGGGCCGATTCGAGAATGCCGGTTTCAGCGACGACGCCCACCAGTGCCGTCAGCGTCGTGGCAAAAAAGACCCAGAGAAACACGGCGTTGAAGTTCAGCCCATTGGCTCCCAGGGTATGCACCAGCACTATACCCAATAGCCCCACGCCCAAAAAGATATGGATGCTGCGCCAAAACATCATGGAACCCGGCAGCTTGATGCTGGCGATCCAGCCACGCCCGCGCTTCCGTACCGTCAGTAGCATTTCGATAATCACAAAGGCCAGAGCCGCATAGCCCGTACCTTGTTTGTAGAGTTCGCCCCGCAAAAACTGATGTAGCTCAACCGAGCGCGATCTCAGCAGATCTAAGTAATGCTCGCTAAAGACAAAGGGCGTGAGCAGCAGGGCCGTCAGCAGGGTAAGGCCAATCAGCACTTTGAACCCTGGCTGAATCCCTCGGGGCTTAATCGGCTGGCGTCGCCGGGGGGCGATCGCCGCCGCCATGGCATCGGTCACATTGGTCGAGTCTGGTGGCATCATTGAGAGATCACGACTCGTCGCGATCGAGTTGGGCAATTCCGAACTGTGGGGATGACGACCAGAGCGGCTCATGGCTTTCAGCGATTGATAAAAGGACAAAAACTTAAAGTTGACTGGCTGGAGCAAGCCCCAAAACGGGGAATTCACGGGCGCGATCGCCCAATATTGTCAGGGGAATGAGCAGTCGCTCGTCCCGGCATGACCAGGCTTCTGCAAGGCGGAGCTTGGAGAAAACCGAGAGCCGCACACGGTTGAACTGCTCGGACAGCTCAGGCCTGAGCGGAACCGGGAGAGCCAACAGCAGGCCCCTCTAGAAATTCTTTTAAGCTTTGTTAATTACGGTAAATGACGATATTCTCTGGTCTTGTTGTGTCAGCTACAGTTTTGCCTGGGAATTTACTGGGATGCATCAAAACTATGCGAATCTTGCATCCAGGTAAGACGACTCCTCTGGACGCTTTCCACCAGGCCGTTATCGAGCTTTCCAGCGGGGCCAACCCTGCTCCAAACTGATGGGGAATCCGATGACGAAAAATGGCAACCCCATGATGAGGTTGAGGATATTTAACGCCAGTTCGGGTTAAGCCAAACCCCGTTTCTTTCCCCTGTGGGGAGGGGCTAATGGGGTGGGTTGAACCATTCTCAGCGGGATAATCGACACCCACCCCGCCTTTAGCACCCCTCCCCAGAGGGGATTGTGGTTTCAACCGGCTGGTAAGCGTGCCTGATGCCCTTCTCCCATTTAGGCGGCGATCGGAGAAAGGAAATTCCCTTCTCCGATTGGCTTCACTAGGAGCTGTGAAGGCTAGTCATTGCTGAGCTAGCGTTAGGCTCCCTCTAGGGGAATGTTGATCACCACGCCACCCATTACTTCGTCCATCACGAACAGCTTGTCGGGATAGCGCTCAAGGTGAATGGGATGCGTGTTGTGGCAAGACACACAGGCTTCCGCGACTGCTTTGTCGGGATACATGGCCGAGTAATAAGACTGGCCAGCAATTTCCTGGTAGTCCTTCACCGGCTCACCCGTTTCGATCATGGTTTCAACGGCAGTTTCCTCAAATTCCCCTTTAGGAGCGTGGCTGTCGTTGATGTACCAGGGAGAAATCAGATTGTAGGTGAAATAGCCTTTGTCATTAGCAATTTCCGAGCCTAACCGGAACATTTGCGCTGGCAGGGGAATGCCCTCGCCCTGCTGCCAGGTCTCGGTCGCTTCGACGGGCACCACGCCATCGGCTTTTTCCTTGCCTTCGAGCATGGTGGCGCGGTTGACGACGTGCTTGGTGTAGGCGGTGCGATCAGCTTCCAAAACAGTGTGAATATAGTCAGCGACCAAATCAGGCGAAATGCCGGGGGTCGCAGTCGCAGTGGTGCTGCCACCACTACTACAGGAAATTGCCGTGACGGATACGGCCAGAATGATCGCGATGAAAGCCACTGTGCGGGTGCGCAGGGTATTCATCCATTTTTCAACAAGGGTCATGAACTTGGTCTCCTCTTAGGTCAATTGCAAACGGGTTAAAACGTTCGTTGTGTTGCGATGATGCGGTCGTGATGTGTGGGTGTGATTGTTCGGCGATGCGAACGCTGGAATTGACGACTGCCCTACTCGGTGCCCTGGTCAGTGCGGCGAGCATCAAACGCCCGCACTAAGTCAAAGCTTTCGAGGGCGAGGGTGGGGGGCGCATCGAAGTTGGCCTCCACCAAGTCATCGTCAAAAATGCTGTTGTAGCTGTACTCTGCGCCGTGGCAGTTCATACAGACGTCTTTCACCATGCGATCGCGGGGCAGCAGCGTGTAGGTGTTGTTGTGATTTACCTGAGTGAAAACGTTGTCGCCGGTGCCCATCTCGTGACGCGGCAAGTGGCAGGTGGCGCAACTCACAGCGGCGGCAGAAGGGCGCGGCAAATTGCTGTCGGCAGCAAAGAGTTCCGCATGGCGGGAGTTTTGGTAATTCAGCGAGTGGGTGTCGTTGTGACAGCCCAGACAGGAATCTGTCGCTGCCTGCACCGTATTAACGGCATGCACGTCATGGCAAGAGTTGCAGGTCATCTGCCAATCTTGAGCCGCCGCCTGCATGGGCAACCGAGCCATGGCCGGGGTCAACGGTGTGGCGCCCTCTAGCAGGCGAATGCCGTGCTTGCCCAGCAGGAAGGTATCTACAGCTTGCTCATGGCAAGTCTGACAGCTCTCGACGCCTGGCTGGGCCACAAACGCCTGAGTTTGCTCGGCTTGGTGACAACTCGAACAGTTGACCTCATTCAGCGCATGGGCGCTGGTTTCCCAGAGCTGCGTGCTGCTGTCGATTTTGGCCTGATCGACGCCGTCCGCTTGGGCTGGGGAAATCCCCCACAGGGTGAGGTAAAGGGTGAGACACAGGAGGGCGATCGCTCTCATTAACATCAGGCCCCTCCTCCCAGAAATTCACGACTTAAATCGGGAGCCGGGGCAGTTTCGACCTGGGTCAAAACGGTGCGATCGGGCAGCTTTTGCACGGGTAACATGGGCGGCTGATCGAGGTTTTCAATCAAAAACCCGGTCGAGATCGAGCGGTGATCGTGGTAGTTGTGGCAGCCGGCTGTCCAACACCCATCGGCGGCAAAGCCATCATGACTTTGGAGATCCCCTTGGATGATGCCTTCATGACAGGCCATGCACAGATCCGGCTGCAGATGCACCCCACGGCCAAACATATGCACATGTTCGTTGTGGCAGGTGGTGCAGGTGAGGGCTTCGATCTTGGCCAGTTCCCCAGCCCACCGAGGATCGCGAAACTTAGCAGCACCGTGCTTGTCTTCGGCCAACTCAGCCTGGTGACAGCGACTGCAGTTCTCATTGCTGACAGGTTTAAACCCCTCATGACAAGAGCTACAGGACGCCTCAAACAGGTAGTGACCGACGGAGGTTTCGCCGGGCAAAAACACCTCCTTATTGTCAAAGGCGAAGGCAGCTGCAAACCAACCCATGAGAACGATGCACATCACGGCGATCGCCGTCCTTAGGTTAAACACGGCCTGCCATTTTGCCGCCTGACTTCTAGATGCCATCAATCTTGCTCCGCGCTTTCCCTACGGTCAGAACAGTAAAATCAGCGCGATTAGCCCGATCAGACTGCCGCCCACGATGCCCGCTGCGGTGCCCGTCGAGATATTGCCTGCCGGGGCCTCCAGGGCAGCTTCTGGCGTTAGCTGCACCGCTGCCTGCTCATAATCAGCGCC
>CALCCA010000211.1 GCA_937899725.1 uncultured Halomicronema sp.
TTGCGCTACTGCTCTCGGTATAGCCAATTTCTCTCTAATTCACAACAGGTCTAATGAAACCTGCATCCCTGCCATCGCAGAATACTCTGCGGGAAGCGCCCGGCTCTACGCCATGCCAAGATCGGCAGTCAGACTTGAAAAGCCGGTCAGATGGTGACTTCAGTCGTCTAGAGTAACCTGATCACACTGCCGCTTGTCCGCTCAATCAGCGAGATTGCGGCCTAGGTAGGAAGTTGAGGGTTGAGCGGAATCATATGCCCTGCGGGCAGGCTGCGCCCACGCGTAGCGTCTCTGCCAGGAGAAAACCCGTCTGCAAGGGAGTGTGCCTGCCTATTGATCAGCGACTCAACAAGTCTGCTTGCTGCACTAGGTCTAAAAACTCGGCGCGATACCCGTAAAAATCAGCCCCTTGCGATTGAGTCGCGCGGGTGAAAACGGCTTCGTAGTCGGCATCAGCCTTATATTCAGAATTGCGCAACAGCAGGCCAAATTCAGCGACAGCGCTGGCAAACTGCATGTTTGCCGACGGGGTGTTTTGCCAAATCTCCTCTCGCTGAAGCGCTTGCTGAACGAGCTGACTGGTGTCACCATCCGGCTGCTGATAGCGGAGTTTGAGGGTGAGCAAATCGTCGCTGGGCAGCACGGTCGATTCTTGATACTGCAGCGGATCAACGCCCGGTATCGCCGCCGCCGAATCGGCGGGAATCAATTCATACAGGGCCGTGACCGAGTGACCAGCGCCTAACTCTCCAGCGTCCTTTTGATCATCGTTGAAATCTTGCGCTTCTAAGAGCCGATTTTCATACCCTAAGAGGCGATAGGCCTTGACTTCGGTCGGATTGAACTCAATCTGCAGCTTGACGTCTTTGGCGATCGCGACGAGTGTGCCCCCCATTTCCGTCACTAGGGCTTTCTTGGCCTCCAGCAGACTATCCAGGTAGGCGTAGTTGCCATTCCCTTGGTTCGCCAACTGCTCCATCTTGGAGTCTTGGTAGTTGCCGGTACCTAACCCCAGCACCGTCAAGAAAATGCCATCGTCTCGCTTACCTTCGATCAGCCGGACGAGTTCGCCATCACTGCTGGGGCCAACGTTGAAGTCGCCATCGGTGGCTAAAATCACTCGATTGTTGCCCTCCGGCAAGAAATTCTCCTTGGCCACTTGATAGGCCAGCTCAATCCCGGCCCCACCCGCTGTAGAGCCACCCGCTTCCAGGGCCTCGATCGCCGCCAAAATCTGACTTGTCTCGCTGCCGGGCGTGGGCTCCAGCACCAAACCGGCGGCGCCCGCGTAGACCACAATGGCCACGCGATCGTCCGCGTCCATTTGCTCAGCTAATAGTTTGATGGCAGCCTTGAGCAAGGGCAGTTTATTCGGCTCGTCCATCGAGCCAGAAACGTCTAACAAAAACACCAGATTGTTGGGCGGCAAAACTTCGGTGTCGAGCTGTTGACCCTGCAGCCCCACCAGGAGCAATTCATGTTCGGGATTCCACGGCGCGACGGCGAGTTCGGTGGTGATCGAAAAGGGCTCGTCCCCCGTGGGTTGCGGGTAGTCGTAGCTGAAATAGTTGATCAGTTCTTCCAGGCGCACGGCATCCGGCGGCGGCAGACGATTTTCAGTGAGAAAGCGCCGGGTATTAGCATAAGAGGCCGTATCGACATCAATCGAAAAGGTGGATAAGGGCTCCTGCACCACCGCCATAAAGGGATTTTCGTAAATGCGATCGTACGCTTCAGTGTTGAAGTCTGGTGCTGGAGTGGTGTCATCCGGCAGGGGAGCTTCCGGCTCGACCGCTTGGTCGGTGAGGAGTTCTTGGCTTTCCAGCTCAGACGGTGGCGCACTGCTGGAAGTCGACTGGGGCGCACCCTCACAGCCGACGGCCAGGATAGTCAGAACGATCGCCGCCCATAGAGATGAGGGACGTCGCCAATGGGCGCTCGATCGCGTCAACAGAACCATCGCTGTTCTCCTTGGTCATATCGCCGGAGGCGCGGCGCGGCGGGGGGCGATCGCACCTGCCTTTAGCCGGGTCGGTTACTTCTGTAGAATGTCTTGACGGGGCTGGCTGGTTACCGCAGTTGCAATTTCTGCAACCGCTTTAGCGGGGAACGCGATCGCCCAAATGGGCCGTATGCGAACCAAAACGATGAGTCCTGCCGCCGACTGTTACAGATAAGACGCTTTATGGAGACCGGGAACCGTGATCGCCAGCCATGACAACTGGCCACCTGAGGGTATCGACAGGTAAACAGCACCGCTGGCAGCAGTCTTTTCGATCTCAAGAATGAACTTTGATTTCGGTCCGTGAGAATTTTAATCTGGCAGCTTATGCTAATAGACAAGAAGCGAAGGCTTCGATGTCAAATGACCGTTCAGTTCACGTTAAAGAGGAGGTCTACTATCGATTTAACGTCTGAAACGTCGTCAAACATAACAGCATCCAATCAGGTTTCTGATATCTCCTCTATTTAGTCATAGGGAGCTATGCCAAATGTATGTCAAGGCTTACAGCCCTTAGCACGCTATCTAGGCAGCTCCATGAAGGCTCAATTAACGTTAGGAGATTCCTCAGTAAGGCCGCTCTGGGTGCTGTTATTATTTTAAATGACTCTGCTCTCATTCCTAGACTTTACTAAGCATTCTGTTGAATGACTGAATATTATTTTTGATAAATCATATTGATTGTCAGTAACTGATGCTTCTGTTAACCGATATCCTCTCAGCACCTATTAAGAAATGCTCTAATCGACCACACGTACAACCTTCGATATATTGAGGAAGATTAACTTTTGTGGGAACTAGAGTGCCAAGCATTGATCAGCCCCCCCCTATATTCAGCAACACCAGAGATATGTGCCTTGGTTTGTAATACTTCGTGCTCAGCGCTGTAAAAAATCAGTTCAACAGGCTGATCAAATCTTTCCCAAACAACGGTTTCTGTTTTGAAGGGAACCAACCCACATTTTCCATCACGCGCCGGGAAGCCACATTCGACGCTTGCGTATCACCACAAAACTGGGTGACTTCTGGCCGATTCACCAGTCCCCACTGCAGCACCCCCCGCAGAGCTTCAGTGGAAAAGCCATTACCGTAAGCGTATGACTCACGTCGTAATGCACGCTCACACGCTCTGCTGCTTCACGGATCATTTGGATACTACCAATCACTTGCAACTGATCTCGCTGGCAAATGGCCCACGAGAGACAATCCGGATCTGCCGCCATCAGCACCTGCTGCAAAAAATCCTGAACTTCTTGCCGTGTATTGGGCGATGGGTATTCAACGTATTGGGAAAATTCGGGGGCTGAGGCATACGCGAATAGCGCCTCCGCATCCGTCGTCAGAAAGGGACGCAGCAAGAAGCGTTCAGGGTACGGACATTGAGCGCTCTTAACCCTGTTGTCTGACCTAGGGCACGTCATCCATTAAACTCAAAAGCCTTAAGGTCTGGGCATTGTGGTGCCCGCTCCGTTAAACTAGCTAGCGGCTGAATCGCTCTTCGCATCAGGACTCAGCCGCTAAATGATGACAGCCTTTAAAACGCCTGATTAACCTCATTGTCTTCAAGTTGCCGGTTCGTCTACCCCCCTTCTACCTGATCGCGATATTCGTCGGCAGACATGGCATCATCCAGATCATCCAAATTTTCTGCCTTGATTTTGAGTAGCCAGGCGTCGCCATAGGGGTCATCGGCAATCTGCTCCGGCGCGTCAATGATGGCGTCATTGCGTTCCAGTACGTCTCCTGTCACCGGCGATTTGAGATCTTCTACCGCCTTTACCGACTCTACAGTGCCAAAGGTTTCACCCTTTTCGACCGTGTCACCGGTTTCGGGCAGTTCTAAAAAAACGATGTCGCCGAGCTGATCGAGCGCAAATGCCGAGATACCGACCGTGACGATATCTTCGTCTTCATCGACCCGCGCATATTCGTGGGTATCTAGATACTTCAAATCATCGGGAAACTCAAGGGCCATAACCGTTCTCGCTTGCAACCACACACTTGTAGCAAGTGTCGCATGACAGATAGCCTATTTCCGCAACAAAGTTGTGCTAAATCACGAATTTTTGCGTTTGTAAAAGGGCTTCTTCACCACTTGAGCCGGATAGGCTTTGCCGCGAATTTCAACCGCTAGGGGCTGACCGACTTTGGCCAAGGCAACGGGCACGTAGGCTAGCGCGACGGGGTACCCCAAGGTGGGAGAGAGGGTGCCGCTGGTGACGATGCCCACTGGTGCGTCCTCGTGCAGCACGGGATAATCATGGCGAGCAATGTTGCGTCTCTCCATTTGTAGCCCCACTAGGCGCTTCTCTAATCCCTGGGTCGTCTGCTGCTCTAAAATGGAACGCCCGATAAACTCACCGGCACCATCCAGGTGAACGAGCCACTTGAGACCAGCTTCTAAAGGGGTGGTGCGATCGCTAATATCTTGACCATAGAGTGCCATCGCGGCCTCCAGACGCAAGGTGTCCCGTGCGCCTAAACCGCAAGGGATCACCCCCTTTTCCAGCAGGGCTGTCCATAGGTCTTGTCCCGTTTTGGGTGACACCATGACTTCAAAACCATCTTCTCCGGTGTAGCCCGTGCGGGCGAGAAATGCCGGTTGCCCCAGCACGGTGCCTTCGAGGTGGCCAAAGCGGCCCACTTGAGAGAGGTCTTCGACAATGAGGTGCTGCAGTTGGGCGACTGCCTCTGGGCCCTGAACGGCGATGAGGGCGCGATCGCGCGATGAGTCTTCGAACTCGATATGAGAAGACGGCAAATGCTTCAGCATCCAAGCTTTGTCTTTGTCTGTCGTGGCGGCGTTCACGATGATAGCGACCCGCTCAGCGCCGTCAGCGTCTACACCCTGGTCATAGATGATCAGATCATCGATGATGCCCCCTTGGGGATTAAGCAAGACGGTGTACTGCGCTGCGCCACTCTGCAACCGGCTCAGGTCAGAGGGTACTAGCTGTTGCAGCGCCGCCAGCACTCCAGTACCGCGCAAAAGAAACTTGCCCATGTGGGAGATGTCGAACATGCCCGCTGCTTCGCGCACGGCTTGGTGCTCTTGCTTGATGCCGCTATACTGCACCGGCATTTCCCAACCGGAGAATTCAGTGAAGCGAGCCTTGAGATCAGCCGACAGGTCGTAAAGCGGGGTGCGTAAAAGCGTCATAGGAGCAATGAGGAAGAGAGCGTGCCCCTGATTGTAAATCTTCTCGAAACCGGGTTTCGTTTTTCAACAGCATCCAGCACCTGATGGCACCGTGGCAGCGATCGTCCTGCGGTGTTCATAAAAATAACTCAGCAACTATATCGATATCGACTCAGTCATATCGTATGACCGCATCTAGGACAATAACTGCACTTGGATTTTTCTGATAGCCTCTACTTTCGTATCCCCGATTCGCTGAGTAATATCCAACTTGAGTAAAAAAACAAAGAGTACTACGGAAAAAAGCACCGATGGCTGCCATTAGAGGCAAGACAATAGTCATAAAAAATGCTTCTGCTTCTGCTTCTGCCTGGTACAAGCCGCTGTGGTGGCGCCCCTACTCAAAACTGACAGTGATGTCATGTGGGCAAAATCCGCTGAGCATAGTCTGATATCAGTGAATGTTAACGGCGCGATCGCTTGCAAGCTGACACCAGTTTGTATGTCACATTCGTGCTCAGGTCAGTGATGAGTGGCGATTAGAACAAGTTTTTGTGATCTGCAAGTCCAACGCTTCGCTTTATATCTGCCAAAAAGAGGACTTTATGCTTTCTTTGTCTTTCTTATTCCAAGCTTGAAGAGCAGAGAAATCATCAGACTTTATACTGCCGTGCCAGGAAAATATTGAGTGAAAGTTCACGCCATAACAACCAGCCCATATAACGCCAATATTTTTTTGATAATATAGAAAGTAGACAGCTATATGTCAACATGAGTGGAAGTGTATGTATTGAGCTTCACTGCTGAATGTGAATTTCCTATTCCCTGTTAATTATGCGTAAAACAACCTATCTAGTTAATAACTATAACTATTGTAAGTTCGTTGTACAGGCGATTGAAAGTGCTCTGGCACAATCTACTCCATTTGACGAAATCATCGTAGTAGATGATCTCTCTACAGATGATTCTGTTAATATTATCAAGGAGAAATATCAAGATAATTCACGTATAAAGATAGTCGTTAAAGATAAGAACGAAGGCCAACTCTCTGCCTTTAATGAAGGTTTTTAAGGTCGTCGGGTGAAATTATATGTTTTCTTGATGCTGATGATATATATCCCCAAACTTATTTGGAATCACTCTTAAGTGTGTATGGAAAGCATCCTAATTGTGGTTACATCTATAGCGATCGCAAGAAGTTTAAAGACGATGAAGCTATCGACTTCAAAGATGCTGAAAATTCTTCGCGAGGCGAATGCAGCTCAAATGTACTTAAAAGTACTATTATTCAGACTTATTATCTCAAGCTCTTTCAGCACGCCCCAACTTCCGCTATTTCTTTTAGAAGAAAATATCTTGAGACGATTTTGCCAGTTCCATATCTCGAAGACTGGCGTATTCGTGCCGATGACTGCCTGACTTGTGGTGCTGCCTTGACTGGTATCCAGCGGATCAAACTTAGAGGGAATGCAATCAATTATCGAATTCACTCGAATAATAATTTCGCTTATCAGCTGCTAGATGCTAAGAAACGCAAAAAAGATTATGGTAAAGAATATAAGAGAAGAGTCGCACTTAACCGTTTTGCTGCTTTGATTTGCAAGCGAATGGGATATGATTTGCTTCTTTTTCTCGAGATCATAAAAGATGAGTTCAGGGCAATTGATCAGCCATCTTGGAGAGATTTTTGGACTTATTTAAGTATAGCTTTCTGGTCTGATATTCCTTTTATTAGACGAGCAAGAAATGTCTATCTTGTTGTTGAATATATGTTTTTTAGAGGAAATTCTATCAAGTAATTTTCCATACAAGTACACCACTTTCAGAAGAATTAAATTGAAATATTTTATTGGTAAGATGAATTGAATGCGAGATCAGTTCTTCATCTTGTCTCGATTACTCTTGGCTGCTGAATAAAGCATGAAATGGACTCAAGAATGAATGTAGCAAGAGTTGAAATTCACATTCAGCAATTAAATCTCTTCTCGATTGACATCCATGCTTGATGATGTGAAGCATTACTCTTCGAAGATCGTTAAGCATGTAAGCAAAAGTTTTAAAGGGAACCTTCCATTTTGGACAGGACAATGCTCGAGTGTAAAATCGGCTAAGGCCAGTTCCCTTAAAGAATCTTAAAAGATATTCTCTCTCGAATCTAGTTTTTGGTATGTGGTGATAAATATGCATCTCAGAGTTAAACCATATCTCCCAGCCTGCTTTTTTTACATACATCAGTGCTTCGATATCTTCCCCTTTTTTGCTAAGAGATTTACCCACAGGCCCCTTTAAGACTAGGTCTTCTGGTACATTATCAAGCCAGATTTGGCGTCTAATCACTAATCCGGCACCGGGGGGCATCATGTTGAGGCGATCGTACTTTCCCTCTGTAAAGCAGACTGAGGTTTTGCGCTCGACTACTGGGATGAACCCGGCAATACGCTGAAATCCTTCCGGAGGTTCAGCCTCAAACTTGCCGTGAATCTGGCTGCCAAATGCAGCAGCGTCAGGATGTTTTTCCGAGAACTCTAAAGCGTTACTAATCCAGTTGAGTTCAGGCTCGTTGTCATCATCTAAAAAACCGATTAGTGGCGCATTTGCCTCTTCGATCGCTCTACGACGCGCGTAAGAGGAGCCTTGTCTAGATTCAAAGCAGTATCTCAAAGGAACATTAGTCAACCATTTCGCTTCGTACTCTCGTACAATTTCAGCCGTTCGATCAGTGCTGCAGTTGTCAACAATCAAAACTTCCCATTTTGTATCTTCTAAGTTTTCTTGGGAAAACAGAGCATCTAAGATTTCAGGAAGATATCTTTCGGCGTTGTAAGCGCGAATAGCTACGCAAAAGTCGAGCATAGTTTTCTTTCTCGCGTGAGATGGGCAATGCTTGAAGCCAATATTCTCTCCAAAAGTACCCGGCCATCCAGGTATCGGTACAAAACCGAGCTTGAGAAAGCCGGAAACTTTAGCCAGGTGGATTTGACAAATTGAGAAATAAGCCGGTGAGTGAGAAACCATCACAATTCCAAGACTAACCTACTCATCAACAAGATTAGCCGAATCTAAGCGGCTGCGCCCTCATTAGCCTTGGCATGGAGTTTGGTTGGCATGACTTGCTCTGTGCTCTAGTCGTTGCTTTGCATACGAAGTGGTCACCCGGCCAAACTATCGTTTGTCTTTGCAAATCGAGTGCAAAGCGTATCTAGTTACACCCGCCTGACTTGCTGCTTGTGAGAAGTGGATATCGATTTTGACAAAATTGCACTGGCGATAGTCTGTTTGGAGTAGCTTCCGCAACTCTGAATTGTACTGACTGGTCATGCGGCGCAATTGTTTCCAACATCTTGTTGATGCTGGGATTGTTCCCGAGGGGGGCCTTTCTCCTCAATGTCGATGGCGTTCTACAGTCAGTAATGAGTGTGTGGCGTTGCTGTGACGTCTTGAGCGGGTCTTTTTGCAGACTGAATTTGTGTCTGCTCGGTGATCGAGAGTGGGTCAGGTCAGAGTGGTATAGCTTGCAGCAGTAGGCGATCGCTTGTCGATTCAGGCTAAGGCCATAACGTCTACATAAGTGCTTGCTCTGGCAAGCGTCGCCAGGAGGGTGGCGGATATTTGCCCACTTAAAACGCGATGTGCAACTAAAGATGGAGAAAAAGTTCCATCTCTGTAAGCTAGAGCTATCAACAGTTCTAAGCTTTTACAGAGATGAAATCATGTTTGATGTCGACGAGTTTATCATTGCCGTCTTCTTGGTGGTGGATACGTATCTGACGCCGTTACCGCAGCGTTCTCCACCGCGAAGCAAAGGCGCGGCGCCCGCGCTGAGTGATAGTGAAGTCTTGACGCTCGAAATCGTGGGCGAATTTTGAGGTCACCACGATGATGCGAGGATCTGGCGCTATTTCTATCACCACTGGCATGCCTGGTTCCCAGGCTTAGCCGACCGAACGACCTTCGTCCGGCAAGCTGCTAATCTTTGGCACTATAAGCAACGCCTACAGCAACGGTTGCTGCAAGCGTTAGGCACAGATGAGAGCGATTTGTATCGCGTCGATGGGTTTCCGATGCCGGTCTGTGGTTTCAAACGCGCGCGCCAGGCGAAAACGTTTGCCGGATGGGCGAGCTACGGGAGTTCCGCTCCGAAACTCGGCACGTTTTATGGCTTCCACGGCCATCTGCTGATCAATGCTCAAGGCCTCATTATGGGGGTGAGCGTCACCTCCGCGGACGTCGATGAACGCGATGTGGTGCCGGAATTGGTGAGCGGTCTCCAAGGTCTGTTGCTGGGCGACAAAGGCTATATTCGAGAGGTGCTGCGCGAAAACTTGGCTCATCAAAGCCTCACGCTGCTGACACCCTTGCGCCGCAACATGAAGGACTACCATCCTCAATGGAACCGCACCGTCTCCCGCCACCGACAACTGGTCGAAACCGTGATTGGACATTTATGTCACTGGTTTGATATCGAGCATATCCGAGTCCGAGACCGCTGGCATTTGACCAGTCGAGTGGCACGCAAAGTGCTCGCTCATACCGTGATGAGTTATCTGAATCACCTCAAAGGCAGGCCCTACCTGAAATTTGAGGATTTGCTCAAGGCTTGAATTGGAAAATGCTTAATTGCACATCGCGTTTAAAGGGGGGAGAGAACTGTGTCCTCTCAGGCAAATGCTGGGTCTGAAGTTCGTGTATCTAGGTCATGGCAACTCGTCTGGAAGAGGGTGAATTGCTGATTTTGACCGCTGCCCGCCGCTTGTGCTGGCGGATCACCAGTTGTGGTGGGACATCGAGACCTTGTTGACTGTACTGAAAACACGGGTATTGAGATGGAGTCTATTGTTGCCATCCCGAACATCTCCGCAAGTTGATCGCTGCGCTATCGCGGTCTTTCGGTTGGGCGATGCTGAGCGGGCTTTCTCGACGCTATCTTATTCCCGTGAGGTTTGATGGCTGCAGAGCCGGAAGTCTGTTTCACTATGGCTGTGACTGTCTGTCCGTACCTTCTTTAATCTGTCTCGGCGATGCGCTGGCTTTAATTGATCCCTGTAATTTTGTCCTTAATACTGAGTTCAACCATCGGCGCAGATAAGTAGGTAGACAGAATTAATCAACATCCCGACAACGGCATCTCAAGGCTTCCGGAAGCTCAGGACTACGTTTAATTACGTCCATGTACTTATCAAAGGTCTAGATGTTTCGATACCGTGAAGATCATGAAACTCTAAGTGAAGTTCTTGTTAATCTCTACGGCATTGGTGGGCTTTCCGCTTTTTAAAGACTTGCTGGCGACAATTTTTGAGAGATATTATCGGCATGATAGTGGTGGTGGCTTCAGAATAAATACTGGTTAGCTAGATATTGTTTCAATGATGGGTGTAGTGTCTTTGACATCATATTTTCAGGCGATTGAGTCGACTTAGTTCTAATGTTCGAGTATTTACTCCTCTTGGCTCATATCGTGTGTCTATTGCCGTCGATGAGTAGTGATGCTCAGAACTCACTGAAGTGATTCTCTTATACGGTTTATACAAAATGCTCTTAGTAGAAGATGCCATTAAGCAAGTTCTGGTCATGGCTTACAAGGAGAATACGTCTCAGTTAGAAGCGCAGTTTATCGAACAAGGCTTTGAACAGGGCTATTTCATTCTAAAAATGCGCTTGAGCGTGTCTAAGCCATATTTGCAGTATCGTTCCGCCTGAGCCATATTGTCGAAGTCATTGGACCGATACAAATTCAGGGCAAAGTTCCGGGCGACGGCAAAGATTTGCGGTAACTGGTGCATGCGAATGCGGGAGGCATCTTCTCCCTGAGTGACATCTCGAACATGGTGGACCTTATTTTCGACGCCCCAATAGCCCCGAATGCGTTGAGAAAACGCCTTTGCAGAGTCACCAAACGAGGCCACATAATAGCGAGTTTCGGTTTCTAGGCGCGGGTGTCCACCCTTCTTCAGCTGACGTTGACTCTCGACTCGGATCAAGGCCTGCAATCCGGGCCAAGCCGGAATCTGCTCCAAGGTTGTGCATAGACTCACCACCCGGTGTTCAATCCGCCCATGTCCCTTACTGATGTCGGTATAGCTCTCCTCGGCCACAAAATGCTCCTGTACACGCCTGTGTAAGGTGCCTTGATTGCCTTTCAACGCCCCCAGATAGTGATTTTCACTCTCCACCATGAGGTGACAAGTTTTTTTGAGTGCTAATGGCATCAAAGGCAAACACGACCCCTTGAGTCGCTAGGCGCTGAATAAACTCCGGTAGGGCTTTGATTTCAGGCGTTGCTTAATCAAGAGATGAATCTTGGCGGAACTGGAACCTCGTCGAACTT
>CALCCA010000212.1 GCA_937899725.1 uncultured Halomicronema sp.
GATAACCGGATATTTTTGAACTACCGTCTCACTTGAGACTGGTGCAAGATCTGAGACTACAGATCTTCCTTTCGACTCCGCTCAAGGAACGTCGGCGGAGCGGAGCCGAAACTAACTTGTCTGTGTAGCTGTAATTTGTATAGCGAACCGCAGTCAGGTTTGGCCACTTTGAATTGCCGGATCGCTTTCAGCAAGGTTCTTCTCTACACCTTGAACCCTGCACCTTTCTACCCTCTGCCATAGAACTGTTATTAGTCGGCTGCCACTGGGCTCTACTGCTCTGCTCAACCAATCGGCTGACGACGGAAGAGGGAGCGCGATCGCTGCCTGAGCCGCTGCGCGGAAAAAACGGGAGAGGTCTATCAGTCAGCGATTCCGGTCACGCCGGATGGGCTATCAAATCGCCTTAGGCGCTTTGCCATAGGCCTGCCAGGCCAAATCGATCAGCCCACTCATGATCGCAACGGCCAGTACCGGATTGCCCTTTTGACCGGCGATGCGAATGTTCGGCACCATCGATTCGTCTAGCCGGTTTTTGAGCACATCAATATCTAAAAACCCTGCCGGTGAAGCAATGATGAGGGCCGGACGTACTTCACCGGCTTCTACCAACTCGATCAGTGCTTCCAGAGCGGTCTGTGACTCACCCACCACAAAAATCCCTTCGGGATAGCGCTTAGCCAGCGTTTCGATCCCCCAAGCCGTTTTGCTTTTGCCCTTTTGGGGGCGGGTCAGCGCATCCATACTGCAATAGACGGGGTTCACAAAGGTTTCTTGAATGGGCGGTGCCACCCCGACCTGCACCATCGGCACATCCACCACGATGGTCGTTCTCGCCGCGAGGGCCGCCGCGCCTGAGGTCAAGGCATGTTCGGAAAAGTGAATTAAGGAGGCAAACTCAAAATCAGCAGTGGCATAAATGACCCGCCGCACCAGCTCATACTCAGAGGGGGTAAACATGTGATTGCCAATCTCGCGATCAATCACCCTGAGGCTCTGTGCGTCGCTGACATGCCATTCCATCGCTTGCTCCCAGCACCGTCTGAAGGTTTGTGCATCTAGTATACGGCGTGCCGAAAGAGCTAAAGCAGATGGTCGCGAAGTTGGGGGCAATCAGGGGCTGAAACCGTTGAGCCGTCGGGCTGATGAAGACCGACCGGCGATCATCTCAGACCGTGATCATGGGCTTGCAGCCAGGCTTGAATATCGCTCAACACCTGATCCGGTATCTCCCAGGGAAACAGGTGAGCGGTGGCGGGATAACTTTTGTAGGTGCTGTGCTTGAGATGCTGCGCCGTTTCGCGGCTAGAGCTGGCGGTGATATGGCGATCGCATTCCCCCGCTAAAACCAGCGCCGGAACGGTGATGTTGGCCAGCTCGGGCAGCCGGTCATAGCCCGCGAACAGGGCGGTATTGAGCGCCCTGTTCGCGGGCTGAGACGTTTGCAAAAAAGCGGGAAACGCCTCCTGCGCCAACCGTCGATAGGCCGCTGGATGGTGCTGCTGAATCAAATAGCGATAGAGCGATCGCTGGCCAAACGTGTCAATATTCCACTGCCAGCCCGGCGCTAGCCGATTGAGAATTGAGGCGATCGCGGTGAACACGTTATCTTGCCAGGTGATGGGCGGATGGCTGCCTCGCGGTCGCGCCGCCGTGCCCAGCAACATCAGGCCGGTCACGCGTTGCGGAGATTGCAGCGCCAACTCCATCGCCAAAATGCCGCCCAGCGACCAGCCCAGCACGAGGCATTGCTCAACCGCAAACTGATCCAACAGTTCGACCAGATCATCTAAATGCTGAGTCATCGTGAAGGACGTCGCCGTGCGACTCTGACCATAGCCCCGCAGATCAGGAGCCAGGGTCTTGAAGTGATAGGCCAAGGGCTCCGTAAAGACATTCATGCAGTGCTTGCTGCCCGGATGCCCATGCAAGCACAACAGGGGATAGCCCTGACCGTTAACGACTGTCTCCAGCTTCACCTCGGTTGCCTCACGTATAGCAATGGCCTGACTGTACCTACAAAAAGGACGGCACCATTCGAACTAGATGCCGTCCTACAAATTCATTGGTTAAGAGAGCGGTGAATACCGGCCCGCTGGGGAAAACCCGCGATCGCCGGTATCCACAACCCTGACTGGCTAGCGCTAGGCCTGTTTGTCGAAATCTAAAGAGGCCGAGTTGATGCAGTAGCGCTTGCCGGTGGGGGCGGGGCCATCGTTAAAGACGTGACCTAAGTGCGCATCACAGGCGCTGCAAAGCACCTCAGTACGCATCATAAACAGGCTCATGTCTTTTTTGGTGGCGACGTTCTTATCCTCGGCGGGGGCCCAAAAACTAGGCCAACCCGTGCCGGAGTCAAACTTCTCGTCAGACTTAAACAGCACGGTGCCGCAGCAAATGCACTTGTAAACGCCCGCTTCTTTGTTGGCGTGATATTGCCCCGTAAAAGCGCGCTCGGTGCCCTTTTCGCGGGTGACATGATATTGCTCAGGCGTGAGCTGTGCCTGCCACTCAGTTTTAGATTTTTGAACTTTTTCAGCCATAGTAATTCTGCAGATTTCGATAAAGAGTTTACCCTGCAATACCCGCATCGGGCGGGCACCCAGGTCAAAAGGTTGGTCTTATCGTAACGTAGTGCCCCCATCTGCCGGAGGTGTAAAAGCCTGGTGCCCTGTACGTAAAACCGCCATTTCAATATTTTCTTTGATCGCCACAAAATACCACTGTCGCAACCTGGTGATCACTGCAGCTCCCCATCCGGCTTTGGCCGTCACAGTCCTGACCAACAACTCTGCGTCCAAGCTGGGTTGGGTGAGTAATACCAGTTCTCCGTGATCGGGCTCCCGATGCAATCTTGAAAACGCCGGGGGGCCGAGGGGCAGGGGAGCCCGATCTGTAGCCTTGTTTCAGAGAATCGGTATAACGGGAGGCCCCCCTCGGTGGGATCGTTTGCGAATCATCCAATCCGGAGCAGGCACGAAGCGCAAGACTTGTTCAACCTGGGCCACACTGCCGATTTCTCCCAACGCCATGATGGCGGCTTCTTGCACGAGGGCGCGATCGCTGTCGAGGGCGGTCAATAGTATGTCGATCGCCTGCGGGTCCCGCAGATTGCCCAGCGCCACGGTAGCGCTAAACTGCACCAGCCAGTTAGTGTCTTTTAACAACACATGGCTGAGCGCGGCCAAGGCTTGGCGATCGCCCAGATATCCCAACGCCCCCGCCGCCATGGCTCGCACGTTGTCGTCAGGATCTGACTCCAGCGTTTGCACTAGCAAGGTCAGACTATCGGGTAGGGGCTTGATTCCCAGGGCAAAGGCCGCCATCCCGCGCACCTGTTCGGCCTGATCTTGCAGCGCCATCTGCAGCAGCGGCAAGGCGTCTTCGGCTGGCATCGATTCTTTTTGCAATTCCAGCATCGCTAGCACCCGTGTCTTGAGGTGAGGGCCTGAGCTGGGCCGAGAGGGCTGTTATCGGGGGCGGCAGATCACTTGGATGGAACGATGTCACTCGTTTGCGGCTCCGTATCCATATCAAACAGCATGGTCGTCATATATCGTTCGGTCCACTCTGTGCCAAAGGAATTTTCGAGAATGCGGCGGGTCTTATCGTTTTGCTGCTGCTTGGTACAGTAGTTCCGCTGACTGGCCACCACCTGCAAGATATCTGGCGCTGACGTCAGCGGCTGCGTATTGCGGGCGATCTGACAATGTAGCGTCAAAAAGTCTCGCACGCGCTGGACAAATTGCGTTTCTTCGGCAGCATTGGTGGGTCGCACAAACAAACAATGATCGGAAAAAATATCCCCCCATTCCGGCAAATCGCGGGGTTGTGAGAAGCCCAAAGACGGCAGTGTCGCTAATGACTGCTGGTAAGCCTCGGGCAACGAGCGATCGGGGCTGATGGGAGACAGATCGACGATCGCGGCACTAATGCCCCCACTCTGCCGACCGACCAAATCAGTGCCAAAAATCGGCAGATGGTAATCAGAGTTGGGGAACATGACGCAGTGCAAAATATCTAAGCCATTGCCAACCTGGGCCAGCTCCATGTGCAGCTTGCGAAACTGCGGCGTCTGATAGCAACAGTTTTCGATGACCACCTTTTCCTCTTCGAGGCTGCCTTCGATATAGCCCAGATCGCCGGGAATCTGATAGGGCGATAGATCGAGGTGTTGCTGCCAAACTGCTTCGATACAGTTTGCCAGTTCTTGGATGACGGGATTTTGGCGGCTGCGCAGAGATGATTGCATGGACTTCAGAAGCGTTTTTATTTAGCAGGAAGGGTTGGGGGCTACCGCGTCTGCGGCTCTAAAAGAACCGCCTCAAGGGCTCAGAGGCGATCGCTTTCAATCAGATTACCGTCTAATTCTGGGAACATCGCCAGATTGAGACCAAAAGCATCATTTTGCGGTGGGGTCGAGGCGATCGCCCCTGCTGCGCCTGACCCCGCCTTCAGGTCAACAATCTGTCAGGCTTGTACCGGGCTGAATTCGCCGGGTTGGCGGGTCTAGCCTAGCGGCTTCGGGAACCCCTTGATTCTGCCTAGCGCCCCTGTCAGGGCGGGTTTAGCGAGCCGCCTCAACGGCAGCGCTATTAGCCATCCACCAACCCCTCCCCTGCGACCAGCGTGGTTGTGAACAGATCGTCTTAAAACAGACCTAAGGCATGCAGTGGCCCATCGGCCAAAAATAGCTCTAGCATGACAGCCATGACGCCCACCATGGCCAGCCGCCCATTCCACACTTCGGCGGAAGGAGTTAGCCCCCAAGACCAGCGCTCTGGCGGATAGAGTTTGGTGTTCTTTTGGGGGCGAATGGTATCGGCGAATAAAATCGGCGGTTCATTCAAGGCTTTAATACTCAAGTCAGTGAGCGCTTGAATAAACATCGGCTCCGTATCGAGGGCAGGCACTCTGGCAAAAGTCTCAATGCCAGCGGTTTCAGCCACTTCGCGATATTCCTGATCGATTTCTTCTAGCGTCTCGATGTGCTCTGAGACAAAGCTAATCGGCACCACCACCAACTCTTTGACCCCGTCTTCAGCGAGGGCTTCAATCGCCTGATCGGTGTAGGGCTGGAGCCATTCCACCGGGCCGACTCGACTCTGGTAGGCCAGGGTGAAGGCATTGGGCGTGTCGAGCTGCGCCATGATGAGGGCGGCACACTTTTCAATCTCTTGCTGATAGGGGTCACCCGATTCTTCGACATAGCTGACGGGCACGCCATGGGCACTGAAGAAAATATGTGCCTGTTCTGGCTGATCGACTTGCTCTAGAGTCTGTTCGATCAGAGTGCTCATCGCCTTTAAGTAACCGGGGGCGTCGTACCAGGAGGGCACCACCGTGTAGGGAATGGCCTGCAAAACCGGATCGGCAGCCCAGATCTTCTCTAACACCCGAAAACTGGAGCCGCTGGTGCTAATGGAAAACTGGGGATAGAGCGGCAAAATCACGATTTGCTCAATGCGATCGCGCTTAATTTGGGCGATCGCCGCTTCGGTAAACGGGTGCCAATAGCGCATGCCCACATAAACCTGAGCGTCATAGCCTTGCTCTTGCAGGTTGGTCTGCAGCGCTGCCGCCTGGGCCTCGGTGATACGGCGTAAGGGGGAGCCGCCGCCAATCTTTTTGTAGTTCTCTTCTGACTTGCGAGCTCGCAGGGTAGAAATCATCCACGCCAAGGGCTTTTGTAGCAGGGGTGACGGCAGGCGAATAATTTCGGGGTCAGAAAACAGGTTGTACAAAAAGGGCTGGACATCATCGAGCTGACCAGGGCCTCCAAGGTTGAGTAGCAAGATACCGATGCGGGCCATTGAATTACTCACGGTTGTTAGTGCAGGGCGGGCGATCTCTTTGGCGCGTAAACCTCGTCCAGATTCAGACCGGGAGTTTTGATATCCCGCCTTCCCTCACCGCTCATGACACCTCGATCAAGTTTGAGGCTAAGCAGAGGGAGAAACAAAACGTCAGTTTTCAATCTGAGCGAACTTAAAAGGCTCATCACTTTAGACTTCACTAACGCTCAACAGGCGCTTGCTCAAGACGGGCTTGAGTCAGGTTTCTTAAGTTGATCGTTGCTTTAGTGAATAAAGATTGACTTCCAAAAAGTTTTCTTATCTATTTCCATGGTTATCGCAGGTGGGGGCCTGAATCCATGAACTTTTGTGAAGCCAGCGCCCTTCACCTTGAGCGATCGCGACGCTAGAAGGAGGTGATGAAGCGGTCAACCATCATTGAAATTGCGCGGTCGAATTCTACGGTAAGGGAGATACAGTCCTCAAAACACGCAAAGTAGGTGAGCCTTAGCTGGAGCATGGCGCGGCAGGGAGCCCTGCCATCCATCACAGTGGGGACATAATCCGATTGATGAAACAGCCTTGACTTCGGGCCATCCGAGGGCTCAGGCGATTGCCCTGAACGACATCTAGGCGTTCAGGGCGGTAGAGTCGGTTTGGCTAGAACTCTCTTAGGGCACACCATTCATTAACGGCTAATGCCGATTCTCGAAAACAAGTTTGATGCCCTGGAACGAGACTATAAATCTGGTTCCTCACCCTGGCAGTTTGGTGACCTGAGGGGCAGCGTCAACCACAGCCGACAATAATCCTCATGGCTTAATAAAGTTTAGTGAATAAATATTATGGTCAGTCCTCGACTTGAAGAAGTCCCTACTTGCCCTGTCCTGGATGCGCTTTGGCGAATTTCAAGCTAGGAAATTATCGTGCTAAAGGCCGATCGAGTCACCCAAATCAAGGCTTAACGTAAACATTAGTGAATCCTGCTTAATGCGAACGTCACCGCTATTAGAAAATCGTTCATAACAAACCGTATAAATCTTTTGTGAAAGCTGGCCCAGCCTGAGCTTTTGGTGATAGGCGAGTCGTTTTGGTGGCCTTGGTGCCGGTTGGAGGCGCTGGGCAACTACTCGCAGCATCTGGGCTTTTGCGGTGTGTGCTTAACCTTGGCCATTCGTCAGGAGTATTTGAATGCCTTTTGGATCTATATCAAGGTTGGGAGTCAGACTCTGTGATGAGACTCCCCCTCTCTCTAGAATGGAGGGCCGATGCTGATGAAGAGGCCGAATTTTGCATTCGGGCTGTTTACCATCAAGTCTTAGATCATGCCGACGAGATGGCAAGTAAGCGTTTGGCTGTTCCTGAGTCTCAATGGCTGTGGGGCGAGTTAAGCATGCGCGAATTTGTGCCGGCAGTTGTCAAGCTCAGGTCTTTATCAGTCTCGCTGCTTGACCAGTTGCCCCCGCGATCGCGTTGAACTTCCCTTGTCTGCTGGGATGCAGACTGTTCGCTCACTGCACCCGCTTTAGAACAGCGGCGGTAACAACCCGTTCAGGAAATCCCTACTGACAACAGCAGCTAGCCGACTTCTGTCCCTTGGCTGTCGTTGAGGTTGAGGCCGCGCGGCAGTCAAGGGACGACTTGGCTGCCGCGCCAATTGCCGCGCTGCAGGCCCCGGTTGTTGGGGTCCGCCACTGGCGGCGACGCCAGTGGCAGAGTCGTCAGTTCAACGGCTCAGGCTATTTCAGCTCGGCTCAAGGATTTGGGTTGCTCTGGTCGTCCCCGTTTCGTAACCGATTTTCAGTTTCTCGATACCCCTGTTTCAATCATCAATTTAGGAGATTTATCATGACGATTTCATTGTTGGCGTATGCGCCTTCATCGCAAAATCAACGAGTTGCCGGCTTTGAAGTGCCGGGTGATGAGCAGCCGAGAATTTTTACGACTGATAACCTCCTATCGCCATCGGATCTGGATGGGTTGATTGCGGCGGCCTATCGGCAGATTTTTAATGAACAGCAGATGCTTAAGAGTCATCGTCAAACCTTTTGGGAATCTCAGTTAAAAGCCGGGCAAATTACAGTTAGAGAATTCATTCGGGCGTTGGCGCTTTCTGACTCCTTCCGTCGTTTGGTTTATGAAAGCAACAACAACTATCGCTTTGCAGAAATTTGTGTGCAGCGGATTTTGGGCCGTCAGGTTTACAGCGATCGCGAAAAGATCGCCTGGTCTATCGTGCTTGGCAACGAAGGATTGAATGCCTTTATTGATGCCTTAGTCAATAGCGAAGAATACCTGAGTACCTTTGGCGACACGACGGTGCCCTATCAACGGCGGCGCATTTTGCCCCAACGAGCCCAAGGGGAAATCTCTTTTGCCCACATGGCTCGCTACGGCACCGATTATCGCGATAACCTACCCGAGCCTTGTTTAGATACCTTGCCGAGTCGGGGCTTTACCGGCCCCGCGATGTCGCCAGTGCGCTGGGCTTGGCAAAAGCAGCCGCCTCAGGCTCTCGAAAAGGCTTGGGTCGGGCTGTTCTACAGTGGTGCTGCCTTTATTGTGGTGTTGCTGCTGGCATCGATACTGCGCTTTTAAGGGCTCTGCTCACTAGCTTTCGTGCCCCTACGTTGATGTTCTCAAGATCAAAAGTCAGTGTTTCTTGAGCCGAGTTGCCAGGAACGCTGACTTTCTTGCTAAGGGACTAGAGCGCCGCCTGTGTGCCAGACAGACAACCGAGAATCACAGTGTCATCAGCGGACAGGTCAGCGCGATCGCGTTCATTCAGGCCAGGGCACTGATCTGGAACCTGATCAGTCCATTTAAGCTGATTAGGCTGAAGGCTTGGCGGAATTGCCTGCCGATCTCCCTGGTTTCGGCCCCAGAGCATCGGGTCAGCACATTAGAATCAGTCATGAAGCTGAATGAGTGAAATAATCAAACGTGGCTGATATTGAGGACTTGACGCCGACGGGAGTCTCTTATCCTGAGCCCAATGCATTGCCAAAGCTTGAGTCGGCTTTTGACAGCATTTTTGACAGTATTGACGAGGCGCTGAACGATCTGGCCGCCGGTCGGGCAATTGTGGTCGTCGATGACGAAAATCGTGAAAACGAAGGCGACGTCATCTGCGCGGCCCAGTTTGCGACGCCTGACATGATTAACTTTATGGCGGTCGAAGCGCGCGGGTTGATCTGCCTGGCGATGACCGGGCAGCGGCTCGACGAGCTCGATCTGCCCCTGATGGTGAACCCGCACAGCTTCGAAGACGAGAATGAACAGACGGCGTTCACTGTCAGCATTGATGCCGCTACCCAGTGGGGCGTCACGACGGGCATCTCAGCTGAAGATCGAGCCCGCACCATTCAAGTCACGCTGAATCAGGGGGCGCGGCCCAGCGATTTGCGCCGACCCGGACACATCTTTCCGCTGCGGGCGAAAGAGGGGGGCGTGCTCAAACGGGCTGGTCATACCGAAGCTGGCGTCGATCTCTCCCGACTGGCGGGTCTGTATCCAGCAGGAGTGATCTGTGAAATTCAAAATCCAGATGGGTCTATGGCGCGCCTGCCCGAGCTGGTGGCCTATGCCCAAACCCATCATCTGAAGCTGATTAGCATTGCCGACCTGATTAGCTATCGGCTAGAGCATGAGCGGTTTGTGAAACGCGAGGCGATCGCGGATCTGCCGACGCAATTTGGCCATTTCAACATTTACGCTTACCGCAACTCCATCGACAATTCTGAGCATGTGGCACTGGTTAGAGGCGACCCCGCCAGCTTCAAAGACGAGCGCGTGATGGTGCGGGTGCATTCGGAATGCCTCACGGGCGACTCGTTTGGTTCTCTTCGCTGCGACTGCCGCATGCAGCTACAGGCCGCCCTAAAAATGATTGAGGCCGCCGGTCGTGGGGTGGTGGTGTATCTGCGGCAAGAAGGTCGGGGTATTGGCCTGGTAAATAAGCTCAAGGCTTATTCGCTGCAGGATATGGGGCTAGACACTGTCGAGGCCAATGAAAAGCTCGGGTTGCCGGTCGATCAGCGCAATTATGGCGTCGGGGCGCAAATCTTGAACGACATTGGCGTGCGTCAGTTTTGTCTGATTACCAACAATCCGCGCAAAATTGCTGGGCTAAAAGGCTATGGGCTGGAAATGATCGATCGCGTGCCTCTGATCATCGAATCCACCCCCTACAATTCCTACTATTTGGAAACCAAAGCGAAAAAGCTCGGGCATCTGCTGCTGCCCACCTATCTGGTGACTGTGGCCCTCCAAACTCAGGCCGATCTCTCGACCCTGCCCGCTAAGTATGAGCAGCTAGAGCAGGTGCGAGAACTGGCCCGTCAAGCCGGGCTCGCCGCCCAGGAAGAAGTGCGATCGGTCGCGGTGGCGCTGTTTGGCCAGGGTAAACTCATTATCAATCTCGGCTTAGAGCAAGCCCAGGCGGTGACTGCGACCTGGTACGACCAGCCTGATAACGCTTACTGGCCTGCACTGGCTAAGGTGCTCGATGGATTGGTGCAGTGGCCCAATCTGCAAACCCTAGAGCTGCTGGTTTCAGACGGCCAAGATCCCTTTGCTCACCTGCAGGTGGGGCTCAGGCGGCAGACCTTCTCGCTGGGTACGAGTGAGCCCACCGTCTATCCTTCAGCCTTGAAGGAGAACCTGCAAACCCAGCGCATTTACACCTTCTCTCGCCATAGCCCCAATGATTGAGCCCGACTGTTGACCTGACTCTTGTCCCCAGACTCTACATTGGAAAACGGTCGTGCTGCCCGCTTTGCTGAGGCTACTGAGAAGGATTCTGCTCCTTAAGCCGTCGGGGGCGTTCGGCCGCTAACGCACCCCGACAAATGAGAGAGTCTTTAGGACTGAGCCGCATTGGAGCGATCTCCCTCGGTCTCTAAGCGAAATCGTGTGGGCTCATACCCCGGCGGCCAATACTTTGCAGGCACTGCCAGTTCATTACCATCGCGCATCGCGCCGTAATGAGGCGACAAAATTTCGATGTTGTTCTCATTGCAGGCATCCTGCAGGTTTTGGTGCAGCTCCGAAAAAATTCTAGACATCGATTTGGGGTGGTCAGTGTAGGCATTAAGTTCGTAGCTGACGTAAAAATCATCCAGACTGGTTTGCAACACAAAGGGCGGGGGCGTCGGCAAAATTTTATCGGTCTTGCTGGCTGCTTTGATCAGCACTTCATGCACCTGGCGCCACGGCACGTCATAGCCCAGGGTGATGGTGGTGTGCACAATCAGCGGCTCTTGGGTCTCGGCAATGCTGGCGCTATAGTTCACAATGTGGCTGCTCAGCACCATCAAGTTGGGGATAGTGATGATGACATTTTTCGGCGTGCGCAGGCGGGTCACCATGAGCGATTTATCAATCACGTCGCCGATCGCATCACTGATTTTGACGCGATCGCCCTGCTCATAGGCCCGGCTATAAATCAGCACGATGCCCGCGACCAAGTTGGCGATCGCCCCACTCGACCCCAGCGTAAACAACGCCCCAACGAAGATCGACAACCCCTGAAAGGCCGGTGACTCTGACCCTGGCAGATAGGGAAAAGCCATGGTGATCGCAAACAACACCACCAGCACGCGCACAATGTTGTAAGTCGGGTTAGCCCATTGCGGAAAGAAGCCCGGCACATTGACCCGATTGCGCGCAATTTCAGTAAACAAAAAGCGAATAATCCGCAGCAGATAGTGCGTGGCGATCGCAATTAAGGCAATAAAAAATAGGTTGGGCAGGTATTCGACAAAGTGATTTCCCAGTGTGAGGGCAGCCCGTTCGATGTAGTCAAATAGCCGTTCGCCCGCTGGCCGAGTCCACGGAAAAGACCGCAGCATTTGCGACCATGAAACATATAGGACGATGAGCAGCAGCCCCAGCCGAATCAGCTTAAAGATCTCCCAAATCGCATCCGTGACCCGCTCTGCCGACAAAAACTCATTACCCAGAAAGTGCACGGCAGAGATGTAGCGACCTTTCCAGCGTTGGAGCGATCGCTGCACCCAACCACTGGTCTTCACGATGAGCCAGAGAAACAGCACTGTGCCCAGCAATACCAGCAGCGCGTAGAGCGTGCCCCGCAGGACTTGATCGGGTTGGCGAGCGGCTCGATAGGTGACGATCGCGTCTGCAATTAGCTGCTGCAGGCGATAGGCCAAGGCGCGGCGATTGCCGCTAGCCGCTTCGGCATCGGCATCCGTCACGTATACCAGCACATCACCGTCGTAGGTGACATTACTCGTTTCCGCGAGGTCATCATGCGCCACGGATAGCAGGGCCGGATCAACGTTGGGATCTTGAGCGACGGCGCGAATGCGGCGGGCAGTCGCCAAGGCTCGGGTTCTGGGCGGATACCCCCCGACCGACACCTGAACTTTGAAGAGTTCGCGACCATCTAACATCACTGGGGCCGCTGGTGGCGGGGCACTACTGCTGTTCGTTTGTGCCCAACTCGTCGCCAGCATCGGCGAAACGGTCAGCATCAGGCCTAGCGCGATTGGCATGACTCTGACCCAGAGCCGCCGCTGCCACGATGTTCGGTTGCTCACCAGCCCGTCCTTTGGGTGTCAGTCTAGATAAATTTAAGCGTAGCGGCGGTCTTGGGGGAATAGGTCAGGACTTTTGCAAACTTAAGCAATTGCAAAGGTTGAGGCGATCGAGCGGCCCTAGCCAAAGCGATAGCCAAAGCCGCGCAGGGTGACAATGTATTGCGGATGGCTGGGGTCAACCTCAACTTTTTCACGCAGCCAGCGAATGTGAACGTCAACGGTTTTGCGATCGCCCATAAAGTCCGGCCCCCAGACCTGATCAATCAGTTCTTCCCGCTTCCACACCCGGTTGGGATGATTCATAAAGAGTTCGAGAATGCGAAACTCCTTGGGAGCGAGGGCCACCTCGCGGCCATCTACCGTGACCCGCAGTTCATTCAAATACAGGGCAATATCACGGTAGATTAGCACCGAGGCGTCAGGGGGGGCTTGGGCGCGTCGATAACGCCGCAAGAGGGCCCGGCAGCGGGCAATCAGTTCTCGCATGCCAAAGGGTTTGGCCAAATAGTCGTCGGCGCCCACTTCTAAACCCACGACGCGATCGGTCTCGCTGCCCTTTGCACTCAAAATCAAGATGGGGATATCCCAATTGCGGTGGCGAATCAAGCGACAGAGATCGAGCCCCCCGACCCCCGGCAACATCAAATCTAGAATGGCCAAATCAAACGGCGGCAACTCAGCAGAACGGCTCCAAACGGGACTACCCAACAGCTCTAGCGCTAAGGAACCCGTTTCGGCCACATCGACCCGATAGCCTTCTTCTTTGAGCGCCAGGCTCACAGTCTCACGAATGAGCGCTTCATCGTCAACAATCAAGATGCGGTCTTGTTGCAGCGTGATCCCTGATTGATAATGACTTTCTTTGTTTTGCACCATAGGTCACTGTTCAAGTTGGTTCCGCCTCATCCTGCATCTCTGGGCTGGCCGACCGACTGGGCTCAGGCTGCAGTCAGTAGCTCAGGCCGGTACCTAGCTGCCATCGCGCCTGCCCTGGCCTCGCTCCCCCACCGGCTTTGGCATCATGCCCAGGGAGAACAAACTGCGAGCCGATGCGGCGGTTTGCCGACTTTCAACGCGCAACGACACGGCCATAACAGCCTTTGTCAAGCCGTATGATCTGTTGTCATGCTTAAGGGCAAAAGATCAAGAGGTTAAGTATTGCTCGATCTGGCCTTAATCTTCTGAAAATAGTTTTTTCGCCTGTAATAGAGGAGTAGACGGTGCAGATCAGCTCGCCCAGCAGCAGCAGTTTCCCTATAAACTTTTGGCAGCGGCTACCATAGAAATTGAAAACTGTTGTAGTTCATCCCCTGCAGTAACATGGCCCAGCTCCCTTGGCTTCGCTCTAGCCTTAATCGGCTCACCTTTTTGAGTCGACCCGTGCCGTTGGCTTCGACGCTAGGGGTATTGCTGCTCAGTATTTTCCTGTGGGAATACAGCCGCAACCCGGAGTGGTTTGGCTCATTTGCTCAAGATAATGGGGCGTCGCCTGAGGGGACACTTGATCGCTCGACGTTGACCCCTGCTGAGCAGGCCGCAGTCGCTGACATTGATAATCTGTCGGTGCTGATGAACGAATTGGGCGTTGAGTCAGGGGGCGTACCCACCCTGCAATCGATCTCGATCGGGCAAGATGAGGACGAGAACGCGATCGCTAGCGATCTGCTGTCGCTGTCGCAACCCGGCACGACCAGTACGGCCAACCCCAGCACCAGCATCTTCAACCAGTATCTAGAGCAATACCAATTTGGGCGACAGCGCCCCACGAATCTCTCGCCGGCGGCCTCTTCAAATAGCTTTACCAACAGCCCGGCGACGGCGACTGGGCCGTCAGGGGCACTCAGTCCCACGACATTACGCGTTAACCCGTTGACGTTAGTGCTGCAGGGCCAAAATGCTCTGGCTCCAGGCATGCAGCCCAGCAATCAGACAGTTTTAGAAGCTGCTTTACAGTCACAGAATGCCCCGGCAGCAGCTGACAATCCTGACGCGACTGACAACGCTACTGGGATTGAAACAGCGATCGAGTCTGCTTTGCCGACGGGAGAGTTTGGCTCTCAGGCCGTGACGATTCCCGGCGTGGCGTTTCCGGTTCTGCCGACGCTGCCACAAATGTCACCGCCACCAGGCACGACGGGCTATACCACCCCCGCTTCGCTTGAACTGATGCCGCCCTTGCCAGGCAGCAATAGCGCCGGAGCCGTGCCACCGGTAGCGCCGCTATCAACTGTCGGGGGCGGCACGGGCTTGCCAGCGGGAACTGCTGTGCCCAACCTCAACACGCCACAGGTGGACGTGAGCAACGGGTATACGCCCTACACGCCGGTCGTCCCCAGTGCCACGCCGATTACTCCAGGGGTCAACCCATCACCGTTTGCCGTGCAGCGACCACCGGGTTCCTACATTGGCGGCGGCTATATCAATACGTTTTCCAATCCCTCGGGGCCGCCCAACTAAGGGAATTTCTAGTAAAAACGATACCTGTTGGGGCAGGTTTTGTTGATGCTTTATGGCGATGGCCTCCAGGCTTCTAGCTAAACCTACCCTTACAGTCCTTAGATATTCTGTCTAGGCAATCGCCTCAGATTCGGTCAGGGAAAAGCTCAAGACCCCTGCATCAGTTTCTGACTTCCTAGTTGAGCGGCTGCGATGTTAGGTCTGCGCACTTGGGCTCGGCTCGCGCTTGGTTCCCTCAGCAGCGTCGAAGCCCCAATCATTTACCCGAGAACGGTGGCCGCTAGTGAACGATCGCCCCCAAGAGCGCTCGCCCTAGTCGATTAATCTGACGGGCAGCCTGAATGTGGGGCTCATCGGGCACGATGGGGATGATGGTGGCGGCTGCACCGACCCCACACTGGGCGATCGCTGCATTAGCTGCCTCTAAGCCGGTGACATAGGCCTTCTCCTGCGACCAAGAGCCGTGGCGCGTCACAATCCAGTCGCCGCTCATAAAGACGTTGCTGAAGCTGGTCTGGCCCGGCAACAGATAGCGATAGCTGCCCGGAGCAAAGTGGCTGACGGCCTGCGGTAGACGAATCATGCTGTAATCAACAATGTGCGCTGCGCCAAACGCTGGTAAGCAGCCCGCCAGATCAGCCTGCACCAGGGGCAAAATCTCGGCGTCGCTGAGGGATAGGAACTGGTTGGCATGGTAGTAGTCCACCTCAATGACGGAGCCCGGCTCATCGCGGTATTCATCGTGCAGCGCGTTGAGATCAAAAAACGTCCAGCCGGTGGTTTGATGAAAGCCAAAGCAGGCATTTGAAGGCAGCGGCACATCGATCTTGCGGTCAAACCACAGGCGAGTTGCCAGCACATCCACGGCACCCAGGTTTTGCACATCACGAAACTCTGGGCGCTGACGCAGTGCGGGACTGCTCGCCACAATTTTTTTGAGGCCCGTGATGCCAACGGCAAAAATGACCGCATCCGCTTCAAACACCTCATCGCCACAGACGACAGCGGTGAGGCGATCACCCTCTCCCTCTATCACGCCGGTGACGCGATGATTAGCCAAAATGCGGCCCCCTGCCTGCTCGATCGCTTGCGTCCAGGGGCGAAAGATTTGGGCCCCGACGGTGCCCCGACACCAGCGCACATCGAAGTCAGGCTGATGGGCCAAAATAAAGTAGTACAGCATGCCCAGAGTGGCCGCCGCCGAACATTGCTCCCCCGGTGCAAACAGCCCCACCAGCAGCATCGGCTCAAAGGCTTCTTTGTAGAGCCGTTCCGACACGCCAAATTGGCGAAAGAGTTCGCGGGCGGAGAGGCGATCATACCGTCGCCAAGCCTCATCCGAATTGTCAAAATCCACCAGAGAGTACAGCAGGGGCAAAGCCGAGAGGCGATCGCTCAACGGCAACCGCTTGAACTCCGTATACAAAAAGGTGCCGAGGGGGCTGGGCAAATACGGCTGCAGTTGAAATAGCGGCGACTCGACCTCCAGCCCGTGGGGTGAATATTGATTTGAGCAGGTGTAGGGCGTAAACGGCTGCAGCCCTAAGGCATCGGTTAGCCCAAAGATATTGCGGTAGGGATACCAAAAGCCGTGAATGCCCGCCTCGACCGAGCGCCCCTGCTCGGTTTGCCAACCCGCCACCAACCCACCCGGATAGCTACCGGCTTCTAGCAGCGTCACGTCGTAGCCCTGCTGAGCGAGGTGATAGGCGGCCCCTAACCCAGCCCAGCCCGCTCCCACGATGACGACGCTCGGCGATTGTTTTTGCCCGTCCATACTTTCATCCATTGCGGTGACAATTCACGCTCGTTCAGTAATTGGTACTGCAACCTTCTGACATTATCAACGCCATCAACGACTCAAACCATAGGCCCAATGCATAAAGCCAGCTGACACGAGTAACAGGCTGACGATCAAAACCCATCTGGCTTGAGCAGCAAGGCTTGATTTGCGAATGAAAATACAGGCAATGAGCGGCAACAGCACACCCAGCTCAATCAACAAGTTGTAATAGAAGTAAAAGTTGACCCAACTCAATTTTCCGGCACTGGGTAGCAGGCCAAAGGGTAAGCGGAAGAGGCGATCGCTGGCGGGCCACAGCAACGGTAAAGCGGTCACGCCCACCAGCAAATCCATCCCCAGGTGGGAAAAACCCGCTAATACGAGCAGTAAGCCGGAGCGCTTCAGCATCCTGCGTCCAACCCCAGCGAATTTGAGGCCCAGCAGCGTCAGAGTCGGCAGCAATGCGGCGAACAAGAGGGAATGGGTGATGCGCAAGCCGTCATGCGCACTGGGATGCAGCCAGGGAACGACATAATCCAGATCGGGGAGCACCGCAGCGATGATGAGCCCACCACCCCAGAGCACCCGCATCAATTTCGTCGATATGGGACTGGCGACGTAAGCCACCCCATGGTCCCGCCGACTAAGCTATGCCCGATGAATGAAGACATGGCAATCGTGTATTCATCCGTGTCTGGTCAGTGTGTCCAGCGAGATCGCTAAGCCTCGGGTTCAGCCGATTTCTTCGCTGTCGATGACTTCTTACTAGCCGCCGATTTTTTCGCGGTAGTCGTTTTGCTGCCAGTAGATTTAGTGGCCGCCGCTCGCTTCGTCGTCGTGGTTTTGCGCGTCGTGGTTTTCTTGGCAGTCGTCTTTTTGGCCGCCGTTTTCTTCGCAGAGGTCTTCTTCGCGGTGGTTTTGGCCTTGCTGCCAGACTTGGCGGCGGTCTTTTTGCGAGTCGTTTTCTTTTTCGTACCGGCTTTCGCCGTGATTAGAGCGATCGCCTCTTCTAGGGTGATGTCACTTTCGGTTTTGCCCTCCGGTAACCCGGCATTTGTCTTGCCGTGCTTCACGTAGAGGCCGTAGGGGCCTTTGTAGACGGCAATTAGCTCGTCATCATCGGGGTGCTTGCCGAGTTCTTTCAACGGCTCGGCTTTGCGCCGACCGCGACCGGCCTTCGGTTGCGCCAGCAGTTCCAGCGCCCGCTCTAGAGAAACCGTCAGCACGCCATCGTCGCCCTTGAGTGAGCGATAGTCTTTGCCGTCTTTGCCCTGGTCATGCACCACGTAAGGGCCAAAGCGGCCCAAACTGGCTTTGACGGGTTTGCCGGTCTCGGGATGCGCGCCGAGCAAGCGGGGCAGGGCCAACAGGCCGACGGCCATTTCGATGGTCACGTCTTCGGGCTTCTTGCCCTTGGGTAAGGACGCCCGTTTGGGTTTGGGCTGCTCTTCAGTTGCCTCACCGAGCTGCACATAGGGACCATAGGCACCGATGAGCACGTAGATCGGCTCACCCGTTTCAGGATGCAGGCCGAGTTTTTCTGGCCCTTCCAGCTTTTGCTTGAGCAGCAAAGTCACCTGATCTGCATCCAGATCCGCCGGGGAAACATCGACTGGTACCGACGCTTTAACCGGGCCGCTTTCGTCCTCTGTTTCGACATAGGGGCCGTAACGACCAATGCGCACCTTAGCTTCTAAACCATCCAGATCAACCGTGCGGGCCTCTGCCGGATCAATTTGGCTTTCCTGCTCATGCACCTGGGTTTCTAACCCGTCGCCGCCGCTGTAGAACCCCTTGAGGTAGGGGAGCCACTCGGCTTCCCCGGTGGAGATGTGGTCGAGGGTACGCTCCATCCGGGCGGTGAAGCCCACATCCACCAAGTCGGGGAAATGGCTAGACAGCAAATCGGTCACCGCAAAGGCGGTAAAGGTAGGTGTCAGGCTGTTGCCGTTCGCGGTCACGTAGCCGCGATCGATGATGGTGCCAATGACGCTGGCGTAGGTGCTCGGGCGACCAATGCCTTCGCTTTCCAACGTTTTAACCAGGGTCGCTTCGGTGTAGCGGGCAGGGGGTTGCGTTTCGTGACCGACGGCTTCTAGCTCGTTGCAGTTCACGGCGTCACCCACCGCCAGCCGAGGCAGCAGGATTTCTTGATTTTCGATCGCCGCATCGGGGTCGTCAGAGCCCTCAACATAGGCCCGAAAGAAACCGGCAAAATCAATCCGTTTACCGCTGGCCCGAAAGATCGCATTGTCCACTTCGATCTGGACGGTGATGTTGGTCTGCCGCGCTTCGGCCATCTGGGTGGCCACTGTGCGTTTCCAGATCAAATCGTAGAGTGATCGCTCACGACCGCTGAGTCCCGTGGCTTGGGGGGTGCGGAAGCTTTGACCCGCTGGACGAATGGCTTCGTGGGCTTCTTGAGCCGACTTGCTTTTGGTGGCGTACTGGCGCGATTTAGGGCTGAGATATTCCGGCCCGTACATTTGCTCGACGCAGCTGCGGGCCGCACCGATCGCCTGCTGTGACAGATGCACCGAGTCGGTTCGCATGTAGGTGATGTAGCCCTGCTCATAGAGGCTCTGCGCTACGCGCATCGTATCCCGAGCCGACAGGCGCAGCTTGCGGTTCGATTCCTGCTGCAGCGTCGAAGTGGTGAACGGCGGCGAAGGCTTCCGGGTTGAGGGGCGTTCTTCTAAGTTGGCCACCGTCCAAGCACCAGCCTGCAGTCTGGCCTGCAGCGCCGTCGCTTCCGTTTCATTCAGCAAGACGACATCGCGACCGGCGGCAATTTGACCGGTATTTTCGTCAAAGTCGCTGCCGGTGGCGAGGCGCTTGCCGTCCAGGGTGATGAGTTTTGCCTCAAAGGCATCTTGCTCCTTCAGCAGTTGAGCCTTGAGATCCCAATAGGAGCCGCGACGGAAGGCCCGCCGCGCCCGCTCACGCTCGACTAAGAGCTTGACGGCGACTGACTGTACGCGCCCGGCTGACAGTCCCCAGGCAATTTTCTTCCACAGCAAGGGGGACAGGGTATAACCCACCAGTCGATCTAAAATGCGGCGAGTTTCTTGCGCCCGCACCAGCTGGTCGTCAATATCGCGACAGTTGTCGAGCGCCTGCTGAATCGCCTCTTCAGTAATCTCGTGAAACACCATGCGCTTGATCGGCACTTTGGGTTTCAAAATCTGCAGCAGGTGCCAGCTAATGCTCTCCCCTTCGCGGTCTTCGTCAGTCGCCAGTACCAGCTCATCGGCATTTTTGAGCGCGTCTTTAAGCGTCTTAACGACTTTCTTCTTATCCGAGGGGACGACATACAGCGGTTCAAAATCCGCCTCAGGATTCACGCCGAGCTGAGCCCACTTCTCGCCCTTGACCGCCGCCGGAATTTCGCTCGCCGATCGCGGCAAGTCGCGCACGTGCCCCATCGAGGCTTCAACCCGATACCCGCGCGGCAGGTAGTTGCGAATAGTTTTGGCCTTGGTGGGCGACTCAACGATGACGAGGGTGGACATAGATAATCGTTAGGGGTTCCTAGATTCCGTGACGTTAGCGAATAAGCGGAGCATTCGGAAAGGATTGTTAACTAAGATTTCAGTTTCACAGCTGAATGGCTCGGTTTTTTATCCCATCTTCTGTTCACTCCTAGCACATCTCTTCGCGATCGCTAAGTCGAAGTTAGCGCATTTGCTCCCGAGAATACCCACATCTTTTGATTCAAACACGGGTGACAGGAAGGATTCAGGCCCTGGTATTGCGGGCCTGACTGGTATTGGCTGCTGGAGGGTAGTCGCCGGCCAGCCTGGCGGCAGTTAATTACAACCATAGTCAGAACTCATACCCTGAGAGATACCCCGAAACGCCGGTTCCCAGGGTAATATGCCAGTGGCACCTTGAAGGTTGGCGATCGTTAGCGATTAGCGCTGGCGGTGATGCTGCTTTCGCGGTCAATCTATTACTTATCTCGTTGGAGCAGTCAGCCGGATGGACGTTTCGAATATTGCCTCCCAGCTCAACGTGGGCATTATTCTCCCTGAAGGAATTGTGGTCGCGACCCTGTTGATCGTGTTGGTCGGCGACCTCATCGGCGGACGCGCCTCGTCGCGTTGGACGCCCTATCTCACCATCGCCGGAATGTTGGGAGCCGTGGTCGCCTTGGTTTATCAATGGGATACGGCCACCCCTTTGAGCTTCTTGGGCAGCTACATGGGGGATGACCTGAGTATTGTCTTTCGCGGCATCATCGTGCTCTCGGCGGCGGCTACGGTGCCCATGTCAATTCGCTACGTCGAGCAATCTGGCACCGCCCTGGCAGAATTTTTGGTGATTTTGCTGACGGCCACCCTGGGCGGCATGTTTTTGTCGGGGGCCAACGACCTCGTCACAATCTTTGTCTCGCTAGAAACGCTCAGTATCTCCTCTTACTTACTGACCGGCTACATGAAGCGTGATCCTCGCTCGAACGAGGCGGCGCTGAAGTACCTGCTAATTGGGGCCGCTAGTTCCGCCATTTTTCTCTATGGCATTTCACTGCTGTACGGGCTATCGGGTGGCAAGATGCAGCTAGGCGATATTGCCGCCAGCTTTGTCACGACGGGCAGCACGGCCCCGATTGGTTTGGTGGTCGCCTTAGTGTTTGCGATCGCGGGCATTGCCTTCAAAATTGCCGCCGTCCCCTTTCACCAGTGGAGTCCCGACGTGTATGAGGGGTCGCCCACCCCGGTGGTGGCTTTCCTCTCGGTGGGCTCTAAAACGGCGGGGTTTGCCTTGGCCATTCGCCTGTTGGTGACGGTTTTTCCCCTGGTTTCAGAGCAGTGGCACTTTGTCTTTACCGCACTGGCGGTGCTCAGTATGGTGCTGGGTAACGTGGTTGCCTTGGCCCAAACCAGCATGAAGCGGCTGTTGGCCTATTCATCGATCGCCCAGGCAGGCTTTTTGATGATTGGCTTGGTGGTCGGCACCGAAGCGGGCTATTCCAGCATGGTGTTCTATCTGCTGATCTACCTGTTTATGAACCTGGGGGGCTTTACCTGCGTCATCCTCTTTTCATTGCGGACGGGCACCGATCAGATTAGTGAATACAGCGGTCTTTACCAAAAAGATCCGCTGCTGACCCTGTGCTTGAGCATTTGTCTGCTGTCGCTGGGGGGCATTCCTCCCCTGGCAGGCTTTTTTGGTAAGCTCTACATCTTTTGGGCGGGCTGGCAGGCGGGGGCCTACGGCTTGGTGCTGGTCGGTCTGGTGACCAGCGTGATTTCCATCTATTACTACATTCGCGTCGTCAAGATGATGGTGGTCAAAGAGCCGCAAGAAATGTCCGATGCGATCAAAGACTATCCGCCCATACGGTGGGATCTGCCCGGTCTACGGCCGCTGCAGGTGAGCTTAATCTTGGCGGTAGTGGCCACGTCGCTGGCGGGGATTCTCTCGAATCCGCTCTTTACGCTGGCGAATAATTCGATTAGTCATACGCCCTTTCTCAAAGCGGCGATCGCGAATACGGCTCAGCCCACTCAACCAATTGCGCTAACGTCACCGGTTGCTGAAACCACTTCCACCGCGCTTTAGAGCGGTCCTACTGGATGGCAAAAGCGCTGCCTCTTCTCTGGTGAAGAGGCAGCGCTTTTGTGATGTGCGGGATTTTTAGAAGTGGGTGGTTGGCAGGCCGGAAGATCGACAGTCAATGCAGGGATGGACGAGGCGGAGCGGGGTAGCATCCCCTCGGGGTAATCGGCAGACATTAAAATTGCGGCAATCCGCCCCTGTCGTATCTCAAGCTACAACGTTTTTACCCCTAGGCTACAGAGTATGGATAGATATTGGGAACCAACGTGCGAGAGTATTGTCAAGTCCCACGCTTTGAATCATTGCGCGAGATGAAGCCGAAAATTATTGTTTGCGGGTTGGGCAATACGGGCTATCGAGTTTTCTCACTGCTGAAGCGGCAGGGGGTGCTGGTGACAGGTATCAGCACTCTCCCCCGAGAAGACGACGGCATTATTGTCGGTGATTTGCGATCGCCTGAAATTCTCATTCAAGCAGGCATTCGCGACGCCACGGCACTCTTGCTCATGTCGTCAGACGATGCGCTCAACCTGGCGATTTTGACTCAAGCGCGGGTGATTAATCCACGCATTCGCATTATCAATCGCCTGATCAACAGCCGACTCGGCAGCCGGCTCGACCAAACGCTGGCCTATCACGTCTCGATGAGTGTCTCAGCCTTGTCGGGGCCAATTTTTGCCTTTGCAGCTCTGGGCAATACCGCGATCGGTCAAATCGACCTGATGGGGGCTAACTGGCCCATGTACGAAGAACTCATTGATGATCGCCATCCCTGGAACGGGGCGCTGATGAGACATCTTTGGGACAATCGTGATCGCATGCTGATTTATTATCATCCCGCCCATCAAAAGGTGGATCTGGTGTCAGCAGTGCTGCACGATCACAAGCTGGAGACGGGCGATCGGTTGATTGTGGCCACCCGGCCCAAAGCCAGTCGCAGTCAGCGCCTCTCCTGGGAGCGCCGCCTCAAAAGCTTCTTTGCCGGGTTGACTCAGTTTCGGCGCCAGAGCCAGGCTGCGCTACTGATTACCCTCGTGCTGTTTTTCCTCATCATCGCCTCGGCGCTCACCTACGTTAGCGTCAATTTTGCGATCCCCTTTCCCGACGCCCTTTATTTCACCGTCGGTATGCTGACGGGTGCTGGGGGACACGAAGAAGTCGCCGAACAAGCCCCCGTGGCCATCAAGGTCTTTACGGCGGTCATGATGTTGGTCGGCGCTGGGGTGATCGGGGTGTTTTATGCGTTGCTCAATGACCTCGTTTTGGGCAGTCATTTTCATCAGGTGTGGAATGCCGTGCAGCTGCCCCAGCGCAACCACTACATCATTTGTGGGTTAGGTGCTGTGGGCTTTCAGATTGCGCAACGACTAAAAAGTGGTGGTCACGAGGTGGTGGCGATCGAGCGTGATCCCCAGGGGCGATTTATTAAGGGGGCGCGGGCTCTCAAAATCCCCGTCATCATTGATGATGCAAGCCTGCCTGATGCGCTGAATGCCGTGCATATTCCGACGGCCACAGCGTTGTTAGCCGTCACCAGTCACGACACCGACAATCTAGAGATTGCGCTGATGGCGAAAAGTTTAGCGCCCAAGCTGCCCATTGTCGTGCGCAATCAAGATCCCAGCTTTGCCCGGCAGGTGCAGCAGGTGTTTGAGTTTAACCGGGTGATGAGTCCCACTGAGCTGGCTGCCCCTTCCTTCGCCGCGGCCGCCCTGGGGGGCCAGGTGTTGGGAAACGGCATCACTGGTGACAGCCTGTGGGTCGCGCTGGGCACTTTAATCACCCCAGGCCACACCTTTTACGGTCGAGCCACGGCTGAGATTGCGCAGGAAGCTGACTTGGTGCCGCTCTATATCAAGACCCCTCGGGGAGACTTGCATGGGTTCGAGTTGCTGTCCCACGTATTAGATAATCAAGATGTGCTGTATCTGACGATTCCAGCGAACAAGCTAGAAGAGCTCTGGCGTACGTCGTCATCGCCGCTCACAGCGCGCTAGCCGATTACTCTGCCAGATTTTCAGCGCTTGGCGCTGAAACCAGATCCCCCAGACAGAAACGTCTTCTGTCGGGACGAACCCTGTTTGGTAATGGCTGCTTGCCGATAGCATGCGAGGCTTTCAGCCCGACCTTGGCAGTGGAATGTGGAAGTCGGAATATGGGAGTCGAGAGTCGGGATTAAGATGCCTGTTCGATGATGACTTCGGGGATCTGGCAGGTCTCGATCTAACTGCAGTTTGTTTGTATCAGTGCCCTCTCTACCGCTATGCTGACTGCCAACTGTCCTTGCGGCAGCCAACGCTCTTTTAATACCTGCTGCCAGCCATATCTGCTCGGCCAAGCGATCGCCCCGACGGCTGAAGCGCTGATGCGATCGCGCTATACGGCCTACTGCCAGGGCCAGGTGGACTATTTGACCGCTACTCACCATCCGTCGAAGCGGGCATTGGGCGATCGCGCTGCCCTCACAAAGAGCATGCAAAATACGACCTGGCTCGGCCTCACGGTGCTACAGACAGAACAGGGTCAGCCAGCGGATACGACAGGCGTCGTGGAATTTGTCGCTCGCTACCAGTCGGATCATACGGGCCAAATTCATGAGCGATCGCGCTTTAAGCAGCAAAAAGGCCGCTGGTTTTATCTCGATGGCGATTTGTTACCGCCGCTGGAACCGAAACGTAATGAGCCCTGCTGGTGTGGCAGCGGCAAAAAATTCAAGCAGTGTCACGGACGATAAATTATTGCCATAGTTAGCCATTGACCAGCCTCATTGCGACCCCAGCAAAATCGCCCAAAGGTTTGCGACACCATCGTTCTGGTTCACAGATGAGGTGACTATCGAGACCGCCCTCTGCCTCAAACTTAGTGGGTGGATTGTGTATCCTGAACTATACGATGGCTGTTTTGATAAAGCACCTAGGAGCTTTCTGCTACTTAGCGCGGACTCAAAATGGCTTGCAGTCTTATCCCCATGGGGCTAGGACTGCTACCGATAGGTTCTAAGGAGGTCAAGGCCATGAGGTATTTAGGTTTAGCGACTGCGATCGCCGTCACGACGCTTTTGGGTCTGTCAGGATTAGGCGTAGCGAATGAACCCGAAGCCACACCCGTTGCATCAGCGGTGATTACACAGTTGGTGCTGCGCGATCACACCGTCACCCTCACGTCAGCGCCCGCTGGCTATTTGTATACGGTCACTGATAGTGCAGGTACGGTGCTGAATGCAGACTTGACGGAAGCTCAATTTGCCGAGCAATATCCTGAGCTGCTGGCGATGCTGCAACCCGCGATCGCCGATGACAGCAGTGAACTCATGATGCTGGCTCCGGTGATTGACCAGTAGGCGACAGCTCGCTGGGCCATTCTTGGCTGTAGAGCAGCGGGAAATGGCCAAGGCGTATATCACACTCAAGGAAAATTCCTTTGAAATTAGGTCTGACCGCGCGAAAGCCCTGCTCATCTTTGGTGCGTTGTGGCAACAGCCCAACGCACCCGACAGCAATGTTTATTGATGGCTACCGACTGATTAAGAGCAGTGGCCTGTGAGCAAGATGCCACAGGCCACACACCATCCAAATATGGCCGGCTCTAGGAGAGCTGCTGCAGTGCCGCCACGATATTATCGGGGTCTTCGCGCTGGGTGTAATCGACATTCACAAAAGCGTGAACAATGGTGCCCGTAGTGTCAACCACATAGGTGGCGGGTACCGGCAACTCAAAAGAGCTATCACCGTTGTAGGCCTCTAGGTCAATGCCGAAGTTCTGATAAAGGGGACGCAGGTATTCTGGCAAGGTAAACACCAGACCAAAGGCGCGGGCGACCTGATTACCGACATCGCTGAGCACTTCAAAGGACAAGTCGTTCTTTTCTTGCGTCGATAGAGAATTATCCGGCGTTTCTGGGGCGATCGCAACGAGCTGTGCACCCTGGGCTTTGATGGCTGGCAGCGCCTGTTGCAGGGCTCGGAGTTCCATATTGCAGTAAGGGCACCAGCCACCGCGATAAAAGGCAATCACCACAGGGCCAGCTTTAAGCAGGTCGGGCACGGCAACCGATTTACCCAGGGCATTCGGCAACGTCACCGGAGGAATCGCGTCGCCAACTTTCAAGCTTCGGTCTTCGATGCCCAGCTGGGCAATTTCGCTACCGGCCTGGGCCATGGCGACTTGAGCTTCGGCGGGCAACTGGTCTTTCATCTTGGCGGCAAACTGGGCGAGGTCTTGGGTCAAGCTCATAACAAATCACGCTCTTGTCACGTCTCTTTTATTCTGGAACGAACAGTCAAATATAAGATGAGCCGTTCCTGAGGATTCTCTGAGGAATGGTTTTTTATGGCGCTGCCCACTTTGCTGAGGACACCTCGGAGCACTCTGATGCTCAGCGCCTCCGTAAAGTGGCCACAGTCTTGTCCCAGCCGAACTGGCGACTGCTATGACGCTGAGCACGGCGCTAATCCAAAGCGTGCAAAATGAGTCTGACAATCGTCTGCAGGGTTGCTGCATCCGCGCCAGTCTTGGCCATGACGCGCACCCCTTGCAGACTGCTGGTGAAATATTGAGCCAACGCCCGAATGTCTTTGTCAGTGCTAATTTCACCGTGATCTTGCGCTCTCAACAAAGCTCGGTAAAACGCTGCTTCTACTCGCTGCATCCCTTGTTTGACTAAGCTAGCGACTTCCGCATCTTGCCCCGCCAGCTCAACCACGGTGTTGGTGATCAAACAGCCTCGCCGCTGTCGATCAGCGCTCGCGCGGGCGGCCAAATCGAGAAAGTGCTGTTCAATCTCGAGTCGGGCCGCATCCGGCGCTTGCAGATGGGCGATCGCTGCCGTTACTACGGTGTCGTGATAGTGGGCGATCGCCTGCAAAAATAGATGTCGCTTGTCAATAAACGTGTCGTACAGGCTGCCTCGATTAATGCCCATCGCCGCCACCAGATCATGCACCGATGTCGCCGTGTAGCCTTTCTGCCAAAAAACGTCCATCGCCTTAGACAAAGCGATTTCGGGGTCAAATGCCTTCGTGCGCGCCATACTCCTGCACCTCCCTCTTCACTGTAATCCATTAATTGAATGACCATTCCAGATAGGGATTTACGAAACGACCCGGCTCCCCGATGAAGTTGCTACAGGGTGTCAGTCATCAGCCTGCTGTGCTTTTTTTCTGAATTGACAAAGGCCACACAAACGATAGATGAAGTGTCCTGATTAGTTTGTTACGCTTTTGTTATATGGGCTAGAACAGGCATAGACGGGTTTTCCTGCAGAGTCCACAGATCAATCATCGATGTTGAATCCCAACAAACTTTTATGTAACGCCTTCGTCGAAGAACTGCGCGTTAACTATGCCCAGACCTACGGCGGCTTGAAGCAAAACTACGCCGATATCATTGCCTGGGTGGGTAATATGGGCGGTGAAACGATTGCCAATAGCAACGCGCTTTACCATGACGTCGAACACATGGTGTTTGTCACGCTGGTAGGCCAGCAGATTTTACGGGGCAAGCATATTCGTGAAGGGCGCGTGTCTTGTGAAGACTGGCTCCATTTCACGATTTCGCTGGTCTGCCACGATATCGGCTATGTCAAAGGCGTTTGCCGCCAAGATGTGATGTCGTTGCGCATTTATGCCACCGGTCAGCAGGACGATACCGTGCAGTTTCCTGAGGGGCACACTGACGCGAGTCTGACGCCGTATCACGTTGATCGCGGCAAGCTCTTTGTGCAAGAGCGATTTGGGGGGCACAGCCTGATCAATGCCGAAATCATCAAGCGCAATATTGAGCTGACCCGATTTCCCGTGCCGCTCGATACTGACCATCAAGACACGACCAACTTTCCGGGACTGGTCAGGGCCGCTGATTTGATCGGGCAGCTATCTGACCCCCGCTATCTCCACAAAATTCCCGCCTTGTTCTACGAGTTTGAAGAAACCGGGGTCAATGAGCAGCTGGGCTACCGTAATCCTGAAGACCTCCGCCTTAAGTACCCCCAGTTCTACTGGCAGACAGTGTACCCGTACATTAAAAGTGCGATCGCTTATCTCAAACTCACCCAAGAGGGTAAACAGATTCTCTCAAGCCTATATGGCCATGTCTTTGAGATTGAGCATGAATCTCATCCTGAACCATTTCCGTCCGAGCCCACCTGAGTTTTGTTAGGCACCGGTGCCTAGCAACGACAGCCCGATACTGACGGTTTCGGGATAAATTCTGCAATCATTAAAAGATAATTAAGCACGGCAAAAATGTTGCGATTTTTACAAAAAAGCGGTTCAAGCTCAGAGTTTTAGCTGAGCCTACTTCCCGTTGAGGGTAGGCGGTAGGCACTCACCCTCAACGGGAAGAGTAAATGAATGGGGCTTCTCTATTGCCAGCAGAAATTTAAGCTTTTATTAATTCTATTGGTATTAAACCTTACATTTTTTCATTTTGCGATCGTGGAAACGATAGAAAAAGCCTTAAAACCAATCGGGATCAAGCTTTAATATGTCTTTTGAAATATTTTTCGGTTTTTGGTTGTCGTTTTAATGTTATTTGGAATAACATTTTCATATATCAACAGTTGTTTTAAACTATTGATTCTGAAGCGATCCCCGCAACAGTGTGATGAATAAGTTCACTTATCGTCACAAGCGACGGAGCCCAGCAGACTCGATTACAGATCCCTATTCCCCGCCAGCACATTATCTATGAATCACGCTTCCCACATTGTCAACTGCCCTAACTGCGGCGGTCACGCTTCTCGCCATTTTTTGAACAAAGAGGCTTTGATCCGCACCCAGTGCCCTCACTGCGATTATTTAATGATTACCTGTAGCGATACAGGCAACGTCGTTGAAGCCTATGCGCCCGGTTTGGTCGCTGCCGCCTATCGATAGAGACTCAACCAATCTGACCTGCATTCATGCCAGAAAGGGAGGCGTCTTGAAGATGTCTCCCTTTTTGCTGGGGTGAATTGCTGTGGCTGTGCAACTGAGTATTCCTCTCTACTCGGATTGCCATAGCAAAAAGTGTCAGCAGAGTATCGTCTCTATGCATGGTGCTGACCTCGTTTGAGCTTGCCGTATTGGCCGCCGGCTGTGTTGGCAGTGAGGCGCGTTAGCGGTTGGTAAAGACGTGGATCAAACCTAAGAACAGGGACAACAGCGCCAAATAGGCAGCCATCGCCACCAGCAGGTTCACATCAAAAATATTGGCGCTCCCGTTAAAGGTGGGGCTCACAAACAGCGTTGAAAAAGGATCAACAAACGGCTGAGATAGGCCATAAATGACATTGGCGAAGGTGTTATCAGGGTTGGCTGCCGTTAGCCGGAGCAGAAATCGTAGGGACAAGAGCACCTCTAAGGCCCCGACCAAATAGATCACGCCTCTGACGAACTTATCGAGCAGCGTGAGTTTTTCCGCTTTGGCTTGAATGGCGGCCTCTTGGGCGAGTCGTTGGCGCTCTTGAGCCGGTGTTGGCTGAGGTTTCCAGGGGTCTGGCTCTGCCCCTTGGCCGGGCGGGTGGTATTGGGGCGGCTGTCCGGAGGGTGGCGGGTCGGGAGGGTAGGCCATGGTTCACCACTGCAAAGATTTCCCAAACATTAGCAGACATCCTCGCTACTGCCATGCTCCTGAAGACAGGGGTTAAAGACTGTCTTGGGGGTGGAAACGGCAGACGTGAGGCGATCGCTGCTCATCGTGACATCAGCCTCAGTCCATCCCAAACGGCGGTAGTCTCACTGAGCAAAGCCTGCTTCTACGCTGGGCGGCGATGTCAAATGGCTGCAGGCTGTCCGCTCGGGGCCTCTGACGTTTGCCAGTAGCGCACCATGGCATGGGCAAGGGTCGTGACGCCGACGGCGATCGCCGCCTCATTCACGGCGAACTTGGGATGATGCAGGGGATAGTTTGTCGCGTCAGCCGCCCCAATGCCCAAGCGAAACATGCTGCCGGGCGCGTAGTCGAGATAGACCGAAAAGTCTTCGGCCCCCAGGGAAGACTCATCAATTAACTGCACATGGTCATCGCCGCACACGTCTCTGGCACAGCGCTCTACCAGCTGCGTCAGAGACGGATCATTCAGCACCGCTGGCACACCGGGGCGATAGCTGATTTCATATTTGGCCCCAAAAGGTTCGCACATCCCCGCCACGATCGCCTCGATCCACTGAGGCAGCTCGCGGCGGGTGTCAGGATGCAGCGAGCGCACCGTGCCGGTCAGACGCACATGATCGGCAATGACATTGGGGGCGCGTCCGCCTTGAATCTGGCCAATTGTCAGCACAACCGGCCGCAATGGATTGTGAGTCCGGCTGATCGCCTGCTGCAGCGTGGTCACTACTTGCGCCGCAATCCAAATGGCATCGATCGCCTCATGGGGGCGCGCCCCGTGCCCGGATTCGCCAACGATATTGATTTCCAGATCATCTGCCGCCGCCGTCAGTGCACCGTAGCGAATGCCAATGTCACCCCCCAGCACCGAGGGGTAAACATGCACGCCCAAAATGGCGGCGACTCCAGTCATCACGTCATCGGCGACCATCCACCGCGCTCCCTGAGCCGTTTCTTCTGCTGGTTGAAAGATAAATCGGAGTGGCCCCGGCAGCGGCTCGCCCAGTTCCGCCAGCACCATGGCGACCCCTAAGCCCACCGTCGTATGTACATCGTGGCCGCAGGCATGCATGACGCCGGGTTTTTGAGATACAAAGTCCAGAGGGGTTTTCTCTAGGATTGGTAAGGCATCCATATCAGTGCGGAGGGCTAAGTAGTCGGCTCGCTGTCCTTGCCCTGGCAAGTCAGCCACGACGCCGGTTTTGCCGACCAGTTCTTGGGTTTTGAGCCCACAGGAGGAAAGGACGCCCGCAATATAGGCAGCGGTTTGATATTCCTGACCACTGAGCTCGGGATGACTATGCAGATGACGGCGGATTTCGATCAGGCGAGGGGTGAGGCGGTCAGCGATCGCGCGGATTCGGTCGAGCATTAAGGATCAAGATTGGAGTAAGCGTCTTTCTATCTTAGGGCGCGTTATTCATTCAGCACAGCAGCCTTTGAGACCGGCATTACCGCACCCGCTCTACGCAATCAGGTCGCGTCATTCATTAGACACAGCACCTTCAAGCTGGGCTGCCCGGCTCTAGGGCTGAACTCGTCGTGTGCTCAGCGCTGGGCCTGGCCGCTGACCACCCCCAGCAAGTTCTGGCGTTAGCGTGCTTCACGGTCAACATCATCGGTGAGTTCCAGCGACGCCAGACTAGGCCACTGTTGTCTGCTCCAATTACCTGAGGTCACCACCACCCCCCCCAGGGTGTGGATACGCTGTCGTTCCATCCAATAAACCCAGGCCGTCCCCCAGGGGTGTCGCGTGGGGGAAAATATCGACCATTGTTGTCTGACATAAAGGTTTTCGGTCGCCGAACGGCTGGGATCATAGTCTTCAAACTCATCAATGGCGGCGATCGCGCGATCATCCTGGAGCTGTAGTCGAAAACCTTGAATCCAGCGATCGCCCACCGTCAGCGCCGGATAGCCCTGCGGCAGATGAAACAGGTCACCTTGCACTAGGGCGGGCTGGGCCGACACCACCTGCGGCTGACAATAGCGCCGGTATGCCGCTTCTCCCGGTTTAAGCGTGCCGTACACAAAAACAGTCACCATCTATCGCGCTAGGCAAACAGCTATGGGTCGAAGTTACAGTCCCCGTCTTGAGTCTAAGCGCTTTGGGCTGAGAGCCCCAACTGCTACTGACATTGAACGCTAAAAATTCTCACAGTTAATCGAGAAACACCTGTACAACTCATGCGGCCAAACAGCCCCTCCACGACCAAGAACCCTCTCCAGGCAAATAATAGAGCTGAAAAGAGGCCTAAAAGCATGGAGCGTTGCCACTCACTGCGTCGCGAGCAAGACGGCAAATTTGCAAGCTGGTTATTGACATCAAATCGCAATAAACTACAATGAGGGTCAACGTAGAGCGTTATACCGATGGGTATTCCTGTTCTCCTCTCAACAAAGGTCTAGGTGCTTCTTCGGAGGCACCTTTTTTTTGGAATACTGTCGGCATCAATCACACGGATCTTGGTCTGTTCCCCCTCGGATAAGTGCGCATTTCTGAAAAATTCGGGGAATAGTGTATGTGTGGTTTTGGTAAGGATCACTCAGGTATTGTGAAGCCCTGGAGCCAATACGGGCCAATTTTCCGTATTTATACGTAAATCAATTGTCTTAAATAATCTTTGCATGGTGTTGGTTGTCTGACCGTATCCTTGCCCGATCCCCAGCCCCATTCGCCAGCCTTTGTGCAACGGCATGAACGCCCCTAGCCCCCCTTGTTGGATAGTTTTAGGCCGCCTAACTGTGACGGTGAGACCCCTGCTGGCCCGGCCTGCCGAAGTCGTTAGGCGGCAATAACGCTCTGTTCCCGAGAAGGTGATTCTCTGGAAGCAATTGTCTATTTGCGTCCCTCATCAGGTCTGGCTCTCGAATTTTCTGACCGTAAAACTGCTCTCTCCCTGTAGGCAAGTGACTGATACCTTAACCGCTACGTCGACTGTTCTTGACGCGATCGCTGACCCGGTTTTTATCACCGATGCCAAAGACGATTGGGTCTATGTCAACGCGGCCTGCTGCGATTTGCTGGGCTATCCCCCAGGGATTCTATTAGGTCAACAAAAGCCCGATCTGCTGACCAGTTCGGGTTTAGACATTCTCCGAGGGTTGCAGCAGCGAGCTTTAGCGACCCATGCCGTGCAAGAGCGAGAGATTGCGCTGCGCAACGGACAAGATGAAGTCCGCATTTTGGCGGTCAAGATTAGCTTGTGGACTGACCAAAATCAGTCGGCTTTTCTAACTCACATCCTACGAGACATTACCCAGCGCGTTGAGACCGAGCAGCGTCTTCAGCAAGAGTCACGGCGAGAGCGACTGTTGGGTGCGATCGCCAAGCACCTGCTGCATTCCATGCGCCCGGCTAACCTGCTAGAGCGCAGCATGGAAGAGCTGCGCCGCTTTTTAGAGGCCGATCGGGTGCTGTTTTACAGCCTGCGTCCTGATCAATTAGGCGTCCTGGCCGAAGCCGTTGTGCCCGATCAGAACTCGCTCAAAGAGCTGCTGCTCGACGAGACCTGCTTTAACCCTGCTGAACTGAACCAATATCATCAAGGCCAGTTCAGCGCGGTTGAAGACGTTGAGAACTCTGATCTGCCCGAAGCCCAGCGTGTTTATCTCAAGGCCGTTAACGTCCAGTCGCAGATCACCATTCCCGTTGTTCAGGGCGACACGCTGTTGGGCCTGATCTGTGTGCATGACTGCCGTCATCCGCGCCCGTGGATGCAGTGGGAAATTGAGTCGCTGCAGGATGTGGCGACTCAGGTGGGGCGGGCGATCGCCCAAGCCGATCTCTATGCCCAAGTCCGACAGCTCAACGCCGAGTTAGAAACCCAGGTAGAGCAGCGCACCCGACAGCTGCGGCAAGCGTTAGATTTTGAGGCCACGCTGAAACTCATTGCTGACCGCGTTCGCGACAGCTTAGATGAGTCGCAAATTTTGCAAACGGCGGTCGAAGAACTGACCGGGGTATTGGGGGCGAAGGGCTCGAACACAGCACTCTATGACTTAGAGCAGGGTACCTCAACGATTTACTACGAATACAATGAATCGCTGCCGCCCTATCAGGGCCGAGTGGCTCAGATGGAGGCCTTTCCTGAGGTTTATCACCAGCTATTAAACGGCCAGTATTTTCAATTTTGCTCGAAGGAACCGAACCCGGTGCGGGGGCATGTGGCGATGTTTGCCTGCCCGATCCGCGACGATCGCGGCGTGTTGGGCGATCTCTGGCTGATTAATGAAAAAGACTATGGCTTTGCCGAACAGGAAATTCGGCTGGTGCAGCAGGTGGCTAACCAATGTGCGATCGCCATTCGGCAAGCCCGGTTGTATCAAGCAGCGCAAGCTCAAGTCAAAGAGTTAGAGCGGCTCAACCAGCTCAAAGACGACTTTTTGAGCACGGTTTCCCACGAGCTGCGCACCCCCGTGACCAGCATGCGAGTCGCGCTGCAGCTGTTGGGGGTCACCCTCAATCAAGAACTGGGCCTCAATGAAGAGCTGCAAAAACCGAAAACTAGCCAAAATCGGGTGGCTCGCTACTACGTGGTGTTGAAAGAAGAGTGTGAGCGAGAAATCAGTCTCATCAACGATCTCTTAGATTTGCAGCGGTTAGATGGCGGCAACCACCCCATCACCCCGCAGCGGATCAATTTGCAAAGCTGGCTCACCGGCATCGCCAATGGCTTTTATGAACGCGCCCAAAGCCGTGAGCAAGCCCTTTCAATCTTGCTGCCTGAGGACTTACCCCACATCATTAGTGACCAGGCCAGTTTGGAGCGGGTTTTTGCTGAGCTGCTGAACAACGCCTGCAAATACACCCCCCCCGGTGAAACAATTTCCGTGTCAGCGATCGCTCAATCCAACGACCAGTTGCTAGTCACTATCGCCAACTCAGGGGTCGAAATTCCGGAGGCGGAGATACCACGCATTTTCGACAAGTTTTATCGAGTGCCCAGTTCTGATCCTTGGAAACAGGGGGGGACGGGACTGGGCTTAGCTTTGGTGCAAAAACTGCTGTGGCACATCGGCGGGCAAATCGCAGTCACCAGCAAATCTTCCCAAACGGCCTTCAACATTACCCTGCCCATCAACATTAACTTGGCGATTTAAGGCAATTTCGCCAGAATATTGCGCTAGCCACTTGACTGAGGCGTTAGGGATTCGAGCGCTCGCCGGTATCCTCAGCAAAATAGCCGCAGTCTGGTTCTCGCTGGGCTGGCGATAGCGTTGAGATCGCCGTGCCTCCCTCTCGATAGCAAGTGTTGTTGGACAATGTTTCTAAGCTGAGTTCGAGATCAGGGCATCACGCTCGCTTGCCAGTTTGTTGCAGCGACAATCCTCTCTGGGAAGAAATGGGATTGGGCTTAACCCGAACTGACGCTTCTAGGATGACTCCGCTGGGGAATCAGCGCGGAGATCGACCGGCAGTTGACCGCTGCGAATGTGTAAATCTCGCTGCGGAAAGGGGATCTCGATATCGTGCTGCCGTAGCGCCGCCTCGATCGCAAAATAGAGATCGCTCATAATCAGCAATTGCTTTGGCGGATCAGCGATCCACACCAGCAGTTCAAACTCTAGGGCGCTGTCACCAAATCCCTTGAAAAAAACCAGCGGCGGCGGTTTTGAGAGCACTTGCGCATTGTGATAAGACACCTCAATCAAAACCTCTTTCACCACTTTGGGATCAGAGTGATAAGCCACGCCAACTGGTAGGCGAATCCGTGAGACCGGATTGCGGTGGCTCCAGTTGATCACCTCTTGCTCTAAAAAGCGCGAGTTCGGCACAATAATCGAAATTTGGTCGAGGGTCTTGATTTCCGTGCTTCTGCCCCCGATTCGTTCAACCGTGCCCTGAAATTCGCCAAACGAGACAAAATCCCCCACTAAAATCGGGCGCTCAAAGATCAAAATGAGGCCGCTGCCAAAGTCCTTGGCAATGTTTTGCAAGCCTAAGCCAATCCCCACGCCGAGGGCGCTGGCAATCAACGCTAATGAACTTAGGTCAAGGCCCCAAATTTGTAGCAGCACAACGGCGCCCACAAAAATCAGGGTGTACTTGATCAGCACCGAGAGCGCTTCCCGCGAGCCGCGATCGATGCCTGTGAGCCGCAGCACCCGCGATCGCAAAAAGTTAGTGACAATCCCAGAGACAACGACGAGCGCCAGCAACAGCCCTAGCAAGATCAACAGGCTAGCGATGGAAAACTCATTTTGCCCCAGGCGTAAGTTGGGCTCGATAAAACCGACCAGCGCCTGTCGCCGCAAAAAATAGCTCCAGCGGCGCGTAAACGGAAACAGCGTGGTGATGTAAGTAATGGTGCCAAACCAGAGGGCAAAGCGAATCACACTCAGTAAGAGTGATAGCAGCAAATTGAGCCCCGCTGGCGGCGTATAGCCATCGTCATGGGGCGTCGTGGCCGTGGTCAGCATCGGTCGCAGCGATCGCCGCCAGAGGGACCCGGTAACCCGATCAATCACCAGCACCAACAGCAAAATCCCGAGGGCGATGATGACACGCTCCCGGAGGACTGAGTGGCTGCGCTCTTCCTGCGCCGTGGCCAACTCGCGATTGAGTACTGCAGTCCACTGTAGGGCCTGTGACCGCGTTGAAGGAGCACTATTCAGGCGGGCATCTTCTTGGGTGACCGTCATCAGGTAGCGATCATTCACCACAATCACGGATGCTTTGTTGCGAGTTTCGAGCGTCACCGTCAGTTCATCGTTGGAGGTGACCTGTTCTTCTAAGGCGGCGCTGATGGCCTCAGCGCGTTCACCGGCTTCGATTTGATTCGTTGAGGCAATTTCAAACAGCAGGCGACCATCTAACACGATGGGGGCCGTGTCTAGGGTCGGAAATTGTGCCGTACTGGGTAGCACGATAGCTAACCACACCATCACGATCACCATGAGCCGACTCAGCGATCGCCCCCAGCGCCGCCAGTGGCTTCCTCCTGGTCGATACACCGGGCCATCGGTCTCAGTTACCCGGCCTAAATCGTCTCCTCGCCCTACTGCCATGTGCCCTACTCGCCCTGAGTCAATGAACCCACTTGATGATGAACTATCGCGCTGGCCACTTGATGGAGAACCCCTAGGAGCACTTGATTGCTGAGCGCATAAGTAAGGTGGCCGCAGTCTTGGCTTGGCCGCACTGGCGACTGCAGTGACCATCCTCAGGGGTCGGATGGCCCAGAGTCATCGCGGCAACATCAAACAGCTCGGAGGCGGGAGAGCCCGATCAATAGTCTGGTTGAAGAGAATCGGTATCAGGCAACCCTGGTGCTGCTAACCGCATAACGAGTTGTTGGCCATTCGATAGGGGAAAGACATCGTGGCCAGTCATGCCTGCAGACATGACACGATTGCTCCCTTTTTTCCTACAGGTTGACAGTTGCCTTAACCGGTAAAACGAGGCAGCGATGTCAGCACGGGCTCATCGGCGGTTGATGCCTATGGGTAGCGCCCGACCGTTTTGATCGGACACCGGTTGGATGCGGCTGGCTGGGAGCACCCCATGTTTACACTCTAGTGGATGGTCAGGGGCGGGTGCCGGCATGCCTGACGTCCCAGCGTTGGGCCACGATTGGGATGATGTGCTCTAAAGCAAGGTATTAATTTTGTCCGCGATCGCGCCTTGGGCTATGACGCCTTCAGTACGCTCGACCAGACTGCCATCTTTAAAGAAGAGCAGGGTCGGCACACCCATAATGTGATACTGACTGGCGAGCTCCTCATGATCGTCAATATTAATCTTGGCTAATTTGGCCTTGCCGGCAAAATCTGCTGCCAATCCATCAATAATCGGATTCATCAGCTTGCAAGGGCCGCACCACGCCGCCCAAAAATCGACCACGACTGGCACATCACTTTGGAGGACTTCACCGGCAAAATTTTCATCGGTCAGCGTGACATATGTAGCTGTATCGGCCATGATATTTATCTCCTCAAACGGCGATCGCTGAAATCATTGAAACGATCCTGTACCTTACACGACTCCCGCCATGTAGAACCCCCCTAAGATAATCGATTGACGTCGCGTTCTGCCCCTCAACATCGACCCCAGACCGGAAAATTTTCTTTAGTTAGAAACAGTCCGACCATGCTGAGTTCAGCAGCGTCTGAGGCGACACGCGGTTTGCAGCAGCAAAAATAACGGGCGGCTAGGTTGTCAGCCGCTCACCCCAACTCCCTGAGGAAGGCCATATCTCCGGCCCAGCCAGGGCTGACGAAAAGAGTGCTTCAGAGACTGACCGGCTCTCAAGCTCGCTATCAAACTGATGGTTTCTCAGCCGCTAAGTTTCCCGAAGCAAGCCAGAAATAGTGACTTTCCCGAACTGAGACATTTCCACAAAATTGATTAAGCAACGAACTCAGAGACTCGGCACTGGGAAAGTTCTTGAGGACTTCGAAGGATGTGCCATCAGATAACTGCCGATCTTGATAGGTATCCCCCGTTTCAGTGCATCGCGAGATCGGGGTACTGCTACCTTCGACAAAACGATTGTCAAACAGAACTATCTGCAAACCAGGCTGCAACGCTTGGGCCATACCCCTCAGAAATTGACGTTGTTGTGCCACCAAAACGTGAGAAAAGAAGAAGCCAGCGACTAGTACTCCCTGGCGGGAATACCCCTACCATTTTTTAGACCTTCAAAGCCT
>CALCCA010000213.1 GCA_937899725.1 uncultured Halomicronema sp.
AATCGCCAGCTTCCCACAACAAATGATCGATTACTAACTGTTTCACAACAACTCTTTTGAGATGTTCCTCAGAGCAAGCCATCGACATCAATGTTCCACTGTTGGGGCGGGTTTTGTGACCGTTGGCTAAATGGCCCTTCGAGAACGGGGGCGAAACCCGCCCGTACCCTTACCGGGAGCATTTTTTTCTAAAACCTCTCAGGGATGACATAGGCAAGGTGCTTGCAGTCTGTCATTACGCTTCGGCAGACTCACGGCGATCGCCTACGACATTTGGCATTCAAAACCGAACCCAGAGACTTCAGACCCGGAACAGCTGCCGGTGAAATGACCGCATGGCTTATCCCCATCAGCAAGATCAAGCGGCTCCAGCAGCGCTGAAAATTCCATCGCCTACCCCCTTGACTCTCTAGCTCACTAGAGAGTCAAGAATGAAGTTGTTCCTTGTTTAGGCATCCTGTTAATGACAGTAGAGTGACGGTGCCCGGTTTGATCGGTATGGCCGACAGGCAGATCGTGACGCAGGCAAGACAAGGGATTGAGACCACGGCCCCAGTAACCACTGAGCGGAAAACTCAACCGGGGTGAGTATCGCGACGACAGTTTTGCAAACGGCCATCAAAGCCGCGATCGCCACCGTTTCCTCAAGGAGGCCACCATGGCAACGCAAGTATTTAAGCTACAAGGCATGAGCTGTGCCGGTTGCGCCCGCAATATTGAAAAGGTGATCGCGGCGGTGCCCGGCGTGACCACCGGCAGCGTCAACTTTGGCGCTGAGCAGGCCGCCGTCACCTATGACGATCAGCACACCAGCGTAGACAAAATTCAAGCCGCGATCGCGGCGGCGGGGTATGGTGCCCAAGCCGCTGCCGACGATGTGTTAGCACCGGCAGCGGACGAAGAACAGGAACGGACGGCCGCTGATCGACAGTTACGGCGAAAAGTTATCTTTAGTGGCGCCATCAGTGCGCTGTTAGTCATCGGCTCGATACCCGCCATGACCGGGCTGATGATTCCCGGCTGGCCCATGTGGCTGCATCATGCCTGGCTCCAGCTTGTGCTCACGACGCCGGTGATGTTGTGGGCGGGCAGTAGCTTCTTTATCAATGCGGGTAAGGCATTCAAGCGTCACACCGCCACGATGGATACCCTAGTGGCGATCGGCACCGGCACGGCCTTCCTCTATTCCCTCTGGCCGACGCTCTATCCGCAGTGGTTTGTCGCTCAGGGGTTGCAGCCGGACGTGTATTTTGAAGCTGCCGCCGTCATTATTGCCCTGCTGCTGTTGGGCCGGCTGCTCGAACGTCGCGCCCGCCGCCAAACCTCGGCAGCGATTCGGCAACTGATGGGTCTGCAGGCCAAAACGGCCCGCATCTTGCGGGGGGGACAGCCGGTTGACGTGGCGATCGCCGACGTCTTGGTCGGCGATATCGTGCTGGTACGACCCGGTGAAAAAGTCCCCGTTGATGGCGCAATCATGGCGGGGGCTTCCACCTTAGATGAAGCGCTGGTGACAGGAGAAAGCCAACCGGTGCAAAAGCAGGCAGGCGATGAGGTAATCGGCGCGACGTTGAACCAAACCGGCAGCTTTCAGTTTCGGGCCACGCGGGTCGGCAAAGACACCTTTTTGGCACAGATCGTCAAGCTCGTGCAGCAGGCCCAAGGCTCCAAAGCGCCGATTCAGCGCTTGGCCGACCAGGTCACCGGCTGGTTTGTGCCCGCCGTTATCACCCTGGCCATTGTCACGTTTGTGGTGTGGTTTACCGTGGTGGGCAATGTCACCCTGGCCCTGATCACCACCGTCAGCGTGCTGATTATCGCTTGCCCCTGTGCGCTGGGTCTGGCGACGCCGACGTCAATCATGGTGGGCACGGGCAAAGGGGCAGAGCAGGGCATTTTGATCAAAGGGGCCGAAAGCCTAGAACTGGCCCACAGCCTCAAAACCATCGTGCTAGATAAAACCGGTACCGTTACCTGCGGCCAGCCCAGCGTTACCGATTTCATCACCGTTAAGGGCACGGCCAACGGCAATGAATTGGCCCTGCTCCAGCTCGCCGGTTCCCTAGAGCAACTCTCTGAGCATCCCCTGGCGGCGGCAGTGGTAGAGTATGCCCACCGACAGCAGGTCACCCTGGTTACAGCGCAAGACTTTGGGGCGATCGCGGGCAGTGGTGTACAAGGGGCGATCGCTGGGCGCTGGGTACAGATGGGCACCGCTCGCTGGATGGCGGAATTGGGCATTGACACCCAACCACTCAAAGCCGCCTGGGATCAGCTGGAACAGGCCGGTAAAACTGCCGTTTGGCTGGCCGTAGCGGGTCAGGTGGAAGCCGTCCTAGGCATTGCCGATGCAGTGAAACCGTCCGCTGCCGAGGCGATTGACCGTCTTCACCGTATGGGCTTAGAGGTGGTCATGCTGACCGGCGACAATCGCCGCACGGCGGCGGTGATCGCCCGTGAGGTCAACATTCACCAGGTAATGGCTGAAGTGCGCCCCGACCAAAAAGCCGCTCAGATTGCTGCCCTGCAGCGCACCGGCCAGCGGGTGGCGATGGTGGGCGACGGCATTAACGATGCCCCCGCCCTAGCCCAGGCCGATGTCGGTATGGCAATTGGCACAGGCACGGATGTGGCGATCGCCGCTAGTGACATCACTCTGATTTCGGGCGATCTGCAGGGCATCGTCACCGCCATTCAGCTCTCCCACGCCACGATGCAAAATATTCGGCAAAACCTGTTTTTTGCCTTCGTCTACAACGTGGCCGGGATTCCCATTGCTGCGGGGATTCTCTACCCCGTTTTGGGCTGGTTGCTCAGTCCGATTGTGGCCGGGGCGGCGATGGCCTTCAGTTCGGTGTCGGTGGTGACGAATGCGCTGCGACTACGCCAGTTTCGGCCTCGGCTTGATACCTGATCGGGATATTTCTCGGGGCGATCGCCGCCGTCTTAGTCCGCTTCGTTGATTCCGGCTGCCCCCGGCGGCGATCTCAGATTCAACCGAAAACCGGAAATGAGCCTCGAAACGGGGAAGTCAAATGTCGAGCTGTAGTTTTGCAAATGGGGATGACTCAATGCGCCACCGCTCCACTCTCTTCAGTAGCTTCATTGGCTTGCTGCTTGTGCTCGGATTAGCCACCGGCACACCGGCCCAAATGAGCCCTCACAACAGCCCGCCCACCGCTGATTTTCAGCACATTGAGCAGCCGCTATGGCTCAAAGCCCTGGTAACCGGCGGCGGCTTGGGCCTGATCGGCCTGGAGCTGTGGTGGTTTGTGTTCAGCCAGCCGAAAGGCAACAGGTGAATAGCGGCTCTGATCTAAATCCTCCGTTATCGATTCCCCCATGCCATTTGGCAAATGCCAAGGAAACCAAGGAAGTCGGGGGACACACTTCTACCCTTCAGTGCCGAGAGAAAGCGTTGAGGGCGGGTTCAGCGAGTCCACCTGCATGATGTAGAAGACGTAGCCGTAGTAGTCGGAGTAGCGGCGATAGAGGTTCATTTCTTGCTGGTGAGACTCAATGACGGCGAGGGCATCGGGATTGTCGGCATACTGAGCCTGCAAAGTTTGAACGCGCTGCTCTAGCGGCGTGTAGTAATGCTGCCACCAAGCCGCCTCGGGCAGCAAAAAATGGGCCGTGGGCAAATAGCCTAAGCCTTTAATCAGCGTAATATTGGCTTCCAAGCTTTGCATGTTGGGATATTCCTCAGCCCAGAAGTCGAGGACGGGCTGGGGGGGATCGGGGCGAATCCAGGTGATTTCGGAGGCGACCAGATAGCCAGTCGGCTTGAGCAGCGATCGCCAGGTCCGCAACGCCCCGCCAAATTCCAAAATGTAGGCGGAGCCCTCAGCCCAAATCAGATCAATGCTTTCGGGTGAAAAGGGCAGCTCGGCCATATCAGCTTGGAGCGGCGTCACGCGATCGCCGAAGTCCGTCTTGTCCAACGCTTGCTGCAGCTGGTCTAAAAAGGGCTGGTGCAGATCGACTGCCGTGATGTGGCCGTCGGTGAGTCGCGCCAGCTGCACGGTCTGCATGCCCGGACCACAGCCCAAGTCTAAAAGGCGTGGCTGCGGCGGTAAGGGCGGCAGCAGATTAAACGCAGTCGTGGTGAAATGGTTGTCACCAGGGCCTTCTCGCGGCAGATCAGCATGGAGTTCAAAAAATACCCGATGGGCAATATCTTCATTCATGACGGTATGGGGGGTCACGGGTTAAGCAGCAGGCGAGTCGGCCGGGGGCGAAGAGAGCAACGTTCCGGTCATCACAGTCACGGCCTGACCGGTGATGAAGACGCGATCGCCCCGCGCTTGCAGCTTCAACGTACCGCCTCGGGCCGAAACCTGCTGCGCCAAAAAGTCAGATTGGTGGAGCTGCGTTTGCCAGTAGGGCACCAGGGTACAGTGGGCCGAACCGGTCACCGGGTCTTCATTCACCCCAATGGCAGGCGCAAAATAGCGCGAGACAAAATCCACGTCGGCGGCTTCGGCCCGGGCGGTCACGATCACGCCGCGGGCGGGCAACAGCCGCATCATGGCCAAATCGGGCTGCAGCGATCGCACATGATCTTCTGAGGGCAGCTCGGCCAAATAGGTCGATGCTCGCGTGCCACCATAGCCAACAGCGACCGGCTGCAGGCCGCGCAAAGCTTTGAGCAATTCCGGCGGGGCGGCGGTTGCCGTCACGGGCTGCGCCGGAAAGTTGAGTGTGATCCAACCGTCGTTTTGGGTGGCCGTTAGCAACCCACTTTGGGTGTGAAACCGGGCCTCGGCAGTCGGATCGAGAGCGCCCTGACTCCAAAGCACATGGGCACTGGCCAGCGTGGCATGCCCGCACAACGCGACCTCGGCGGCGGGGGTAAACCAGCGTAGCTGATAGGCATCATGGTGAGGATATAAGAACGCCGTTTCTGACAAGTTCATCTCCGCAGCGATCGCCTGCATCCACCCGGCATCAACCGCTTGGGGCAAAATACACACCGCCGCTGGGTTACCGGCAAAGGGGCGGTCAGTAAAGGCATCCACCTGCACAATATCGATCACAGCAGCCCTGCCCGTCAGTTAGCAACACATCCGTAAAGCTGACCTCATCATCCCCCAGAAAGGAGCCACAGCGGCAGCAATATGGGCAGAGAAATCCAGGCACCCCACTGGATGACGGGTTTAAGCCAGGAGAGAGCTAACGGTGAGCCTCGCTCCACGGCAGCGAACCGCCTCGACTGATCCCCGTGGTCTTAACGTCGCCGCTCATGAGACAGCAACCTTTGCCCATTGGCAGGTGATTTGCGTACAGTAAGACTACAGAACGTTATGGTTGGCCAAATAAAATGATGGGATTTCATCGGTGGGCGCGGGCAATTGGCGCAGGGATGGGCTTAGTAGCGCTGCTGCTAGGACTGACGGGCCTGCCGGGGCAAGCGATCGCGGTGGAAGATTACACCTACGCTGAGCTAGGTCACCGTTCTTTTGTGGGCGAAGATTTGACCGGGGCATCGTTGGCGGCGGCAAATGCGCGGGAAGCGGACTTTGCGGGCGCTGATTTGAGTCAGACAATTTTAACGAAGGGCTCTTTTTATAAAGCTCACATGCCGGGGGTCAATTTAACCGAATCCTTTGCGGATCGGGTGACCTTTGACGGCGCTGACCTGACCGATGCGATCGTGGTGGATGCCATCATGACCAGTTCGACCTTTAGCGAGGCCACTATCGACGGCGCTGATTTTAGCGGCACCATCCTCGACCGTTACCAGATTTCTAGAATGTGCGATCGCGCGACCGGGACGAATTCGGTCACTGGGGTCGCCACCCGCGACAGCTTAGGGTGTCCCTAAACGAGCTGGGAAACTGAGCGATATCGGCTAGAAGCCAGGGGGTAAAAGGGGGCAAAAACCGCAGCCGCCCTGCCGCAAACTCGTGCCCCCTAAGAAAAACTCCAGCCATTGCTGACTGGAGCCCTGATGCGGTCGATGATTGAAACTACCCGGAGTTCCCGCATCAAGCCTGTTGAGCGCTGCTCAAGTCTCCCGGCTGCCACGAACCGGTGAGGACTTGAGGCATGCGCGATTGGTCAAAAATATCCCCACTCTGCCCGACGGGAATTAGATCAGCGCCGGGCAGCAGGGGCAATCCTGTGATTCGCCATGCAGCTTATTAAGCAATCACAGCATCCTTATCGAGATTCTCGCGACGCAGCTCATCGAAGTTGACCGCATCCTTATCCAGGTTCTCGCGGCGCAACTCATCGAAGTCCACGCCTTTGGCTAAGACTTC
>CALCCA010000214.1 GCA_937899725.1 uncultured Halomicronema sp.
ATAACGGCTCGGTATAGTAGTTGCTACAACAGCATACTCATTTCCGTAGAGCCAAGTGCATCCTAAAATTGAATTGGCATAAGCAAGTATTGAGTCCTTTAAATCAGCCAATTGAGCAAACAATTGGCCGGTTTAGTAACCGATAAAAGCGACCTCGAAAGGCAATGCCCACATTGATTGAGTGACGTCTTTTTTGCCATTTAGTGATGTCTGGTCAGGTCTTTTATGGATGTGACTATGCCAAAGGCTGGCAAGATTTCGTCAGGTACTGAAAACGAGTGACCTTGACACGTCGACTCCGGTTTTGTCCGCAGGCTTCATCTCAGAGAGGTCTGGTGTAATCTCCGAGTGAGCATGGCGTGAGCCAGTCGAGAAACGGGTTTGGGTAAGATCGCAATCGCCCAAAAATGACTCATTGGAGGATGTGCGATCGCCCTCGCCTCTCGGTATGGTGGCGCTATTCGCAACGCCCATTTCGAGAAAATCGCAAAACAATCGGAGCGGTTACCCATGGTTCCTTACGGTCAGTCAGGTTGGCCTTTGCGTCCGGGCTCTCGGCAGATCCAGCGCTACTGGCACCGGTGGAAACACTACTTATCGCCCCCTGAATCTGATGATTATCTGTTGTGGCGGCACAAGTTTTTATATCAACGGCTCAGCTTTGGCCTCTGGATTGGCCTCATCTGCTTTGTGCTCTCAGCCGGCCATGGTATCCACCTGTATGTGCTGGAAATTGATCGAATCCGCGACGATCTGGAGCAGCTTTATGAAAAACCTTGGCTGGCTGAGTCCCTGCGAGATATCACGATTATTGGTTTCTTTGTCATTATGGGGCTGATTCTCGGCTGCCTGTGGCTACAGCGAACTCGCTTTGGCAAGCGCTATCCTGCCGTGACGTTTTTGGTGTTTGCCTGCGCAGTTAACGGGCTTGCTACTCAAATCATTTCGATGTTTTACGGCGTGCCGATTCAACCCGACACGATTACTTTTCTGGCCTTTGCCGTCTTATTGCCGTTGCGCTGGCGGCTACATTTGCTGGCTCAACTGCTGCCCATTGGTTTCTACATTATCGTGCTGCCACTGCTGGGGATTACCGAGCTGGGCAACGTCTCAATTTTGAGCAATATCTACAGCTTGGGCACCTTTATCGAATTAGGGTGGGTGTGCCTGATTTGTAACGTCGGAGTTTTTGTTTATGAGCGGCTGCGGCGATCGGAGTTCGAGTCGCGGCGAGAGTTACAGATCTTTCTGCACGCGATTTCCCATGATCTGCGGAATCCGGTGATGGGCACCACGATGGTCGTCAAGAAGTTGACTGAGCAAGCCGTTGATGGGCAAACCATGGTGCGTCTGCCGATTTTAGAACGATTATTGCAGGGGAGCGATCGCCAACTCCAACTCATTAATTCTCTGGTTGAGGCTTATCATGCCGATAGTCAGGGCCTGGTGCTGCATCGTCAACCGCTGCCCATTCACACCATTGTGGCAGCGGTGCTGACGGATGTTGCGCCCAAGCTCATGCAAAATCAGATCGACCTGCAAAACACGATTACCCCCGATTTGCCCTTGGTCAATGCTGACTCGACCCATCTGTGGCGAGTGTTTAGCAATTTGATGGAGAATGCCCTCAAACACAACCCGCCTGGCATTCAAATCGTTTTAGAAGCCGAAGTCAGCCAAAACGTGACGTGTCCGGCATCCCGGTTAGACAGCGGTTTTTGGCGGCATCGCGGAGGCTTTAGGCGATCGCCGTCGAGTCCAGCCGGTTCGCGGGCGCCACTTTCACCCGTGTTGCTCTGCCGCGTCAGCGATACCGGCATTGGCATTCCCCCTGAGCAGCGATCGCGGCTATTTGAACTCTATACGCGCGGCAAGCGGGCACGTTACATGCCAGGCCTAGGGTTGGGCTTATATGTTTGTAGACAAATCATTACGGCCCACGGCGGCGATATCGGCATTGCCAGTCCGGCCGAACAGGGCACCGTGTTTTGGTTCACCTTGCCCCTCGCCGAGACGACCTTGTGATCGCGGGATATTTCTCACCATCCGCGATCACACTGCGCCACGGAAAACACTCGCATCGTCTCGGTTGCGCGCAGTTCTTGAGCGGTCCATCGCGCCGCCATCCGGTTGGGCGGCCTGTTCCATTGGCGGCGACGGCCCAATCAGGTCAGGCTGTCGCCGCCCAATCGCTGTCATGCATACCCGGCGATGACTGCTAATCAGCGGCAGTCATCGGGGGTTCACTAATCATCGATGTGGCCATGGCGAGGCCGTCGGCCGCTGAGATTACATCCAACTGATGTACCAGCATGTAAATCAACTCGTCTTGCCGCCATCGAATTTGTTGACCCTCCGGGGTTAGCGCCGCGTATCCCTCAATGCCGTTGCCTAAGTCAACGGTCGTCATCTCCTCATAGCTGGGCGGCCAATCATCCATGGGGAGGCGGACAAGAATCAAGGCCCCAACGCAGTCTCCGGTGGTGCAGCCGGGCTCGGTTGACAGGCCCACAAAGACGCTGCCGTAGGTGGTCATGACCGGATCAATGTAAGGATACAGCGCCATTTCTGTATTCACTGATGCCGGTAGGCGAATGCCCCAGCCCTCGGGCAGGGCTGCCACTAGCTCATCTAAAACGGGCTCAAAAACCGGGGCGGGGGCGGCCAGAGCCGGCGTTAGCGTTATCGATAGGCCCATGAGGCCAGTGCTCAAGCTAACGGCTAGCCGCGTTAAGGAAAGGAGAGACATGCTGTTTTGAAACATGGTGAGGGTCTGAATCAAGTGCGATTCTAGGGTGACTTTTCTCCCTAGCGGGCAACATCACCCAATGGGTTCCCCTCGGTTAGTCGGACGGTTATTTTTCATTGGGTGCGGTATGACGCCTGAGTCGTCTCACAGCCGGATTGGGTTGATCAACAATTCCAACGGGATCGCCCCCGCCCCTGAACCCGGCACCCTTCTCCGGGCTGATTGCCGCGCCATAGTGCCGAATTGGCACCAGACCGCAGCGCATTTTCATCCGCTCAAGCCGGAGACAGCTTCCTCCAATTGGCCATTTCAAAACGAACTGATTAGGGGATTTGGGCGCTGCTCCGAGCTTGCTAACCTACCGGCACGGCTCGCCCAAAATCATGATTGGCCGCGCCGCCAGGGGCCACGGGTAAATCAGTTAATCACGAGGTCGGTCAGTATGAAATCTATTGCGATCGCAGAACTTGGCTATATCCCTGTCGCATGTTTGCTCGCCTGGCATCTGTCAGCGCCCGCTCAGGGTAAAACGCTGCCGCCCCCTGACTCGCCAGCGCCGTCCACCCTTCACGAGATGAACCGACCAGCGCGATCTCCCAGCGCGGCCTCCAAGCAAGCCGAGACCACTACCCCCGCCATTACCGTGATTTACACCCCAGCAGAAACGGAGCGCGGTCAAGAAATTCAGGGTTTGATGGAACGCACCCAAAGCTATGAGCAGCTCACCGCTGGACTCAATCAAGTGTTATCGCTGCCGGAGCCTCTGACCTTAAATCAGGCGGAATGTGGCCTGGTGAATGCCTTCTATTCTCCCGCTGATCGTCAAATTGTGATGTGTTATGAGCTGGTTGACTACTTCTTGAACCTGTATGCGGCTGAAGTTGAAATGGACCCCACGGCACCGCCGCCAGAAGTTTCGACGGTGGGAGCGCTCGGCTTTGTCCTGCTGCACGAACTGGGGCACGCGCTCATCGATCAGTTAGATATTCCCATTTTTGGTCAAGAAGAAGATGCCGCCGACCAGTTTGCCGCCGTCATTTTATCCAAGACGGATATTGGGCATATGGCGGCCCAATCGACTGCAGTTTGGTTCTACACCGCGTCTCAACAGCCAGACAGGGCCAATATTCCCTATTGGGATGAGCATTCTCTCGATATTCAGCGATTTTTTAATGTTGTTTGTCTGCTCTACGGCAGCGATCCGGCAACCTATAGTGGCCTCATGCAGGACCTCGGTGTGCCTGCAAGAAGGACGGAACTGTGTCAGCAAGAATACTGGCAGGCTTGGGAGAATTGGCAAGTCGTGCTAGCGCCGCACGTGAGTCCCCTAGAAGGTCAGTAATAACTGCTCTAGAGCGCGGGTAAGAGGGTGTCAGGGTTTGAGGGTGTGTGAGCCCTGAGCCCTGAACCCCTAAACCACCTCATTGATTGGCCGATCGGTCGATTTCAAGAATTTTTGATTTGCCTAGCATGGGGGCAGATTTTGCCTTTACATAGCTCCCGTTTGAGAGAGGCCGCAGGCCCTGAGTAATTCAATTTTTATGGTGCTTGATGATGGATGCGATCGCCCTTGCCCTCCTGGATAATGACTTCATTGGCCCCTGGACCGGGATCGCTTTGAACGAAACTTTGGCTGCCCACCCCTTGCCCTCAGTCCATAACCCGGATCAGGCGATAGAGCCCTTGCTTCCCCCATTCGTAGGATCACCGGAAGATTTGCATGTAGATTTGCAAGTACCCGACCCTAGCCAGATTGTTGACTACGACTATGGGGCTTACACCTGGATTTTGGGCCAGGAGGGCGACGACAACCTAACTGGAACTGCGAACCGCGACTACATCGTCGGCATGGGTGGCAACGATGGGCTCAACGGTCGGGCCGGCGACGATGGGCTCAATGGTGTGACTGGCAACGATACCCTGATCGGCGGCGCAGGCGATGACGTTCTCCTCGGGGGCGACGGCGACGATACCCTCAGCGGTCAGGCGGGGAATGACTCGCTTTGGGGTGAGGAAGGCGATGACCAGCTCAACGGGGGAGCGGGACAAGATGACCTCAAAGGCGGCAGCGGTGATGATGTGCTGATTGATGCCGATGTAGGCGATCGCTTCACCGGTGGTAGCGGTCGCGATGAGTTTCGCCTGGGCAATGGTCGCCTGCCCGATGGCCCCAAAATCGCCATTTTCCCGCCGCCGCCTGATTTCACGATTACTGATTTTGACGTCGAGCAGGATAGTCTCAAGCTCAATTTTTGGCTCAGTTACGAGGACTTGGACATCATCGACACCGAGCAGGGCGCGTTGATCAGCGTGGCGGCTCGACCGGGACTGGTCTTGTTAGAGAGGGTGGCAGCGGCTGATCTCACAGAAGAGCACTTCCGGTTTGCTGACCCGGAGTTAGCGGAGGATTTGCAAGCGCGCTTAGGGCAATCCCTTGAGGATGGTACCAGTCCCGGAGCGATCGCGGCCGTTACCACTGCTGACGGCTATCTGTGGACGGGGGCAACGGGTCTCGCGGATGTAGAAAACGCCATGCCCCTGACGGCGGGCGATCGCTTCCCAATGGCGAGTGTCACCAAACCTTTCACCGCCGTAGTCACGATGCAGCTGGCCGAAGCAGGCTTGCTTTCTCTCGAAGACACCCTGGCGCAATGGCTGCCCGATACGGCGTCTGGCCAAATCCCTAATAGCGGAGAGATCACGATTCGTCAGCTCCTCAGCCATACCAGCGGCATCAACAGTTACCTCATGAGCGACGAATATATTCAGGAATTGACGAACGACCCGACGCTGATTTTTGCCGATTGGACCCCGGCGGAGCTGCTCGCTCGTTACACATATGACCGGGCCGCCAGTTTTGCTCCCGATACTGATGTGGAATACAACAGCGCCAACTATCTGCTGCTGGGGCTCGTGATTGCCGCCGCCACCGACTCTACCCTAGAAAGTCAGTTTCACAGTCGCATTATTGCGCCCCTGGGCCTGGAAAATACCTTCATGCCAGGGGGTGAAGTGCCCGCTAACTACCAACCGGGCTACATCGATGTGGATGGCGATGGCCGGTTCGACCTGAACGCTGGGGCGGCTGACCTGGGGCGGTTTGGCGGTGCCGGGGCGTTAATCTCCAACGTTGAAGATCTGACCCAGTTTGCTCAGGCGCTGTTTGGTGGCGAGTTAGTCAGTCCTGATACCCTGGAAGAGATGATTACTGGGGGAGTGCCAGCAGTCGGGGCGGGTTTGGGCTTTGCTTATCAAGACGAGCCAGAAACGGGGCGCTTCTTCTTTGCCAATGGCGATAGCTATGGTTGGACGGTGCGACTCCGCTATGACCAAGACACCGCAGCGACGACAGTACTTTTCCGCAATGGCGTCGATCTCACTGCCACGGTTGACTATGCCGACCTCGCCCTCGATGCGCTGCGCGCTGCCCTTGACACAACGGCAGCCTGATTTGAGTTCACTTTGCCAACGTCAGTCTCATACACCAGAGGCGGTATGCCAAATGACCTTGCACCGGCCGAATCGGCGTCTCACGTTCATCCCCTGCTGCGGGTGTTGATCGTCGAAGACGACCCAGTTATGCAGCTAGGGCTAGAGCAGTTTTTAGATGATTGTGACAGCCTGGAAGTCATTGGCCGCGCTGAAGATGGTTACGCCGCCATTACGTTGGCCCTGGAGTTAGAACCTGATTTAGTGGTGATGGATATTGGCCTGCCCCAGCTAGATGGCATTGCCGCGACCCAGCAAATCAAGCAAAAAAGTCCTGACATGCGGGTCGTGGTCTTGACATCCCATATGGACGATGTGGAAATCGTCGCGGCTTTAGCAAGCGGGGCCGATGCTTACTGCATTAAGGGCGCGAGCCTGGAACAGCTGGCGGTGGCCGTGAGCTGTGCCCGTACAGGAGCCGCCTATCTCGATCCGCAAATTGCCCGTCGGGTCTTTAACCATTTGCAGTGCACTCACTCGTCTGCGCCGGTGGTGCCCCTTTCACCCCGAGAACTGGATGTTCTCAAGCTGATTGTGGAGGGCAAAAGCAACCCCGAAATTGCCTCAGAACTCTTTCTCAGTATCAGCACTGTGAAAACTCACCTACGTGGCATTATGAACAAGCTCTCGGTGGATGATCGCGTTCAAGCGGCAGTCGCAGCACTGCGCAATGGACTGGTTTAATCATCGAAATCACAGGCCATTGGCTATACAGTTTCAGGCATTGCCGTTGCACCTTCAGGATGTTTGAAGAGATGCTGGCGGTTATAGGTGACGGCGGTGAAAAAGTAGGCTACTCCGGGCGTTTGGGCACGGTGATAGTGCATTTTGATGGTGATTGATGCGTGCCATTAGGATTGACAGATGAGGGCGTCATCGAACATTTGTGAGTTGGTTTTTCTGGCGGCAACTCAACCTACGGCAAAGGGCGATCGCACTGGTTGTGAGAGCCGAGGAGCGATCGCACTACTCAATGGCACTGACTTAAAGAAAGAGAAAGGGGTGTAAAGCCTGGTAATAGTAGGCTATAGCATTTTCACACCCCGGTCATCCTACAATGCCAAATCGTAGTGAGATTCTCAAGCAACACCTGTTCGATAGTGTGGCTCGACCCTGGCAAGATATCCTGCCCGCATCGACTATCGGGCGTTGCATAATTGAAAGATGAATCAGGGGAATCTGCGATGCAGTGTCCGGAATGTGGAGCCACTCATATCCGTAAAAATGACAAGAGAACAGGTAAGCAAAATCACGTCTGCGTAGCTTGCGGTCGTCAGTTGATCGATGCCTACGAACCTCGTCGAGGGGACTCAGATGAGGTTCGACGCGAGTGTCTCAAGCTGTACACCAACGGCCTCGGGTTTCGAGCCGTTGAGCGGGTCAAAGGGGTGCATCATACAACCGTGATTACTTGGGTAAAGCAAGTTGGCGAACGACTCCCCGATGCTTATGACCCTGAAACAACGCCAGAGGTGGGCGAACTCGACGAATGGGAAACCTTTGTCGGCTCAAAAAAACAAAATTTGGCTGTGGACAGCTGTTGACCACTTCAAAAAGGGGATTTTAGGCTGGGTACTGGGTGACCATAGTGCCGAAACCTTTGCCCCGCTCTGGCATATCGTGGCTTCCTGGAACTGCTATTTCTACGTTACTGATGGGTGGCCCGTGTATCCCGGCTTCATTCCGGAGGGCGATCAGATTGTCTGCAAGACCTATATGACTCGGGTGGAAGGCGAAAACACTCGGCTACGTCACTATCTGGCTCGGCTGTATCGCAAAACGCTCTGCTATTCCAAGTCCGTAGACATGCTGGCTCACTCCGTTCGATTGTTACTTCATTCCCTCAAGTTCGACGATGTTCCGGTTCCTGCCAGGTTCATCTTTTAATTCAGCAACGCCGAAACTTGCTTCCTGAGTTTTTTCGTCGGTCTCTACTCAGCCAGAGGGGTCGCCCGCCGCCTAAAAGCACCTTTCCCTGGCGCGACGCCCCAAAAATCTAGATATTCGTGCCCCTGCCTTGCTGAGACTAATCGCTGACCGTTCATACCGGCGCGCGGTTTGGGGACACGTTTCCTAAACTGGCATTTTTTTAGGACAATACTGTCACTACTGACCGATATTTAGAGACGACCGATGCCCCAGTTTCTACCGATCGCTTATTTTCAAAAGCAATTTTGTCCCTTTGCAGAAGCCACTCTCTCGGTGGCCACCCATGCCTTGCACTACGGTACCGGGGCGTTTGGGGGCATGCGAGGGCTACCCAATCCCACCGATCCCAGCCAAATTCTGCTCTTTCGGTTAGAAAGGCACTGCCAGCGACTAAGTCAGAGCGCTCGCTTTTTGCACTTCGATTTGCCGGCCAGTGAGATCAAAACGGTTTTGGTTGAGTTTATCAAGCAAAATCGCCCGCAAGAGCCGTTTTACATTCGTCCATTGGTTTACACCTCTGACTTGGGCATTGCGCCGCGCCTGCATGATGTCGAGCATGACTTTGCCGTCTATGGTCTGCCGCTCGGCGACTACCTCTCGCCCCACGGCATTACTTGCCGCATTAGCTCTTGGCAGCGTCCATCAGATTTGAATCTGCCGCTACGAGGCAAGATCACTGGCTGCTACATCAACTCATCCCTGGCAAAAACGGAAGCCCGACAGTCGGGCTTTGACGAAGCCATCATGCTCAACGCTCAGGGTAAAGTAAGCGAGGCTTCGGGGATGAACATTTTTCTGGTGCGGCAGGGGCAGTTGATCACTCCGGGCACTGATCAAGACATTTTGGAAGGGATCACCCGCGATAGCGTGATGCAGATTGCTCGTAACCTGGACATTCCAGTGGTCGAACGTCCGGTCGATCGTTCGGAACTGCTAATTGCTGACGAGGTGTTTTTATGTGGCACCGCCGCGCGGATTGCCCCTGTCCAGCAGATCGAGAACTACGTGCTGTCAGCAGAACGCCCCCTGACGCAACAGCTGCAGACGACACTGACCGCCATTGTCGAAAATCGCGATGCCGCCTATCGCGACTGGGTCGATGTAATTGCGCTCGACTAGCTATAGCAATCCGCGGATAGATCTGGTCAGTCAATGAAGGCTTGGTCAACGAC
>CALCCA010000215.1 GCA_937899725.1 uncultured Halomicronema sp.
GTTCTAGCTTACAGAGATGAAACCTTTTCTCAACCTTTTAGTTGCACATCGCGTTTATTAGAGAGAATCATTCCACCTAATACGATGGACTCTTAAAGTCATCAGAATACCTATACTGTAAGACTTCCGATGGCTTTCAATCCCATCTTCAAATGGGTGATTATGTGGAACGATTCATCCTTCTCATCAGAGAAATGCGTAACGAAGCCCACTTACGGAGAAGGAACTGCGTTGGAACCCATGAACCATAGGGGCTGAAGCGATGCCAGGAGGCGGGCTTGAACCGCCACACGAGGATTTTTAGTCCATTAGTACAAACTAACGGGGGGTGCGGCTGAAACGTATGCCAGGAGGCGGGCTTGAACCGCCGACACGAGGATTTTCAGTCCTCAACTCTCTAAGGATGGGGCGATCGCCCTAATCCTTGATCCTTTCGGCTCATCCGCTCGATACTTTTCTCAAGTCAGGTTAGATAAATTGTTGGCGACGTCTCGTTCAATTTTAGTGGCCTTGGGAGTCGCGATCTCTCGGTTTGCCTTCGTGTCGGTTAGTCCCAGACTGAAGAAATACTGCTGGCCACAGAACGACCACCCAGCCGGAGCCGATCTGTCACGACTCAAACGACTACAGTGCCTTTTCTCGATTTCGCCCTTGAGATCTCAAGCGACTGAATGATTTCAATTGGATCACAATCTGCGGCTATATTTGACATACCTCCCGGACTGCTCGAAGGGCAAAATCAGCCGTCCTTTAAAACAGTAAAACCCCCTATCTCTAGGAGGTTTCAGTCAATCGGAGCGACAGGATTTGAACCTGCGACCCCCACTACCCCAAAGTGGTGCGCTACCAAGCTGCGCTACGCCCCGTTATGCAAAGCGACTTTGCTTCGCTAACTTAACATAAACTCCGGTTTCGATAACTACAGAGTGAAAAAAATCTTTACCCCCCTCAACTCAGCGGCAGCGCTCAGTAGGGGTGACAGCCTAAAACCGGCAGACCACTCGGTTGAATCCAACGCGCTGATAAAAACGGGCTGCTCCTTTTCTAAGTCTTTAGATTTACACTAAGAATCTGCTAATCACCATCGCTGGGCCAACGTCCGTGACTCTTAGACTTGACGCCACCGCTTTGAACAATTCCACGAGGCAGGATTCGCTAGATTTATCTCTAGTTGTGCCGATTTACAACGAGTATGAAAGTCTACCCAAGCTGATCGACGCCATCATGCAGGTGGTGAAAACGCTCAACTGCTCATCCGAAGTTATTTGTGTCGACGATGGGTCGGTCGATGGGTCGGCTGAATTGTTGAAACAGTTGTCAAGCGACAATCCAGATCTATCCGTGCTGTTGCTGCGGCGCAATTATGGACAAACGGCCGCGATGGCGGCTGGATTTGACTATGCCAGGGGCAAAATCATCATCACGTTAGATGGCGACCTGCAGAACGATCCGGCTGATATTCCCAAATTAATCGATAAGCTCAACGAAGGGTATGACCTCGTCAGTGGTTGGCGTCAGCATCGACAAGATGCTCAGCTCACGCGCCTGCTGCCTTCTAAAATTGCTAATTGGATTATTGGCCGAGTCACAGGAGTCTCAATTCGCGATTATGGCTGCTCGCTCAAGGCCTATCGAGCCGAATTGGTCAGAGATATGAATCTGTACGGTGAACTCCATCGCTTTCTCCCCGCGTTGGCCTTTATTGAGGGAGCCCGTATTACCGAAATTCCGGTCAACCACCATGCTCGTCAGTTTGGCCAAAGCAAATACGGTCTAGGGCGCACCTTTCGAGTCGTTATGGATCTCATGACGGTTTATTTCATGAAGCGCTTTCTGACCAAACCGATGTATGTATTTGGTTTGCTGGGTTTGCTCTCGATGATTTCTGGGTTTGCGCTGGGCTGCTACTTGACGTTTCTTAAGCTCGGCCTCGGACAGTCAATTGGCGATCGCCCACTCCTGATTTTGGCCGTCGTACTTTTTCTCGCGGGGGTGCAACTCTTCTGTTTTGGCTTGCTGGCAGAGTTGCTGATGAGAACCTACCACGAGTCGCAAAACCGGCCGATCTACCGTATACGTGAAGTCCTGAGACGCTAATGCGAACTGAGTATAGCTTGCTTTTTTGTGAACTTTTGTGTAACCTGTAAAACAAGTCGCAACATAGCGGCTTACTTACATAATCTAATTTTAGGAATTATCCCAATCATGACGACTACACTACAGCAGCGCGAAAGCGCTTCGTTG
>CALCCA010000216.1 GCA_937899725.1 uncultured Halomicronema sp.
GAACAGGGAACAGGGAACAGGGACTAGGGAACAGGGAGAACCCAGAACCCAGAACTTAGAACCCAATAACCAAGGACGAATAACCAAGAACCTTCCATCGGCCCTCCCCCACTCCCCTACTCCCCCACTCCCCCACTTCCTCTCCCCGCACCTCCCCGCCTACATGGTGCCAGCACAATTCGTCGTGCTCGAAGCCCTGCCGCTAACACCCAATGGCAAAGTCGATCGCAACGCCCTGCCCAAACCGAAGTCCACCGAAACGACGACCGCCACTGCACCTTCAACCCCGACGGAAGAGCTGCTAGCAAATATTTGGTCGAGGGTGTTGGGGCAGTGGGAGATCAGCCGGGATCATCACTTCTTTGAGTTGGGGGGCCATTCGCTGTTGGTAACGCGCGTGGTGGCGCAGGTGCGGCAAGTCTTTGGCGTGGAACTGCCGGTGCGATCGCTGTTTGAACATCCCACCCTGTCTCAACTCGCTGCCGCGATCGACACGTTGAAAGCCGGTGACAGCCCTGCAACTCTAGCGTCCATTCAGCCAATCGAGCGAGCAGGGGCGCTGCCGCTCGCCGATGCGCAACAGCGACAGTGGGTGCTGGCACAGTTGGAACCAGAGAGCCCGTTCTACATCATTCCGACCGCCGTGCGAGTCAAAGGCGGTTTGTCGATAGACCGGCTGCAACAGAGTCTGGCGCACCTGATTGACCGTCACGAAGTGCTGCGAACCGCATTCAAAGACGTGGAGGGGCAAGCCGTAATTGAGCTTCAGGCTGAGGTTGAGACGGCGATTCTCCTGGTTGATTTGAGCGATCTAGATGAGGCTCGCCAGCGGGAACAAGTGCGAGAGCAGATTCAGCAGGCAGCTCGCACCCCGTTTGATTTAGGACAGGCTCCCTTATTGCGCATGAAAGTACTGCGGCTGGCTGCAGCTGACTATGCCATCTTGCTGAGCCTGCATCACATCATTGCCGATGGCTGGTCAATGGGCGTTCTGGTGCGGGAATTGGTGCAAGTCTACGATGCCTTGCCGATGGAACGCTCTATCGCGCTGCCCCTGTTGCCCATTCAGTATGTGGACTATGCGGCTTGGCAACAACAGCAAGCCGAGCACCAGCAGCCGTCACTGGCTTATTGGCAAGCGCAGTTACAGGGCGTACCGCCGCTACTGGAGCTGCCGACCGACTATCCCCGCCCGGCGGTGCAGTCTTTTGCAGGGGCGGCATATACCTTCCGGCTCTCGCCAACCCAAACTCAAGCGCTGCAAGCCCTCAGTCAGCAACAGGGCGTCACGCTATTTATGACGCTGTTGGCGGCTTTTCAGGTGCTGTTGCATCGCTGCAGCGGGGTGGAAGATTTGGTCATCGGCACACCGATCGCGAATCGCCCCCGAGCCGAGCTAGAAGGGCTGATTGGCCTGTTTGTGAATACCCTGGTGCTGCGGACGGCGATGTCCGGCAACCCCAGCTTTGAAGAATTACTGGGTCGGGTGCGAGCGGTGGCGCTGGATGCCTACGCCCACCAGTCAGTGCCCTTTGAGCAGGTAGTGGAAGCGCTGGCAGTGCCGCGCAGTTGGAGCCATGCGCCGCTGTTTCAAGTGATGTTTGTATGGCAGAACGCGGCAGAGGCGATCGCGGCTACTGAGCCGCCGATCAGCACCTTGTCAGATACCGCGCTAGAGTGGCAGCCGCTCCCCATCGACAGTAGTACCGCGAAGGTTGACCTCACCCTGTCCATGCGATTGGATGAGCGGGGACTGCAAGGCACCTTGGAATATCGCACCGATCTGTTCACGGCAGACACCATCCATCGACTGGCAGGCTATCTGCGTCAACTCCTTAAGATCATCCCCCAGCAGCCCACTCGCCGCATCGCCGAATTGCCACTATTGACCCAGGCTGAGCAACAGCAGCTCTGGCAGTGGCAGCAGACCCAGGCAGACTATCCCGCTGATCTGGGTCTACACCAGCTATTTGAGCGGCAGGTCAAGCAGACCCCGGCGGCGATCGCTCTCATTACTGGCGATCAACGCCTGTCTTATCAGGCGCTCAATCAGCGGGCCAACCAACTGGCTCACTACCTGCAGGCCCACCACATCGGCCCCGAAACCCTGGTTGGGGTTTGTCTAGAGCGCACGGCTGATTTGGTAGTGGCGCTGTTGGCAATTCTCAAAGCGGGAGGTGCTTACGTACCGCTTGATCCGGCCTATCCCGCCGAGCGCTTGGCATTCATCTTGCAAGATGCCCAGGTCACCCTTCTTCTCACCAGCCAAGCCACTGCGATCGCGACTCCCGCGTCGCTACCCCAGCTCACAGTGGCAGCCCTCAAGGACACGTTATCCCAATTTCCCAAGACCAACCCCGCTGGCCAGAGCAGCGCTGACCATTTGGCCTACGTTATTTACACCTCCGGCTCCACTGGCAGGCCCAAAGGCGTGGCCATTGAGCACCACAGTCCGGTCGCCCTATGTAGCTGGGCGCAGACGGTATTCTCCCTAGAGCAGCTCAGCGGCGTCCTGGCCGGGACCTCCCTCTGCTTCGATCTCTCCATCTTCGAACTCTTTGTGCCGTTGAGCTGTGGCGGTACCGTCATCCTGGCGGAAAACGTCCTCCAACTTCCTGAGTTAGCCGTGGCCAACGCAGTCACGCTAGTGAATACCGTCCCCTCGGCGATCGCGGCTCTCCTGCGGATCGGCGGCATCCCTGGTAGCGTCACAACCATCAACCTGGCTGGCGAACCGCTACCGCCCGCCCTGGTGCCGCAGCTCTACCAACTACCCCATATCCAGCACGTCTATAACCTCTACGGGCCTTCCGAAGACACCACTTACTCCACCTATGCTCGGATGCAGGAGCAGTTGGAGACTGTGTCCATCGGTCGTCCGATCGCGAATACCCAAGCCCACGTTCTGGATGCCTATCGTCAACCCGTCCCCATCGGCGTGCCCGGCGAGCTGTACCTGGGCGGCGCTGGCCTGGCGCGCGGCTACCTGAACCGACCCGAACTGACCGCTGAACGGTTTGTGCCAAATCCGTTTTATGGCAAGGCAGAAGAGACTAGAGAACAGGGAACAGGGAACGGGGAACAGGGAATAGGAGACAGGGGACAGGAAGAATCCGGAATCCAGAGCCCAGAACGAGGTCAAAACCAGTTCACTCTTTACAAAACTGGCGATCGCGTCCGCTACCGCCCCGACGGTACCCTCGAATTCCTGGATCGTCTGGACAATCAGGTGAAAATTCGCGGCTTCCGCATCGAGCTAGGCGAAATCGAGACCGCCTTGCTCAGTCACCCTGAGATTGAACAGGCCGTCGTCAATCCCTGGACAGACGAAAACGGGACACAGCGATTGGTAGCGTACGTGGTGCAGAAGGGAACAGGGAATAGGGAACAGGGAGCAGGGAATAGGGAACAGGGAACAGGGAATAGGGAACAGGCAGAAAAAGAGCGTGCTGAATTCTCAGTTTCGAGTTCTCAGTTCGATGCCATTCAAAACTCAAACCTTAAAACTCAAAACTCATCCCCTCCGCCCCCCATCTCCCCATCTCCCCATCCCGGCTCCGCCCACTTCCGCTCCTTCCTGGCCGACCAACTTCCTGACTACATGCTCCCGAGTTGCTTCATGCTGCTGGATGACCTGCCGCGTCTACCGAATGGCAAGCGTGATCGGCAGACGTTGCCCATCCCGACAGTGTTGGCGGTGGCAGCTCAGGACAGTGCGCCGATGACGGCGACCGAAGCCACGCTGGCGGCCATTTGGACAGAACTGCTGCCGGTGGCTCAGGTGGGGATGCAGGACAATTTCTTTGCGCTGGGGGGCGATTCGATTTTGGCGCTGCAGGCGATCGCCAAAGCCCATCAGCAGGGTCTGCACCTGACGCCCAAGGATCTGTTTCAGCAGCAGACGATCGCTCGACTGGCGACGGTGGTGTCGAGTCGGACCCAGGTACCCGCAGAACAGGGGCTCGTGACAGGAACTGGGCTGTTGACACCCATCCAGCACTGGTTCTTTGAACAGACTCTCAAGCATCCTCACCATTGGAATCAAGCCCTATTGCTGGAAGTGCGTCAGCCGATGCAGCCGTTGTTGTTAGAGCAAGCCTTGGCGCGATTGCTAGAGCATCACGATGCCCTGCGGGCCAGCTTTGGGCAGACGGCAGCGGGCTGGCAGCAACAGTGGCAGGCACCGGGGCCGGTATCGCTGACGGTGGTCAGCGGCCCCGCAGCTGATTTGCCGGGAGCGATCGCGGAAACCACCCGAGATCTGCAAACCGGCTTTGACCTGGCGACGGGACCATTGCTGCAGGTCGCTTACTTCGACTTTGAGGAGGAGCATCGCCTCTTGCTGGTGTGCCATCATTTGGGGATTGACGGGGTCTCCTGGCGAATTTTGCTGGCCGATTTACGACTCGTTTACGGACAGCTAGAGCAGGGCCAGACGGTACAGCTACCAGCTAAGACGACGGCCTTTAAGCAATGGGCTGAGCAGCTCCACGCCTATGCCCGTACCCCCACGCTGGCAGCCGAGAGTGCCTATTGGCAAAGCCTTGCAGCGACTCCGATGGTGCCCTTACCTAGGGATTTTGCCAGTGCCGACAATCGGCAGGCGATCGCGGACCGGGTCACGGTTAGCCTCAGCGAAGCGGATACGCGCCGCCTGTTGCAAGAGGTGCCGGGAGCTTACCCAGTGCAGATCAACGACTTGCTGCTGACGGCTCTGGTGCTGGCTTTTGAGCCCTGGACGGGGACGCGGCGACTGCGGCTAGAACTGGAAGGCCACGGGCGAGAAGCGCTCCCTGGGGCCGAGGCCACTGATATCGATTTGACGCGCACGGTGGGTTGGTTTACGACGCTCTTTCCCGTCGCTTTAGACCTGACGGCGACGCCCACCCTGGGCACGGCTCTGAAGCAGGTAAAAGAAACCCTGCGGGCAGTGCCTCATCGGGGTCTAGGCTACGGCGTGGGGCGCTATTTGCACCTGGATGCCTGGCCGTCGGCAGCGGCAGCGGTGCGCTTTAACTATTTGGGGCAGCTCGATCAGGTGTGGACGGCGGATGAGCGCTTCGCCCCGGCCTCAGAAACGACTGGGGCGGCTCGCAGCGCTGAGGATGCGCGCCCCACCCTACTTGAAATTGATGGGTTGGTCAGCCGAGGACAGCTACAGCTGCACTGGGCCTACAGCACCGCCATTCACCGCCGCGCCACGATTGCCTCCCTCGCCGAGGGCTTTGTCGAGGTGCTGCGACAGCTAATCGAGCATTGCCTCACCACCGATGAGGATGACGGCTACACGCCATCAGACTTTCCACAAATGTCACTCAGCCAGGACGAACTCGACGATCTTCTAGCGGATCTTTAGGGGGTAATTATGGACAAACGCAAAAATATCGAAAATATCTACCCCCTGTCGGCCATGCAACAGGGCATCCTGTTCCACACGCTGCTAGCCCCAGAGTCCGGCGTCTACGTGCCGCAAATCGTGCTAACTCTGACGGGAGAGCTGGATGCAGCAGCGCTACACCGGGCCTGGCGGCAGGTCGTGACTCACCATGACGTGCTGCGCACCGCCTGCTATTGGGAACAGCGCGACGACCCTTTCCAGGTAGTGTATCGCCAGGTCGAGTTGCCTTGGGTCAACCAAGACTGGCGCGGTCAGTCTCCGGAACTGCAGGCCACCCGCCTACAAGTCTTTTTGGAATGCAATCAGACTCAACCCTTCAACCTGCAGACCCCGCCGCTCGTGCGGCTAGCCCTGATGCAAGTGAGCGATCGCACCCATCACCTGATCTGGGCCTACCACCACCTCATCCTCGATGGCTGGTCCGCCGCCAATCTGCTCAAAACGGTGTTTAGCCAATATTTCGCCATCACTCGGTCATCCGCAAGCGCCCCATCGCTCTCCTCTTCCCTCCCATCTCCCTATCTCCCTATCTCCTCTCCCCCTCCCTACGCCCACTACCTCACCTGGCTGCAGGCTCAAGATCCGGCTGCTGCCCAGACCTTTTGGCAAAGCTATCTCCAGGGCTTTAGCGACCCTACGCCATTACCCATAGGCACCCCTCCGGCCTCCTCCCATAACATTCCGGCCGCTTCCACCGAGCAACAGCATCTCCTCTCCCCCGAGCAGACCGCTCAACTGCAAACGTTTGCCCAGACCCATCAGCTCACCCTCAACACTCTGATTCAGGGCGCTTTGGGCCTGCTCTTGAGCCGCTATTGCGATCGCGACGATGTCGTCTTTGGGGCTACCGGTGCCGGTCGTCCACCTGCCATACCGGGTGCCGCCGCTATGGTGGGCCTATTCATCAATACCCTGCCGGTGCGGGTGCAAGTGCCCGCAGCTGCTGAGGTGATCCCCTGGTTACAGCAGCTGCAGCGCGATCGCGCCAGTGCCTCCACCTATGAATACAGTGCCCTGATGGATGTTCAGGCTTGGAGTGAATTGCCCCCTGGACAAGCGTTCTTCGACTGCCTGCTGGTGATGGAAAACTATCCCGTCAATGCCGCCCTGCTGGGTGGGCAATCAGATCTAGCCCTAGAAGACGTCAGGTTCATCGAATGGACTCACTTTCCGCTGACCCTGCTGGTCGCACCGGGAGAACACTTGTTGCTAACTGCCAAGTATCGCCGCGATCGCTTCCCTCAAGATGCCATTCACCGCCTGCTGACCCATCTGGAGATCCTGCTGCTGGGGCTCACAACTCACAATTGGCTCAGAGACGTGCCGCTGCTCACCCCTGCAGAACAGGCCCAAATTCACCTGTGGAACCAGACCGCTACCGACTATCCCCGCGATCGCCCCCTACCGGCATTAATCGAAGCCCAGGTAGATCGCACCCCCGAGGCGATCGCGGTTCGCTTTCAAGCCGAAACCCTGACCTACCGCGACCTCAATGCCAGAGCTAACCAGCTCGCCCACCATTTACAAAGCCTCGGCGTCGGCCCCGAAATACCCGTCGCCGTCTGCCTCGATCGTTCTCTCGACCTCGTCGTGGCATTGTTTGGCATCCTCAAAGCGGGCGGTGCCTACCTACCCCTCGACCCCAGCTATCCCCGCGATCGCCTCACCTGGATGCTCCAAGACGCCGCCCCGCCCGTCCTGATCACCCACTCCCCCACGGCAGGCTTGCTGTCCGACCTGCCCACTGACACCACGCCAATCAACCTCACCGCCTCACCACCCCACTCCCCAAATCCCTCACTTCCCTACTCCCCCACTCCCCTACTCCCCCACCACCCCCTCTCCCTCCTTTACACCTCCGGCTCTACTGGCCGTCCCAAAGGCGTCATCAACACCCATCGCGGCCTAGTGAATCGCCTCTGTTGGATGCAAGATGCCTACCCCCTGACCGCCGCTGACCGCGTCCTGCAAAAAACGCCCCTCAGCTTCGATGTCTCCGCCTGGGAAATTTTTTGGCCCTTGATGACCGGAGCCTGCCTGGTGCTAGCCCGTCCCGCAGGCCATAAAGACAGCGCCTACTTAGTCGAGCTGATCCAACAAGAGCACATCACTACCCTGCATTTCGTGCCCGCCATGCTGGCCGCCTTTTTAGAAGCCCCCAACGTGGCCGACTGTACCAGCCTCAAGCGGGTCATCTGCAGCGGCGAAGCCCTGCCCCAGAGTCTGCAAACGCAATTCTTCCAGACCCTGCCCGGTGTGGAACTCTATAACCTCTATGGCCCCACCGAAGCCGCGATCGACGTCACGGCCTGGGCCTGTTCACCGTCCCCATCATCGATCCCGACCGCCACTGTTCCCATCGGTTGGCCCATCGCCAACACCCAAATTTATCTACTCGACTCCCAACAGCGCCTCGTGCCCCCCGGCATTCCCGGCAAGCTTCATATTGGCGGCGTGGGCGTTGCCCGTGGCTATTGGCATCGGCCTGATTTGACAGCAGAAAGGTTTATCCCGAATCCGTTTCATGGCAAGGCAGAAGGGACTAGGGAACAGGGCATAGGGAACAGAGCACAGGAAGAACCCAGAACCCAGAATCCAGAACGAGGTCAAAACCCGCCCACTGTTCGGCTGGCTTCGACGATGAGCTCAGCCGAATCGAGCGCTTACGCCGAAACCCATCCACTCATTTACTCATCCACCCTCTACCAGACCGGCGATCGCGCCTGCTACCGCCCCGACGGCGCCCTTGAATATCTGGGCCGCATTGACCACCAGGTTAAACTGCGCGGCTTCCGCATTGAACTCGGCGAAATCGAAGCCGTCCTCACCCAGCACCCCGACGTGAAGCAAGCAGCAGTGCTACTGCGGACAGATGCAGCGGCTAATCCACAATTGGTGGCCTACGTTGTCAAGGCAGAAGGGCACAGGGAACAGGGAACAGGGAATAGGGCACAGGGAGCATCCGGACCCCAGAACCTAGAACCTAACACCCTGCACCCATCCACCCATCCACTCCACCACTTTCTCTCCCAACACCTCCCTGCCTACATGGTGCCGACGCAATTCGTCACGCTCGCGGCGCTGCCGCTGTTGCCCAATGGCAAGGTCAACCGTAACGCCCTACCGCTTCCCGATCGCCCGGCAAGTGGCGCGGCGCGATCGCCCCAAACGGTGACGGAAGTCCGCATCGCCGATATCTGGCAGGCCGTGCTGCGGCTGGAGACGGTGAGTGTGGCCGACAACTTTTTTGAGCTGGGGGGCAATTCCCTCAGCGCCACGCGGATGAATACGCGATTGCGGAAAGCGTTTGAGCTAGATATTCCGTTGCGGGTGATGTTTGAACGCCCCACCATTGCTGATCTAGCGGTTCACATCGACGCCCTGCAGATGACGTTGAATTCCCCCGTGACGGCAGCGGGGCGTAAGGAGATTGAGCTATGAAGACCCTTGAACAATTTTTATCGGATCTCTATCAGCAGGAGGTGCAGCTCTGGGCGGAGGGCGATCGCCTGCGCTGTAATGCTCCGGAAGCGGTATTGACTGATGATTTGAGTGCTCAACTCCAGGCGCGGAAGGCCGAAATTCTGGCGTTTTTGCGTCAGCACGAGCCGACGGCCCCCGCCCCCATTCAGCCGGTGCCTCGGACGGGACCCTTGCCGGTGTCGTTTGCCCAACAGCGGCTGTGGTTTTTAGAGCAGATGCAGCAGGAGGGGGCGGTCTACAACATTCCCCTGGCGATTCAGGTGCAGGGATTTTTAGATGAGGCGGCCTTTAGCCAAAGCTTCAATGCCCTGATCGAGCGTCACGAAGCCTTGCGAACTCGGTTCATCACGGTCGAGGGACAACCCATGCAGGTGGTGGTCCCTCCGGCACCAATCACGATCGAGCAGCAAGATCTGCGATCGTTGGCCCCCTCAGAGCAGGCAGCTGAGGTGCGGCGGCAGGCGATCGCGGCGGCCCAAACTCGCTTTGATTTGACCCAGGCCCCGCTGTTGCGGGTGACGTGGCTACCGTTGGCGGAGCTGGAATCGGTGGTGCTGTTAACGATGCACCATATCATCGCGGATGGCTGGTCAATGGAGGTACTGCTGCGCGAATTGGGCGGGCTCTATCGCGCCCATCTGACGGGGGCTGATCCGGCCCTGCCGACCCTGCCGATTCAATACGGCGATTTTGCGGTGTGGCAGCGTGAGTGGCTGCAGGGCCAGGTGTTGGAACGGCAACTGAGCTACTGGCGAGAGCAGCTCGCTGGTCCGCTGCCGGTGCTGCAACTGCCGACGGATTTTCCTCGGGCGCGAGTACAGACCTTTCGCGGCGCGGTGGAAAATTTTGCCCTGTCGGCAGACCTGAGCGATCGCCTCAAATCCCTGGCCCAGCAACAATCCACCACGCTGTTTGTGACCCTGCTGACGGCCTTCAAGGTGCTGCTGTTTCGCCATACCGGACAGTCAGATTTGCTAGTCGGCACTCCCATTGCCAATCGCCACCGGGCCGAAGTCGAAGGACTGATTGGCTTCTTTGTGAATACCCTGGTGATGCGCTCTCAGCTCACCCCCCCGGCCAGCTTTCTCACGCTGCTGTCACAGCTCAAGGTCACCACTTACCAGGCATATGAGCATCAAGATCTACCCTTCGAAAAGCTGGTGGAAGTTCTACAGCCCGAGCGCGACCTGAGCTACAACCCCCTGTTTCAGGTCAAATTTCGCCTGGAGAATGCGCCTCAGTCGGCGATTTCGCTGCCGGGGCTGACCTTAAAGCCACTGCCTCAAGCTTATGCCACCGCCAAGCTCGATCTCAGCGTCGATCTCTACGAAACTCCAGACGGCATCGCCGGTGGCTTTGAGTACAATCGCGATTTGTTTGAACCGGAGACTATCCGCCGGATGGTGGCTCATTTTCAAACCCTGTTGACAGGCATCGCGGCCGCGCCCCATCAACCCATCGCCGAACTGCCTCTGCTAACTGCCGCCGAGCAGCACCAGCAGTTGGTTGAGTGGAATGACACCCAAATGCCCTATGCCCGCGATCGCGGCTTCCATCACCTGTTTGAGGCTCAGGCCGATCGCACCCCCGACGCGATCGCGGTAGTGTTCGACGGCCTCGAACCGCAATTGCTCACCTATGCCGAACTCAACCACCGCAGCAACCAAGTCGCCCACCATCTGCAAGCCCTCGGTGTCGGCCCCGAAGTGATTGTTGGGATTTGTTTGACGCGATCGCCCGCCATGATCATTGCCCTGCTCGCCGTGCTGAAGGCGGGCGGTGCCTACCTGCCCCTCGACCTCGCCTATCCCGCCGAGCGCTTGTCCTTCATGCTGGCAGATGCTCAGGCGGCGGTCCTTATCTCAACGGAAGCATTCATCGCCGCTGGTGACTGGATGGTGGGCACGACCCACCCCACCGATTGCCAGGTGGTAGATTTACAGCGCGATCGTGACGCAATTGACCAATATCCCACCCACTCCCTCACTCCCTCACTCCCCTACTCCCCCGCCACCCTCGCCTACCTGATCTACACCTCCGGCTCCACCGGCACTCCCAAAGGCGTCCTGGTTTCCCACGGCGGGCTGACCAACCTCACCGCCGACAAAATTCGCGTTTGCGATGTGCGATCGGGCGACTGCGTGCTGCAATTTTTCTCCTTTAGCTTCGACGCTTGCATTCCCGAAATCGTCATGGCTCTGGCCACCGGAGCCCGCCTCCTGCTCGCCCCCCACGAGACCCTCCTGCCCGGACCGGGCCTGGCTGACTTGATGCGTCGCCATCGCGTGACCCACATCACCATCACTCCCTCCGCGCTAGTCAGCGTTCCCTATGGCGAGTTTCCCGATTTGCGCATGGTGCTCGTCGGCGGTGAAGCCCCCTCGCCAGAACTCATCAACACCTGGAGTCAGGGTCGCCGCTTTATCAACGCCTACGGTCCCACTGAAACCACCGTGAACGCCAGCATGGTGCCCTGCGGCAATGGCCAACCTCTACAGCCCACCCTCCGACCCAGCGCTAACAAACAGCTTTACGTGCTCGACGACCAGCTACAGCTTTTACCCATCGGTGCGATCGGCGAACTCCACATCGGTGGCGTGGGCCTCGCCCGAGGCTACCGCAATCGACCCGCTTTGACCGCTGAACGATTTGTGCCGAATCCGTTTTTGGAAAAGCTAGAAGGTAGAAGGCAGAAGGCAGAAGGGCATAGAGAAAAGGGAACAGGGGCTAGGGAACAGGCAGAACCCAGAACCCAGAACCCAGAACCTAAAACCCAACACCCGGAACCAATAACCAATAACCAAGAACAAAATCAAAACCTATCCATCCAATCCTCTTCCCTGCTTTACAAAACTGGCGACCTTGCCTGCCATCTCCCTGATGGTCGCATTAAGCTGCTGGGCCGCATTGACGATCAGGCCAAGATTCGCGGCTTCCGCGTGGAACCTGCCGAAATCGAAAACCAGCTCAACCAGCATCCTGATGTCAAAGCCAGCGTCGTCATCGTGCGAGAAGACCTGCCGGGAGATAAGCGGTTGGTGGCCTATGTAGTGAAGGCAGAAGGTGGAAGGCAGAAGGGAATCGGGAATCGGGAACAGGGAACAGGGAATCGGGAACAGGAAGAATCTCTAACGACCGACCGACTCTCCCATCCCCCCACGCCCTCCCTCCCCCTCCGCCAGTTCCTTTCTGAACGACTCCCCCATTACCTCGTCCCCTCGACCTTTGTGCCGCTAGACGCGCTGCCCCTGACGCCCAATGGCAAGGTTGATGTGCGATCGCTCCCAGCCCCCGCCCTGGAATCGCCGACAACAACCTATGTGGCCCCTCGCAGTGACGCGGAAACAGCACTGGCGGATATTTTTTCTCAGGTTTTGAGCGTCGAACGAGTGGGCATTCACGATGACTTTTTTGAGCTGGGGGGACATTCCTTGCTGGCGACCCAGTTAGTGGCGCAACTACTGAACCGCTTCGCTGTGGAGGTGACGGTAATTGACCTATTTGAAGCGACCACCGTGGCCGGACTGGCCCAGCGGCTGGAGCAGAAACAACTGCTGGCGCAATTGCAGACCCGCCCTGTAGGCGACGCTGCCGACCGGGAGGAATTTGCCCTGTGAAGGATTTTCAAGGCTATCTCAAACCCCAGGTGGTGGTGGAACCGCTGATCAGCCAGTGGTATGCCTGGAGCTACCTGATTCCCCCCGCGACTGCGGCTCGCTACCTGACGCACTCCCAAATTCCGGTCATGGAGTCGTTTATTGCTGCGCCTCAGGTACATGCCTCGGCGCTGCAAGATCCGGCTATGCAAGGTGGCCCCTTTATCCGTCATGATGTGGGTCGCATGCCGGAAATTCAGGCGTTGCTGGAAAAGACCCGCACAGAGCAGGGGGCGTTGCTGGCCCTGAGTGAAGCGATCGCCACCCTAGAAACGGTGTTGGCCAATCATCCCACTGGTGCTTCCTTAGAACCGCTGTACTCGCAAATTCCCAAGGCGCTGCGAGGCTTTGTGGAACTGGTGTACGATGCCCAGCACCATCCCTCGGTGCGGCTGATCGAAGGGTTGCTCTACTGCAGCGACTATTATGACCCCAGCCGTCAGAGCATCGCTCTACGATTGGGCAATAGTGACGACCGAGCGTTTGTGCTCAGCACCCCGCGCTTGCCAGAGACTGAGAGCCTACAGGTCTCTCTACCATTCTGCGATCGCGCTTGGGATCAGCTTTTTGCTATGCGCCATACCCCCCAATCAGTCCAGCAGATGGCCGTCGCGCTGCAGCTGGGTGCCGCCCAAGCCGAGCACTTCACCAACCTGTTCACCCCCACCCCGCCGTCCTCCCGCTTACCCTACAGCGGTGAGGGCGTGCGCCTTCGCTACTTGGGCCATGCCTGCGTCCTGATTGAAACCGCCGACGTGGCCATCCTGGTGGACCCCCTGGTGAGCTACGACCAGCCCCACGGCATGGCTCGCTACAGCTATGCTGATCTGCCGGACACCATCGACTACGCCCTGATCACCCACAATCATCAGGACCACGTCATGCTGGAAACCCTGCTCCAACTCCGGCATAAGATTCGGCATCTAGTCGTGCCCCAGGGCCAAAAGGGCGCTCTGATTGATCCTTCCCTCAAGCTCGCCCTCCAACAAATTGGCTTCGATCAGGTGCAAACTCTAGACGAACTCGACACCATTCCCCTGCCTGATGGCGAAATCATCAGCCTGCCCGTGTTAGGTGAACATGGTGATCTCAACATCGCCACCAAAACCGCCTACTGGATTCAGCTACGGGGGCGCACGATTCTCTGTGCTGCCGACTCCAATAACCTCGATCCCCAGCTTTACCAGCATATTCATCACCTGTTCGGCCCCCTCGACGTGCTGTTGATTGGTATGGAATGCGACGGTGCTCCCTACACCTGGGCCTATGGCCCTCTGCTGCCCCAACCCGTGCCCCGCCAACTGGCCCAAAGCCGCCGCCTCGATGGCTCCAATGCCGACCGGGCGATCGCCCTCGTCCACCAACTGCAACCCCAACAGGTCTACGTCTACGCCATGGGTCAAGAACCTTGGCTCACCTTCATTACGTCGATCAGCTACACCGCCGACTCAGCCCCCATGCAAGAATCGAATCGATTAGTGGCCCACTGTCGGCAGCGTGGGATTGAGAGCGATCGCCTCCTGGGTCAAAAAGAAATTGAGTTGACGGCGAAAACACCGACTGGATGGGGGCAACGACGGATTCCGGTCGCGGCAGGGAACAGGGAACAGGGCATAGGGCATAGGGCACAGGGCATAGGGAACAGGGAACAGGGAACAGGGAATAGGGAACAAGCAACTCAAAACTACCCCCCCCCCCCCAACACACCCACACCCCCAACCCCCCCACAAAAACACCAAAACACCCCCACAGAAGGGAAAAAGAAAGGAAAGAGACCCG